>NZ_JBHVOI010000005.1:399419-579241 GCF_042887885.1 Streptomyces sp. NPDC057900
CGTCGGGGGGGGGGGCGGCGCCCGGCCGCCGCGGGGGGGGGGGGGGGGGCGGCCGGGGGGGGGGGGGGGGGCCGCCCCCCCCCCCCCCCCCCGGGGGGGGGGCCCCCCCCCCCCCCCGCGGCCCCCCCCTCTCGGCTCTACCGGCCGGTGGCCGTACCGGAGGAGTCCGGTCAGTTGTGGCCGAAGCGCCGCTGATGCTTACGCGCAACATCGGCAGGGCTGCCCTGGGACTGGGTCTGAGACTGGTTCTGCGACTCGAAAGCCGTGGACCGTGCCTCCTGCGCACCGCGCTCCGACTCGGTAGCGCGGTCCTGCTGGCTGCCCTGCTTGCGGTTCTTGTTCTTGGCCATGGTGTTCCTCCTTGGGGGACTCTCGGGGCCAGGACCACAATCAAATTCACATAATCGGATAAACATCGCATGTTGGATCATTACCGTGCGTAGTGAGGGGGTATGATGCGCCGTTTTCCGGATCCGCCACGCCGATGATCGAGTTCCACCCGTTAACCCCCGCGTGGTCGGGCAGACTCGAAGAAAACCCCTGACCCGAGTGGACCCGTTCCCGAATTCCTGGAAGAGGGTGGAACGCGTGGACCGTTGCGTCGTCCTGGTGGACGCCGGTTACCTGCTGGGCGCGGCCGCCAGCCTGCTGGCCGGAGAGCCCGCCCGTTCCCGGATCACCGTCGACCACGCGGCGCTGATCCAGGGGCTCAGGGAGCGGGCGGAGGCCGACACGGAACAGCCGCTGCTGCGGATCTACTGGTTCGACGGCGCCCCCGACCGGGTACCGCAGCCCGAGCATCGCAGGCTGCGCGTCATGCCACGGGTGACGGTGCGACTGGGCGCCCTCACCCGCAGTGACGGACGCTGGGCACAGAAGGGCGTCGACGCGGCGATGCACGCCGAGCTCACCGAACTCGCGCGCAACCGCGCCTGCTCCGACGTGGTCCTGGTGACCGGCGACGGCGATCTGCTGCCCGGCCTGATGTCCGCCAAGGAACACGGCGTGGCCGTCCACCTCTGGGCGGTCCAGGCCGCCGACGGCGACTACAACCAGTCAGAGGACCTCGTCGCGGAGGCCGACGAGCGGCGCGTGCTCGACCGGACCTGGATCACCCGCGCCGTACGCGCCAAGGAGACCGGCGGCCCGTGCGCGCCGCCGCCCGCCGCGCGGAACTCCGAGATCGCCGCGATCCTCTCCGCCCCGCTGCCGGAGGCCGCCCTCGCGGCCTCGGCGGAGCGGGCCACGGAGGCCCAGGCGGAGGCCGCCCGAGCCGGTGCGCCGGAACCGTCGGAGGAGCCCGCTCCGCACACCCCGCACAGCCACCCGGGCCGGGGCGTCCCCACCCCGAAGGACCTCGCCGGCACCCTGCGCGGCCCCGGCGCCCAGCCCGCCCAGCAAGCCGCCCCGCCGCCCGCCAACGCCACCCTGCGCTGGTCCTCCGACCGGGGCTGGGTGGAGCGCGGCGGCCCCCTCGGTGAGCCCCCGGAGACCGCGTCCCTCCCGACGCTGGCCCAGATCACCAGCGCGGAGCAGCGCTGGGCGGACCGCGAGGAGGACATCACCACGGTCGGCGGCGACCCCTTCGAGGTGGGGCAGGTCTTCGCCCGGCGCTGGATGGAACGGCTGCCGGAGACGCTCCACCTCCAGAAGCTGTCCACCATGTACCCCCGCGTCCCGCACCGCATCGACGGCGAACTGCTCAGGTACGCCGCCCGGTTCGGGCTGCTCGCGCACAAGGACGACCAGATCGACGAGCACGACCGGTACGCGATCCGGGCCGGGTTCTGGCGCGAGATCGACGTACGGGCGGCCACGGAGCACGTGCCGCCGCCGCCCGAGAAGCACGCCCCGCCGGTGGCCCGCGCGGAGAAATCGGAGAAAGCGGCACCTGCCGGGGACTGAGACCGCATCGATGGCCGGGGCGCTCAACCCTTCCGCGGATCGCCGCGTTGATGGCCCGCCGTCGCGGCCCCGGGCGTCATCGGGGCGCCCGGACCCCGTACTCTCGTACCTCGTGAGTACGGGCACAGCACAGGCGCAGACGGCGAGCGGCACCGTGTGCGCGGTGCGTGATCTGGTCAAGACCTACCCGGCGGCCCGGGGCAGGCGCGGCAGGCCCGCCACCCCAGAGGTACGCGCCACCGACGGCATCAGCCTCGACGTCCGGCGCGGTGAGATCTTCGGACTGCTCGGGCCCAACGGCGCCGGCAAGTCCACCCTCGTACGGCAGCTCACCGGGCTGATGCGGCCCGACTCCGGCAGTGTCGACATGCTCGGCCACGACCTCGTGCGCCATCCCGAGCGGGCCGCCAGGCTGCTCGGCTACCTCGGCCAGGAGTCGACCGCGCTGGACGAGCTGACGGTGGCGCTCGCCGCGGAGACCACCGGACGGCTGCGCGGACTGCCGGTACGGGACGCCCGTGCCGAACGCGACGCCGTACTCGACGAACTCGGCCTCACCGAACTCGCAGGCCGGCCCCTGAAGAAGCTCTCCGGCGGGCAGCGGCGACTCGCGTGCGTCGCGGCCGCGCTGGTCGGGGAGCGGCCGGTGCTCATCCTCGACGAGCCGACGACCGGCATGGACCCGGTCGCCCGGCGTGCCGTCTGGGCGGCCGTCGACCGGCGGCGGGCCGAGCGCGGCGCGACGGTGCTGCTGGTCACCCACAACGTCATCGAGGCGGAGACCGTCCTGGACCGGGTCGCCGTCATCGACCGGGGCAGGGTCATCGCCTGCGACACCCCGGCCGGGCTCAAGGAGCAGGTCGCCGGTGAGGTCAGGGTGGAGCTGGTGTGGCGCGAACGGGCCCCGCTGGAGGTGCCGGAGGTCGCCGCGCTGCGGGCGTCCGCGCAGGAGTCCGGACGCCGCTGGGTGCTGCGGCTCGGGCCCGACGAGGCACGGGCGGCGGTCGCCGCGGTGACCGGCGGGGCGGCCTTCGCCGCGCTCGACGACTTCACCCTGGCCACGCCCAGCCTGGAGGATGTCTATCTGGCGCTCGGCGGTGGCGCGACCAAGGGACTGGTGAAGTCATGACCGCGACGCGTGCGACGAGCGGCGCGACCGGCAAGGACCGGTACGGGCGTACGGCCGGGCAGGGACCGAACAGGAGCAGCGCCAGGTGACGAGCATCGTTCGCGCGGAGGCGGTGCCCGGGCAGTCCGGGCAGCCGGCCCACTCCGGGCCGTCGGACAGGGCAGGCCGGGACGCTTCCGCCGACGGCCGGAGCACGCAGGCCGCCGAGCTCGCCCCGAGGGCCGGGCTCTTCCCCTCACTCGCGGCGGTCTACCGGGCCCAGCTCTCCCGGGCCAGGGTCGCCCGCATCCCGCTGCTCTTCGTGGCGACCTTCCAGTCCGTCGGGATCATGGTCCTGATGCGCGGGGTCGTCGACGGCGGCTCGGAGGCGCGGGCCGTCGTGGCCGGGTCCAGCGTCCTGGTCGTCGCCTTCGTCGCGCTCAACCTGCTCGCCCAGTACTTCGGGCAGCTCCGGGCCGGCGGAGGGCTCGACCACTACGCGACGCTGCCCGTGCCGCCCGCCGCCGTGGTGCTCGGGGCGGCCGGGGCGTACGCCTCCTTCACCGTGCCCGGCACCATCGTCACGGCGGTGGCCGGCAGCGTGCTCTTCGGGCTGCCGATGGCCCACCTGTGGGTGCTCGTCGCCGTCATCCCGCTCTCCGGCGCGGCCCTCTCCGGACTCGGCGCCGCGCTCGGGCTGCTCGCGCCCCGGCAGGAGCTGGCCACGCTGCTGGGGCAGCTGGGCATGTCCGCCGCCCTGCTGCTGGGCGTGCTCCCGGCGAACCGGCTGCCGGAGCCGATCGGCTGGGCCCGCGATCTGCTGCCCTCCACCTACGGGGTCGAGGCGCTCGCCCGCTCCTTCGACGCCCACCCCGACTGGGCCGTCGTCACCCTCGACCTGGCCGTCTGCGCCGTCGTGGGCGTCCTCTCGCTGGCCGTGGCGGCCTGGGCGTACCGCAGGGCGGCGGTCCGGTGAGGCGCGGCACAGGGACGCCTGGCACGATGGCACGGTGACAGCACCTCTGACGCCGCCGAGCCAGCCCTCGCCCCACGAGCCGTGGCAGACGCCGCAGAAGGGGGGCGGTCCCGGCGGTTCCCATCTCAGGAACCTGCTGGAGTCGCAGGAGGAACGGGATCTCCGTACGGATCTGCGCCGGGCCGGGATCGTCTGCGCGGCCGTGACGGTCGCCGGGGTCGCGCTCGGACTGCTGTGGCTGTGGCTGGCGCCCAGGGTGCCGCTGATCTCCGACAACACCGCCGTCTTCCTGAGCGACAGCGAGGGTGAGGAGGCGATCGGGGCCGACGGAACGTTCGCGCTGCTCGCGCTGGCGTTCGGCGCGGTCTCCGCGGGGCTGGCCTTCCTCTTCCACCGGCGGGGCGGGGTCGTACTCGTCGTGGGCCTCGCGGTGGGCGGCATGCTCGGCTCCGTGCTGGCGTGGCAGCTGGGGACCAGGCTCGGGCCGACCGATGACGTGGTCGCCCACGCACGCGAGGTCGGCAAGGGCGTGATCTTCGACGCGCCGCTGGAGCTGCACGCGAAGGGAGCGCTGCTGGCGTGGTCGCTGGCGGCGATGGCCGTGCACCTGGGGCTGACGGCGATGTTCGGGCCGCGGGACCCGGAACCGGATTGGGGGGTCTACCACGGGCCGGGCGGGGCGCCGGTGTACGGGGCCGCGCCGTCGTCGGGGGCCGGGCCCGAGACCGGGCCCAAGACCGGGCCGTCGAGGCCCGAGCCGCCTGTGCCGCCCACGGGCTCGTAGCGGAGGCTCAGGCCTGACCCCGGCCGATGGGCGCGAACACCGCGCCCGTCAGGGCCGCCAGATCTTCCGGGGACAGTTCGACCTCCAGGCCGCGCCGCCCCGCGGAGACGCAGACCGTGGAGTGGGCCCGTGCCGACGCGTCCAGCACCGTGGGCAGCCGCTTGCGCTGGCCCAGCGGGGAGATGCCGCCCAGGACGTAGCCCGTGGTCCGCTCCGCCGCCGCCGGGTCCGCCATGGCCGCCCGCTTCCCGCCGACGGCCGTGGCCAGGGCCTTCAGGTCCAGCGAACCGGCGACCGGGACGACCGCGACCGTCAGCCGGCCGTCCACATCGGCCACCAGGGTCTTGAACACCCGGTCGGGGGAGACGCCGAGTGCCTCTGCCGCCTCCTCGCCGTAGGAGGCGGCCGCCGGGTCGTGCTCGTAGGCGTGCACCGTGAAGGGTGTGCCGGCCGCGGTCAGCGCGACCGTGGCGGGCGTGGAGCCGGACTGGGGCTGCTTCTTCGGCTTCTTCGCCACGGGGGAGTGGCCCTCCGGTCGCTCAGTTGGGGTGGGTCGGGGCCCGGGTCAGCTCGACCGCGGGCAGCGACGGCAGGTGCCGGATGACGGCCGTCTCGGAACGCAGCAGCGTCAGCTCCTCGCGGAGCCGGGTCGCGGTGTCCGGGGCCTGGAGCAGGCGCTGCTTGGCGGGGATGTCCAGTACGGCCGCCGCGGCGACCAGGTACGAGATGACGGCCGGGTCGTCGGGCAGGTCCGCACCGGTGGTGAGGGAGCGTTCGCTCGCGCCCGCCAGCCGCTTCTGGTAGCTCCGGAAGGCCCGCAGGACGCCCTCGGCGAGCGCGCCCGCGTCCTCGCCCGGATCCTCGTCCAGCTCTTCGAGCTCGGCCGTCAGATACGGGCCGCCGGTGTCCACCGAGAGCAGCCGGACCCGGGTGGTGCCGGTCGCCAGGACCTCGAAGCTGCCGTCCGAGCGCTCCCGGATCTTCGCCGCGTCGGCGATACAGCCCACCCGGTGGAACGTCTGGACGGGATCGGGGCCGAAGCCGTCCGCCGGACCGCGCTCGGCCGGAACGCGGCCGGGGTCGGGCATTCCGGTGGCCGTCGGAGCGGTCTCGCGGCCGTCGCGGATGGCGACCACGGCGAAGCGGCGCGGTTCGTCCTCATCGGTCTTCAGCAGCTCGCGCATCATGGCGCGATAACGCTCCTCGAAGACGTTCAGCGGCAGCACGAGGCCGGGGAACAGCACCGCGTTCAGCGGGAACAGAGGCAGGCGAGCGGTGGTCACAACGGTCAAGCGTAATGGCCGCGGGCCCGTCCTCGGTCGGCCCGGTGTCGCAAGGGCGTCACAGACGCCACCTGGAGCCTGGTGCCGTCGCGTGCGTCGAGGAACCGGCCGAGCGGATCGTCGGACACGGAGGACCACGGGAACGACGCCGCGTGGGGTCCGATCTGCCGGAACTGTTCCAGCGCCTCGTCCCACCGCCCCCGTGCGACCAGCACGTACGCGAGCAGGTTGCGGACCTCGGCCGGCCACGGATCGCCCGGAGCGAACGCGGCGGAGAGCGTGATCGCCAGATCCGCGGCCCGGTCGATCCGCTCGATCTGCACCGAGGTGGTCCGCACGTCCGGTCCCTCGGTCAGCACGGCGAAGGCCGCCCGCAGCGGCAGCGCCTGCACCAGGGAGCTGGACAGCGAGTCCTCCGCTGCCCGCTCCGCGAAGTCGAAGCACTCGCGGTGCGAGCCGTACCAGGCGGCGGAGAGGTACTGGAGGGCGGCGACATGGCAGCCGTAGTGGTGCGTGGAGCGCTGTATGGCCTGCTCCCACAGTGCCTCGAACGTGGTGTGCGTGGCCCGGGTGCCGCGGGCGTGGTCGAGCGCGAGGCGCCAGGGCACCGGATCGCGCGGGTCGCACTCCGCGGCGGCCGTGATCATCGGACCCACCTGGCGCAGCTGTTCCGCGCGGGCGGGCGACTCCCAGCCGCGCAACAGGGCGAGCTGAGCCTTGACGAGCAGCGCGTCGGGGTCGTGCGGGGCGGCGGCCAGCCAGTCGCCCAGCCAGCCGTCCCGGTTGCGGGCGAACGCCACGAGCCGCTTCAGGTAGCGGTCCCGGCTCTCCCACTCGCCCGCGTCCCTGGTGGTGGCGAGCAGCTTCGCGGCCGGTTCGTACTCCCCGAGCGCGGCGGCGACCAGTGCGGGCGACAGTCTGTCGTCGGGGGCGTCGAGCATCACCGCATGGTCCGCGGGCAACCCGGTCGACAGTTCCGGGGTGTGCCGGACCATGCGCGCGGTACGGAGCAGAGCGCGGAGGAAAGGCATGGTGCAGACCATTGAAAAGCGCTGGTGGGAGCGGCGCCAGAGGGGTGCTGTGAAACTTTGGTGGCGAGTGAAAGGGTTGCCCGGCAGATGGCCAAGAAAGAGTAAAGGAAAATGCGGAATCTGGCCGATTATTGCCGTTCGGGGAGTAACCGGAAGACCGTCCGCCAGGCGTGGGCGCGGCTGCGGGGGCGCGTCCCGTTGCCCCTCCGTCCGCTCGTGGAGCGGGTGGAGGGGCAACGGCCGGGCGCGGCGGGGCCGCTCCCCGGTCAGCTGCGGCTCAGCAGCCGTGAGGCCCCTGCCGCGACGGTGGTGGCCAGTATCCAACCCAGCATGATGAGCGCGGCCGCCACCCACTGCCAGCCGCCCTCCATCAGCCAGTAGCCGTCCTGGCCGAGGTTGATCACCGGCACCAGCAGATCCAGCGCGTACAGGGCCGGGTTCCACTCCGGATGCTCGTTCCCCTTGATCGACGCCGGCTGGTAGCGCGAGAAGGCCACCGCTCCCGCCGCCCACAGCACCGCCATCCACACCGCGGCCCGCCCCGGCCGGTAGCCGTACGCCACCGTCCAGTCCTGGAGGTAGCCCCAGAGCTTCGCGGCGGGCGGCAGGGTCTCCCGGCGCCGCCGCTGCTTGGCGAGCAGCACCTCGCGGGCGTCCGCGTCCTCGCCGCTGTTGCGGAGCACCGTGGCCAGCCGCTCGTACGGCTCCGGCACGTACTCCGGGGTCGCCGCCGCCACCCACTCCAGCCGCCGGGAGAGCGGGAAGTGCCCGTACGGGACGAGGTTCTCGTACACGAACCCGCCCATCGCCAGACCGCCCGGACCCGGCCAGCTGGTCGACACGTCGATCAGCGTGACGATCTTCGCCCCGTTCAGCACCACCCGGCCCTGGGCCGGGCGCTCCGGGTTGAACCTCAGCTCCGGAGCGACTATCCGGCGCAGCGACAGCTCCTCGTGGCCGATCAGGACGAAGACGGCCTTGTGCAGATCGACGGCGTCCCCGAACCGCCCGTCGTCCAGCCGCACCCCGCCGCGGCACCGGAAGACCTGTGCACGGGTGCCGTGCGCGGGCGTCGGGGACAGGGTGATGCCGTACGGGGGAGTGTTGCCCTGGTTCCCGGTGTCCACGCTGACCCAGGCCTCGCTCATGTACAGCGTCCGCTCCACACTGAGCTGCGGGGCGTTCAGCGCGCGGAGCCCCTGGGTGGCCCGGAGCCGGCTGCCGCGCAGACTCAGCGAACCGCCCACCTTCGCCCCGCGCAGGCTCAGCTCGCCGAGCGTCTCGATCATCTCCGCCTGGAGGTCCTGGGCGACGGTGAGCCCGTCACCGATGAACGCCCGGCCCTGCCGGTCGGGCCCGATGCCGATCTGGTTGAGCAGCAGATCCGTGCCGATCTGCGCGTCCGTGAGCCGGATGCCGCGTTCCACCCGGCAGCGCGGCAGATGGAGATCGCCCTCGGTGCGCAGCCGGGCCGCGTCCAGCCGGGGCATCGCGCACCCGACCATCCGCAAGGTCGTGAAGTGGCACTCGGGGAGCACCACTTCCTGCTCGAATCGGCAGTCGGTCAGCTCCACGTACGGCTCCACCCGGCCGCCCGCGAGATCCAGCTTTCCGGTGATCCGTACGCCCCGGAGCTTCAGCGCGGCCACCCGGCCGGGCCTGGCCTTGGGGCCGCTCAGCAGCAGCCGGGCGACTACCCGGGCGTCCACACTGCGTTCCAGGCCCCAGGCGAGCGGGGCGAACGGATCGTTGAGGGCCGCGTCACGGGCGCGCAGATCGTAGGTGGTCCCGTTCCTGAACGACTGCCACATGCCCAGCTCGGCCGCGCTGAGGTCGTCCGGAAAATCCCCGTCGTGCGGTTCGGTCACCGACGCCCCTTTCACTCGGAGCCTTGGGCCGACCAGCACATCGGGGGTCGGTCCGTAGTCCCGTTATTCCCTCTGAGTGACCGAATGAACGCTAATAGTCAGCCGTGACAGCGAGGGCATGTATCAGCCAGTGATACGGGCGTCCGGGGCTCTGGAGCGGTCTGAGAGAATTGGGAGGTGATCTCTCGAATCGATCTGCGCGGCGATGCCCTCCCCGAGGGCGGCGCCCTGCGCGACCTGCTGCCCCGTGCCGAGTTCGACGTGGAAGCCGCCCTGGAAACGGTGCGGCCCATCTGCGAGGACGTACGCCATCGTGGCTCCGCGGCAGTGATCGACTGGGGGGCGAAATTCGACGGGGTGCGGATCGGCTCGATCCGGGTCCCGGCCGAGGCGATCGACGAGGCGCTGGAGCAGCTCGACCCCGCCGTGCGCGCCGCCCTGGAGGAGTCGATCCGCCGCGCCCGCCTCGTCCACCGCGAGCAGCGCCGCACCACGCACACCACCCAGGTCGTCCCTGGCGGCACCGTCACCGAGAAGTGGGTGCCGGTCGAGCGCGTCGGGCTGTACGTGCCGGGCGGGCGTTCGGTCTACCCGTCCTCCGTCGTGATGAACGTGGTCCCGGCCCAGGAGGCGGGCGTCGAGGGCATCGCCGTCGCGTCCCCGCCGCAGAAGGAGTTCGGCGGACTGCCGCACCCCACGATCCTGGCCGCCTGCGCCCTGCTCGGCGTGGACGAGGTCTACGCGGCCGGCGGCGCCCAGGCCGTCGCGATGTTCGCCTACGGCACCGAGGACTGCCTGCCCGTCGACCTCGTCACGGGCCCCGGCAACATCTACGTCGCCGCCGCCAAGCGCCTCCTCAAGGGCCGCATCGGCATCGACGCGGAGGCAGGCCCCACCGAGATCGCGATCCTCGCTGACTCCACCGCGGACCCGGTGCACGTCGCCGCCGACCTGATCAGCCAGGCCGAGCACGACCCGATGGCCGCCGCGGTGCTGGTGACCGACTCGGAGGAGCTCGCCGCCGCCACGGAGGCCGAGCTCAAGCCGCAGGTCGCCGCGACCAAGCACGTCACGGACCGGATCGAACCCGCGCTGGCCGGCCGCCAGTCCGCGATCGTCCTGGTCAACGACCTGGAGGACGGTCTCAAGGTCGTCGACGCGTACGCCGCGGAGCACCTGGAGATCCAGACCGCCGACGCCTCGGCCGTCGCGGACCGGGTCCGCAACGCCGGAGCGGTCTTCGTCGGCCCCTGGTCCCCGGTCTCCCTCGGCGACTACTGCGCCGGCTCCAACCACGTACTGCCCACCGGCGGCTGCGCCTGCCACTCCTCCGGGCTGTCCGTGCAGTCGTTCCTGCGCGGCATCCACATCGTCGACTACACCCGCGACGCGCTGGCCGAGGTCACCCACCACGTCGTGACCCTCGCGGAGGCGGAGGACCTCCCCGCCCACGGCGCCGCGCTGAAGGCCCGGTTCGGCTGGAAGGTTCCGCAGCAGTGACGAACAGCGATTCCCCCCGCAACGCCTGGGACGACCTCCCCATCCGGGACGAACTGCGCGGCCAGTCCCCGTACGGCGCGCCCCAGCTCGACGTACCGGTCCGGCTGAACACCAACGAGAATCCGTACCCGCTCCCGGAGGCGCTGGTCGACCGGATCGCGGAGCGGGTCCGCGAGGCCGCCCGTGACCTGAACCGCTACCCCGACCGGGAAGCCGTCGAGCTCCGCACCGAGCTGGCCCGCTACCTCAGCCGCACCGCCGGGCACCAGGTCGGCCGCGCCAACGTCTGGGCGGCCAACGGCTCCAACGAGGTGCTCCAGCAGCTGCTGCAGACCTTCGGCGGCCCCGGCCGTACCGCGATCGGCTTCGAGCCCTCGTACTCCATGCACGCCCTCATCGCCCGAGGCACCGGAACCGGCTGGATCTCGGGGCCGCGCAACGAGGACTTCACCATCGACGTGGACGCGGCCCGCGAGGTCATCGCCCGCGAGCGGCCCGACGTCGTCTTCATCACCTCGCCCAACAACCCCACCGGCACCGCGGTCGACGCCGAGACCGTCCTCGCGCTGTACGACGCCGCGCAGGCCGCGAAGCCGTCGATGGTCGTGGTCGACGAGGCGTACGGCGAGTTCAGCCACCACCCCTCGCTGCTCCCGCTGATCGAGGGCCGCCCCCGCATGGTGCTCTCGCGCACCATGTCGAAGGCGTTCGGCGCCGCCGGACTGCGGCTCGGCTACCTCGCCGCGGACCCCGCCGTCGTGGACGCTGTCCAGCTGGTCCGGCTCCCGTACCACCTGTCCTCCGTCACCCAGGCCACCGCGCTCGCCGCCCTGGAGCACACCGATACGCTCCTCGGGTACGTGGCCCAGCTCAAGAGCGAACGCGACCGGATCGTCACCGGGCTGCGCGCCCAGGGCTTCGACGTCACCGACTCGGACGCCAACTTCGTCCAGTTCGGCCGCTTCGCCGACAGCCACACCGCCTGGCAGCACATTCTCGACCGGGGCGTCCTGGTCCGGGACAACGGCGT
This sequence comes from Streptomyces sp. NPDC057900, assembly GCF_042887885.1. NCBI lineage: Bacteria > Bacillati > Actinomycetota > Actinomycetes > Kitasatosporales > Streptomycetaceae > Streptomyces > Streptomyces sp. NPDC057900. The sequence goes on from NZ_JBHVOI010000005.1 coordinate 410,905, forward strand.
ACCGGGATGGCTGCGGGTCTCCGCAGGGACCCCGGCAGAGAACGACGCGTTCCTCGATGCGGTACGCGAACTGAAGAAGGAGCACGACGCATGACTCGCGAGGCCCGCGTAGGAAGAGTGGAGCGGACCACCAAGGAAACCTCCGTGCTCGTCGAGATCAACCTCGACGGCACCGGCAAGGTCGATGTCGCGACCGGGGTCGGCTTCTACGACCACATGCTCGACCAGCTCGGCCGCCACGGGCTGTTCGACCTCACGGTCAAGACCGACGGCGACCTGCACATCGACTCGCACCACACCATCGAGGACACCGCCCTCGCGCTCGGCGCCGCCTTCAAGCAGGCCCTCGGCGACAAGGTCGGCATCTACCGCTTCGGCAACTGCACCGTCCCGCTGGACGAGTCGCTCGCCCAGGTCACCGTCGACCTCTCCGGCCGCCCGTACCTGGTGCACACAGAGCCCGAGAACATGGCGCCGATGATCGGCGAGTACGACACGACGATGACCCGGCACATCCTGGAGTCGTTCGTCGCTCAGGCGCAGATCGCCCTGCACGTCCACGTCCCGTACGGGCGCAACGCCCACCACATCGTGGAGTGCCAGTTCAAGGCGCTGGCCCGTGCCCTGCGTTACGCCAGCGAGCACGACCCGCGTGCGGCCGGAATCCTCCCCTCCACGAAGGGCGCGCTGTGACCGGCCTCAACACCATCCTGATCCTGGTCGGCCTCTTCCTGGCCGGCGGGGTCTACTCCTTCTCGAAGCAGGGCATGCCCAAGGGCGTCATCGTGCTGCTCTCCATCGGATCCCTGATGTGCCTGGTCGCGGGCGTCATGCGGATCCAGGGACTCTGGGACTAGGGGCGCCGCGTGGACAGCGAGAAGAAGGTGCACAGCAAGAAGAAGGTCGTCGTCTTCGACTACGGCTTCGGCAACATCCGCTCCGCGGAGCGCGCCCTCGCCCGGGTCGGCGCGGAGGTCGAGATCACCCGCGACTTCGACACGGCGATGAACGCCGACGGGCTGCTGGTGCCCGGCGTCGGCGCGTTCTCCGCCTGCATGGAGGGGCTGAAGAAGGCCCGCGGCGAATGGATCATCGGCCGCAGGCTGGCCGGCGGGCGCCCCGTCATGGGCATCTGCGTCGGCATGCAGATCCTCTTCGAGCGCGGCATCGAGCACGGCGTGGAGACCGAGGGGCTCGACGAGTGGCCGGGCACCGTGGGCCCGCTCAAGGCCGACGTCGTCCCGCACATGGGCTGGAACACCGTCGAGTCCCCGGCGGACTCCCGGCTGTTCGCCGGACTCGACCCCGAGGCCCGGTACTACTTCGTGCACTCGTACGCCGCGCACGACTGGTCCCTCGAAGTCACCAACGCCAACATCCGTGCCCCCAGGGTCACCTGGGCCACGCACGGCGAACGGTTCGTGGCGGCCGTGGAGAACGGCGCGCTGTGGGCCACCCAGTTCCACCCCGAGAAGTCCGGCGACGCCGGCGCCCAGCTGCTGACCAACTGGATCGAGACGCTGTAATGCCGAAGCTTGAACTGCTCCCCGCCGTAGACGTACGCGACGGCCAGGCGGTCCGCCTGGTGCACGGCGAGTCCGGCTCGGAGACCTCGTACGGCTCCCCGCTGGAGGCCGCCCTCGCCTGGCAGCGCTCCGGCGCCGAGTGGCTGCACCTCGTCGACCTGGACGCCGCCTTCGGCACCGGCGACAACCGCGCCCTCATCGCGGAGGTGGCCGGTGCCATGGACATCAAGGTCGAGCTGTCCGGCGGCATCCGCGACGACGCCACGCTCGCCGCCGCCCTCGCCACCGGCTGCCGCCGCGTCAACCTCGGCACCGCCGCCCTGGAGACCCCGGAATGGGTCGCCAAGGTCATCGCGGAGCACGGCGACAAGATCGCGGTCGGCCTCGACGTACGCGGCACCACGCTGCGCGGCCGGGGCTGGACCCGCGACGGCGGCGACCTCTACGAGACCCTCGCCCGCCTCGACGCCGAGGGCTGCGCCCGCTACGTCGTCACCGACATCGCCAAGGACGGCACGCTTCAGGGCCCCAACCTGGGCCTGCTGAGGGACGTCTGCGCCGCCACGGACCGCCCCGTCGTCGCCTCGGGCGGAGTCTCCTCCCTGGACGACCTGCGCGCGATCTCCCTGCTCGTCCCCGAGGGCGTCGAGGGCGCGATCGTCGGCAAGGCGCTCTACGCGGAGGCGTTCACGCTGGAAGAGGCCCTGAAGGCGGTCGCCGCATGACCGACTCCGTCAAGCGCGTCTCCTCCGGCGGCCCCTGGGAGGAGAAGATCGGCTACTCCCGCGCCGTCGAGCTGTCCAACGGACTGGTCCTGGTGTCCGGGTGCACCTCCGTGGTCGGCGGCCAGATCTCCGCCGGCGGCCCCTACGAGCAGGCCGTCACCTCCTTCGGGGTCGCCTTCGAGGCGCTGAAGGAACTGGGGCTCGGCCGCGAGGACGTCGTCCGTACCCGGATGTACCTCACCCACGCCCGGGACGTGGAGGAGATCGGCCGTGCGCACAAGGAGCTGTTCGACGACGTGCGGCCCGCCGCCTCCATGATCATCGTGTCCGGCTTCATCGACCCCAGCCTGGTCGTCGAGGTCGAGGTCGAGGCCTACCGGGCAGGTGCGCGATGACGCTCGCCGTACGTGTCATCCCCTGCCTCGACGTGGACAAGGGCCGCGTCGTCAAGGGCGTCAACTTCCAGAACCTGCGCGACGCCGGTGACCCCGTGGAGATGGCCAAGCTGTACGACGCCGAGGGCGCCGACGAGCTGACCTTCCTCGACATCACCGCCTCCAGCGGCGACCGCGAGACGACCTACGACGTGGTGCGCCGCACCGCAGAGCAGGTGTTCATCCCGCTCACCGTCGGCGGCGGCGTCCGCACCACCGATGACGTGGACAAGCTGCTGCGGGCCGGCGCGGACAAGGTCGGCGTCAACACCGCGGCCATCGCCCGTCCCGAGCTGATCCGGGAGATCGCGGAGCGGTTCGGCCGGCAGGTCCTGGTGCTCTCCGTGGACGCCCGGCGCACCCCCGCGGGCACCTTCGAGGTCACCACGCACGGCGGCCGCAAGGGCACCGGCATCGACGCCGTCGAATGGGCGCACCGGGCCGCCGAGCTCGGCGCGGGCGAGATCCTGCTCAACTCGATGGACGCCGACGGCACCAAGGACGGCTACGACACCGAGATGATCGCGGCCGTACGCGAGCACGTGAGCGTCCCAGTCATCGCCTCCGGCGGCGCGGGCCGCCTCGCGGACTTCGCACCGGCCGTCGGCGCGGGAGCCGACGCCGTCCTCGCCGCGTCCGTCTTCCACTTCGGTGACCTGCGGATCTCCGAGGTCAAGGGCGCCCTCAGGGAGGCCGGCCACCCGGTCCGCTGAACCCCCTTCCAGATGACGCCACCTGCCGTGAAGGCCGGTGGCGTTTTCATGTCCGCCGCCGTGACGAACCTGCTGTCGTGACGGGTCCAGGTTCCGCAACATTTATTGCGCAACAGATATTGCGCAAGTTTTCTTTCCTATCTACCGTGGGGGCATGGCAAGCAACGAATCACGCAGGATCTCCGATCTCGGGACCCTCAAGGCGTTCGGGCACCCGCTGCGGATGAAGCTCTACCGGGCGCTCTACATCGCCCGGCAGGCCACCGCCTCCCAGCTCGCGGAGCAGGTCGACGAACAGGTCTCACTCGTCAGCTACCACCTGCGCAAGCTCGCCGACCACGGCCTGATCGAAGCGGCCGAGGGGCCGGGCAGGGACGGCCGCGAGCGCTGGTGGCAGCCCGCCTCGAAGGGGCTGAGCTTCCACGACGAGGACTTCAGCGACGCCCCCGAGAAGGTCGCCACCCGCGCCGCCGTCGGCCGGCTCTCGTTCGACCAGCACATCGAGATGTACCGCCGCTTCCTCGACGCGTACCGGAGCTGGACGCCCCCGTGGCGCAAAAGCTCCTTCGCCTCCGAGTACCTGGCCCGGCTGAACCCCGAGGAGCTCGCCTCGCTCGAACGGGAGCTGCACGAGGTCATCAACCGGTACGAGGAACAGGGCAGGGTCCGCGAGGAGGCGGGCGACACGGAAGGTCGCGAGAACGTCGCGATGCACCTGTACGGATTCCCGTTCCGGACCTGACCCGGCCACCCGAGAGGACACGCCCCCGTGACCGCCACGCTCACGCCCCCAGAGGCTCCGGAACGCCCCGCCCACCGAGACGGCAACGTGCTGCGCTGGCTCGGCGCCTACACCGCGTCCACGATCGGCGACAACGTCTACTACATGGCCCTCGCCTGGGCCGCCGCCCGCACCGGCACCGCCTCCGAGACCGGTCTCGTGCTGGCCGTCGGCTCCATACCCAGGGCCCTGCTGCTGCTCGGCGGGGGAGTGCTCGCGGACCGGTTCGGGCCGCGCCGCGTCGTCGTCGTGAGCGACACCGCCCGCTGCCTCGTCATCCTCGGGCTGGCCGGGGCGCTGCTCCTCACCTCGCCCACGGTGTGGATGCTGATCGCCGTAGCCCTGGTCTTCGGCGCGGCCGACGCCCTGTTCCTGCCCGCCGTCGGGGCCCTGCCGCCGAGGATCACCGCCGCCGGACAGCTCGCCCGGGTCCAGGGGATGCGCGGCCTCGCCACCCGGACCGCGACCGTGCTGGGCGCCCCGCTCGGCGGTGTCGCCGTCGCCCTGGGCGGCCCGGTCCTCGCCTTCGCGGTGGCCGGTGCGCTCTTCGCCGTCTCGCTGCCGCTGCTGCTCGCCGTCCGGATGCGCCCGCTGCCGGTGGCGGACGCGGCCGAACCCGTACCCGCCGGCACCGCATGGCGCGAACTCGTCGACGGGGTGCGCCACATCCGCCGTCACCCGCTGCTCGGCCCGTTGATGCTCGTCGTCGCCCTCAGCGAACTGGGCTTCGTGGGACCGCTCAACCTCGGCCTGATCCTGCTCAGCGAGGAGCGTGGCTGGGGGGCCTCCGGAATGGGCTGGGTCATCGCCGCGTTCGGCATCGGCGCGGGCGCGTCCGCCCTGCTGCTGGCCGTGCGCGGCCGGGTCCCCAGGGCGGGGCTCACCATGTGCCTCACCGTACTGACCGGCGCGGTCGCCATCGCCGCCCTTGCCTACTCGCCCTCCGTACCGCTCGCGGCCGGTGTCGCGGCGATCGTCGGGCTCTTCGCCGGACTCGGCGGCGCCCTGTGCGGAGCCCTCGTCCAGACCGCCGCCGACCCGGCCTACCTGGGCCGGGTCACCTCGGTCTCGACGCTCTTCACTCACGCGCTCGCGCCGCTCAGCTACCCGGTCACCGGCGCGGCCGTCGCCCTCTGGGGCACCGGCCCGGTCTTCGTCGCCAGCGCCGCGCTGTGCGCGGCGGGGGCGGTGACCGGACTGGCCCTCGCCCCGCTGCGCCGCGCGGAACTCCCGCGCTGACCGTCGCGCTACAGCACCACAGCGCTACATCCCGAGCTTGGCGGTCGTCACCCGGGAGATCGCGTCCTGGTCGCCCTCCAGCTCCACCCGCGCCGCGTCCTGCCGCCCGAACGCGAACAGCAGCAGCTCGCCCGGCTCACCGGTCACCGTCACCACCGGGGTGCCCTTGTGCGCGACGGCGGTCTGACCGTTGAGGCGGCGCAGCACTAGGCCCACCGGTGCCTTGCGCCCCAGCATCCGCGCCGCCTTCTCGGTGCGCGACCACAGGACGTCGGCGAAGACCGGGTCCAGCTCACGCGCCGTCCAGTCGGGCTGGGCCCGGCGCACGTCCTCCGTATGGACGTAGAACTCCACGGTGTTGGCGGCCTCGTCCACCTGCTTCACGCCGAACGGGGACATCCGGGGCGGCCCCGTACGGATGAGCTGGATCAGCTCCTCGTACGGCTTTGAGGTGAACTCGTCCCTGATCCGCTCGCTGCGGCTCTTCAAGGGGCCGATCACCAGCCCGGCCGCCGCGTCGGGCCTGCGCTCCCGCACCACCACATGGGCCGCCAGATCCCGGGCCGTCCAGCCGTGGCAGAGGGTCGGGGCCTCCGGGCCCGCCCCCTCCAACAGGTCGGCAAGCAGAAGTCGTTCGCGCTTCGCATGGGTCGACATGTCCGCCAGCGTACGACCGGTGTCCAGCGTCCGCCCAGTGGACGCACGCCCGGACGGCCCTCCTGACCACGGCACAATGGGGACATGACCAGCTCGCCCACGCCCGGCACCCCACCGCCCGCCAGCGGCCTCGACCCCGCCGTCGCCGCCCGACTCAAGCGCGGCGCCGACGGACTCGTCCCGGCCATCGCCCAGCAGTACGACACCGGCGAGGTGCTGATGCTCGGCTGGATGGACGACGAGGCACTGCACCGCACCCTGACCACCGGCCGCTGCACCTACTGGTCGCGCAGCCGCCAGGAGTACTGGGTCAAGGGCGACACCTCGGGCCACATCCAGCAGGTCAAGTCCGTCGCGCTGGACTGCGACGCCGACACCGTCCTCGTCCGGGTCGACCAGACGGGTGCCGCCTGCCACACCGGCGACCGCACCTGTTTCGACGCCGACGTCCTCCCGCTCGGACAGTAGGGTCAGCCGCCATGGACTTCGACACCTTCCGGAAGCTGGCCATCGACCGGCGCGTCATCCCCGTCACCCGCCGGCTCCTCGCGGACGGTGACACGCCGGTCGGCCTCTACCGCAAGCTCGCGGGCGAGCGCACCGGCACCTTCCTGCTGGAATCCGCGGAGAACGGCCGCACCTGGTCGCGCTACTCCTTCATCGGGGTACGCAGTGCCGCCACGCTCACCGCCCGCGACGGCCGGGCCCACTGGCTGGGCACCCCGCCGGTCGGCGTCCCGGTCGACGGCGACCCGCTCCAGGCCCTGCGCGCCACCATCGAGGCCCTGCACACCCCGCACGAGCAGGAGTCCGGACTGCCGCCCTTCACCGGCGGCATGGTCGGCTACCTCGGCTACGACATCGTGCGCCGCCTGGAGAAGATCGGCGAGAGCGGGGGCGACGACCTCAAGCTCCCCGAGCTGACCATGCTGCTCACCTCCGACCTCGCCGTCCTCGACCACTGGGACGGCAGCGTCCTGCTGATCGCCAACGCGATCAACCACAACGACCTGGCCACCGGCGTCGACGAGGCCTACACCGACGCGGTGGACCGGCTCGACGCCATGGAGCGGGACCTGCGCCGCCCCGTCGAGAACGCCCCCGCCGCCCTGCCGGCCTCCGAGCTCCCGCCGTACACCGCGCTGTGGGGCGGCAAGGCCTACCAGGACGCCGTCGAGGACGTGAAGGAGCGGATCAGGGCCGGCGAGGCCTTCCAGGTCGTCCCCTCCCAGCGCTTCGAGACGCCGTGCACGGCAAGCGCGTTGGACGTCTACCGGGTGCTGCGCGCCACCAACCCCTCGCCGTACATGTACCTCTTCCGGTTCGACGGCTTCGACGTCGCGGGCTCCAGCCCCGAGGCGCTCGTCAAGGTCGAGGACGGCCGCGCGATGGTCCACCCGATCGCCGGGACCCGGCACCGGGGCGCCACCCCGCAGGAGGACCAGGCCCTCGCGGAGGAGCTGCTGGCCGACCCGAAGGAGCGCGCCGAGCACCTGATGCTCGTCGACCTCGGCCGCAACGACCTGGGACGGGTCTGCGAGCCCGGCAGCGTCGAGGTCGTCGACTTCATGTCGGTCGAGCGGTACTCGCACGTCATGCACATCGTCTCCACCGTCACCGGCCGCGTCGCCGAGGGCCACACCGCCTTCGACGTCCTCACCTCCTGCTTCCCCGCGGGCACCCTCTCCGGAGCCCCGAAACCGCGCGCCATGCAGATCATCGAGGAGCTCGAACCCACCCGCAGAGGGCTGTACGGCGGCTGCGTCGGCTACCTCGACTTCGCCGGTGACTCCGACACGGCCATCGCCATCCGCACCGCCCTGCTGCGCGACGGAACGGCGTACGTCCAGGCCGGCGCGGGCGTCGTCGCGGACTCCGACCCGGTCGCGGAGGACACCGAGTGCCGCAACAAGGCCGCGGCGGTGCTGCGCGCCGTCCACACCGCCAACCGCCTCGGCGGCGCGTGAGGGCCTGACACCGCACCCGGGGGCCCGCGCGGGCGGGCTCCATCTCACACCCCCCGTGTGCCCGTAACTCCGGGGCGGTAGGGGATAGTGGGGTACGTGAGCGCTGTCCCCGTACCCCAGCCCCGTGCCGAAGCCGCCTCCGCGCCCAACAGCGCGGGCAGCCGCCGAAGCCTGGCCGCCGGCCTGCTCCTCGGGGCAGCCGGCGCCACCGTCGTCCTCCTCGCGTCCGGGCAGACCTGGGCCAGGGGCCGGGCCTCGGTCGGCGGCGGCGCCCTGCCGCTGAGCGCCGACGGACAGGACGTCACCGGTGTCCCGGCCGCCCTCGCCATCGTCGGCCTGGCCGCCCTCGTCGCCGTCTTCGCCGTCCGCAGCGGCGGCCGGCTCCTCGTCGCGGGACTGCTCGCCCTCAGCGGACTCGGCGCCGCCCTGAGCGCCTTCCTCGGCGCCTCCGACAGCTCCGCGCTCGACGAACGGGCCGCGCGGAGCACCGGCGACAGCGCCGCCACCATCGGCGCCCTCAGCCACACCGCCTGGCCCTATGTGACCTCGGCCGGCGGGCTGCTGATCCTGCTCGCCGGGCTGCTCGCCCTGCGGTACGGCAGGCGCTGGCCCACCATGTCCGGGCGGTACGAGCGCGACGGCACCCCGCGCCCCCGCAAGGCCCCCCGCAAGACGATGGATCCCGACCGGCCCGAGGACCTGTGGAAGGCCCTGGACCGGGGCGAGGACCCGACGCGCGAGGCATGACCCCCCAGCAAACGTCCGGTCCGCGCGTACGGGACAATGGGCCGAGCTCACAGCACAGCGGCACCCACAGCGGCACCGGCACTGCGCACAGCGACACCGAGCGATACCAACAGCGCAACACCAACGAGGAGCAACTCATGGCGGGCAGCAGCCACGGACACACCCCGGCCGCCTGGACCGGTGTCATCATCTCGTTCATCGGCTTCTGCATCGCAGGCGTCTTCATGGTCGCGGCCAACCCGCTCGGCTTCTGGGCCGGTATCGCCGTCACCGTCGTCGGCGGAATCGTCGGGCTCGCGATGAAGGCCGCCGGTCTCGGCATGCCGAAGGAGTCGGCGGAGCTGGCCCAGGCCAGGGCCCGCGCCGGGCAGGCGCAGACCTCCTGACCCCTCCGCGGGACGTACGCACGTGAGGCGCAGCCCGGATCGGGCTGCGCCTTTCCGCGTCAGCGGGGACAATCACCGGGTGGACGCTTCGCCCTCTCCAGCCGCCCCGCGGACGCCGGGCCACCGCCCCGCGCCCGGCGCCTCCGCGGCCCCCGGCCCTCTGCCCGCGCCGGACGGCCCCCAGCCGCCCCCCGGCCCGCCCGCGGGGCAGCCGGGACCGTTCCCACCGGTCTTCCGGCCGGCGCCCGTCCCCGCCTCACGGCTGCGGCGGATCGCCGCCCCGGCCGGTGCCATGGCGGGCGTCCTCGGGGCCTTCGTCCTCGTCGGCTCCGTCGACCCCAACGAACCGGGCCACTACCCGGTCTGCCCGCTGCTCCGCCTCACCGGCATCTACTGCCCCGGCTGCGGCGGGCTGCGCAGCGCCTACGCGGTCGCCCACGGCGACCTCGGGACGGCGTTCGGCTCCAACGCCCCCGCTGTCATCGGCTACGGGATCTTCGCCGTGGTCTGGGTCCTCTGGATGGTCCGCGCGGCCACCGGGAAGCCCGCGCGGTTCGCGCCGCGGCCCGTCCACTGGTGGGCGGTCGGAGCCGTCCTGCTGATCTTCACCGTTGTTCGGAATCTCCCGTTCGGATCGGCGCTGGCGCCGTGAATACCCCGGCAGCGGGCCGTGCGAATGCCCAGGTAGTGGGACATTCATCGGCCGGATGCGGGCCCACCGGCCTCCTGCGGATACCATCGGCATGGCTGATCCTGTTCTCTTGTCACCGTCCCGGAAGGGGGCCGATCGCGTGAGTGTGCTCGACGAGATCATCGACGGCGTACGCGCCGACCTCGCGGAGCGGCAGGCGCGCGTCAGCCTCGACGAGCTGAAGGAGCGCGCGGCGCGCGCTCCCCAGGCGAAGGACGGAGTCGCCGCCCTGCGCGGCGAGGGCGTGACCGTCATCTGCGAGGTAAAGCGCTCCAGCCCCTCCAAGGGGGCCCTTGCCGCCATCGCCGACCCGGCCGCACTGGCCGCGGACTACGAGGCGGGTGGCGCCTCCGTCATCTCGGTCCTCACCGAGGAGCGCCGCTTCGGCGGTTCGCTCGCCGACCTGGAGGCCGTCCGCGCCAAGGTCGACATCCCGGTCCTGCGCAAGGACTTCATCGTCACCTCCTACCAGCTCTGGGAGGCGCGGGCGTACGGTGCCGACCTCGCCCTGCTGATCGTCGCCGCCCTCGACCAGGAGGCGCTGGTCTCCCTGATCGAGCGCGCCGAGTCCATCGGCCTGACGCCGCTGGTCGAGGTGCACGACGAGGAGGAGGCGGAGCGTGCGGTCGACGCCGGCGCACGGATCATCGGCGTCAACGCGCGCAACCTGAAGGACCTCAAGGTCGACCGCTCCACCTTCGAGCGGGTCGCCCCGGAGATCCCCGACCGCATCGTCAAGGTCGCGGAGTCCGGTGTCCGGGGCCCGCACGACCTCATCGCCTACGCCAACGCCGGCGCGGACGCCGTACTGGTCGGCGAGTCCCTGGTCACCGGCCGCGACCCGCGGGTCGCCGTCGCCGACCTGGTCGCCGCCGGCGCCCACCCGGCACTCCGGCACGGACGGGGCTGACCTCACCCGTGTCCACCGACCGTTCCGCGCCCCGTGTCCGGCCGGGCCTGCGCCCCGCCGGGGCCACCGGCCGGGACCCGCACGCGCCGCTGGCGCGCGGCTGCCGCCCCCGCGGCTGCCGCGCCCCCGCGCGCCGCGTGCACGGCCGGCGGGTGCGGTACGTGATCGGTGACGAACCCGGCCAGGTCAACGGCATGCGATGGCGCACGGGGTCCGCGCAGTAGAGCGAACCCCGGCCGTCGCACCCACCGCCCTCCGGCGGTACCGCACGACCCGCACCGCCCGGCCCCCGGCCGAGGCGGCGCCTCGCTCACGGCGCAACACGGTGAATCCACGCATCCACCCCATGCCATGCCGAGGAGTACGTCGAGATGTCGTCCGACTTCTTCATTCCGGACCCGGAGGGTCTGATTCCCAGCGCCGAGGGGTACTTCGGCGCGTACGGCGGAAAGTTCATCCCGGAGGCGCTCGTCGCCGCCGTGGACGAGGTCGCCGTCGAGTACGACAAGGCGAAGGCCGACCCGGCCTTCGCCGCGGAGCTCAACGAGCTCATGGTCAACTACACCGGCCGCCCCAGCGCGCTGACCGAGGTGCCGCGCTTCGCGGAACACGCGGGCGGCGCCCGGATCTTCCTCAAGCGCGAGGACCTCAACCACACCGGCTCGCACAAGATCAACAACGTGCTGGGTCAGGCGCTCCTCACCCGGCGCATGGGCAAGACCCGGGTCATCGCGGAGACCGGGGCCGGCCAGCACGGCGTCGCCACCGCGACCGCCTGCGCGCTGTTCGGCCTCGAATGCACGATCTACATGGGCGAGGTCGACACCGAGCGCCAGGCGCTGAACGTGGCGCGGATGCGGATGCTCGGCGCCGAGGTCATCGCCGTGAAGTCAGGCTCCCGCACCCTCAAGGACGCCATCAACGAGGCGTTCCGCGACTGGGTCGCCAACGTGGACCGCACGCACTACCTCTTCGGTACGGTCGCGGGCCCGCACCCCTTCCCCGCCATGGTCCGCGACTTCCACCGCGTCATCGGCGTCGAGGCCAGGCGGCAGATCCTGGAGCGGACCGGCCGGCTGCCGGACGCCGCGGTCGCCTGCGTCGGCGGCGGCTCCAACGCCATCGGCCTCTTCCACGCCCTCATCCCGGACGCGGATGTCCGCCTCATCGGCTGCGAGCCGGCCGGGCACGGCGTGGAGACGGGCGAGCACGCGGCGACCCTGACCGAGGGCGAGCCCGGCATCCTGCACGGTTCGCGCAGCTACGTCCTCCAGGACGAGGAGGGCCAGATCACCGAGCCGTACTCCATCTCGGCCGGTCTGGACTACCCGGGCATCGGCCCGGAGCACGCCTACCTGAAGGACATCGGCCGGGGCGAGTACCGCGCCGTCACCGACGACGCGGCCATGCAGGCGCTCCGGCTGCTCTCCCGCACCGAGGGGATCATCCCGGCCATCGAGAGCGCGCACGCGCTGGCCGGTGCCCTGGAAGTCGGCAAGGAGCTCGGCAAGGACGGCCTGATCCTGGTCAACCTGTCCGGCCGGGGCGACAAGGACATGGACACGGCGGCCCGGTACTTCGGGCTGTACGAGACCGACGCGACCGTCGAGGCGGACGCGTCCGGCCGCGCCGCCGAGATCGAGGGGGACGCCAAGTGAGCGGCAACATCGAGCTGTTGAACACCACCCTCGCGGCGGCCAGGGCCGAGGACCGGGCGGCGCTGATCGCGTACCTGCCCGCCGGGTTCCCGACCGTCGACGGCGGTATCGCGGCCATCAAGGCGGTGGCCGAAGGCGGCGCCGACGTCATCGAGGTGGGCCTGCCGCACAGCGACCCGGTGCTCGACGGCCCGGTCATCCAGACCGCCGACGACATCGCGCTGCGCGGCGGCGTGAAGATCGCCGACGTGATGCGCACGGTCCGCGAGGCGCACGAGGCCACCGGGATCCCGATCCTGGTCATGACGTACTGGAACCCGATCGACCGGTACGGCGTCGAGCGCTTCACCGCCGAGCTGGCGGAGGCGGGCGGCGCCGGGTGCATCCTGCCCGACCTGCCGGTCCAGGAGTCCGCCCTGTGGCGCGAGCACGCCGAGAAGCACGGTCTCGCGACCGTCTTCGTCGTCGCGCCCAGCAGCAGGGACGAGCGCCTCGCCACCATCACGGCGGCCGGTTCCGGCTTCGTCTACGCCGCTTCGCTGATGGGGGTCACCGGCACCCGCGTCTCGGTCGGCGAACAGGCGGAGGGCCTGGTGCGGCGCACCCGCGCCACCACCTCGATCCCGGTCTGCGTCGGCCTCGGCGTCTCCAACGCGGACCAGGCGGCCGAGGTCGCCGGGTTCGCGGACGGGGTGATCGTCGGTACCGCCTTCGTCAAGTGCATGCTGGACGCGCCCGACGAGGCGGCCGGGCTGGCGGCCGTCCGCTCCCTGGCGGCCGATCTTGCCGAAGGTGTTCGAAAGCGCTGATACCGGGCGTCACCCGAATGGGTGGACCTGGGACCGGGGAGGCACGCGAGTGCCTCCCCGGTTCGTTGCTGCGGTGTGAGCGAGAAGAACCAAGAGGGAAAAAGGGCCGCGCGAGACCGGCTGAACCAACAGCGTGAGCAGCTGAAGGCGCGGGAGCGCCGCCGCCGCACGCTGATCGTCTCGACCGCCGTGGTGGGTGTCCTCGCCCTGGCCGCGGTCGTCGGCGTGATCGCCGCCAACAGCGGCGGAAAGGGCAGCAAGGACAAGGCGTCGGGTCCCGCCGTCGCACCGTCGGGCGCGACCGGCAAGGACAGCCTCGCCATCCAGGTGGGAGCGGACGACGCCCCGTCCACCCTCACGATCTGGGAGGATTTCCGCTGCCCCGTCTGCGCCCAGTTCGAGAACGCGTTCCGGGACACGATCCACCAGCTGGAGCAGAGCAAGCAGCTCAAGGTCGAGTACCACCTCGCCACGCTGATCGACGGCAATCTCGGCGGCAGCGGCTCCCTCAAGGCCGCCAACGCCGCGGCCTGCGCCCAGGACGTGGGCAAGTTCTCCGCGTACCACGACGTCCTGTACCGCAATCAGCCGCAGGAGACCGACGACGCCTTCGGTGACAACAGCAAGCTGATCGACCTGTCCAAGAAGGTCGACGGGCTCGACACGCCCGCCTTCCGCAGCTGTGTCGAGGACGGCACGCACGACAGCTGGGTCCAGAAGTCCGACAAGGCGTTCCGCGACGGAGGCTTCCAGGGCACGCCGACGGCGCTGCTCAACGGCCAGTCGATCTTCCCCAAGAAGGGGAACGAACCGATCACCGTCGCCAACCTGAAGAAGTGGGTCGCGGAGGCCAACAAGGGCAAGGGGAAGGGCACCGCCACCCCCGCCCCGTCGGGGTCCTGAACGGCGGATACCTGGGGAATCGATGACCGGCTCGTTACCCAGAAGTTGTCGGGCGGGTTGCCGTACCTCCCGCCCGGCAAGGTAGCGTCGACCCTGTCATGGACCTTGCCTACATTCCCAGCCCGTCGACCGGCGTGATCGATCTCGGCCCGATCCCGCTCCGCGGCTACGCGTTCTGCATCATCATCGGTGTGTTTGTCGCCGTCTGGCTCGGCAACAAGCGCTGGATCGCCCGGGGGGGCAGAGCCGGCACGGTTGCCGACATCGCCGTCTGGGCGGTGCCCTTCGGCCTGGTCGGCGGGAGGCTCTACCACGTCATCACCGACTACCAGCTGTACTTCAGCGACGGTGAGGACTGGGTCGACGCCTTCAAGATCTGGCAGGGCGGCCTCGGGATCTGGGGCGCTATCGCGCTCGGCGCGGTCGGTGCCTGGATCGGCTGCCGCCGCCGGGGGATCCCGCTGCCGGCCTGGGCCGACGCGCTCGCTCCCGGTATCGCCGTGGCCCAGGCCTGCGGCCGCTGGGGCAACTGGTTCAACCAGGAGCTGTACGGCCGGGAGACCGACGTCCCGTGGGCGCTGAAGATCAGCGAGGGCCCCAACCGGGTGGCGGGCACCTACCACCCGACGTTCCTGTACGAGTCGCTCTGGTGCATCGGGGTGGCCCTCCTGGTCGTCTGGGCGGACCGCCGGTTCAAGCTCGGGCACGGGCGGGCGTTCGCGCTGTACGTCGCGTCCTACTGCGCGGGCCGTGCGTGGATCGAGTACATGCGGGTCGACGAGGCCCACCACATCCTGGGCCTGCGCCTGAACGTGTGGACCGCGCTGATCGTGTTCGTGCTGGCGGTGGTCTACATGGTGATCTCGGCGAAGGTACGGCCGGGCCGCGAGGAGATCGTCGAGCCGGGCGAGCCGGATGCTCCGGAGGCGTCGGACGCGGTTGAGGCCGGCGACGCGAAGTCCGGCGACGCGAAGTCCGCTGACGCGCAGACCGGTGATGTGAAGTCCGAGGACGCGGTGGTCGAGTCCGATGCCTCGGTCGAGCCCGAGGCGTCCAAGACGCAGGACGCGGCGGAGACGGCCAAGGGCTGACGCCGACACAACGACAACGAGGGGCCGCCGGACGATCCGGCGGCCCCTCGCCACGTCGTACGCCCCCGCGCCCCCGGTCGCCGGGCGTCATCGAAGGGGGCCCCGGGGTCAGCGTGGGCCGGTGACCACCGTGCGCCCGGCCAGGGCAAGCGTGCGGTGGGCCGAGGCCACCACCGCCGCGTCCACGAAGCGCCCGTCCGGCAGGGCCAGCGCACCCGCCTCCACGCGGGCCGCTTCGACGATCTCCTGTGCCGCCTCGATCTCCTGCGGCGTCGGCCGGAACGCCCGCTCGATCACCGGAAGCTGCCGGGGATGGATCGCCGCCCGCCCCAGGAACCCCAGCGCCCGCCCGTGCGCGCAGGACGCCCACAGGCCGTCCAGGTCCCGGACGTCCGGGAACACCGACTGGGTCGGCGGGGCCAGCCCGGCGGCCCGGCACGCGACCACCGCCCGGCTGCGCGACCAGTCGAGCCCGGTGTCGTCCCGCACCCCCAGATCGGCCCGGAGATCCGCCTCGCCCAGCGCGATGGACCGGACCTGCGGATGGGCCGCCGCCACCGAGTACGCGTGCTCGATGCCGAGCGCCGACTCCAGCAGCGGGCAGAGCGCGACCCCGGGGGCCAGCGCCGCGATGTGATGGACGGAGGCCGCGTGGGTGATCTTCGGCAGCCGCAGCTCCGCGAGGCCCGGCAGCCCGGCCAGTGCCGTGACGTCGGCCTCGGTGTGGACCCGGACGTGGAGCGGTGTCGCACCGGTCGCCGCCGGTTCGGAGAGGAGCTCTGCGGTGGCCGCCCGCGCGTACTCCTTGCGGTCCGGAGCGACCGCGTCCTCCAGGTCCACGATCACCACGTCCGCCCCCGACGCACGGGCCTTGCGCACCACGTCCGGCCGGTCGCCGGGGACGTACAGCCAGCTGAGGGGGATCGTCGCGGTCACAGGACACGCTCCGCCCGCAGCGCCGAGATCTCCGCGCCGCTCAGCCCGAGACCGGTGAGGATCTCCTCGGTGTCCGCGCCGTGCGGCCGTCCCGCCCAGCGGATCGCCCCCGGGGTCGCGGAGAGCCGGAACAGGACGTTCTGCATCCGCAACGGGCCCAGCTCCGGATCGTCGACCTCGGTGACGGAGTCCAGCGCCCGGTACTGCGGGTCCTCCATCACGTCGCGGATGTCGTGGACGGGCGCGATGGCGGCCTCCGCCTTCTCGAACGCGGAGACCGCGTCGTCCCGGGTGTGCCGGGCGATCCAGTTGCCGACCGCCTCGTCGAGCTCCTCGCAGTGCTCGGCGCGGGTGGTGCCCGAGCCGAACCACGGCTCCTCGATCAGCTCCGCCCGTCCCACCAGGCGCATCACCCGTTCCGCGACGGACTGCGCGGAGGTGGAGACGGCCACCCACTGACCGTCGGAGGTGCGGTAGGTGTTGCGCGGGGCGTTGTTGCGCGAACGGTTGCCGGTGCGCGGCTGGACGTAGCCGAGCTGGTCGTACCAGAGGGGCTGCGGGCCGAGCACCGTCAGGATCGGTTCGATGATCGCCAGATCGACGACCTGCCCCTGCCCGGTGCGCTCCCGCGCGGCCAGCGCGGTCGTCACCGCGAACGCCGTGGCGATCGCCGCGATCGAGTCGGCCAGCCCGAACGGCGGCAGCGTCGGCGGACCGTCCGGCTCCCCGGTGATCGCAGCGAAACCGCTCATCGCCTCCGCGAGCGTCCCGAAACCGGGCCGATGCGCGTACGGGCCGAACTGCCCGAAGCCGGTGACCCGGGCCAGCACCAGCCGGGGATTCACGGCGTGCAGCTCCTCCCAGCCAAGGCCCCACCGCTCCAGCGTGCCCGGCCGGAAGTTCTCGATGATCACATCGGTCTCGGCGGCGAGCCGCAGCAGGATGTCGCGCCCACCGGCCCCGGACAGATCGAGGGTCATGGTGCGCTTGTTGCGGCCGAGCAGTTTCCACCACAGCCCGATGCCGTCCTTCGTGGGGCCGTGGCCCCGGGACGGGTCGGGGCGGCCCGGATGCTCGACCTTGATCACCTCGGCGCCGTAGTCACCGAGCATGGTGGCGCACAGCGGCCCGGCGAAGAGCGTGGCCAGGTCGATGACCCGCAGTCCGGTCAGCGGCGCCGCCGCGGGCCCGGTCATGCGGCGTCGATTTCGCTGCGGTACGGCATGGACGTCGAGGCGCCGGGCTTCTGCACGCAGAGCGCGGCCGCCGCGGAGGCCCAGGCGACGGCCTGCGGCACCGCCCGGCCCTCACCGATGGCCACCGCGAGCGCGCCGACGAAGGTGTCGCCGGCGCCCGTGGTGTCGACGGCGCCGACGTCGGGGGCGGGGAAGTGGACGGCGGTGCTGCCCCGGGCCGCGTACAGGCAGCCCTTGGAGCCGAGGGTGATGAGGACCGCCGGTACGTGGCCGAGCAGGACCTCCGCCGCCGCGTGCGGCTCGGTGTGGCCGGACAGCTCGGCGGCCTCGTGCTCATTGGGGATCAGCAGGTCGACGCAGTCCAGGAGTTCGTCGGGCAGCTCCCGTACGGGCGACGGGGTGAGGAGCACACGTACCCCCTGGGCGTGACCGGCCCGCGCTCCCTCGACCACGGCGGACAGCGGCAGCTCCAGCTGGAGCAGCAGCAGATCGGCCCCGGCGATCGCGGCGATCTCGCCGGGACCGAGCGCGGTGACCGCGCCGTTGGCCCCGGGGATGACCACGATCGCGTTGGAGCCCTTGGCGTCCACCACGATGTGCGCGGTACCGCTGGGCCCCTCGGCGGTGTGCAGCAGATCGGTGTCGACGCCCGAGTGCTCCAGGTTCTCCCGCAGCCGGGGACCGTATTCGTCGTTGCCGACGGCGCCGATCATCATCACGTCGCCCCCGGCGCGGGCGGCGGCGACCGCTTGGTTGGCCCCCTTGCCGCCGGGCACGGTGCGGAACTCCCGTCCGGTGACGGTCTGTCCGCGCTCCGGGGCCCGGTCCGTGTAGGCCACGAGGTCCATATTGGTGCTGCCGAGCACCGCGACTCTGGTCATGGGCACAGTGCCTCCTGGTGGGTGAGCCGGTGGGTCAGCTCTGCGAGGGTGTCGAAGCCGACCGAGTCGAAACCCGGTACGGACGTGGCGAGACGGTTCTTCAGCGGGGCGGTCCACCGGTCGGGCAGTGCTTCGGGCCGCCCGGCCAGCAGTCCGGCGAGCGAACCGGCGGTCGCCCCGTTGGAGTCGGTGTCCCAGCCGCCGGACACCGCACGGCAGACCGAGCCGGAGAAGTCGCCGTCGGCGTGCGTGAGCGCGGCGGCGAGCAGCGCCGCGTTGGGCAGCACGTGCACCCAGTGGTAGTGGCCGTACGCCGCGTGCAGCCGGTCGACGACCGCGTCGAAGTCGTCCTGCGCGCGGGCCGCTTCGACGCCGTCCCGTACCGCCCGTGCGAACCGCGAACGCGGTGGTACGACCCTGAGCCCGGCGGCCAGGCAGCCGTGCGCGTCGGCCTCGCCGCCGGCCGCCTCCGCCAGGGCGGCGGCGGTGAACATGGCGCCGTACACCCCGTTCCCGGTGTGGGTGAGGACCGCGTCCCGGTGTGCCTGCTCCGCCGCCGCGCCCGGATCGCCGGGGTGGGTCCAGCCGTGCACGTCGGCCCGGATCTGCGCACCGATCCACTCCCGGAACGGATTGCGGTACGAGGCGGTGTCGGGCGGCTCGATGCCGTCCAGCAGATTGCGGTACGCGATCCGCTCCGCGGTGAACGTCCGGCCGGCCGGAAGCTCGTCCAGCCAGAGCCGGGCGAGGTCCGCGGTGGTGAAGGAACGGCCGTGACGCCGGAGCAGCAGCAGGGTGAGGAGGGGGTGGTTGAGGTCGTCGTCCTCCGGCATCCCGTCGATGTTCTCCGCGAGCGAGGTGGCCGCGGAGCGCCGGTTCCAGGGGTAGGTGGCGGCCAGTTCAGGGGGCAGCCCCCTGGCGGTGAACCAGGTGGCCAGCGGCCAGTTCCCGGTGGCGCGGGCCAGTGCGCGGATGCCCTCCAGCGGCAGCTTCTCGACCGGTTTCCCGAGCAGGCAGCCCGCCGCCCGCCCGAGCCAGGCCGCGTGCAGCCGCTCGCGGTCGACGCCGGACGGGGCGGTGCGGGGGAGCGGCCAGCGCGGGCAGGCGGCCCGGATCGCGTCCAGGGCGGTTGGCTCGTTGTCGGCCAACGGTGATTCCAGCAGGGCGAGTTCGTCCAGCAGCCGGCCGGCGACCGCGCGCAGTCCTGGCGGTGCGGGGTGCTCGGAGGCGCCCGCGCGCTCCGGGGCGGGTGATCCGCCGGCCTCGTACCACCGGCGCTCGATGTCCCGGGCGTCCCGCCCGTCCTGCGCGGCCTGCCGCAGTTCGTGTCCGACCAGGTCCTCCGGCTGCACCCAGGTGGCCCGCACGGTCGTGGTCATGGCGTGTCCGCCAGCGCGGCGAAGGCGTTCTCGTGGGCGCGGCGGCGGGCCGTGTCGTGTGCGAACACCTCGCGGGCGACGTCCGCCAGGGTCCGGGCCGGGGCGTGCAGATCGAGGCGGCTGGCCCCGGCGACCGTGCTCACCCAGTCGGCGGGGATCGCGCCCTCGCCGTGCAGGGCGCCCGCGACGGCGCCGCTCATGGTGGCGATCGAGTCGCAGTCCCGCCCGTAGTTGACGGACCCCAGGACCGTTCGCCGGTAGTCGCCGTCCCCGACGAGCAGCATGCCGAGCGCGACGGGGAGTTCCTCGATGGCGTGCAGCCGGGAGGGGCGTCGGGCGCCGAGCGAGGGCGCGCGGTAGTCGGGGCCCACGGTGTCGAAGGGGGCGACCGCCTCCCGCAGCGGGGCCAGGGCGGACTCGAAGTCCCGGTACCCGACGGCCGTTTCGCAGACCGCGTCGATCGCCGCCCGGGTGCCGTCCTTGGCCAGCGACAGACACGTCTCGATGACGCTCGTGGGCGTCGCCCCCGGGACGCAGGCCGCGGCGACGGCGGCCGCGAACACCCCGGCCGCCTCCCTGCCGTACGACGACTGGTGGGCGCCCGCGACATCCAGCGCCTCGGCGTAGGCGGCCTGCGGATGGGCCGCGTTCACCAGTCCGACCGGCGCCATGTACATCGCCGCACCACAGTTGACGATGTTTCCGGCGCCCGCCTCGCGCGGGTCGACATGGCCGTAGTGCAGCCGGGCGACGATCCACTTCTCCGCCAGGAAGACCCGCTGGAGCGGCAGCGCCTCTGCCTCCAGCTCCGGAATCCAGCGGGGGTTCGAGATCAGCTCCGGTACCAGGTGCTCCGCGACCGAGTACGCGTCGAGATGGCCACGCACCTTGCCGTACACCCGGACCAGCGCATGGGTCATCAAGGTGTCGTCGGTGACGTGCCCGTCGCCCTTGTGGTACGGGGCGATGGGGCGGGCGGTCCGCCAGTCGTCGCCGTCCCAGGGGCCGACGACGCCGGTGATCCGCCCGCCGTGCCGGGCCACGATCTGCTCGGGGGGCCGTCCCTCGACCGGCCCGCCGAGCGCGTCACCGACGGCGGCGCCGACGAGCGCGCCCGCGATCCGTTCATCGAGCGTGAGCGCCGTGGGTGTCGTGGGCGGTACGGACCTCGTGGGCGCCGGGGGCGCGGTGGATGTCATGTCCGAATTGTCCACCCGGGGGTGCCGGTTCCGTGTCTGCCAGCAGCCCGGCGAGTTCCAGCAGATCCGTGCCCGCGAAACGGGGCAGCGCGCACCCCGCGAGGGTGCGGCAGGCCTCGCGCCAGCCGTCCGGCACGCTGGTGACGGAGCCGAGCGCGCCCGTCAGCGCACCGGCCAGGGCGGGCGCCGAATCGGCGACCCGGGACAGGCAGGCGGCGGACGGTACGGCCTGCGCGATCTCGCCCCGGGCGGCGGTGGCCAGGGCCAGGGCGACCGGGACGGTCTCGGCCGCGGCGATCCCGTAGCTGTAGACGTGGTCCACGATCTGGTGCTCCAGCACCGGTACGAGGGCGAAGGCACCGGCCGCCTCACCGGCGAAGTCGCGGGCGATCCGGACCGCGTGGGCGGCGTTGCGGGCGATCTCGGTGCCTTCCGGGAGCTGGGCCAGCGCGGCGTTCACCGCCGTGTCCACGTCCGCTCCGCCGAGCGCCTGCGCGATCGCGGCGGCCATCGCCCGCGCCCCGTGCACCCCGTCGCCGTCCTGGGTGTAGCGCGCGTCGAACTCCGCGAGATCGGCCGCAGCCACCGGATCGCCGGGGTGGACGACGGCCAGCACGGCGGCCCGCACACACGCCGCGTCGTCGAAGTAGTGCGGGTTGTCGTGGCCGGTGGCGGGCGGGCGCAGTCCGGCGGCGAGGTTGCCGAGCCCGGCCCGTACCGAGATCCGGGCCCGCAGCGGCAGGACCGCCGACTCGACCTCCGGCGCCCGTGCGGCGGCCGCGGCGACCTCCGCGGCCAGCGCGTTCCAGGCGACGTCCACCGCGGCCCGGATCCGGCGGCCGGGGGAGAGGCCGTGCAGCGGGCCCGCCGCGGAGGTGAGCACGGTCCCGGCCGCGAACGCCGCCCATTCGGCGTCGTCGGAGGGGCCGAGCCGCAGCGGTTCCGGCGGCTGGTTGAGGGCGATGGGGACCGGCAGTGTGGTGGTCGCGTTCTGCTCGGCGAAGGTGTCCAGCTCGCGGGTGAGGCGCCTGGTCCACTCCGGCATCCGGGCCGCCCGGTGCCGCGCGGCCGGCCATCCGGCGGCGTCCCCGGCGGCCAGCCCGAGGAGCAGCCCCTCGATCCGGGCGCGGCGGGCGGTGCCGGTCATGGGCGCACCGCCGGTGCGGCGTCGCGGAGGCCCCGGCCGGTGCTTTCCCCGGTGTCTTCTTGGGCGTCTTCTTCGGGAGGGGGTGCTCCGCCGCCGGGGCCGGGGGCCGGGGGCCGATGCCCGGACCGTTCGTCTGCCTCCGCCTCCGCCTCTGCCGGGGTGAGGAGTTCCGCGATGTCCAGGACGTGGTAGCCGCGCATCGAGGGCAGGCAGCTGCCCCGGACCGGGCCGATGGCCGCCGCCCAGTGCGCCGGAATGGCCGAGGCCCCGTGCAGCGCCCCGGCCAGCGCGCCCGCCACCGCGGCCGTGGTGTCGGCGTCGCGGCCCATGTTGACCGCGGTCAGCACCGCCGTGCGGAAGTCGCCGCGCGCCGCGGCGAACGCCCCGAAGGCCAGCCCGACCGCCTCCGGGGCCAGGTCCGTCCACGGGTAGCCGCCGACGACCACGGCCGAGCGCACCGCGCGCTCCATCGTGAGCCGGTCCGGGTACGGGCGCCGGGCGGCGGTCACCGCGCGGCGCAGCGAACGCGCCGTCCAGGAGTCCATCGGTACGACGGAGAGCGCGGCGGCGATCACGGAGGTGACCCCGGACCCCGTCATGGCGGCCGCCACCCCGGCCGCCACCGCCTGGCCGCCGTAGATGCCCTCGCCGTCGTGGCTGACCCGGCCGTCCACCGCGACCAGCCGGGCCGCCTCCGTGGGACGGCCCGCCGCGAAGACCCCGAACGGCGCCGCCCGCATCGCCAGACCGTCGCTCCAGGCGTGCCGGTGCTGGGCGGAGATCGGGGCGGTCAGTCCCCGGCGCAGGTTCTCCAGCGTGCCGCGCTCGCTGAAACCGGCACCTCGGAACGGCCCCTCGTCCAGGTCCGCGATCCACAGCCGCCAGGCCCGCTCGACATGGGTCACGGTCAGCGCGGAACCGTGCCGGGCCAGCAGCAGCCCGGAGAAGATCGCGTACTCCGTGTCGTCGGTGCCCGCCGGGTCGTCGCTCACGAAGCCCTCGATCCGGCCCCAGCGGCGGCGGATCTCGGAGGGCCGCATGTTCTCCGCGGGCGCGCCCAGCGCGTCGCCGACCGCGAGGCCCAGCAGCGAGCCCCTGGCCCGGTCGGCCGGACCGCCCCGGACTGTTTCGCCGGGGGCCGGGGCCCCTCGGACCGCCGCCCGCGTCCCGTCCGTCCGCGGCACTGCCGGATTTCCCGCCATCAGCTCCATCGCGTCGACCCTTCGCTCGTACCGAGCCAGTTCTCGTACCTGTGGGATCTGTGCCACGCGGAGCCGGGACAGAGGCCGGTAATCGCCACAAAAGGGCCACTCGGATGACGGCCTTCGGACAGCAAGGCAAGCCGTACCTACCTGGTCACAGACAGTGGTAAGTACGGCCTGCCTTGCTGGCGGGGGCCATTTTTCGTGCGTACTTTCGATGGTGTCGAACGGGGCCGGAGCCGGTGAACACCGCTCCGGGAGAAGGGGAGAGCTGTGTCCATCATCGAGACCGACGCCGTACTGCACGAGGCGCACCGGGACAACCACACCCACCGCGATGTGAACGGTGGCTGGCTGCGGCCGGCGGTCTTCGGCGCCATGGACGGTCTCGTCTCGAACCTCGCGCTGATGACCGGCGTCGCGGGCGGTGACGTCTCGCACCGCACGATCGTGATCACCGGACTGGCCGGTCTGGCCGCCGGGGCGTTCTCGATGGCGGCCGGCGAGTACACCTCCGTCGCCTCGCAGCGTGAGCTGGTGGAGGCCGAACTCGACGTCGAGCGGCGGGAGTTGCGCAAGCACCCGCTGGACGAGGAGCGGGAGCTGGCGCAGCTCTACGAGTCCCGGGGCGTCGACGCGGGCCTCGCCCGCGAGGTCGCCCGGCAGCTGTCGCGCGACCCGGAACAGGCCCTGGAGATCCACGCCCGCGAGGAGCTCGGCATCGACCCGGGCGATCTGCCCTCGCCGCTCGTCGCCGCCGTCTCCTCGTTCGGCGCCTTCGCGCTGGGCGCCCTGCTGCCCCTGCTGCCGTACCTGCTCGGCGCGGACGCGCTGTGGCCGGCCGTGCTGCTGGCCCTGGCCGGGCTCTTCGGCTGCGGCGCGGTGGTCGCCCGGGTCACGGCCCGCAGCTGGTGGTTCAGCGGGCTGCGTCAGCTGGTGCTCGGCGGCGCGGCGGCCGCGCTCACCTACGGCCTGGGCATGCTGTTCGGCGTCGCGGTCGGCGGCTGAAAGACTGTCGCCCCGTTACGGGCCGGGACCGGAACCACGGTCCCGGCCCGTAACGTGTGCGTCATCCGTGTGACGTACGTCCTGATCGGCGCCACTGGGCGGAACGTGTTCACGCGACGTAAAATGAGTCTCTATGCAGGGCTACACATAAGTAGTCGTTACCCGGCGGTTTCGTTTTCGCTTCCGCCGGGCATGAGCCGTAGACACCGCAGGCAACGACGCCTGCTCTCTGCGTTCTTCCGGGCGCCGATCCTCCGACTGCGACCCCCTCCACCGCCATCAGCGGTGTCCGTATGTTGGAACGAGCTATCCGCTTCTTGAGAAGCGTCCCATCATGTAATCTGCACGAAATTTCGCAGAGGGCCAGAGTCGTCCCTCGGCTGTTCATATGCCACGACGACGACGGGAGAGCCGATGCGCACCGACGCCTGGTCGCCCATGGACGGTCGCCCCGCCCAGCAGGGGATGTACGACCCCCGCAACGAGCACGACGCCTGTGGTGTCGGGTTCGTGGCCACTCTGACCGGTGTGGCCGGCCACGAGCTGGTAGAGCAGGCGCTGACCGTACTGCGCAATCTCGAACACCGCGGCGCCACCGGATCCGAGCCCGACTCCGGTGACGGAGCCGGAATCCTGCTCCAGGTACCGGACGCCTTCCTGCGCGCGGAGGTCCCCTTCGACCTCCCCGAGGCCGGTGCCTACGCCGTCGGCATCGCGTTCCTGCCCGCGGACGACTCCACAACGGCCGTCCGGGACCTTGAGAAGATCGCCGCGGAAGAGGGCCTCAAGGTCCTCGGCTGGCGCGACGTCCCGGTCACCCCCGACATCCTCGGCAAGGGCGCCCGCGCCACCATGCCCGAGTTCCGGCAGCTCTTCGTCGCGGACGGCGAGAGCACCGGCATCGTCCTGGACCGCAAGGCCTTCGTGCTGCGCAAGCGCGCCGAGCGTGAGACCGGGGTCTACTTCCCGTCGCTCTCCGCCCGCACGATCGTCTACAAGGGAATGCTCACCACCGGGCAGCTGGAGCCGTTCTTCCCGGACCTCTCCGACGCCCGCTTCGCCACCACGGTCGCGCTGGTCCACTCCCGCTTCTCCACCAACACCTTCCCGAGCTGGCCGCTCGCCCACCCGTACCGCTTCGTCGCGCACAACGGCGAGATCAACACGGTCAAGGGCAACCGCAACTGGATGAAGGCCCGCGAGTCCCAGCTCGCCTCCAGCCTCTTCGGTACGGAGCAGCTGGACCGGATCTTCCCCGTCTGCACCCCGGACGCCTCCGACTCCGCCTCCTTCGACGAGGTCCTGGAGCTGCTCCACCTCGGCGGCCGCTCGCTGCCGCACTCGGTGCTGATGATGGTCCCCGAGGCGTGGGAGAACCACGCCTCCATGGACCCGGCCCGGCGCGCCTTCTACCAGTACCACTCCACGATGATGGAGCCCTGGGACGGCCCGGCCTGCGTCACCTTCACCGACGGCGTCCAGGTCGGCGCGGTCCTCGACCGCAACGGTCTGCGCCCCGGCCGCTACTGGGTCACCGACGACGGACTCGTCGTGCTCTCCTCCGAGGTCGGTGTCCTGGACATCGACCCCGCCAAGGTCGTCCGCAAGGGCCGCCTGCAGCCCGGCAAGATGTTCCTCGTCGACACCGCCGAGCACCGCATCATCGAGGACGACGAGATCAAGGCGTCCCTCGCCGCGGAGCAGCCCTACCAGGACTGGCTGGAAACCGGCGAGATCGAGCTGGAGGACCTCCCCGAGCGGGAGCACATCGTGCACACGCACGCCTCCGTCACCCGCCGCCAGCAGACCTTCGGCTACACCGAGGAAGAGCTCCGCGTCATCCTCGCCCCGATGGCCCGCACCGCCGGCGAACCGCTCGGCTCCATGGGCACGGACTCCCCGATCGCCGCGCTGTCCGCCCGGCCCCGGCTGCTCTTCGACTACTTCACCCAGCTGTTCGCCCAGGTCACCAACCCGCCGCTGGACGCCATCCGCGAGGAGCTCGTCACCTCGCTGCGCTCCACGCTCGGCCCGGCCGGCAACATCCTGGAGCCGACCGCCGCGGCCTGCCGCAGCGTCACGCTGCCGTTCCCGGTGATCGACAACGACGAGCTGGCCAAGCTCATACACATCAACGCCGACGGCGACATGCCGGGCATGAAGGCCGCCACGCTCTCCGGTCTCTACCGGGTCGGCGGCGGCGGCGAGGCGCTGGCCGCACGGATCGAGGAGATCTGTACCGAGGTCGACGCCGCCATAGAGGACGGCGCCCGGCTGATCGTCCTGTCCGACCGGCACTCCGACGCGGAGCACGCGCCGATCCCGTCGCTGCTGCTCACCTCGGCCGTCCACCACCACCTCATCCGCACCAAGCAGCGCACCCAGGTGGGCCTGCTGGTCGAGGCCGGTGACGTCCGCGAGGTCCACCACGTCGCGCTGCTGATCGGCTTCGGCGCCGCCGCGGTCAACCCGTACCTGGCCATGGAGTCCGTCGAGGACCTGGTCCGGGCCGGCACCTTCATCGAGGGCATCGAGGCCGAGCAGGCCATCCGCAACCTGATCTACGCACTGGGCAAGGGCGTCCTGAAGGTGATGTCCAAGATGGGCATCTCCACCGTCGCCTCCTACCGGGGCGCCCAGGTCTTCGAGGCCGTCGGCCTCGACCAGTCCTTCGTCGACCGGTACTTCAACGGCACCGCCACCAAGATCGGCGGCGCCGGACTCGACGTCGTCGCCAAGGAGGTCGCCGCCCGGCACGCCAAGGGCTACCCGGCCACCGGTATCTCCGCCTCGCACCGCGCGCTGGAGATCGGCGGCGAGTACCAGTGGCGCCGCGAGGGCGAACCGCACCTGTTCGACCCGGACACGGTCTTCCGCCTCCAGCACGCCACCCGCAACCGGCGCTACGACATCTTCAAGCAGTACACGGACCGGGTGAACGAGCAGTCCGAGCGGCTGATGACGCTCCGCGGCCTGTTCGGCTTCACCTCGGACCGCGAGTCCATCGACATCGAAGAGGTCGAGTCCGTCTCGGACCTCGTCAAGCGCTTCTCCACCGGCGCCATGTCCTACGGCTCGATCTCCCGCGAGGCGCACGAGACCCTCGCCATCGCCATGAACCAGCTGGGCGGCAAGTCCAACACCGGCGAGGGCGGCGAGGACGCCGACCGGCTCTACGACCCGGCGCGCCGCTCCTCCATCAAGCAGGTCGCCTCCGGCCGCTTCGGCGTCACCAGCGAGTACCTGGTCAACGCGGACGACATCCAGATCAAGATGGCGCAGGGCGCCAAGCCCGGCGAGGGCGGCCAGCTGCCCGGCCACAAGGTCTACCCGTGGGTCGCCAAGACCCGGCACTCCACCCCCGGTGTCGGCCTGATCTCGCCGCCGCCGCACCACGACATCTACTCCATCGAGGACCTGGCTCAGCTGATCCACGACCTCAAGAACGCCAACCCGGCGGCCCGCATCCACGTGAAGCTGGTCTCCGAGGTCGGCGTCGGCACGGTCGCCGCCGGTGTCTCCAAGGCCCACGCGGACGTCGTCCTCATCTCGGGACACGACGGCGGAACGGGCGCCTCCCCGCTCACCTCGCTGAAGCACGCGGGCGGCCCCTGGGAGCTCGGCCTCGCCGAGACCCAGCAGACGCTGCTGCTCAACGGCCTGCGCGACCGCATCGTCGTCCAGACCGACGGCCAGCTCAAGACCGGCCGCGACGTCGTCATCGCCGCCCTGCTGGGCGCAGAGGAGTTCGGTTTCGCGACCGCGCCGCTCGTCGTCTCCGGCTGCGTCATGATGCGCGTCTGCCACCTGGACACCTGCCCCGTCGGCATCGCCACCCAGAACCCGGTCCTGCGGGACCGCTTCTCCGGCAAGGCCGAGTACATCGTCAACTTCTTCGAGTTCATCGCCCAGGAAGTCCGCGAGATCCTCGCAGAGCTCGGCTTCCGGACGATCGAGGAGGCCGTCGGCCACGCCGAGCTGCTCGACACCGACCGGGCGATCACGCACTGGAAGGCCCAGGGCCTCGACCTCGCCCCGCTGTTCCACGTCCCCGAGCTGGCCGACGGCGCCGTCCGCCACCAGATCGCGGAGCAGGACCACGGGCTGGACAAGGCGCTGGACAACGAGCTGATCAAGCTCGCCGCCGACGCCCTGCAGGCCGACAGCGCCGAGGCCGCCCAGCCGGTCCGCGCGCAGATCACGATCCGCAACATCAACCGGACCGTCGGCACCATGCTCGGCCACGAGGTCACGAAGAAGTTCGGCGGTGCGGGCCTGCCCGAGGACACCATCGACATCACCTTCACCGGCTCCGCGGGCCAGTCCTTCGGCGCCTTCCTCCCCGGCGGTGTGACCCTGCGCCTGGAGGGCGACGCCAACGACTACGTCGGCAAGGGCCTGTCCGGCGGCCGCGTCATCGTCCGTCCGGACCGGGGCGCCGACCACCTCGCGGAGTACTCCACCATCGCGGGCAACACCATCGCCTACGGCGCGACCGGCGGCGAACTGTTCCTGCGCGGCCGTACCGGCGAGCGCTTCTGCGTCCGCAACTCCGGTGCCACCGTCGTCTCGGAGGGCGTGGGCGACCACGGCTGCGAGTACATGACCGGCGGACACGCCGTCGTCCTCGGCGAGACCGGACGCAACTTCGCGGCCGGTATGTCGGGCGGCGTCGCCTACGTCATCGACCTCCAGCGCGACCACGTCAACGTTGGGAACCTCGGCGCCGTCGAGGAGCTCTCCGACACCGACAAGCAGTGGCTGCACGACGTCGTGCGCCGCCACCAGGAGGAGACCGGATCCACGGTCGCCGAGAAGCTCCTCGCCGAGTGGGACACCTCGGTGACCCGCTTCAGCAAGATCATCCCGTCCACCTACAAGGCAGTGCTCGCCGCCAAGGACGCCGCTGAGCTCGCCGGTCTCTCCGAGCAGGAGACCACCGAGAAGATGATGGAGGCGGCGACCAATGGCTGACCCCAAGGGCTTCCTGACCACCGGCCGCGAGGTCGCCAAGACCCGCCCCGTGGATGAGCGCGTCAAGGACTGGAACGAGGTCTACGTTCCGGGCTCGCTGCTCCCGATCATCAGCAAGCAGGCCGGCCGCTGCATGGACTGCGGCATCCCGTTCTGCCACCAGGGCTGCCCGCTCGGAAACCTCATCCCCGAGTGGAACGACTACGCCTACCGCGAGGACTGGACGGCCGCGTCCGAGCGCCTGCACGCCACGAACAACTTCCCGGAGTTCACCGGGCGGCTCTGCCCGGCCCCGTGCGAGTCGGCGTGCGTGCTCGGCATCAACCAGCCGGCCGTCACCATCAAGAACGTCGAGGTCTCGATCATCGACCAGGCGTGGGACCGGGGCGACGTCACCCCGCAGCCGCCCGAGCGCCTCTCCGGCAAGACCGTCGCCGTCATCGGCTCCGGACCGGCCGGACTCGCCGCCGCCCAGCAGCTGACCCGGGCCGGCCACACGGTCGCCGTCTACGAGCGCGCGGACCGCATCGGGGGCCTGCTGCGGTACGGCATCCCCGAGTTCAAGATGGAGAAGTCGCACATCAACCGCCGCATCGAGCAGATGCGCGCGGAGGGCACCAAGTTCCGCACCGAGGTCGAGGTCGGCAGGGACGTCGACGCCGCCAAGCTGCGCCGCCGCTACGACGCCGTCGTCATCGCCGCCGGTGCCACCGTCTCCCGCGACCTGCCCGTACCGGGCCGCGAGCTGAACGGCGTGCACTTCGCGATGGAGTACCTGCCGCTCGCCAACAAGGTGCAGGAGGGCGACCTCACGGTCTCCCCGATCACCGCCGAGGGCAAGCACGTCGTCGTCATCGGCGGCGGTGACACCGGCGCCGACTGCGTCGGCACCGCCCACCGGCAGGGCGCGCTCTCCGTCACACAGCTGGAGATCATGCCCCGGCCGGGCGAGGACCGGAACGCCAACCAGCCCTGGCCGACCTTCCCGATGCTCTACAAGGTCACCTCCGCGCACGAGGAGGGCGGCGAGCGGATCTACTCCGTCTCCACCACCCACTTCGAGGGCGACGAGGACGGCAACGTCCAGTCCCTCCACCTCATCGAGGTGGAGTTCAAGGACGGCAAGCTGGAGCAGAAGGCCGGCACCGAACGGGTCATCCCGGCGCAGCTGGTCACCCTCGCCATGGGCTTCACCGGCACCGACCAGGCCAACGGCCTCGTCCAGCAGTTCGGCCTGGAACTCGACACCCGTGGCAACGTCGCCCGCGACGACCAGTACGCTACGAACGTGGACGGTGTCTTCGTCGCCGGTGACGCCGGCCGAGGCCAGTCCCTCATCGTGTGGGCCATCGCCGAGGGCCGCTCCGCGGCACGAGGCGTGGACCGCTTCCTGACCGGGGCCAGCGCACTGCCGGCCCCGATCCGCCCGACGGACCGTTCCATGATGGTCTGATCACGGCACACAGACGTCCCGTACAACGGCGTACGGAACTGAACGCGGCGCCTGCCCGTCCCCGACCGGACGATTCGGCAGGCGCCGTGGCGCATCCCGGGCCGGGCGCGCTCAGCCCGTCAGCGCCGACGTCTTGAGGACCACCAGCAGCACCAGCACCGCGGACAGCACCACACACCCGGCGGCCTGGACCGAGGTACGCCGATCCGCCGGGGCGTACGCGTAGACCACCGTCACCAGCGCACCGGTCAGCAGCCCGCCCAGATGGCCCTGCCACGAGGTGAAACCGGCCGAGACCACCATCCACACCAGGAACCCGGCCAGGAACCTGTTCACCGCGCGCATGTCCCGGCCCAGCCGCCTGCTGATCACGTAGAAGGCCGCCGCGAGCCCGAACACCGCACCGGAGGCGCCCACCGAGGTGTCCAGCGGCGCGACCAGGTACACCAGCACCGAACCGCCCAGCGCGGAGAGCAGGTACAGCGCCAGGAAGCGGACCCGCCCCAGCTGTTCCTCGACGACCCGGCCCAGGTTCCACAGCGCGTACATGTTGAAGGCGATGTGCAGCACCCCGAACGGCACCGAACCGAGGGCCGACCCGTCGGGCGGCAGGTGCAGGAAGGTGCCCGTCAGCAGCCGGTACCACTCACCGCCCAGCACCCCGGTCACCTCGAAGCCCGGGATGCCGCCGCTCTCGTAGACGTACCTGACACCGTCCGGACCGGTCAGCTCCGCACCCGTCATGCCGAACCGGTCCACGATCCCCGGGCGCACCAGCTCGGCCAGGTACACCAGGATGTTCAGGCCCATCAGCACATAGGTGACGAGCGGAACCGCGCTCCCGGCCACCGCCCCGCCGAAGACCGTCCGCGGCTGCCGGACCGAACGCCGCCCCTCCTTCACGCACTCCACGCAGTGGTGGCCGACCGAGGCCGCACGCATGCAGTCGGGGCAGATGAAGCGCTCGCAACGGGTACAGCTCACATACGTCTCGTACGAGGGATGGCGGTAGCACGTGGTGATGGCGGCCTCCATGGCCGGCTCCTTCATCGGTGAACGGGGTGAGAGCGGCCGGTGGGGGGCGGCGGCGATCAAGATAGCGAACCCCGGGGGAGCCGGGACCATCAGGTGGCTAGGCTCGGTGTCCTGTCCTCGCCCCCCTCCCTGCCCCCGTCGAGACCGGAGCACCCCCCCATGACCTCAGAGGCGTTCCGGATCCTGCGCGCGGCGGGCCGGGCCCCGGCCCCCTGGAAGAACGGCGGGGGAGTCACCCGCGAGATCGCCGCGGCCACCGGCCCGGCGGGCGACGGCTTCGACTGGCGGGTCAGCCTCGCGGACGTCACCGAGGACGGGCCGTTCTCCGCGTTCCCCGGTGTGGACCGCACCCTGACCGTGGTGGAGGGCGCCGGAATGGACCTCATGGTGGACGGTGAGCACCACATCGTCGACGAGCCGTACTGGCCCCACGACTTCCCGGGCGACGTGGAGACCGGCGGACGGCTGCTGGCGGGCCCGGTCGTCAACCTCAACGTGATGTACCGGAGGAACCGCGTACGGGCCGAGGTGGCGGTCGTACGCGGCACCCTGCGCCTCGCACCGCCCGAGGGCGGGACGGTGCTGGCCGTGGCGCTGGAGGACGGCGCCGTCATCGACGGAACGGACACCGGACTCGGCCGCTACGACGCGGTGTCGGCGCACGGCCGCGCGTCGTGCGTGCTGCGGACGAACGGGTACGCGGCGCTGATCACGCTGTCGGGGCGCGGGCCCGGCGAAAACCGGCCGTAATCCAGTCAGCGGCTGTCGGGATTACGGAGTTCGATGGACTCATGACATCGAACTCCTGGGCAGACTTCCGGACCGCGGAACCCGACTTCGCCGACACCGTGCGCCGGCGCTTCGGGCTGTACAAGCACCATGTCCTGGCCACCCTCCGGAAGGACGGCTCGCCCCGCGTGACCGGGCTCGAAGTGGACTTCTGGCTCGACGAGCCGTTCCTCGGCATGATGCCGAACTCGCGCAAGGCGCTGGACCTGCGCCGCGACCCCCGCTTCGCGGTGCACGCCAATCCGGGCCCCGACGCCGAGATGGCCGACGGGGACGTACGGATCTCGGGACGCGCGGTCGAGGTGACCGACGCCGGGCTGCTGGCCCGCTTCATCAGCGAGCGGACACCACCGGAGCCCTTCCACCTCTTCCGGGTGGAGCCCACCGAGGTGGTCCGCGTGGGGATCGAGGGCGGCGACACCGTGGTCATCCAGTCCTGGCGCCCCGGCCGCCCGCTGCGCACGATCCGCAGGGGCAACGACGACGGCTCGACGACGGCAGCGCCCTGACCGGCCGGGGGAGGGGCGACGCGGTGGCCATGACACCGCGCCCCGGGCGGAGAATGGACGGGTGCCTACCAAGAAGAAGCCACAGGCGACGCCTTCCCCCGAGCGGCGCGGCGAGCTGCTCGCCACCGCCGCCGAGGTGTTCGCCGCGCAGGGATACAACGCCACGACCGTCCGCCGGATCGCGGACGCGGCCGGAATGCTCGCGGGCAGCCTCTACTACCACTTCGATTCCAAGGAATCGATGGTCGACGAGATCCTCTCCACCTTCCTGAACGAGCTGTGGGAGGGGTACGACGCGGTGCTCGCCGCCGGGCTCGGCCCCAGGGAGACCATCGAGGCGCTCGTCACCGAGTCCTTCCGCGAGATCGACCGGCACCGTGCCGCCGTCGCCATCTACCAGAAGGAGTCCCAGCACCTGGCGGCGCAGCCGAGGTTCCAGTACCTCGTCGACTCCCAGCAGAAGTTCGAGAAGGCCTGGCTCGGCACCCTGGAGCGCGGCGTCGCGGACCGGGTCTTCCGGGCCGATCTCGATATCCGCCTCACCTACCGGTTCGTCCGCGACACCGTCTGGGTCGCCGCCTCCTGGTACCGGCCCGGCGGACAGCACAGCCCGGAGGAGATCGCCCGCCAGTACCTGTCGATGGTCCTGGACGGGATCGCGCTGCGCGGCTGAGGCGGCACGGAGGCTTCCGCGGCCTCTCTTCGGCGATCTTCGAACGGCCCCGGCCCTTGCGCCCCATGGGTTCACCCGGAAAACAGCCGGCCGGCGGCGTGGCGTGTCCCACCGCTGGTCGGCAGATCGTGCTACGGTGGTCCGGTTGCAGTTTTGGTACCCATGAACTTTATGTGCGCCTGACGGGAATGCTTCCTCAGGCGCTTTATTGTTTTCCGGCTTTCTCCGGGTGGGGCTCAATGCGGCGACTTGGAATTCGTAAAGTGCGGATTTCCGGCACTGCACCTGTTTTAGGAGAATGACATGGCTACTGGAACCGTGAAGTGGTTCAACTCGGAAAAGGGCTTCGGCTTCATCGAGCAGGACGGCGGCGGCGCTGACGTCTTCGCCCACTACTCCAACATCGCCACCCAGGGCTTCCGTGAGCTCCAGGAGGGCCAGAAGGTCTCCTTCGACGTCACGCAGGGCCAGAAGGGCCCGCAGGCGGAGAACATCGTCCCGGCCTAATTGCCGGACGCGTACCTCGCAGCCGGGGCCCGCACCGTGAAGGTGCGGGTCCCGGCTTGTGCTGTCCCTGGGAATACGTACGTTCCGGGCGCCCACGGGCGCCCCGCACCGGGTGCGACGAAGCACCCCGGGTGTCCCGGGCCCCCGCGCACCGCGTGCGGCAGTCCGCATTCCGTGCGGGCCCAGGGAAAAGTCCCAGCAGTCCCACGTAGTTCCCAGGAATCCCCAGGAGGGCAATTCCGTATGACCCGCTCCGAACGTCAGGACCGTCCCGCCCGCAATCGCCCGTCGAGGGGGCGTGGCACGGCCCAGGCAAAGGCAACCGCACAGGGTTCCGGCAAGGGATCCGGCAAGGCGTCGCCGCGTCGCAAGGCCACGCCGCCGCAGGGTGAGTTCGCCCTGCCCGAAACCATGACCCCCGCACTGCCCGCCGTCGAGGCGTTCGCCGAGCTGGACATGCCCGCCGCCCTGCTGAAAACCCTTGCCGCGCAGGGCGTCACCGAACCCTTCCCGATCCAGGGCGCCACCCTGCCGAACTCGCTGGCCGGCCGGGACATCCTCGGCCGTGGCCGCACCGGCTCCGGCAAGACCCTCGCCTTCGGCCTCGCGCTGCTGGCCCGCACCGCCGGACGGCGCTCCGAGCCGAAGGCGCCGCTCGCCCTCGTCCTCGTCCCGACCCGCGAGCTCGCCCAGCAGGTCACCGACGCGCTGACGCCCTACGCCACCTCGGTCAACCTGCGGATGGCCACCGTCGTCGGCGGGATGTCGATCAGCAAGCAGTCCGGCACCCTGCGCCGGGGCGCCGAGGTGCTCGTCGCCACGCCGGGCCGGCTCAAGGACCTCATCGAGCGCGGCGACTGCCGCCTCGACCAGGTCGCCATCACCGTCCTCGACGAGGCCGACCAGATGGCCGACATGGGCTTCATGCCGCAGGTCGTCGCCCTGCTCAAGCAGGTCGAGCCGGACGGGCAGCGGATGCTCTTCTCCGCGACCCTGGACAAGAACATCGACCGGCTCGTCAAGATGTTCCTGACCGACCCCGTCGTGCACTCGGTCGACCCGTCCGCCGGTGCCGTCACCACCATGGAGCACCACGTGCTCCACGTGCTCGACGAGACCGACAAGAAGGCCGTCGCCACGAAGATCGCCGCCCGCGAGGGCCGGGTGATCATGTTCGTCGACACCAAGCGCGCCGCCGACCGCTTCGCCAAGCGGCTGCTCGCCAGCGGTGTCAGGGCCGCCGCCCTGCACGGCGGCCGCTCGCAGCCGCAGCGCAACCGCACCCTGGACCAGTTCAAGAACGGCCAGGTCACGGCGCTCGTCGCGACGAACGTGGCGGCGCGCGGCATCCACGTCGACGACCTCGACCTGGTCGTCAACGTGGACCCGCCCACCGACCACAAGGACTACCTCCACCGCGGCGGGCGCACGGCGCGCGCCGGGGAGTCCGGCAGCGTCGTCACGCTGGTGCTGCCCGAGGAGAAGCGGGAGATGACCCGGCTGATGCAGGACGCGGGCATCGCGCCGCGCACCACCCGGATCAAGTCCACCGACGAGGAGCTGACCCGGATCACCGGTGCGCGTGAGCCCTCCGGCATCGCCATCGTGGTCGAGATCCCGCAGCCGACCCAGCCGAAGCCGCGTACCCGGTCCGGTTCCACCGGGTCCGGTACCGGCGGCGGCTTCCGCTCCGGCACGCGTGGGCGTGGCCGGCGCGGATCCGGGGCCGGGAGCGCCGGAAGTGCCGGTACCGGTGGTGCGGGTCGCGCCGGTGGTACCGGCCGCAGCGGTGCGCCCGCGCGGGGCCGTCGCGCGGCGTAGCGGAATTCAGCCCGTCCGGCGTTGAGGACGGAAGCGGGCCCGGGAGCACCCGGGTGGCGCTTCGTCCTCAATCGCCGGACGGGCTTGTTTGTGCCCGGCGGGCCTGTCCGTGCCCCAGCCGTGCCAGCACGTCCGCGCCGAACGCCCTGCGCGACGGGTCGTCCGCCGCGCACCACGCGAGCGCCGCCTGCCGGGTCTCCTCGTCGCCGCGCTCGCGCAGCGCCTCCGCGCAGACGTGCCAGTTGTCCAGCTCCGGGCCACCCGAGCGCAGCGCCCGCCGGGCCAGTTCCTCGAACGGGGCCGACAGCCCGAGCTCGTCCTCCAGGAGCGTGGCGATCGCGCCGTGCCCCGTCTGCTGGTCCTGGCCCGCGAACGGCTCCCCGTTCCCGCGCACCAGTTCGACCGTCAGTGTCTCCCCGCCGTCGACGACGGCACGGCGCACCGATACGTGGTGCGCGTCCGTGTCCCCGTAAGCCTCCAGCAGTCCGCCGCGCATCTCCTGCTCCAGGTCCACGTCCAGCATCCGGCGTGCCTCGACCAGCGCCTCCTCCAACGCCCCCTCCGGTGCTCCCGCACCGTGGTGCAGCAGCGCCCGTACCGTTTCCAGGGAGCCTCTGCGGGCGGCCAGGAAGAGCGGAGCCTCGCCCTCCGGGCCCGGCAGACACGGGTCGGCGCCGTGGGCCAGCAGGGTGCGCGCGGTCCCCGCGTGGCCGAGCCCCACCGCCCAGCGCAGCGCCGTGAACCCGAACTGTTCACGCAGATCCGGCCGGGCACCCGCGGACAGCAGCGCCTCGACCACCTCGGTATGGCCGCCGCACGCCGCCCCGCAGATCGGCAGGTCGCCCGATTCCGGACCGCAGGCCCGGTCCGGATCTGCGCCCGCGGCGAGGAGCAGCCGCACCACGCCCGGCCGGTCGGAGACCGAGGCCAGGTACAGCGGGCTCGCGCCGTCCTCGTCGGACGACTCCACGGGCACCCCGGCGCGGAGCAGCCGTACGACGGCGTCCTCGCCCTCGTACACGGCGTCGAACAGGCTCTGCCCGTCCACCGCCGGATACGCCCGCGTCATCGGATCTTCTGTCACATTTCGACTGTAATACCTTTCGCGCCGGGGCCCGTTGCGGGCGGCGGCGGCTCAGGTCGTGCAGTCGAGCACCGTGCGGCACAGCGCGCACCTGGCCCGCACCCGGCCGCGCACCGGCACCCGGTTGCGCTGGTGGCAGGTCGGACACGCGAAGGCGACCCGCAGCCCGTCCCGGCCGCTCTCGAAGGAGTACGGGGGCTCGGGACCCGGTGCGCAGGCCGCACCGGGATGGTCCTGGGCGTACCGACGGTCCCTGGCGTAGCGGCGCCGGCCCGCCCAGCCGGCCGCCGTCAGCGGCGGTTGCAGGCCCTCGCGCAGGGCCCGCGCCCGGCCCTTCGTGTACGCGGTGTACGCCTGCGGGCTGGTGAACCAGGGCGAGGGGTCCTCGTCGAAGGCGAGGGCCCGCTTGGCCAGTACGTACCCGAACTCCTCCGGGGTGAGGTAGCCGAGCTTCTGGCTGGACGTGGCGTCCTCCCGGAACGCGTCCAGCAGCAGCCAGCCCGCCCCCAGATAGGCGGCCGCGGTGTCGGTGAGGATCTCGTTGTCACGGGTCCCGGGGAACTCAAGGCCGAGCCGGTGCAGCAGCACATGCGTGACCTCGTGCGACAGCGCGGCCCCGATGTCCCTGCGGTGGGTGCGGAACCGGTCGTTGAGCTCGATGAAGTACTCGGGACCGGCGGCGAGTTCGACACTTCCCGCATGCTCCATCGCACGGAACGCCACGACCATCCTGGCGTCCGGCAGCCGCAGGTGCCGCACCATCGCCCGCGCCACGCGCTGCGCGCCGAGATGCAGATCGTCCGCGTCCGCGAAGGCGGCGTCCACCGGCAGCAGGCTCGGCGCGAAACGGCGCACACCGTCGTACGACAGCCGCCGGTACAGCGCGGTGATCGCGGAGCGGACGGTGTCCAGGTGCGGGAAGCCGTGCACCACAGGGCTGCCGTGGGGGCTGTCGCCCACACCCTCACCCCCGTCCACGCCACTCGGCTCCCGCCCACAGTAGCGGGACTTTCAGGAAACACCCCGGGGCGTGTCCGCCGCACTCCGGGACGGCAGCCCCGGGCCCAGCTCCGCGTACGGCGCGCCCGCGTCCTCCAGCTCCAGCACCCACACCTCGTTCTCTCCTTCCCGGAGCACCGGACCCGGTACGTACAGCGTGCGCTGCGGGCCCGCCGACCAGTACCGCCCGAGGCAGAACCCGTTCACCCAGACGAACCCGCGCGTCCAGCCCGGCAGTTCGAGCCCGGCGTGCCCGGTGCCGTCGGCGTCCGCGAGCTCGAACGAGCCCCGGTACAGGCCGCCGCGCCCCGATCCGTCGAGCGGGACGAACGGGACACCGGCCACCGCCGCCGCGTCCTCGAACGCGTCCAGCCGCAGTGCCCGCGCCCGTACGCCGTGCAGGAACTGCCGTTCGTGCAGCACGCCCCCGGTGATCCCCTTGGCCTCGCCGAGGCGCGGACCGTAGTTGACCCGGCCCAGCGACTCGACCCACAGTTCGACGTCGGCGGGACCGGCCACCGGCTCCTTGAGCGTGCCGTCCTCCTCGCTCAGAACGCCCCTGCGGACACCGTCCACGTACACCACCGCCCGGTCCCGGAGACCCGACACCCCCAGGGCGTAGGGCCGTCGGGGACCCGGCACGCCGACCCGGTAGCGCACCAGGCCGCGGTCCACCCCCAGCTCCTCGAACGTGGGCGGGACGCCGGACTCCGGCCGCTCCTCGTCCCCGAGCGCCTCCATCACGTCCCGTAGCGGCGCCCAGCCGGTCAGCGCCGCCCGGACCGGTCCGGCAAGCCCGGCGGGTTCCGGCGGCAGCTCCGGGAGCGGCCCGTCCGCGTACCGGGCGAGGACCTTCCGGAACAGCCAGAACTTCTCCGTGGGCCGCCCGTACTCGTCGACCGGCGCGTCGTAGTCGTACGACGTCACCGTCGGCTGGAGCTCCTGGTCCTGGAGCGGGCCGCCTCGGTTGGCGCCCGCCCAGCCGCCGAAGTTCGTCCCGCCGTGCGCCATGTAGATGTTGACCGACGCCCCGCACTCCAGGATCTCCCGCAGCGCCTGCGCGGCCCGCGCCGGATCGCGGACGACGGAGGGGGCGCCCCAGTGCTCGAACCAGCCGCACCAGAACTCCATGCACATCAGCGGGCCCCCGTTCCGGTGACGCCGGAGCACCCGGAACGCCTCGCGCGCCCCGGAGCCGAAGTTCGCCGTGGCCAGCAGACCGGGCACGGAGCCGCCCGTGAGCATGTGGTCCTCCGGTCCGTCCGAGGTGAACAGCGGCACGCTCACGCCGTACTCGACGAGCATCGCGGCCAGCTGCCGCAGATAGTCCTGATCGCTGCCGTAACTGCCGTACTCGTTCTCCGCCTGGACCATGATCACCGGGCCGCCCCGGTCGATCTGCCGCTCCACGACCTGGGGCAGCAGTTCGGCGAACCACCGCCGTACCGCGTCCAGATAATCCGCGTCGCGGGTCCGTACCCGGCGGCCGTACCGCCCGGTCACCCACACCGGCAGCCCGCCGTTCTCCCACTCCGCGCAGATGTACGGTCCCGGGCGGACGATCGCCCACAGCCCGGCCCGCCGGGCCGCGTCCAGGAACCGGCCCAGCGCCGCCACGTCCCGGAACCGGCCGGGCGCCGGCTCGTGGAGGTTCCACGGCACGTACGTCTCGACGCAGTTCAGGCCCATCGCCCGCAGCATCGACAGCCGGTGGTCCCACTGCGCCTCGTGCACCCGGAAGTAGTGCAGGGCACCCGACAGCAGCCGTACGGGCCGCCCGTCGAGCCGGAAGTGGTCGTCGTCGCCCACCGTGAAGTCAGCCATCGTGCTCGTTCTCTCCTGTGCGGGCGGTCCCGGAGTGTTGTGTTCCGCGAGGAATGTCGCGACCCAGCCTCACCCCCTGGCGTGCGGCCGGTCCATGGACAAAGATCATTGCTGTTTGGACGCAGCAGCGGCAGATCGCCGGCGCCGCGGCACGCGAGCGAGAGAACGCGCGAGAACGGGAGCGAAGGCCGATGTACCACACCTGGATGCGCTTCTTCACCCCGAGCCCGCTCCACCACCGCCTCGGCCTGGTCTGCCTCGGGGTGGGCCTCCAGCACGGCGCGCTGCCCACCGTCGGCCCCCGCACCCTGGACCACCACGTCGCCGTCGTCATCAACTCGGGCAGCGGATGGTTCGCCGGGCCCGACGGGCGGCGGACACCGGTCACCGGACCCAGCCTGATCTGGCTCACCCCCGGCACCCCGCACCACTACGGCGCCGACCCCGCCACCGGCTGGGACGAGAGCTTCGTCGACTTCACCGGCCCCGCCACCACCACGTACACCGAGCTCGGCTACATCGAGCCGGACCGCCCCCTCGTCCCGCTCTCCGACACGGCGGCACCCCGCGCCGCCATCGGCCGGATGGTCCGGGCGGCCCGGCGCGGCAACCCGCTGCTCGAAGTGGAGACGGGCGCCGCCGTCCACGAGCTGCTCGTCGCCCTGCGCCGGGCCCGCGCCGATGTCAGCCCCGACGGCGACCCGGTGCTCCAGGCCATGGCCCGCGACGCCTTCCAGCCGCTCTCCGTCGCCGAGCACGCCGCACGGCACGGGATGACCGCCGCCGAACTGCGCACGGCCGTCCGGCGCGGCGCGGGGTGCAGCCCGAAGGACTACCTCCTCGGCATCCGGCTCGGCCGCGCCAAGGAGCTCCTCGCCACCAGCGACCTGCCCGTCGCGTCGGTCGCCCGCCGCGTCGGGTACGACGATCCGGCGTACTTCTCCCGGCTGTTCGCCCGCCGCGTCGGCACCGCGCCGGTCCGCTTCCGCGAGCAGCAGGGCCGCAGTGTGCCGGGCGGCTGGAGCGACCGGGTGCCGGACCCCGACCACCCGCCGACGATCACTCCGTAGCACGCCCCGCCGGACAGGCTCTAAGCTCGACGACCATGACCACGAGCAACATCGACGATTCCGTAGGCGCCGAGCTGAACCGGCTGCGAGAGAGCATCGACAACATCGACGCTGCTGTCGTCCACATGCTGGCCGAGCGCTTCAAGTGCACCCAGCAGGTTGGTCACCTCAAGGCCGCCCACCAGCTTCCGCCCGCCGATCCGGCCAGAGAGTCCCGTCAGATCGCCCGGCTGCGGCAGCTGGCGGAGAGCGCGCACCTGGATCCGGCGTTCGCCGAGAAGCTGCTGAACTTCATCGTGGCCGAGGTCATCCGCCACCACGAGCGCATCGCGGAGGAATCGGCGCACGGCGCGAACAGCGACGCCGTGAACACCGGCGCGGCCGACGCCGACGCCGCGAACGCCGCGACCTGAATGTGCCGCCGGGGCCCGTCGGCCCCGGCGCCCGCCCCCGACCCGCTCAGCCCGCCGCGAACTCCCTGCGACCCGCACACCGCATACGGCAGCATGGGGCCATGTCCGTACTGATGCGCGACGAAGCGCAGACCCGAGCCCAGTTCCTCGACGTACAGCGGTACACGATCGACCTCGATCTGACCGCGGGGGAGGAGACCTTCGACTCCCGCACCCTCATCCGGTTCACCGCCCGGGCGGACGGTGACACCTTCGTCGAGATCAAGCCCGCCACCCTGCGCTCGATCAGCCTCGACGGGCAGCCGCTCGACCCCGCGCGGCTCGACGGCAACCGCTTCCCGCTCACCGCCCTGACCAGCGGCGAACACGAACTCCGCGTCGACGCCGCCATGCGCTACTCCCGGACCGGCGAAGGCATGCACCGCTTCACCGACCCCACCGACAACGAGACCTACGTCTACACCCAGCTCTTCATGGAGGACGTCCAGCGCGTCTTCGCCGCGTTCGACCAGCCCGACCTGAAGTCCGTCTTCGCGCTCACCGTCACCGCCCCCGAAGGCTGGACCGTCCTCGGCAACGGCATCACAGAACACACCGGGGACGGCCGCTGGACCATCGCCCCCACGCCGCCGATCTCCACCTACCTCGTCGCCGTCGCCGCGGGCCCCTGGCAC
This sequence comes from Streptomyces sp. NPDC057900, assembly GCF_042887885.1. Lineage (NCBI taxonomy): Bacteria > Bacillati > Actinomycetota > Actinomycetes > Kitasatosporales > Streptomycetaceae > Streptomyces > Streptomyces sp. NPDC057900. The sequence continues at coordinate 452,915 of NZ_JBHVOI010000005.1, forward strand.
TCCGTGACCACCGAACACGCCGGACTGCCCTTCGGCATCCACTGCCGCGCCTCCCTCGCCCCCCACCTCGACGCCGACGCCGACGAGATCCTCGACATCACCCGGGCCTGCTTCGACCGGTTCCAGGAGAAGTTCGACGAGCCCTACCCGTTCGACTCCTACGACCAGGCATTCGTCCCCGAGTTCAACGCGGGCGCCATGGAGAACCCCGGCCTCGTCACCTTCCGCGACGAATTCGTCTACCGCTCCGCCGTCACCGACACCGAGCGCCAGACCCGAGGCATGGTCATCGCCCACGAGATGGCCCACATGTGGTTCGGCGACCTCGTCACCCTCGCCTGGTGGGACGACATCTGGCTCAACGAGTCCTTCGCCGAGTACATGGGCTACCAGACCCTCGCCGAAGCCACCCGCTTCACCGACACCTGGGTCGACTTCGGCGTCGCCCGCAAGAGCTGGGGCTACGACGCCGACCAGCGCCCCTCCACCCACCCCGTCGCCCCCGACCCCGCCGCCGTCCCCGACACCGCCTCCGCGATGCTCAACTTCGACGGCATCTCCTACGCCAAGGGCGCCTCCGCCCTCCGCCAACTCGTCGCCTGGCTCGGCGAGAAGGACTTCCTGGCCGGCATCAACACCCACTTCGCCCGCCACAGGTTCGGCAACGCCACCCTCGCCGACTTCATCGACAACCTGGCCTCCGCCACAGACCGCGACGTCCACACCTGGGCGGACCAGTGGCTGCGCACCACCGGAGTCGACACCCTCACCCCGCGGATCACCGAGGCCGACACCACCTGGTCCCTCACCGTCGACCACCAGGGCTCCCGCCCCCACCGCGTCACCGTCGGCACCTACGACCACGCCATCGACACCCAGTCGGGGTCCGACCGGCTCGTCCCGCGCGACCGCTTCGACATCGGCATCCCGCAGGACGACGCCCCCACCGCCCGGCCCGGCCGCCGCCCCGCCCTCGTCGTCCTCAACGACGGCGATCTCACCTACGCCAAGGTCCGCCTCGACCCGGACTCCTGGGACACCGCGCTGCGCAGCCTCTCCGGCATCCCCGACCCCCTCACCCGGGCCGTCATCTGGAACACCGCCCGCGACATGGTCCGCGACGGCGAACTTGCCCCCACCACCTACATCGAGGCCGCCCGCACCCACCTCCCGCACGAGACCGACCTCGCACTCCACCAGGGCGTCCTCGCCTTCGCCACCACCCAGATCGCCGGACGCTACCTCAGCCCCGAGGACCGCCCCGCCGCCCTCACCACCCTCACCGCCCTGTGCCGCGACCTCATCCGCCGCACGGAGGACGGCAGCAACCCCGGCCTCCGCCTCATCGCCGTCCGCCACCTCATCGACGCCGCCACCCAGCCCGACGCCATCCAGGGCTGGCTCACCGAAGGCACCGTCCCCGGCGGACCCGAACTCGACGCCGAACTGCGCTGGCGCGCCCTCACCCGCCTCGCCGTCCTCGGCGCCGCCGACGAGACCGCCATCGCCGCCGAACTCGAACAGGACCCCAGCGCCACCGGCCAGGAAGGCGCCGCCCGCTGCCGCGCCGCCCTGCCCACAGAAGAGGCCAAGGCCGCCGCCTGGCAGGCCATGTTCACCGACGACAGCCTCTCCAACTACCTCTTCACCGCCGTCGCCCAGGGCTTCTGGCAGCCCGAACAGGCCGACCTCCTCAGCCCGTACGTACCCCGCTACTACCCCGAGGCGACCCAGCTCGCCGTCCGCCGCGGACCCGCCATCGCGGAGGCCGCCGGACGCTACGCCTTCCCGGCGTACGCCGTCGACGCCCACAGCCTCCACCTCGGCGAACAGGCACTCACCGACCAGGCCCTGATCCCCGCGCTGCGCCGCAAGCTCATCGACCAGATCGACGATCTGCGCCGCGCCCTCGCCGTCCGCGACGCCCACTGACCGGACCGGGGAACCCGCACCATCCGTGCCCGGCCCGCCCTCACCCCGAGGGCGGGCCGGGCACAGCGCGTGGTGCGCCGGGCAGGCGGCCGGACCGTGCCCGCGAAACCCAGTCCGGTGACACACGTCACAGGAACCCACCGGACCGGTCGGACATTAATCCACGTGACTCATTCAACCCCCGCCCGTCTCCGCGAAGGTGACCCGGCCGCGCTGGCCGAGGCGTTCCGGGAACACGCGGACGCCGTGTACCGCCATGCCCTGTGGTCCACCGGCAACTGGTCCACGGCCGAGGACGTCGTCTCCCTCACCTACCTGGAGGCGTGGCGCTCACGCGAGCGGCTGCGCCCCGAGGAGACCGACAGTCTGCGCCCGTGGCTGCTGGGCATCGCCACCAACGTGCTGCGCAACACGGCACGTTCGGCCCGGCGGCACCGCAGGGCCATGGCCCGGATGGAGCGCTCCGACACCGTCCCGGACTTCGCCGAAGAGGTGGCCGGGCAGCTCGCGGACGCCGAACAGCTGGCGGCGGCCAAGGCGGCGCTGGAGGGGCTGCGGCGCACCGAGCGCGAGGTGTTCACCCTGTGCGTCTGGGGCGGACTGGACTACGCGTCCGCCGCCGAGGCCCTGGGCATACCCATCGGCACCGTGCGCTCCCGGCTGTCCCGCGCCCGCGCCAGGCTGCGCGACTCGGTGAACCATCCGGCCGCCCGGCACGACGGCACCCGGGGCGCACCCGGCCGGGAACTCTCCGGCGGCGGCGGACAAGTACGGCACGTAGACAGCATTCCGGCCCGAACCACTCAGGAGAACCCCGCATGAACGCCCTGTTCCGGCACCGTTCCGGCACCGCCGCACAGTCCGCCCGTCCTTCGGCCCAAGACCTCGCCGAGCTGGCCGCACTGAGTGAGATGGTCCCGCGGCCGGGCACCCCCCGGCTCTCGCCCACCCGTCACGCGGAGCTCGAAGCGCATCTGATGAACGAGGCCAACGAGACGGCGGCCACGTCCGGCACCGCGAAGCCCGTCACGTCCCGCTCCGCCGCCGGCCGCCCGTCGGGCTTCGGCTGGGTGACGCCCGGCCGGTCGATGTCCCTGGGGGTGGCCGCCGCCGTCGTCGCGGCGACCGTGGCGGGGTTCGCCGTCACCGGCAGCAGCGGTCAGACGGCCGTCGCCGCGCCCGCCCCGCTCAAGGTGGAGAGCTCCCGGACCACCGTGCCGCTCGCCACCGTCGCGAAGCGGGCCGCCGCCCTCGCCGGTTCCGGTGGCGCCGCGCGCCGGGGGACCCACCGCCGGGAGTGGGCCATGGGGCTGTGGGACGACGGCAAGCACGAGCCGGAGCAGGTGCCGGTGACCGAATCCCGCGTCCGCTACAACGCCGACGGCAGCGGGGAGTCGCAGGACATCGAGGACGGCCGGGTCGTCCGCCGTACGCACCTGCCCGCAGGCTCCTGGGGGGAGTCGGCCTCCTACGTGAACACCCCACCGACCACCGTCGGCGGCCTCGCCGACTACCTGGCGAAGGAGAACCCCGACACCAGGGGCAGCGCGTACTGGACGGTGGACTCCCTGGAGGCGCTGCTGCGCGAGTGGACGCCTGGCCCCGCCCAGACGGCCGCGATCGACGGCCTGCTCGCCGAGCAGCCCGGCCTGCGTGCCATCGGCCCGGTCAGGGACCGCGCGGGGCGCCAGGGCCAGGCGTACGCGGTGGACTTCAAGGGGACGGTGCGGTGGACGGTCATCCTCGACGAGCACACCGGCCGCATCCTGGGCACGGAGCTCTCCAGCATCAGGACCGACCCGAAGATGCGGCTCGAACCCGGTGACGTCGAGCAGTACGACGCCTACCTGGACTGAGGCCGCACAGCAGGTCCGGGCCGTCCCGCCCCGGGGCGGGACGGCCCTCAGCCGCGACGGACCGCGGCCTCCACCTGGGCGAGCTGGGCGGCCAGCAGCTCCACGAACGCTTCGCGGCGGTCCACCCCGAGGGGGCGGACGTCACGGGCGAAGTGCGACAGGGCGGGGAAGCGCTCGGGGTCCGCGCCGAGCACCGCGACACGGAACAGCTCCATGCCCTGGTCGTACTCCTGGGGGGTGATCGTGCTGACCCCGGCCTCCGAGGCGACCAGCGCGGAGATGAGGACCGCGATCCGGTGATAGTGCGCCGGGACCTCCTCGTCGGGCAGGCCCGACGCCCGCAGGTCCTGCAGCACCGCTTCCATCACCAGCCGGGAACCGGCGCCGCTCGACGCGTAGCGCCCCCAGACGGAGGCGAGCTGGGGCTGCCGGCCGAAGGCCTCCCGCAGCCGCAGGCCCAGGGCGGTGATGCGCTGCTTCCAGTCGCCCTCGGGGCGGTAGCCGTCCATGGCGGCCAGCAGGATCCGGTCGGCGACCGCGCGCAGCAGCTCGGTCTTGCTGCGGAAATGCCGGTAGAGGCTGGAGGAGTCGGTCCCGAGGACCGCGGCCAGCTTGCGCACGCTGAACGACTCGGCGTCGCCCGTGCGCAGCAACTCCGCCGCCGCGTCCAGGATCTCCTCGGTCGACCAGCGCCTTCTCCCTGTCATCCCGGCCATCCCGTTCCTCTCGTGGGCTCCCAGCCTAACGTATGCACTTGGTGTTGCACGCACCGCGTGCATAATGGGGACATGGGTGGGCCGGGCAGACCGGCACCCGGGACCACGAGAGGACGCAATCGTGAGGAACGCACTGGATCCGGCCCAGCTGGACACCGCTCAGCTGGACGCCGCCATCGCACACGTCCACCGCGCCGGAATCCCGGGCCTGTTCGCCGAAGTCCGGGACGGCGACCAGATCTGGCGCGGCGCCGCCGGGGTCGCCGACACCACCACCGGACGCCCCGTCACCCCCGACATGCGCCACCGCGTCGGCAGCATCACCAAGACCTTCACCGCCGCCGCCGTCCTGCAACAGGTCGACAGCGGCCGGATCGGCCTCGACACACCGATCGCCCGGTACCTCCCCTCGCTGGTGCCCGGCGAACGCGGCGAGGCGATCACCGTCCGGATGCTGATCAACCACACCAGCGGCCTCGCCGAGTACCTCCCCTACGCCTATCCCTCCCTCAAGGGATTCCCCAACGCCGCGGACACCCGGCCGGAGAGCCTCGACGACAACCGGTTCACCCGGTTCCACGCCACCGAACTCATCGGCATGGGAGTCCGCGCACCCGCCACCGGCGCGCCGGGCAGCACACCGGGCATCTACTCCAACACCAACTACCTGCTCCTCGGCGAACTCCTGGAACACATCACCGGCACCACGGCCCGGCAGTGCATCACCCGGAACGTCATCGAACGCGCCGGACTCCGGAACACCGAACTCCCCACCGGAGCGCACATCGAAGGACCGCACTCACACCTCTACGAGGCGTGGTTCGGCATGATCGACCCGCCGCGCGACTACAGCGTCTTCGACATGTCGTGGGTGGGACCGGCGGCCGGGCTGATATCGACCGTCACGGACCTCAACCGCTTCTACGGCCTGCTGCTGGCCGGCGAGATCGTCAGTCAGGCGTCACTGACCCAGATGCGACGCACCGTCCCGGTCATCTCCCAGGAGGGGAAGACCATCGAATACGGCCTCGGCCTCTACCCGACGGAAGCGCCGGGCCAACCCACCTTCTGGGGCCACGGCGGCTCGGCCTGGGGCGCCGGGGCCCTGTCCGCGACCCGTGCCGACGGCAACCGGCAGCTGTCCGTCGCGGTGAACCTCCAGAGATGGAACACCCTCGACCCCTCAGGGAAGCCGCAGCCCCACCCCATCGACGCCGCACTCGCCGCCTTCTGCCGCCTGGCGATGTACGGCTGAACCGACCGGCGGGATCCCTCCGCCCCGCAGACCCGATCGGGCCCCGGCGAACGCCACCGGGCGCCCGATCGTCGCCGTTCCGGCGACACACGCACCCATACCACCCCAACCGCCGCCACCCCGCCCCCTCGCGCACCCATCCCCCTTTCGAGTTCAGATCACCGCGCTCACCGGCCACGCCACCCAAAAACCGGACAAGCTGGGATGTCCACCCATGCGCTCCGAAGGGCCACCACCTCCATGCCCACCCCGCCCCTCGCCGGAGGCACCACCGGCCCCGCCGCTCTGCGCCCCCTCATCGACACCGTGCTCACCGCACTCCACGACGGCGCCCGCCGACGCGACGGCCCCCTCCCCGCAGGCGGCCCCGACACCGTCACCCCCCAACTGCGCACCGCCCTGCACCCCTTGATCCCCGACCGGGGCACCGGCGCCCACCACGCGCTCGCCACCCTCATCACCGCCCTCACCGAAGGCGCGGCGGACCCCGCGGACCCCCTCTGCGCGGCACACCTCCACACTCCGCCCCTCGCCCTCGCCGCGGCAGCCGACCTCGCCGCCTCGGCCCTCAACCCCTCCATGGACTCCTGGGACCAGGCCCCCGCCGCCTCCGCCCTCGAAGCCGACCTCACCACCGCGCTCGCCGCCGAGGTCTACCCCCACCGCACCGCACCCGACGCCCTCGTCACCACCGGCGGCACCGAAGCCAACCAGCTCGCGCTGCTCCTCGCCCGCGAACGCCACGGCCCCGTCCGGACCGTCAGCGGCGCCAACGCCCACCACAGCATCGCCCGCGCCGCCTGGCTCCTCGGCCTCCCCGCCCCCCTCACCATCCCGGCCCCCACCGGCGTCATGGACCTCACCGCCCTCGACGAGACCCTCACCCGCCTCCGCGAGCGGCCCGGCGCCCCCGTCCTCGTCACCGCCACCGCGGGTACCACCGACACCGGCCAGATCGACCCCCTCGCCGAGATCGCGGCCCTCTGCACCGCCCACGGCGCCGAACTCCACATCGACGCCGCCTACGGCGGACCCCTCCTCTTCAGCCCCACCCACCGCAACAAGGTCCACGGGCTCGACCGTGCCCACAGCGTCACCCTCGACCTGCACAAACTCGGCTGGCAACCCGCCTCAGCGGGCATCCTCGCCGTCCCGGACCACCAAGACCTCGACGCCCTCCACCACCACGCCCCCTACCTCAACGCCGACGACGACACCGAAGCCGGCCTGCCCGACCTCCTGGGCCGCTCCCTGCGCACCACCCGTCGACCCGACGCACTCAAGATCGCCGTCACCCTCCGGGCCCTCGGCCGCGCCGGACTGGCCGATCTCATCGACCGCACCTGCGCCGCCGCCCACCACCTCGCCGACCTCATCACCAAGACGCCCACCCTCGACCTCTACGACCGCCCCACCATCTCCACCGTCCTCTTCCGCCCCACCGACGCCACCGACCACACCGTCGCCACCATCCGGCGCACCCTCCTCACCCGTGGCCACGCCGTACTCGGCCGCACCCACGCCCACGGCCGCCTCTGGTTCAAAGCCACCCTCCTCAACCCCCACACCACCACCCACGACCTGCGCAGACTGCTCGACCTCGTCACCCACCTCGCCACGGAGATCTCAGAGACCACTGAGATCTCAGAGACCACTGAGATCTCGGAGACCGCGGCAACCGCAGAGATCTCAGAGACCGCAGAGACCACGGAAGGCAGCACCCCCCGATGACAGCCCGGCCACCCAGGCCCGACCGGCCCGCGCCCGAGACCGACCAGCCCCACGACCTCGTCGGCATCGGCATCGGCCCCTTCAACCTCTCCCTCGCCGCCCTCGCCCACGGCGTACCCGGCGCCCCCCGCCCCCTCGCCGCCACCTTCTACGAACAGCGCCCCGCCTTCCACTGGCACCCCGGCCTCCTCATCGACGGCGCCAGCCTCCAGGTCCCCTTCCTCGCAGACCTCGTCACCCTCGCGGACCCCACCAGCCCCTGGACCTTCCTCAACTACCTACGCACCCGCGACCGGCTCTTCCCCTTCTACTTCGCCGAGCGCTTCCACATCCAACGCGCCGAGTACGACGCCTACTGCCGCTGGGTCACCGAACAGCTCCCCGGCCTCCACTTCGGCCACCAGGTCGACGCCATCCGCTGGAACACCGAACGCGCCGTCTTCGAGGTCGACTTCACCCAACTCGACGACCAAGGCGAAGCCGAAGCCCTCGGCCGCGCCCACACCCGCAACATCGCCCTCGGCGTCGGTACCGAACCCCACATCCCCGAACCCCTCAAGCCCCTCGCCGAAGCCGGATCAGTCCCCGTCATCCACTCCGCCGACTACCTGCACCACCGCGAACAACTCCTCAACGCCGAACACATCACCGTCATCGGCTCGGGCCAGTCCGGCGCCGAGATCTTCCTCGACCTCCTGCGCGCCCGCCCCGCCGGACACGAGAAACTCCACTGGCTCGCCCGTACCCCCGCCTTCGCGCCCATGGAGTACTCCAAACTCGGCCTCGAACACTTCACCCCCGACTACACCCGCTACTTCCACGCCCTCCCCGAGCCCGTACGCGACGAACTCGTCCCCGACCAATGGCAACTCCACAAGGGCATCGACCACGACACCATCACCGCCATCCACGAGGAGCTCTACCGCCGCACCCTCCACGGCGGCTGGCCCGACGCCACCCTCACCCCCGGCGTCTTCGTTCGCACCGCGGGCCGCGTCGCCACCACCCGCGTCGAACTCCACCTCGAACACACCCAGCAGGGCACCCGCTCGCGCCTCACCACCGACGCCGTCGTCCTCGCCACCGGCTACCGCGAACGCCCCCTCGACCAGATGCTCGACGGCCTCCGCACCCGTCTGCGCCGGGACAGCTCCGGCCGCCCCCGCATCGACGAGCAGTTCCGCCTCGAACTGGACCCCGCCATCACCGGCAACATCTACGTACAGAACGCCGAACGCCACACCCACGGCGTCGGCGCCCCCGACCTCGGCCTCGCCGCATGGCGCAGCGCCACCATCCTCAACGACCTCACCGGCACCACCGCCTACCACCTGCCGCAGCGCACCGCCTTCACCACCTTCGGCCTCACCCCCCACACCCCGAACGTCCCCACTCAGGCCCCCACCCTCACCCCCCTCGTCCAGAGCAACTGACACCCCCGCCCCACCCCGGCACACAGAAGAGCGGCCGCTCCCCCCACAAGGAAAGGAGACGGCCGCCCCACCGCGGAACCAGAGGAACTAGAACACCGGCGTACCGTCCCGCGTCAGCCGCCAGTCCACCGAAGCGAACTCCGAGCTGTCCACCGAACCCTTCGCCTGCACCCACGCGATGATCGTGTTGCGGATCTCCTCCGAGTTCGCCCACAGCTGCTTCGCCGCCGCGACGTGCGGGAAGTTACCCCCGCCACTCGCCCGGTAGTTGTTCACCGCCAGCACGAACTGCGCCGCCGGATCGATCGCCTTGCCCTCGAAGGAGAGACCGACGATCCGCGAACCGCTCGGCTTCGCGATGTCGATCTCGTACGTCAGACCCGACACCGCGTCATAGTTGTAGTCCGGCGTGTTGTCCGCGTTCGTCAGCTTCGCCGGATCCACCGGAGCGCCGGCCGCCGTCTGCACGTAATACCGCGCGGAGAACTCCAGGTAGTCCTTGATCTGCGCGCCCGTCATCAACCGCGCCTCAAGCGTGTTCTCGAACGTGTACAGACCTGCGGCGTCCCTGATCGTCACCTGCCCGGCCGGAATCCGCGCCGTACGCGAGAAGCACGACGCCTGCGACAGCACCGGCAGCGAGGCGTACTCGCCACCCGCCAGCGCCTCCTTCACCGTCTCCGCCTGGACCACGTTGATCAGGTCGATGATCGGCTCGTCCTTCCACGCCGCCTCAGCCGTCGTCATCGTCGCGGCCGACGTGCCGATCACCTGGTTGACGTACGCGATCACCTTCTTGTGCTCGTCCGCCAGCAGCTTCGTGATCTTCCGGTCCTCCGCCGCCGTGTTGGAGTTGAGCACCTGCGAACCGGCCTTCTCGACCACCCAGCGGCCCTTCTCCCACACCAGATCGAAGTCGAACAGCGTCAGCCGCTGACCCCACTTCAACGGCTCGGACAGCACGACCTTCTTTCCGGTCTTCTTGTTCTCCACGAAGTACTCGGGGATCTCCAGATGCGCGTGACCCACCAGAATCGCGTCGATCCCCGGCACCTGCTCCGCCACCAGACCCGCGGCGTTCTCCACGTACGGAATCTGATCCCCGTACGAAGACGTCCCACTGTTCCCCGAATGCGCCGACACGATCACCACATCCGCGCCCATGGACCGCAGCCGGGGCACGAACTTCGCCGCCTGCTCCTCCAGCCCCGGGAACACCAGCTTGCCGCCGACGTTCACCTTGTCCCAGATCGCGACCCCCGGATTCGTCAGCCCCAGGATCGCCACCTTCACATCCCGGCCGTGCGGGGTACGCAGCTTCTTGATCACATACGGTGCGAACGCCGGCTTCAGCGTCTTCGCGTCCAGCGCGTTCGCACCCAGCAGCGGGAAGTCGCACTGCTCCTCGAACTTGCGCAGCACCGGAATGCCGTAATTGAACTCGTGGTTCCCCAGCGCCGCCGCGTCATAACCGATCGCGTTCATCGCCTGCGCCATCGGATGCACCGGACCACGCTTCGCCGTGATCGGGTCGATCCTCGCGTAGTAGTACGACAACTGCGTGCCCTGGATCGTGTCGCCCGCGTCGATCATCAGGGTGTTGTGACGGCCCTTCTCCCGCCGCACCTGCTCCACCAGCGTCGAGATCTTCGCCAGCCCGACGTCGTTGTGGGCCGCGTCGTCGAACTCCTGGTCCGTGAAGTAGTCCCAGTTGAAGACGTTCCCGTGCAGATCCGTCGTGCCCATCACGGTGAACGAGTACCGCTTCTGCGGACGCCCATGACCATGTCCGTGTCCATGCCCGTGACCGTGTGCCTCGGCAGGAACAGCTCCGGCGCCCACGATCGCGGCACCGGCACCGGCCGCGGCCGATGTGCCCAGGAACGTCCTTCGGTTCAGCGGCATCTCGTCTCCCACATCTCAGTTCTGTCCGTGCCCGGCACTCTCGCCGCACAACGCGCGTAGATCCCGCACTCGCGTGCACAACGCGCGTAGATAATCACCCACGCACCACACCCGGCAACACCCCCCGCAGGTTTCGTTTCGATGACCACCGGCTGTCGTACCCGAGTGCGACAGTGGACCCATGACCGAGACTCCGTACCCCTACGGCACCCCCGACCACCCCCGCCTCGCCGTCCGGGGCGAGGCCCGGCTGGAGATCGACCCGGAGATCGCCCGCGTCGGCATCACCGTCAGTGCCCGGGGAAAAGACCGCCGTGCCGCCCTCGAAGACCTCACCCGGCGCAACACCACCGTCCTCGAACTCGCCCGCACCTACGGGGAGGCCGTCGAGAAACTCGAAACCGGCGCCTTCTCCATCACCCCTGAACTCACCCAGCGCGGCCGCGACGAGAAGATCCGCGCCTACCACGGACGCGTCCACATCACCGCCGTACTCGGCGACTTCACCGCCCTCGGTGAATTCACCACCCGCGTCGCGGACCTCGACATGACCCGTATCGACGGCCCCTGGTGGGCCCTGCGCCCCAACTCGCCCGCGCACGGTGAGGCCCGCCGCCAAGCCGTACGCGAAGCCGTCCAGCGCGCCCGCGAATACGCCGACGCCGTCGGCGCCCAGCTGGCCGCCCTCGTCGAACTCGCCGACCTCGGCGCCGAGAACGCCGCCCCCGCCCTGCCCCCGGCCCCCGGCGGCTACGGCGCCCCCCGCGGATTCGCCGGCGCACCGGCCGAAGCCGCCCCCGCACTCGACCTGGAACCGCAACGCCAGACGGTCCGCGCCCAGGTGAACGCCCGCTTCATCATGACCCCGCCGAACCTCTGAACGGAATGCTCATCCGAGCACCCCGCCGCACAATTCAACACTTGTCAAAAAGCCTTCACCCAAAGGATGTTGGGCAGTCATGCGGAGCCAATTTCCTACCCGTAGGTAAGGTTTAGGCTCAAACCATGCGCCGAGCGAAAATCGTTTGCACCCTGGGACCCGCCACCGACACATATGAGCAGATCAAGGCCCTGGTCGAGGCGGGCATGGATATCGCCCGCCTCAACCTCAGCCACGGCACCTACGCCGAACACGAAGAGCGCTACCACCGAGTACGCAAAGCATCCGACGAAGCCGGACGCAGCGTCGGAATCCTCGCAGACCTTCAAGGCCCGAAGATCCGCCTCGGACGCTTCCGCGAAGGACCCGTACTCCTTGAACGCGGCGACGACTTCACCATCACCGTCGAACCCATGGAAGGTGACCGCCACACCTGCGGCACCACCTACGAAGGCCTCAACACCGACGTCACCCCCGGCGAACGCATCCTCATCGACGACGGACGCGTCACCCTCGAAGTCACCGGAGTCGACGGACCCCGCGTCCACACCACCGTCATCGAGGGCGGCATGGTCTCCGACCACAAGGGACTCAACCTCCCCGGCGTCGCCGTCTCCGTCCCCGCCCTCTCCGAGAAGGACATCGACGACCTCCGCTGGGCCCTGCGCACCGGCGCGGACGTCATCGCCCTCTCCTTCGTACGCAGCGGACGCGACATCGAACCCGTCCACCGCGTCATGGACGAGGAGGGCCGCCGCCTCCCCGTCATCGCCAAGGTCGAGAAGCCGCAGGCCGTCGAGAACATCGACGACATCGTCGCCGCCTTCGACGGCATCATGGTCGCCCGCGGCGACCTCGGCGTCGAAATGCCCCTGGAGCAGGTGCCGATCGTCCAGAAGCGCGCCATCAAGCTCGCCAAGCGCAACGCCAAGCCGGTCATCGTCGCCACCCAGATGCTCGACTCGATGATCGACAACTCCCGCCCCACCCGCGCCGAGGCCTCCGACGTCGCCAACGCCGTCATCGACGGCACCGACGCGGTGATGCTCTCCGGCGAGACGAGCGTCGGCAAATACCCCATCGAGACGGTCCGCACGATGTCCCGCATCGTCGAAGCGGCGGAGGAGGACATCCTCGCCAAGGGCCTGCCGCCGCTCACCGACCGCAACAAGCCCCGCACCCAGGGCGGCGCGGTCGCCCGCGCGGCGGCGGAGATGGGCGACTTCCTCGGCGCGAAGTTCCTGGTGGCCTTCACCCAGAGCGGCGACACGGTCAAGCGCCTCTCCCGCTACCGCTCACCCATCCCGCTCCTGGCCTTCACCCCGGACCCGGCCACCCGCTCGCAGCTGAACCTCACCTGGGGCGTGGAGACGTTCCTGGGCCCGCACGTGGACTCGACGGACGCGATGGTCGCCCAGGTCGACGAGGAGCTGCTGAAGATCGGCCGCTGCCGGAAGGGCGACGTCGTGGTCATCACGGCCGGTTCCCCGCCCGGCGTCGCGGGTTCGACGAACCTGGTGCGGGTGCATCACATCGGTGAGGACGACAGCCCGAAGTAGGGGGGCCCAGCGCGGAGGGTCGCGCGAAAGCGATCCGGCCTTGGAAACGAAGGAAAAGTGCCCCAGGTGGGATTCGAACCCACACTTTCGGCTGTTTGAGAGCCGCCTCTCTAACCAGTTGGAGTACTGGGGCCTTAGAAAGGAAGGGCGAAGAGCGCCCTGCGTAGTGACACCATACCGTAGCTAGGTAGGCTCATGGAGAGCCATATGCCCTGACCAAGGAGCCCCGTGACCACCCCCGAGTCGCCCCAGCCCGTAGACGCGTCCGACGACGACAAGTCGCACGTCCCGCCGCTGACGACCCGCGTCGTCATCGCTGAGGACGAGGCGCTCATCCGCCTCGATCTGAAAGAGATGCTGGAGGAAGAGGGGTACTCCGTCGTCGGTGAGGCCGGGGACGGGCAGCAGGCTGTCGAGCTGGCCCGGGAGCACAAGCCGGACCTGGTCATCCTCGATGTGAAGATGCCCGTCCTCGACGGGATCTCCGCCGCCGAGAAGATCGCGGAGGAGTCCATCGCGCCGGTCCTGATGCTCACCGCGTTCTCGCAGCGCGACCTCGTGGAGCGGGCCCGGGACGCCGGGGCGATGGCGTATCTGGTGAAGCCGTTCAGCAAGAGCGACGTCGTGCCGGCCATCGAGATGGCGGTGTCGCGGTTCGCGGAGCTGAAGGCGCTGGAGGGCGAGGTCGCCGACCTGTCGCAGCGGCTGGAGACCCGGAAGCTGGTGGACCGGGCGAAGAGCATTCTGCAGACGGACTACGGGCTCTCCGAGCCCGCCGCGTTCCGCTGGATCCAGAAGACGTCGATGGACCGGCGGCTGTCGATGCAGCAGCTGGCCGAGGCGTTGATCGAGGACGCGGAGGAGAAGAAGGCCGAGGAGAAGAAGAAGGCGGCCGAGTAGCTCCGTACGGTACGGAGAAGGCCCGCGCCCCGGATGCAGTCCGGGGCGCGGGCCTTCTCCATGTGCGTACGGGCTCAGTCCTCGCCGAGGTAGGCCTTGCGGACCGACTCGTCGTGGAGCAGGTCGGAGCCGGTGCCGGAGAGGACGATCTTGCCGACCTCCATGACGTGGCCCTGGTCGGCCAGGGAGAGCGCGGCCTGGGCGTTCTGCTCGACGAGCAGGATCGTGGTGCCCTGGGACTTGAGCTCGACGATGGTCTCCATGATCTTCTGCATCATGATCGGGGAGAGGCCCATGGAGGGCTCGTCGAGCATCAGGAGCTTGGGCTGGCACATCAGGGCCCTGCCCATGGCGAGCATCTGCTGTTCGCCGCCCGAGAGGGTGCCGGCGGCCTGCTTTCTGCGTTCCCCGAGGATGGGGAAGAGGTCGTAGGCGCGCTGGATGTCCTTCTCGATGCCCGCCCTGTCGTTGCGGAGGTAGGCGCCGAGCTGGAGGTTCTCGGTGATCGTCAGCCGGGGGAAGATGTGGCGGCCCTCGGGGGAGTGGGCGAGGCCAAGGGCGACGATCTTGTGGGCGGGGATGCCGGTCAGCGGCTTGCCCTCGAACAGGACGCGGCCGTCGAGCGGCTTGAGCAGTCCGGAGAGGGTGCGCAGGGTGGTGGTCTTGCCCGCACCGTTGGTGCCGATCAGGGTGACGACCTGGCCGGCCTCGACGCTGAAGGAGATGCCCTTGACGGCTTCGATCTTGCCGTAGGCGACGCGGAGGTCCTCGACCTCTAGCAGTGCGGTCATCGGGTGTCCTCCTCCTCGGTGCTGCTGGTGGTGCTGGTGCTCTCGGTGGTGGTCACGGTCGTCTTGGCGGCCTCCGCGGCTTCGACCTCGGCGATCTCCTCGGCGCCGGGGGCGCCTTCGAAGGGGGTGCCGAGGTAGGCGGCGACGACGCGTTCGTCGCTCTGGACAACGTCCGAGGTGCCTTCGACGAGCTTCTCGCCCTGGACGAGCACGGTGACGCGGTCGCAGAGGTTGAAGATGAAGCGCATGTCGTGCTCGATGACGAGTACGGCGATGCCCTGGTCGCGGATGGCGAAGATGAGCTCTTCGGTGACCCGGGTCTCCTGCGGGTTCATGCCGGCGGTGGGCTCGTCCAGGAGGAGGAGACCGGGGTCGCTGGCCAGCGCGCGGGCGATCTCCAGCTTGCGCTGGTCTCCGTAGGGGAGGTTGCGCGCGAGGTGGTCGGCCTTGTCCTGGAGGCCGATGAACTCCAGGAGTTCCATGGCGCGTTCCCGGCTGGCGTTCTCGGCCTTGGTGAAGCCGGGGAGGCGCAGGAGGGCGGACCAGAGGCCTTCCTTGGTCCTGGTGTGGCGTCCTACGAGGACGTTCTCCAGGACGGTCATGTTGGCGAAGAGCCGGATGTTCTGGAAGGTGCGGGCGATGCCTGCCTGGGTGACGAGGTGGGGCTTGGGCGGCAGGACGGTGCCCTTGTAGCTGACCTTGCCCTCGGTGGGGACGTACAGGCCGGTGAGGCAGTTGAAGAAGGTGGTCTTTCCGGCGCCGTTGGGGCCGATGAGGCCGACGATCTCACCCGCGTTGACGGTGAGGTCGACGTTGTGGACGGCGGTGAGGCCGCCGAACCGCATGGTGACGCCGCTGGCGTCGAGCACGGGGGTGCCGGTCTTCGTGGTGGTGGTCATGGTGGTCACGCCCCCGCCTTGGCGATGCCGGCGTCGACGTCGTCGGACTTCCGCGGTTCCGGTACGTCGAGCTGGTCGGTCTCGTGGAATTCGAGCTGCTTCCTGCGGTCGGCGACCAGTCCTTCGGGGCGCAGGCGCATCAGGAGGATGAGTGCGATGCCGAAGAGGAAGAGCTGGTAGTCCTGCATGAACTGGAGCTTGGCCGGGATGAGGTAGAGCAGTGCGGCGCCGACGAGGGGTCCGCTGAGCGTTCCCATGCCGCCGAGGATGACGGCGGCGAGGAGGAACGCGGAGTTCGGGGGCACGGAGCCGGCGAACTGGTACTGCTCGGGCGTGACCGTGTAGTTGACGTGCGACTGTACGGTCCCGGCGAGTCCGGCGAGGGTGGCGCCGAGGGCGAAGGCGAGCAGCTTGAGCCGGAAGGCGTTGATGCCCATGGCGGTGGCCGCTGTCTCGTCCTCGCGGATGGCGACCCAGGCGCGGCCGATGCGGGATTCCCCGGAGCGGCGGAAGACGAGGACGACGACGGCGGTGAAGACGAGCATGAGCAGGTAGTAGTTGGCCGACCTGCCGAGGGTGAAGCCGCCGATGTCGTGCTTGAGCCCGAAGTCGATCCCGAAGAGGTTCAGGTCGGGGATGCTCGGGATGCCCTGGGAGCCGTTGGTGAGGTCGGGGCCGCTGTTGCCGTTGAGGTTGTTCACGGTGAGGCGGAAGATCTCACCGAAGCCGAGCGTGACGATGGCGAGGTAGTCGCCGCGTAGTCGCAGGGTGGGGGCGCCGATGAGGACGCCGAAGATCAGTGAGGCTCCCGCGCCGGTGAGGACGGCGGCCCAGAAGGGGAACTCGACGCCGATGGCCGACATGGTGGAGCCGGAGACCAGGGCGGCGGCGTAGGCGCCGACGCCGAGGAAGGCGACGTAGCCGAGGTCGAGGAGGCCGGCGAGGCCGACGACGACGTTCAGGCCGAGTGCCACGGTCGCGAAGATGAGGATGTTGGCGCCGATGAGCGCGTATTCCTCTTTCTGCTGGGTGAAGGGGAAGCAGACGGCTGCGACGAGGGCGGCGGTGAGGGTGATGTTGCGGTGCTTCGAGGTCAGCGCGGTGATCCGGGAGATGAGTCCGGCGCGGTTCAGCGCGGTGAAGGCGAAGGCGGCGGTGATGAGGAAGCCGATGAAGAGTTCGGTGTAGTCGGTGTCGACGCCGTAGGCGAAGACGTAGAGGCCGATACCGAAGGTGACGGCGATGATGAGGATCTCGGCCCAGGCGGGCAGGGGTGCGGCGCGGCGGGCGGACGGTGCGGCGAGGCCGTTGCGGAAGCGCTGCCAGCCGGCGTCCGGGTTTCCGGTGTCGGGGAGTGGCTGGTCGGCGGGGAGCCCGTGGGCGGCGACGACGGCGATGAGTGAGCCGATGCCGCTGACCCAGGCGCCGGGTTCGAGGTTGACGACGCCGCCGAGGTCGTAGGTGATGGCGCCGATGGTGTAGGCGGTGGTGCCGAAGGTCCCGAGTGCCAGGAGGCGTACGGGGCTGTTGGTGCCGCCCGGGGTGAGCCAGCCGAGGCCGCGGACGCCGTACCCGGAGAGGGCGAGGAGCAGGGTGAGCGCGGCGCCGATGAGGGTGAGGACCTGGAGGCCGCCGGGGTAGCCGGTGACGGTGAGGTCGCCGGGGAACTGGTCGGTCCAGGTCCAGGCGACGAAGGTGCCCACGAGGGCTACGGCCGCGCCTGCCGTGGTGGCGATGCGGGCCGCGGGGGCGGGCATCGGGATCAGGGCGGAGGCGGGGGGCGTGGTGGTGGTGTTGGTGGTCATCCGTATCACGCCCGATCCGCGACGCGTTCGCCGAGCAGGCCCTGGGGACGGAGCAGCAGGACGATGATGAGGAGGACGAAGGCCCATACGTCCTTCCAGGCGCCGCCGCCGAAGAGTTCCATGCCGGGAACGTCGCTCATGTAGCCGGTGGCGAGTGATTCGGCGATGCCGAGTACGACGCCGCCGAGCATGGCGCCGTAGATGTTGCCGATTCCGCCGAGCACGGCCGCGGTGAAGGCTTTGAGGCCCATGATGAAGCCCATTTTGAAGCCGATCTGGCCGTTCTTGAGCCCGTAGGCGACGGCGGCGACGGCGGCGAACGCGGCACCGATGGCGAAGGCCATGACGATGATGCGGTCGGTGTTGATGCCCATGAGCTTGGCGGTGTCGGGGTCCTGGCTGGTGGCCTGCATGCCGCGGCCCGCGCGGGTCTTGGAGACGAAGAGGCCGAGGGCGATCATGCAGACGGGTGCGCTGATCAGGACGAAGAGGTCGCCGCGCTGGATGTGGGCGCCGAAGATGTCGAGGGCGTCACCCTTGAACTGCGGGAAGGAACGGTCCTTCTTGGCGTCCGGGTACCACTTCCAGATGGCCTGCTGGAGGGCGAGGGAGAGCCCGATGGCCGTGATGAGCGGGGCCAGTCGTGGTGCGTTGCGCAGGGGCCGGTAGGCGAAGCGTTCGGCGGCGGCGCTGATGGCGACGGAGCAGATGACGCCGCCGATGATCATGAGGGGGATGATTGCGAGGAGGTTGGCGCCGGCCGGCATCCAGAGGTAGACGGTGAGGGCCCCGAAGCCTCCGATCATGAAGATCTCGCCGTGGGCGAAGTTGATGAGCTGGATGATTCCGTAGACCATCGTGTAACCGATCGCGATGAGACCGTACATCGCGCCGAGGATGAGTCCATTGGCCAGCTGTTGCGGCAGTTCGTGCACCGCAGGGCCTCCGTGGAGTGGTTCGGATATGGCACCGCGCGGGAGCGCTCTTGGCGCTCCCGCGCGGTCTGGTGTCAGTCAGTGGTGACCGGGGAGCTGGTTACGGCTTGTAGACCTCGCTGAGCTTGGAGACCCACTTCCCGCCGTCGACCTGGTAGGCGGTCATCATGGTGTTCGTGGTGTCGCCGAACTCGTCGAACGAGACGGGGCCGGTGACGCCGTCGAACTTGACCTTGTCCATGGCGGCGAGGACCTTCTCGCGGGCGTCGTCGGGGAGCTTGCCGTCGTTGTCGGCGACGGCGATCTTGACGGCCTCGATGATGGACCAGGTGGCGTCGTAGGTGCCGCCGCCGTAGGCCTCGTAGGCGTCCTTGTACCCGGCCGTCTTGTAGTTCGCGATGAAGTCCTTGGCGGAGTCGAGCTCCTCGACGGGCTTGCCGACGGAGGTGGCGATGTCGCCCTGGGCCTTCTTGTTGAGCTTGATGAAGTCGGCGCTGTACATGCCGTCGCCGCCCATGAGGGGGATCTTGACGCTGTCCTTGAGCTGCTGGCTCAGGGGTGCGCCGGCGGGGTACTCACCGCCGTAGTAGACCGCCTTGGCGCCGGACTTCTTGACCTTGGTGACGACGGCGTTGAAGTCGCGGTCGTCGGGGTTGACGTGGTCCGCGCCGGCGATCTTGCCGCCGAGCTTGGTGAACGTCGCCTTGAAGGAGGCCGCGAGACCGGCGCCGTAGGGCTTCTGGTCGTCGATCAGGTAGACCTGCTTGATCTTCGCGTTGTTGTACAGGTACTTCGCCGCGAAGGCGCCCTGGATCTGGTCCGTGGTGGCGGTACGGAAGAAGGTCTTGAAGGGGCGCTTCTTGTCGCCGGTCTTCCAGTTCTCGCCCTGGGTCAGTTCGGTGCCCGTGTTGGCGGGGGAGACCTGGGTGAGGCTGGCGTCGTTGAGCGGCTTCTGCATCGACTGGGAGACGCCGGAGTTCAGGGGGCCGACGACGCCGAGGACGGTGTCGTCGTCGATGAACTTCTGGGCGTTCTGCTGGCCGACGGACGGCTGGGCCTGGTCGTCGAGGGGCTTGACGACGAAGTTGATGCCGGGGACGGTCTTGGCCTTGTTCGCCGTCTTGGCGGCGAGGTCGGCGGAGTTCTTGATGCCGAGGCCGAGCGCGGAGAGGTCACCGGTGATGGGTGCGTCGACGCCGATGACGACGGTCTGGGTGCCGCCGCTGTCGCTGCTCTTCTTGTCGTCGTCGCGCGACCCGCAGGCGGTGAGTGTCAGTGCTCCTGTGGTGAGCACTGTGGTGAGGATGAGCAAAGAACGGTGTCGCACGAAAAGTCCTTTCCCTGGCGCGGCCTCCTCTGCTTGAGGTGCCGTGTCGTTCGCCGGGCCGTACTGGTTGGTACAGGGCCGTGCCGTAGTCGCGCCCGGCGGCGCGGTGACTGGCGGTGACTCTAAGGGCAGGGGCGGGGGTCGGGGATGGGTCAGCCGAATGATGTGACTGTCTTGTTATGCCTTTGAGGAAGGCTTGAGGTGGCTGTGCCGACATGTACGGCTTTTTACTGGACCGTGAAGTGACCGCATTCTGAGAACGCGCAGCTCTGCTAAGGGGCTTGAACCGATCTTGCTGCTGTCGCGTGTTGGGGGTGCGGGAGGGCGCGTCGGCGCGCGCGAAAGTGCCCGGCGCCTGCGGGGCCGGGTTCCTCGGGCTGCGTCGGGGCGGGTGAACATTGCGCGGATGTTACGCAGTGTTACGTCGGAGGGGTATGTGGTCGACGCGGGGTGGCGAGTGCGCGGGCGGGCGTGGCTGCTGAGTGGGCCACAGAACGGGGTCCGCGGTCAAGGGTGTTGACCGGTGCGGTCGGCCAATTGCGGTGCGTGGGGCGGTGGTTGTGGGGGGATATGACGCTGCCCGGCCGGTTTGCGGTCCGGCCGGGCAGTGGGGTGCGAAGGGTGTCGGGCGGTCAGGCGGCCTCACCCGTCGGCGCGCCCTGCGGTGCGTCCTTCGGTACGTCACGCAGGAGGCAGGTGAGGCGGGCGGTGCAGACACGCTTGTCGTGCTCGTCCGTGATGACGATCTCGTACGTGGCGGTGGTGCGGCCGCGGTGTACGGGGGTGGCGACACCGGTGACGAGGCCGCTGCGCGCCCCTCGGTGGTGGGTGCAGTTCAGGTCGACGCCGACGGCGAGTTTGGTGGCGCCGCCGTGCAGCATGGCGCCGACGGAGCCGAGGGTCTCGGCGAGGACGGCGGAGGCGCCGCCGTGCAGGAGCCCGTAGGGCTGGGTGTTGCCCTCGACGGGCATGGTGCCGACGACGCGGTCCGCGGCGGCCTCGACGATCCGCACGCCCATGCGTTCGCCGAGGTGTCCGGCGGAGAACAGGGCGGGGAGGTCGACGCCGAGGGCGGCGTACTCGTCGATGATCTCCTGGGGGAACTTGGGTGTGGTGTGCTCGCCCATGGGCCGGCTCCGTCTCTCTGCGGTGGTGCGCTGCTGCGTCTGGTGTCCGTTGTTCCTGTCTGTTCTTATCAGACGGCTGAGCGGGCGCTTAGTGCGCCTGTGCGGTGAGGCCCGGCCCGGGGCGTCAGCGGACGTTCTCGAAGCGGATCACGACGGATTTGCTGGCGGGGGTGTTGCTGGTGTCGGCGGTGGAGCCGAGGGGGACCAGGACGTTCGTCTCGGGGTAGTAGGCGGCGGCGCAGCCGCGGGCGGTGGGGTAGTGGACGACGCGGAAGCCGGGGGCGCGCCGTTCGGTTCCGTCCTTCCACTCGCTGACGAGGTCGGCGTACGCGCCGTCGGTGAGGCCGAGGGCGGCGGCGTCGTCGGGGTTGACGAGGACGACGCGGCGGCCGCCCTTGATGCCTCGGTAACGGTCGTCCAGGCCGTAGATGGTGGTGTTGTACTGGTCGTGGGAGCGCAGGGTCTGCAACAGCAGCCGTCCCTCGGGGAGTTCGGGGAACTCCACGGGGGCGGCGGTGAAGTTGGCCTTCCCGGTGGCGGTGGGGAAGCGGCGGGAGTCGCGGGGGCCGTGCGGGAGGGTGAATCCGCCGGGGTGGGCGACGCGTGCGTTGAAGTTCTCGAAGCCGGGGACGACGCGGGAGATGCGGTCGCGGATCGTTCCGTAGTCCTTCTCGAACTCCTCCCACGGCGTGGCGGAGGCGGGCCCGAGGACGGCGCGGGCGAGGCGGGCGACGATGGCGGGTTCGGAGAGCAGATGGGGACTGGCGGGGGTGAGGTTCCCCCGGGAGGCGTGCACCATGCTCATGGAGTCCTCGACGGTGACGAACTGCTTGCCGCCTGCCTGGACGTCCTTGTCGGTGCGGCCCAGCGTGGGCAGGATCAGGGCGCGGGCACCGGTGACGGCGTGGGAGCGGTTGACCTTGGTGGAGACGTGCACGGTGAGGCGGGCGCTGCGCATGGCGGCCTCTGTGACGTCGGTGTCGGGGGTGGCGGCGACGAAGTTGCCGCCCATGGCGAAGAAGACCTTGGCGTCGCCGTCGCGCAGGGCCTGGATGGAGCGGACCACGTCGTAGCCGTGGTGGCGCGGTGAGGTGATGCCGAATTCCTTGTCGAGGGCGTCGAGGAAGGCGGGGGCGGGCCGTTCGAAGATGCCCATGGTGCGGTCGCCCTGGACGTTGGAGTGGCCGCGCACGGGGCAGACACCGGCGCCGGTGCGGCCGATGTTGCCGCGCAGGAGAAGGAAGTTGACGACTTCGCGGATGGTCGGCACGGAGTGCTTGTGCTGGGTCAGGCCCATGGCCCAGCACACGATGGTGCGCTCGGAGGCGAGGACCATCGCGAGGGCCTCTTCGATGGCGGCGCGGTCGAGGCCGGTGGCGGTGAGCGTCTCGTCCCAGTCGGCATCCGCGGCGGCCTCCGCGAACGCCTCGTAGCCGTGGGTGTGTTCCGCGACGAAGGTCTCGTCGACCGCGCCCTCGGTCTGCAGGATCAGCTTGTTGAGCAGCCGGAAGAGGGCCTGGTCGCCGCCGATGCGGATCTGGAGGAAGAGGTCGTTGAGAGCGGCTCCCTTGACCATGCCGAGGGGGGTCTGGGGGTTCTTGAACCGTTCGAGACCGGCTTCCGGCAGCGGGTTCACCGAGATGATCTTCGCACCGGCGGATTTGGCCTTCTCCAGGGCGGAGAGCATCCGGGGGTGGTTGGTGCCGGGGTTCTGTCCGGCGACGATGATCAGGTCGGCGTGGTGCAGGTCCTCCAGGGAGACGGAGCCCTTGCCGACGCCGATGGTCTCCGTGAGCGCGGAGCCGGACGACTCGTGGCACATGTTGGAGCAGTCGGGCAGGTTGTTGGTGCCGAACTCGCGGGCGAACAGCTGGAGCAGGAACGCGGCCTCGTTGCTGGTGCGTCCGGAGGTGTAGAAGAGGGCCTCGTCGGGGGAGCCGAGGGCGTTGAGCTCTTCGGCGATGATGGCGAAGGCGCGCTCCCAGGTCACGGCCTGGTAGTGGTCGGCCCCTTCCGGCAGGTACACGGGCTGGGTGATGCGTCCCTGCTGGCCGAGCCAGTAGCCGCTGCGGGTGGCGAGGTCGGAGACGGGGTGGGCGGCGAAGAAGTCCGGGGTGACCCGGCGCAGCGTCGCCTCCTCCGCGACGGCCTTGGCGCCGTTCTCGCAGAACTCGGCGGTGTGCCGCTTGTCGCCCTCGGGCCAGGCACAGCCCGGGCAGTCGAAGCCGTCCTTCTGGTTGACCTTGAGGAGGGTCCGCGCGGTGCGGCGGACCCCCATCTGCTGCTGGGCGATGCGCAGGCTGTGGGCGACGGCGGGCAGCCCGGCGGCGGCGTGTTTGGCCGGTTCGACCTGCGGCGCGTCCTGGACCGGATCACCTGCGGGCGGCTTGGTGGCCATCGTCATTCCCCTTTGAGCCGGCTGCGGACCGGGAGGGGTCCGCTGTACGTGTTTCCTTGCGTGTTTCCTGCTCCACCGATCCTGGCACGTGGCGCGGCGGGCCGGCCCGGCGAGCGGCCCCGCGGGCGGCCCGGGGCGGTCGCCGGTCCGGATTGTCAGTGGTCCGTGGCAGGATCGGGGTGTGGCTGAGACGGCATCGAAGAAGACGGCAGACAACCGACCGCGCCTGCTCCTCATGGACGGGCACTCCCTGGCGTACCGGGCGTTCTTCGCTCTGCCCGCGGAGAATTTCACGACCGGGGCGGGGCAGCCGACGAACGCGGTGTACGGCTTCGCCTCGATGCTGGCGAACACGCTGCGTGACGAGGCGCCCACGCATTTCGCGGTGGCGTTCGACGTGTCCCGCAAGACCTGGCGTGCGCAGGAGTTCCCCGAGTACAAGGCGAACCGGTCGAAGACGCCGGACGAGTTCAAGGGGCAGGTCGAGCTGATCGGGGAGCTGCTCGACGCGATGCGCGCCGACCGTTTCGCGGTCGACGGCTTCGAGGCGGACGATGTGATCGCCACGCTGGCCACCCAGGCGGAGGCGGCGGGCTTCGAAGTGCTGATCGTCACCGGTGACCGGGACTCGTTCCAGCTGATCACGGACAACGTCACGGTGCTGTACCCGACGAAGGGCGTCTCCGAGCTGACCCGGTTCACCCCGGCGAAGGTCGAGGAGAAGTACGGGCTCACCCCCCAGCAGTACCCGGATTTCGCGGCGCTGCGCGGTGACCCGTCGGACAACCTTCCGGGTATCCCCGGGGTCGGTGAGAAGACGGCCGCGAAGTGGATCAACCAGTTCGGTTCGTTCGACGAGCTGGTGGAGCGGGCCGAGGAGGTCAAGGGCAAGGCCGGGCAGAATTTCCGCGACCACCTGGACGCGGTGCGGCTGAACCGGCGGCTGACCGAGATGGTCCGGGACGTCGCGCTGCCGAAGACCCCCGGCGATCTGGAGCGTGCCCCCTACGACCGCACCGCGGTCACCGGGGTGCTGGACGTGCTGGAGATCCGCAACCCGAGCCTGCGTGAGCGGCTGCTCGCGGTGGACCCGGGCAAGACGGAGGACGAGGCGCCGGCGCCCGCCGCGGGCGTCGAGCTGGACGGCGCGGTGCTGGGCGCGGGCGAGGTCGCCCCGTGGCTGGCCGAGCACGGCGGGCAGCCGCTCGGCGTCGCGACGGTCGACACCTGGGCGCTCGGCAGCGGCACGGTCACCGAGATCGCGCTCGCCGCGGCGGGCGGGGCCGCCGCCTGGTTCGACCCCACGCAGCTGGACGAGGCCGACGAGCAGGCGTTCGCGTCCTGGATCGCGGACCCGGCCCGCCCCAAGGTCATGCACAACGCCAAGAGCGCCATGCGGGTCTTCCCGGAGCACGGCTGGCGGATCGAGGGCGTCTCGATGGACACCGCGCTCGCCGCCTATCTGGTCAAGCCCGGCCGGCGTTCCTTCGCGCTGGACGCCCTCGCGGTGGAGTACCTGGGGCGCGAGCTCGCCCCGGCGGCCGCCTCCGACGGCCAGCTGGCCTTCGGCGCGGACGACCGGGCGGAGGCCGACGCGCTGATGGCGCAGGCCCGCGCGGTCCTGGATCTCGGGGACGCGTTCACCACCCGGCTGGGCGAGGTGGGCGCCGCCGAACTGCTCCACGACATGGAGCTGCCGACGTCCATCCTGCTGGCCCGCCTTGAGCGGCACGGCATCGCGGCCGACCGGGCCCATCTGGAGGGCATGGAGCAGCAGTTCGCGGGCGCCGTGCAGCAGGCGGTGAAGGAGGCGCACGCGGCGGTGGGCCGGGAGTTCAACCTCGGCTCGCCCAAGCAGCTCCAGGAAGTGCTGTTCGGTGAGCTGGGCCTGCCGAAGACGAAGAAGACGAAGACCGGTTTCACCACGGACGCCGACGCGCTGGCGTGGCTGGCGGCGCAGACGGAGCACGAGCTGCCCGTCATCATGCTGCGCCACCGCGAGCAGGCCAAGCTCCGGGTGACGGTCGAGGGCCTGGTCAAGACGATCGGGGCGGACGGCCGGATCCACACCACGTTCAACCAGACGGTCGCGGCGACCGGCCGGCTTTCCTCCACCGACCCGAATCTCCAGAACATCCCCGTCCGGACGGACGAGGGCCGGGCGATCCGTCGCGGCTTCGTCGTCGGCGAGGGCTTCGAGACGCTGATGACGGCGGACTACAGCCAGATCGAACTGCGGGTGATGGCCCACCTCTCCGAGGACGCGGGCCTGATCGAGGCGTTCACCTCCGGGGAGGACCTGCACACCACGGTCGCCTCGCAGGTCTTCGGCGTCGAGAAGTCGGCCGTCGACCCGGAGATGCGGCGCAAGATCAAGGCCATGAGCTACGGGCTGGCCTACGGTCTCTCCGCGTTCGGCCTCTCCCAGCAGCTGAACATCGAGGCGGGCGAGGCCCGGGGCCTGATGGACACCTACTTCGAGCGGTTCGGCGGGGTCCGCGACTACCTGCACCGGGTGGTGGAGGAGGCCCGCGCCACCGGATACACGGAGACGGTCTTCGGCCGCCGCCGCTACCTGCCGGACCTGAACAGCGACAACCGCCAGCGCCGGGAGACGGCCGAGCGGATGGCACTGAACGCACCGATCCAGGGCACGGCGGCGGACATCGTCAAGGTCGCGATGCTCAAGGTCGACAAGGCGCTCACCGAGGCGGAGCTGACCTCCCGGATGCTCCTCCAGGTACATGACGAAATCGTGCTGGAGATCGCCGCGGGCGAGCGGGAACAGGTCGAGGAGATCCTGCGCCACGAGATGTCGACCGCGGTGCGGCTGCGGGCGCCGCTCGACGTGTCGGTCGGTGTCGGCACGGACTGGGAATCCGCGGCGCACTGACGGCCGGGGGCCGCGAAGGGCCTGGGCCTCAGCCGTCGGACGGGCTCGTACCCCGGGCCCGTCCGGCGACGGGGAGCGGCGGTGCCCCGGGGCCGCCGCGCCCCGGGAGCCGCATCCACACCCCGTAGAGCACCAGCCCCAGTGCGAGTCCGGCGCCCGCGCCGAAGCACGCGGTCGGGATGATGTCGAGCGGGGTGTCGATGTGCCCGAAGTACGCGTACCAGCGCGCGCACCGGTGAACGGTGCCCAGCACCACGCACAGGCCGATGAATCCGGCCGCGCACCACCGCGCCCGTCGGCCCAGCACCGGTACGGACGCGGGCGCGGGCTGCCCGCCGGCGCGCCGCAGCGCGGTGACCGCGAACCAGGTGAGCACGGTCAGCGCCACAGCCGAAGTCCCGTACTGCACCAGCTGGAACACCGGGTATCCGCCCGCGTCCCGGCCGAGCACCGGCACCAGCCGCACCCCCCACCGGTCGTGGTGGGTGAACGCGTCCCAGACCACGTGCGTAGCGGCGCCGATGACCGCGGAGGCCACGAACCACACACCGTCCCGGACCCCCCACGGCCCCTGACCGGGCCCCCGCCGGGCTCCCCGTACCAGTGCGTACACCCGCCCCTGATGCCCCCTCGGCACCAGCGCCACCAGCGGTTCGCGCAGCAGCAGCCACAGCGCGACGGTCGCCGCGGTGATCAGGACATCGACCGTGAACACCCCCCACACCGCGTGGGTGACCTCCCCGAACTCCATGGCGCCCGGAATGGCGCTGTCCGCGTAGTACGTGATGTCGGGGGCGAACGAACCGGCGACGAGCGCGGCGGCGACGAGCGGCCCGCGCCCCGTTCCGTCGCGGCGGAGCCCCGGCAGGACGGCCGCGGCATGGCTGAGGGTGAACGGCATGGTGGAAGTATGGGTGAGCCGCCGTCACCGGAGTGCCGCCCCCTGTACACCTGGTGATCCGGAACGTGAGAAACCGGTGAGAAGCGGTAAGGCCGCTGTGTTCGGGCGGCACAACTTGCCGTAGGGTCGCCTGAGTCCAGGCGCAGGGGAGCGCGGACGCCGACGACGGGGAGGGCCCACACGTTATGGCAGTGCAATTCGGTCGCCGACTGCGCAGAGGGGCGACCACCACTGCTGTGGCCGCCGCCGCCGTCGCCGCGCTTTCCGCCTCGCAGGGCCCCGGTTCGCCCCTGGTCGCGTCCGAGGACGACCAGCCGGCCGCGGGCGCGACGCCGTCGGACGACAGCGCCGCCTCCGGCAACTCGCCCTACTTCACGGACCTGCCGCCGCTGAACACGCCGGACAAGCCCGGTACTTCCGTCGACCTGCCGGTCACGGGCAGTGCGGAATCGGGCATACCGGCGTCGATCCTGGCGGCGTACAAGAAGACCCAGCAGACCGTCGCGGCCACGGACGCCGCCTGCCGGCTGCCGTGGCAGCTCCTCGCCGCGATCGGCAAGGTCGAGTCCGGCCAGGCCCGCGGCGGCCGCGTCGACGCGCAGGGCACCACGCTCTCCCCGATCCTCGGCCCGGCCCTCAACGGCCAGGGCTTCGCCCTGATCAAGGACACCGACAACGGTGCCTACGACGGGGACTCGACGCACGACCGCGCGGTCGGCCCGATGCAGTTCATCCCGTCCACCTGGGAGACCTGGGGCCAGGACGGCAACGGCGACGGCCGCAAGGACCCCAACAACATCTACGACGCGGCCCTCGCCGCCGGACGCTACCTCTGCGCCGGCTCCCGCGACCTGTCGCTCGCGACCAACCTGGACCAGGCGGTCCTGAGTTACAACCACTCGGACGAGTACCTGCGCACCGTCCGCTCCTGGTTCGAGTACTACAAGCGCGGCACCCACGAGGTTCCGGACGGCAGCGGCGTACTGCCCTCCGGCCTCGGCAGCGGCACGGACCGGAACCCGTCCTCCGGGTACCCCGGCGCCACGACGTCGCCCACGCCGTCACCGTCGCCCTCGCCGCACGGCTCTGCGACCCCGAAGCCGCCTTCGAAGCCCAGTCCCTCCCCGTCAGACCCGGGCGGTCCGACCGGCGAGCCGTCGTCCCCGCCGCCGACGCCGGACCCCACGCCGTCCCAGACGCTCGCCGGGGTGAAGAACGCGGGCACCGGCCCGCTGACCGCCATGGCGGGCGACGCCTTCACCGAGCGGATCAAGGTGCGGGCGCTGAACGGCTCGGGCGGCCCGCTCGCCAAGGTGTCCGTGACCTTCGCCGTCACCGGTGACACGGACGCCGCGTTCACCGGCGGGAAGCGCACCGTCATCCTCACCACCGGCGCCGACGGCACGGTCACCGCACCGGTGCTGAAGGCGGGCGGGAAGACCGGCGACTTCGCCGTGCGCGCGACGGCCACCGGCACCTCGCTGCCCGCCGTGAGCTACACCGCGAAGGTCACCGCCCGGCAGGCCGACACGATCGCCAGGACCGGCACGGAGAAGCTGACCGTCGAGGCCGGCGGCACCTTCGACGACATCGCGTTCAAGGCGATGTACAAGAAGGCGGCCGCCCATGGCGTCGCCGTCACCGCCACCATGATCACCGACGACAAGAAGCCGGTCGAGAACGACAAGGGCCCGTACTTCGAGGAGAAGGACGGCAAGCAGGTCCGCACCCTGACGGACCTGACCACCGACGCCGACGGCAACCTCGTCCTCTCGAAGATCCACGCCGGTGACACCGCGGGCACGTACAAGCTGCGCCTCACCACCGAGGGCGGCGCGACCGTCGACATCGAGCTGACGGTCGAAGCGGCGACAGACGGCGGGACAGGGACCGGGGCGGAGACCGGTACGGGAACCGGTTCCGAATGCGGGACCGGGGCCGGGACCGAGACCGGGACCGGGACCGAAGCGGGCGCCTGACCCGGACGTACCAGGACCACGACAGCCCCTCCGCCGTAACCCGGCGGAGGGGCTGTCCGCTGTGGTGCCGCGACGGCGAACAGGGGCGCGGAGCACACCAGGTGTTCTCATCTCGCGCCCCGGTTGCTACGGTGCCCCAGCCCTGACGCCCCATCAGTTACCGCCCCGGGAGGCCGAGCATGCGTGCCCTAGTCGCCGCCGCCATCGGACTGGCCGCCGCCCTCGCCCTCGTGCTCACCATCAGCGCGGTGGGCGCACCACCCGGCGAGACCTCACCCAAACCCCTGCTGACCACCGTCCCGGGCCCCAAGAACTAGCCGCCCGCACCACGCAACGCACCACGGAATGCAGAGGGAGGACACCCCATGCGCCGCCGAGCCAGCCTCGTACTCCTGGCCTTCGCCGTCTTCTTCGCAGCCATGTCGCCGCTGCTGCGCTGGTACGCCTTCCCCCGGCTGGCGAAGATCCCGCCGAACCAGTACCAGGAGACGGTGCTGGAGGCGAAGCCCGCGACCCTGCTCGACTACAGCACCCTCACGGCCAAGAAGGTCGACAAGGTCACCATCGTGCAGACCCTCAAGGGCGATGTGGAGGCGTCGGAGAAGATCGAGCGCAGCGCGGGCCGCGACGTCGTCGTCTGGAACGCGCTCTCCTACATCCAGGGCCCCGACGGCAAGATGGTCTCCAAGATCCCCGAGCGCTACATCTTCGACGCGCACAGCCAGGCCCCGGTCCACGCCACCGGCGAGATGGTCGACGGCGACCCGGTCAGCCGCGAGGGCATCGAGTACAAGTGGCCCTTCCTCACCGAGAAGCGGGACTACGAGTACTTCGACGCCCAGACCCGCACCAGCTCGCCCATCCACTACAAGGGCACCCAGACCTTCCGGGGTCTGAAGGTCTACTACTTCGAGCAGACCATCCCGTGGACCAAGGTCCCCATGCCGAAGACGATGCCGATCAAGGGCATCACCCCGGCGCAGATCGCCAAGACCGGAATGACCCGCTGGTACACCACCAAGCGGATGTTCTGGGTCGATCCCGTCACCGGGGCGCCGGTCAACGGCGAGGAGATCCACAAGGAGGAGATGCGGAACGCGAAGGCGATGGGCATGCCCAAGGACACCGTCACCGTGTTCGCCGGGGACGTGAAGATGCGCGAGGACTACATCGCCTCGATCGTCGACCAGGTCAAGTCCCAGCGGGTGCTGGTCCTGCTGCTGACCTCGTACCTGCCCTGGGGCTTCCTCTTCCTCGGTGCCGCGCTCCTGGCCCTGTCGCTCTGGCTGGAGGCCCGCTCGCGGCGGCCGGGCACCCCGAGGCCGCACGCCGCGCCCGAGCCCGTCCCCGACCCGGAACCTACTCCCGCTTGAGCCGGGCCTTCGTGAACCGGGTCGCCTCCACCGTGGTCGGGTCCTCGGGCCACGGGTGCTTCGGGTAGCGGCCGCGCAGCTCCGCGCGCACCGCCCTGTAGCCCTCCCGCCAGAACGACGCCAGGTCCGCCGTCACCGCGGCGGGCCGGCCGGCCGGGGAGAGCAGGTGCACCAGCACCGGTACGCCGGCCACCCTCGGGGTCTCCTGGAGCCCGAACAGCTCCTGGAGCTTCACCGCGAGCACCGGCTGCGGTCCGCCGTACTCCACCCTGATCCGCGAACCGCTCGGCACCTCGATCCGTTCCGGGGCCAGCTCGTCCAGCCGGGCCCCCTCGCCGGTCGCCCAGGGCAGCAGCCGGCGCAGCGCCTGCCCGGCGTCGATCCCGGCCAGCGCCGAGCGGCGCCGGGCCCGCGACAGCTCGGGCTCCAGCCACTCCTCTGTACGGCTCAGCAGCGCCTCGTCCGACACGTCAGGCCACGGCTCGCCCAGCTCCCGGTGGAGGAAGGCCAGCCGCTCCCGGAGCTGTCCGGTGTCCCTGGTCCAGCGCAGCAGGCCGAGCCCCTCCCGCCGCAACCCCTCCACCAGGGCCTCGCGGACCAGGGCGGGGTCGGGCTGTTTCAGGGGGCGCGCGGAGAGTTCGACGGCGCCGAGGCGTTCCACCCGGCGGGCCACCACGTCGTGGCCGTCCCAGCGGACCTCCTCGCCCGCGAACCGCAGATGTCCGGCCGCCAGGCGTGCCGTGTCCTCGTCGATGACGGCGGCGAGCCGGACCCGGGCGGACGCGGCGTGCGCCGGACGGTCCGCGACCGCGACCGCCAGCCACCCCGCACTGCGCAGCGGTGAGCCGTCCCGCAGCTCCGCGCCCGTGCCGGACGCCATCAGGAACGTCCCCTCGCCCCGGGCCCGCGCCACCCGCTCGGGGAAGGCCAGTGCGGCCACCAGGCCGACGGCTCCGTCGTCCGGCCCGGAGCCGCCCCCCTCCCCGCCCTTCAGCGAGGACGACAGCCGCCGCACCTCCTGGCGCCAGCGGGCCGCGTAGGCGTCCTTGCCCAGGCGCGCGGTGCGCAACGCGGCCGCCAGGTCGTCCCCGTACTCCCGAGGCGGCTCCTCGCTCAGCAGCGCCACCACCTCCGCCGCCCGGCGTCCGCCGACCGAGGACGCCCCGTCCAGCAGCGCCCTGGCCAGCCGCGGGTGCAGCCCCAGCCGGGACATCCGTACGCCGCGTTCGGTCACCCGCCCGTCCGGGCCGACCGCGCCGACCGCCGTCAGCACCTCGTGGGCCGCGCCCATCGCACCGGCCGGAGGCGCGTCGAGCAGCGCGAGCCCGGTCGCTTCCGGATCGCCCCAGCAGGCGGCCTGGAGCGCGAACGCCGCGAGGTCGGCCACCTTGATCTCGGGGGAGGGGAACCGGGCGAGCCGCCCGTCCTCCGCCTGCTCCCAGCAGCGGTAGACCGCCCCGGGCGCCTCGCGGCCGGCCCGGCCCGCCCGCTGACGGCCCGCCGCCTGCGAGGCCCGTACCGTCGTCAGCGCGCTCAGGCCCCGGGCGTGATCGGTGCGCGGCTCCCTGGCCAGCCCCGAATCGACGACGGTCCGCACCCCCGGCACGGTCAGCGAGGACTCCGCCACCGAGGTCGCCAGCACCACCCGGCGCCCCCCGGACGAACCGGCCAGCACCGCGTC
The DNA here is from genome assembly GCF_042887885.1 of Streptomyces sp. NPDC057900. Classification (NCBI taxonomy): domain Bacteria; kingdom Bacillati; phylum Actinomycetota; class Actinomycetes; order Kitasatosporales; family Streptomycetaceae; genus Streptomyces; species Streptomyces sp. NPDC057900. Next base: position 485,191 of record NZ_JBHVOI010000005.1, read on the forward strand.
CTGCACCGCCGCGGGTGCCCGCCCGTGCACCTGGAGCACCTCCGCCGCGACGCCGGACAGCTGCCCGGCCACCCGGCCGATCTCGCCGACCCCGGGCAGGAAACACAGCACGTCGCCGTCCCGCTCGGCCAGCGCCCGCCGCACCACGGAGGCGACATGAGTGAGCAGCGCGGGATCGACCCGCATCCCGTGCGGCGGCCGCACCGGCCGGACCGGCGGCGCCCACACCACCTCCACCGGATGGGAGACGCCCCGCGCCTCGACCACCGGGGCGTCCCCGAGCAGCCGGGCCCAGCCCTGCGCGTCCGTCGTCGCGGACGCGGCGACCAGCCGCAGATCGGGCCGGATCGCGGCGCGTACGTCCAGGAGGAACGCGGCCACCGTGTCCGCGTCCAGATGGCGCTCGTGGCACTCGTCGATGATCACGGCGTCGACGCCGGACAGCTCCTGGTCGCGCTGGAGCCGCTGGAGCAGTACTCCGGTGGTGACCACCTCCACCACGGTGCCGGGACCCACCACCCGCTCCCCGCGCACGGTGAACCCGACCCGTTCGCCGGCCCGCTCACCGAGCAGCCAGGCCATCCGCCGGGCCGCCGCGCGGGCCGCGATCCGCCGGGGCTCCGCGACCACGACCCGGCGCGGCGGTCCGTCGCCGGTCAGCCCGGCCAGGACCAGCGGGACGAGGGTGGTCTTGCCGGTGCCGGGCGGCGCGCACAGCACGGCGACACCCCGGTCGTCGAGGGCCCGCCGCAGCGCGGGCACGGCGGTGCGGACGGGCAGCTGGTCCAGGGCGTCGGTGCGGATCACGGCCCCAGTCTCGTACGGCCCGCCGCCGTGCCCCGCACCGGTGTCCTGCCCCGCACCGGCCGGTGTCTCAGTCGCGCTCGCAGACGAAGATGGCGGTTCCGGGGATCAGGTTGCCGCGCAGCGGCGACCAGCCGCCCCACTCCTGGCTGTTCCACTCCGGCCACTCCGGTTCCACCAGGTCGACCAGGCGGAAACCGCTCGCGACCACGTCCCGCACCCGGTCACCGAGCGTGCGGTGGTGCTCCACGTACACCGCGTCGCCGTTCTCGTCCTGTTCGACGTAGGGGGTGCGGTCGAAGTACGAGGCGGCGACGGACAGCCCCTCCGGCCCCGGCTCGTCCGGGAAGGCCCAGCGGACCGGGTGCGTCACGGAGAAGACCCAGCGGCCGCCGGGGCGCAGCACCCGGCGCACCTCGCGGAACACCTGGACCGGGTCGGCGACGAACGGCACCGCGCCGTAGGCGGAGCAGGCCAGGTCGAAGCTGCCGTCGCGGAAGGGCAGCACCCCGGCGTCGGCCTGGACCAGCGGGACGCCGCCGATCCGCAGCCCGTGCTGGAGCTGGCGGTGCGAGAGGTCGAGCGCGACCGGGCGGGCGCCCTGGGCGGCCAGCCAGCGGGAGCACTGCGCCGCGCCCGCCCCGATCTCCAGGATGTCCAGGCCCGCCAGGTCGTCCAGGGGACCCAGCAGCCCGGCCTCCGTCTCGTCGAGCCCCTCCGGACCCCAGACGAACCGGTCGTCGCCGAGGAAGGTCCCGTGCTCGTTCTGGTACTCGTCGGCGTTGCGGTCCCACCAGCCCCGGCTGGCCCGGCTGCTCTCGGCCACATCCGCGCTGCGGCGTGTCACCTCGGGCTCGGAGAGTTCGGAGTTCTCCGAGGTCCGGGAACGTTCGGAGGGTTCGGCAGGGGGAATCTCTTGGCTCATCGTGCCCGTCGCTGTAGTTTGCCTTCACCCCGTCGTACGAGGTACGTACCAAGGGGGCGTCTATGGGTGGGCGACCCGTGTGTCCGGGACACCATCGGGGCCGATGTGGCCTCGGTGAACACGAGTTGTGCCGGGTATGGGGCGTTCCGCCCCTGGTGTGCGCCTTCGCGCATTGACCCTGCCCTGCTGCCCCCGTATGCTACAAGTTGCGCTGCGAGCCTGCGCGCCTCAGACCTAGCAGGCCGCGCTCGCATCTGTTGTATGTCCCCTCGGTTCACGAGGCGCCTCCCGCTCGCGGGATTCGGCGCTTCCCGGGCTGTCCGGCTTCTGCAGAGGCGATACGGGCTCACGGCGTAGCAGTAACTTCGACTCACTGTCCGTACCGGAGCCCTTTCCCACATGACGAGCAGCACCGAGACCACCGCCACCACTCCGCAGGTTGCGGTCAACGACATCGGCGACGCGGACGCGTTCCTCGCGGCCATCGACGAGACGATCAAGTACTTCAACGACGGCGACATCGTTGATGGTGTCATCGTCAAGGTTGACCGCGACGAGGTTCTCCTCGACATCGGTTACAAGACCGAAGGTGTCATCCCGAGCCGCGAGCTCTCGATCAAGCACGACGTCGACCCGAACGAGGTCGTCAAGGTCGGCGACGAGATCGAGGCCCTGGTTCTCCAGAAGGAGGACAAGGAAGGCCGCCTGATCCTCTCGAAGAAGCGCGCTCAGTACGAGCGTGCCTGGGGCACCATCGAGAAGATCAAGGAAGAAGACGGCATCGTCACCGGTACCGTCATCGAGGTCGTCAAGGGTGGTCTCATCCTCGACATCGGCCTCCGGGGCTTCCTGCCGGCGTCGCTGGTCGAGATGCGCCGCGTCCGCGACCTCCAGCCGTACGTGGGCAAGGAGCTCGAAGCCAAGATCATCGAGCTGGACAAGAACCGCAACAACGTGGTCCTGTCCCGCCGTGCCTGGCTTGAGCAGACCCAGTCCGAGGTTCGCCAGACGTTCCTCACGACCCTGCAGAAGGGTCAGGTCCGCTCCGGCGTCGTCTCCTCGATCGTCAACTTCGGTGCCTTCGTGGACCTGGGTGGCGTCGACGGTCTCGTGCACGTCTCCGAGCTGTCCTGGAAGCACATCGACCACCCCTCCGAGGTTGTCGAGGTCGGCCAGGAAGTCACCGTCGAGGTTCTCGACGTGGACATGGACCGCGAGCGTGTCTCCCTGTCGCTCAAGGCGACGCAGGAAGACCCGTGGCAGCAGTTCGCCCGGACGCACCAGATCGGGCAGGTCGTGCCCGGCAAGGTCACCAAGCTCGTTCCGTTCGGTGCGTTCGTGCGCGTCGACGAGGGCATCGAGGGCCTGGTCCACATCTCCGAGCTGGCCGAGCGCCACGTGGAGATCCCGGAGCAGGTCGTCCAGGTCAACGACGAGATCTTCGTCAAGGTCATCGACATCGACCTTGAGCGTCGTCGGATCAGCCTCTCGCTGAAGCAGGCCAACGAGTCCTTCGGTGGCGACCCGGCCTCGGTCGAGTTCGACCCGACGCTGTACGGCATGGCCGCGTCGTACGACGACCAGGGCAACTACATCTACCCCGAGGGCTTCGACCCCGAGACCAACGACTGGCTCGAAGGCTTCGAGGCTCAGCGCGAGGTCTGGGAGACCCAGTACGCCGAGGCGCAGACGCGCTTCGAGCAGCACCAGGCCCAGGTCATCAAGTCCCGCGAGGCCGACGAGGCCGCTGCTGCCGAGGGCGCTGCCGCCCCGGCCGGCGCGGCTCCGGCTGCCTCCGGCGGCAGCGGTGGCGGCGGTGGCGGTTCGTACTCCTCGGAGTCCGCGGACAACTCCGGCGCCCTGGCGTCGGACGAGGCCCTGGCTGCCCTGCGCGAGAAGCTGGCGGGCGGCCAGAGCTGACGCTCTGACCCTCCGGCCGGTCATCGGTCGCAGTAGATGACGGTGAGGCCCGTCCCCTTCGGGGGGCGGGCCTCATTCGTCGTTACGGGAGGTTCCTACGGGACTCAGCGGGTGCCTGCGGGTGCCTACGGGGTGACGGTGATGTTGGTCAGGCCGTTGCCGCCCGTCACGGTGTTGCTCGCGTAGACCTTCGTCGGGCAGCTCGCGCTGTAGTTGGTCACGTTGAACGCGATCCGCTTGTCGCCCGTCGAACCGGACAGGTCCGAGGTGTTGTTCCGGAAGACGGTCCCGCAGCCCCAGCCGCTCTGCTGGGTGTGCGTCTCGTAGCCGTTGTTGGTCGTACGGGAGCCCCGGTTGCCCTCGACCAGCACGTCGTTGCCCTTCACGTCGACCCAGGAGTCGTCGTAGTTGGCGCCGGTCAGCCCGCTTCCGTCGAAGGTGTTGCCGGTGATCCGGGTGCCCGTGGTGCCTTCCTTGATGTCGATGTTCTCGCCGCCGACGTCCGGGCCGATCGTGTTGTCCAGGATCTGGACCCGGTCGCTGTTGTCGGAGAGGTCGCCCGCCGTGCCCACGTAGACGCCCTCGCCCATGCCGCGGCCGTCGTGCCCGGTGTCGTAGATCCGTGAGTTCTTGATGACGCCGTCGCTGCTGGACTTGCGGAAGTGGACGCCCTCCATGTCGAGGTCGTGCACGGTGACCGAGTCGATCACGACCCCGTCGGCGCTGTCGGCCATGATGCCCTTCTGGCCGCCGGAGACGGTGATGCCCTTCACGGTCCAGTAGGAGGCGCCGTTGAGGTGCAGCCCGTAACCGCCGCCGGCCGTCAGGACCGCCCCGGCGGAGCCGGTCAGGGTGATCCGTGCGGCGGCGGTGCCGGGGACGGTCGCCTTGAAGTTGCCGGTGTACGTACCGTCCGCGAGCTGGATCGTGTCGCCGGGAGCGGCCGCCGTGAGAGCCGACTTGAGCTGGGCCGCCGTACTCACCTGGATGACCGTCGCGGCTCCGGAGGCGGTGGCCGAGGCGAGGACGAGGCCGCCGGCGGCCAGGGCGGTGGAGAGCAGGGCGGGGAGCAGTGTGCGGGTGCGCATGGGGGTGCCTTCCCGTCAGGGGTTCAGGGTTCTCGTACGTGAATGTGGGGCGAGTTTCTGAACGTGCTGCCCAGTGACGGTAGGGATGAGGTGACGCCGTGTCAAGGTCTGGACCAATGCTGCGGTGGCCGCGCGGGGTGTGAGCGACGTGAACGGGGTGAACAGAGAGAAACGTGCGGGATACACGAGTAACTGACGGCACGTAACACGCCCTTGCCAGGATCCCGGCAACCCCAGGATCCGGACAGGAGCCGCTCCATGACCCAGACGTCTCGCCAATCCTCCGTCACGCCCGGCGACAGCCGCCGCGCCTTTCTGCGCAACGTCGGCATCACCGGCGGCGCGGGTGCCATGTTCGCCACCATGGGAGCGCTCGGCCTCGCCCCCACCGCCCAGGCGGCAAGCCGCGAACCGGCCTACCGCGCGCCCAGCGCCGGCGACTTCCACCTGAAGGGGAAGGCCGCGGCCAAGGTGGTCGTCGTGGGTGGCGGTATCGCCGGTCTCGCCACCGCCTACGAGCTGGGCAAGGCGGGCTACGACGTGACGGTCCTGGAGGCACGCGACCGCACGGGTGGCCGGAACTTCACCGTGCGCGGCGGGGACTCCACCACCGATATCCACGGTGTCCGGCAGACGGCCCGGTTCAGCGACGGCCAGTACATGAACTGTGGGCCCGGCCGGATCCCGCAGTGGATGGTCACCCTCGACTACTGTCGCGAACTCGGCGTACCCATCGAGATGTTCACCAACGTGAACGCCAATGCCTATATCTACAACGAGAAGGCGGGCATGAAGGCCCCGGTGCGCTACCGCACCGCCAAGGCCGACGTGTACGGCTACGTCGCCGAACTCCTCTCCAAGGCCACCGACAAGGGAGCGCTCGACCGGCAGATCACCGCCGACGACCAGGAACGGCTCATGGAGTTCCTGAAGGACTTCGGCGACATCGGAGACACGCTCGACTACACCGGAAGCCCCCGGCGCGGCTACCGCGTCGACCCCGCCGCCGCCGGGACCCCGGGCGAGGAGCTGGGCTCCGTACCCTCCGCGTCCGAGGTCTTCGCCAGCGGCGTCGGGCGTTACTTCGCCTTCGAGTTCGAGTACGACCAGGCGATGCTGATGTTCCAGCCGGTCGGCGGCATGGACCGGATACCCGCCGCGCTCACCCGGGCGATAGGGGAGCGCCGGATCCGTACCGGCGCGGCCGTCACGAAGATCACCGACACCTCGCACGGCGTCACCGTCACCTACGCCCGGGCGGGGCGCACCCGCAGCATCGAGGCGGACTACTGCGTCGCCGCGCTGCCGCCCAACATCCTCGCCAAGACCGCACACAACCTGGGCCCGGACGTCCAGAGCGCGCTGGAGGCCTGCAAGCCGTCCTCGGCCGGGAAGATCGGTCTGGAGTACCGCAGCCGCTGGTGGGAGAGCGACCACCGGATCTACGGCGGCATCACCGAGACGGACATGGACCTCGCCCACATCTGGTACCCGTCCTACGGCCACCAGGGCAGGCGGGGCACCATCATCGGCTACTACAACACCGGCGCCGACGCCGACGCGTACGCCGCCCTCACCCCGGCGCGGCGGGAGGCGCGGGCCGTGGCCCAGGGCGTGAAGATCCACGGCGACAAGTACCGCACCGAACTCGCCACGTCGTTCTCCCACCACTGGCGGCAGACCCCGTACCTGGAGGCGTCCTGGCACTCACTGGCGGGCGGCCCCGACGCCCCGGCCTTCGCACCGCTCAACCGGGCGGCCGGGCGGGTCTACTTCGCCGGTGACTACCTGAGCTACGCGGACGCCTGGCAGCACGGGGCGTTCACCTCCGCACGGAAGGCGGTCACCGCACTGCACGCGCGGGTACTTGGGTAAACACCATGTGAAGGGGCACGGGAGGGAATGCCCGTGCCCCTCGGGGCGTTCTTCTTCAGGAACACAAGGAGGAGCGGTAACCGTGGCTGATCCGCAGAGTTTGTACGAATGGGACCCGAAGGGCCTGGCCGTCGTCGACATGGCGCTGGCCCAGGAGTCGGCCGGCCTGGTCATGCTCTACCACTTCGAGGGGTACATCGACGCGGGTGAGACCGGTGAGCAGATCGTCGACGGTCTGCTCGAATCGCTGCCGCACCAGGTGGTGGCCCGCTTCGACCACGACCGCCTGGTCGACTACCGCGCCCGGCGTCCCCTGCTGACCTTCCGGCGCGACCGCTGGACGTCGTACGAGACCCCGACGCTGGACGTGCGGGTGGTCCAGGACGCCACCGGGGCGCCGTTCCTGCTGCTGTCCGGGCCGGAGCCCGACGTGGAGTGGGAGAGGTTCGCCGCCGCCGTCGAGCAGATCGTCGAACGGCTCGGTGTCCGCCTCGCGGTCAACTTCCACGGCATCCCGATGGGCGTCCCGCACACCCGCCCCGTCGGCATCACCCCGCACGGCAACCGCACCGACCTCATGCCCGGCCACCGCAGCCCGTTCGACGAGGCGCAGGTGCCCGGTTCCGCGGAGGCCCTGGTCGAGTACCGGCTGATGGAGGCCGGACACGACGTGCTGGGTGTCGCCACCCACGTGCCGCACTACGTCGCCCGCTCCGCCTACCCCGACGCCGCGCTCACCGCGCTGGAGTCGATCACGGCGGCGACCGGGCTGGTCCTGCCGGCCGTCGCCCACGCACTGCGCACAGAGGCGCACCGCACCCAGACGGAGATCGACCGCCAGATCGGGCAGGGCGACGAGGAGCTCGTCTCGCTGGTCGAGGGCCTTGAGCACCAGTACGACGCGGTGGCGGGCGCCGAGACCCGGGGCAATCTGGTCGCGGAGCCGGTGGACCTGCCGTCCGCCGACGAGATCGGCCTAGAATTCGAACGCTTCCTGGCCGAGCGGGAGGGCGACAGCTGACCGCCGGTCCCTTCCGGGGAGCTGGGCGCTAGGCTGCCGCCATGCTGAAAGTGGGCCTGACCGGTGGAATCGGCGCCGGCAAGAGCGCGGTGTCCGCGCTGCTCGTCGGCCACGGAGCCGTCCTCGTCGACGCCGACCGGATCGCCCGCGAGGTCGTCGAACCCGGCACCCCCGGGCTCGCCGCTCTCGTAGCGGAGTTCGGCACCGGGGTCCTCGCCCCGGACGGCACCCTGGACCGGCCGAAGCTCGGCTCGATCGTCTTCTCCGACGCCGGACGGCTGGCCGCCCTCAACGCGATCGTCCACCCGCTGGTCGGCGCCCGCTCCGCCGAGCTGGAGCGGGCCGCGGGCACCGGCTCCGTGGTCGTCCACGACGTGCCCCTCCTCACGGAGAACGGCCTCGCCCCCCTGTACGACCTGGTCGTCGTCGTCGATGCCGCCCCCGAGACCCAGCTCGACCGGCTCGTGCGACTGCGCGGGATGACGGAGGCCGACGCGCGGGCCCGGATGGCCGCGCAGGCCACCCGCGAGGAGCGGCTCGCCGTCGCGGACCTGGTCATCGACAACGACGGACCTGTCGAGGCCCTCGCCCCGCAGGTCCGCGAGGTCTGGTCGGAGCTGGTGCGGCGGGCGGCGGCGGGCTGACCCGGACCGGAATACCGGCCCACGCAGCGACGTTCACACCGAGGTGGCCGAGGGAAGGATGCGACTGTGCCCGAGAGGAACCCGGAAACCGACGTCATAGACTTCCGCGCGGCCGAACAGCTGCTCGCGGCGCGCGATCCCCGGGGTGCCGTGAAGCTGCTCGACTCGGTGATCGCCTCGCACCCGGAGAACACCGCGGCCCGGCTGCTGCGCGCCCGCGCCTTCTTCGCTGCCGCCCAACTCCGCCCCGCAGAGCTGGAGTTCGAGCTCGTCCTGGAACGCGAACCGGACAACGCATTCGCGCACTTCGCGCTGGCCCGCACCTTCGAGCGGGCCGGCCATCCGGAGCGGGCCACCCGCCACTTCAGGCTCGCGGCGGCTCTCGACCCCAACCCGGAGTACCTGAGGGCCGCCCGCTTCGACGGCTGACGCGCGAATCCCGCCGGGCCGAAGAGGGCCCGGTCCGGTCCCCATAGACTCAGCCCGAGAGAGTGGGGGTGCCGGCGATGAGCGCTGCGGCATGGGGGAACGGTTCCGTCCGAAGGTCCCGCGTCCGGGGATGTCTGCTGGGCGGGGCGATAGGGGACGCGCTGGGCAACCCGGTGGAGTTCCTGTCGCTCGCGGGTATCCGGCGGGCTCACGGAGAACAGGGCGTACGCGGCCTGACCGCCGACGGGGACGGCGTCACCGGGCGCGTCACGGACGACACGCAGATGACGCTGTTCACCGCGGAAGGCCTGATCAGGGCCCACTCCAGGGCCATGGCCAAGGGCATCGGCGGCGCCGAGACCGCCGTCATCAGGCACGCCTACCTGCGCTGGCTCGACACCCAGAACCACCCCGCGCCGCCCGCCCGCGGCGGCGACGACCTGGTCCGCACCGGCTGGCTCAGGGAGCAGCCCTGGCTGTACGCGCGGCGGGCCCCCGGCAACGCCTGCCTGACCGGGCTCGCGGCCGGCCACACCCCGGACCCGAGGGCCCCGCTCGGCAGCGCCGGCCCGGTCAACACCGCCTCCAAGGGCTGCGGCACGGTGATGCGCTCCGCCCCCTTCGGGCTGACCGGCGGCCCCGTGGACGAGAGCTTCGGGCTGGCCGCCCGCTGTGCGCGGATCACCCATGGCCACGTCACCGGCGCCTACGCGGCCGGTGCGCTCGCGGCGGTCGTCGCCCACCTCATGGAGGGCGACTCGCTGCCCGGCGCCGTGCTGCGGGCCATCGAGCTGCTGGCCCGCCACCCCGGCCACCAGGAGACGTCCGCCGCGCTCCGGGCGGCCTTCGAGCTGGCCGGCCGGGGCGAGCCGAGCGCGGAGAAGGTGGAGTCGCTCGGCGCGGGCTGGGTGGCGGAGGAGGCGCTCGCGATCGCCCTGTACTGCGCGCTGGTCCTGCCGCGCCCGGACCAGGTGGGCGAGGCCCTGCTGCTCTCGGTCAACCATTCGGGCGACAGCGACTCCACCGGCGCCGTCTGCGGCAACCTGCTCGGCGCCCACCACGGCGACGTACACCTTCCGCCGTCCTGGCTGGTGCGCACCGAGGGGCGGGCGGTGATCACCGAGGTGGCCGACGATCTTTCCCTGGAGTTCGAGCACCCGGTGGACTGGCCGGACGACCGCTATCCGGGGTGCTGATCAGGGCCGCGCGTCAGTCGGTCAGGAGCTTGGCGCGCAGGGCCGCCACGGTCGCCGCGTCGAGCTTCAGCCCCTCGCGTACGTAGGTGTCGAAGTCGCCGTACAGGTGGTCCGCCTCGGCGAACGCGGCGCGCAGCCAGCTCAGTTCGACGGCTTCCGGGTTGCCGGTGTACTGGTTGCTGGCGAGGAAGTCCGCCTCGACCGTGGCACGCGGGACGCCGAGCAGGGTGAGCAGGACGGCGGTGCCCCAGCCGGTCCGGTCCTTTCCGGCGCTGCAGTGGAACACCGTGGCACCCGAATCGTTCGTGGCGACGGCGGTGACCAGGTCGTGGAACGCGTAGTCCCCGCCGACGAAGTTGACCATGAACGGGTAGCCGATGGACTGGCCCAGGTCGGACGAACCGGAGAAGAGCCCGGCGGCGACGGCCTGGGCCAGGGTCATCAGGGCCGAGTCGTGGAAGCGGACACCGTGGCTGAGCGAGACGACGTCCGCGACCTGGTAGGCGACTCCGGCCGGCAGCCGGTCCGGGTCGTCGTGGCGCTCCATGGCGTTGCGCAGGTCCACATCGAGCGTGAGGTGCTGGGAGACCAGCCGCTGCTGCTCGGCGTCGGTGAGGCTGTTCAGCTTGCCGGAGCGGTAGACCAGGCCGGAGCGGACCCAGCGCCCGTCGGTGGTGCGGTAGCCGCCGATGTCACGGAAGTTGCGGGCGGACTCCAGGCCGAGGGAGCGGTCCGCGACGACCAGTGGGCTCCCACTGTCCGGGACCAGCCGGAAGTACCAGCGCCCGGACTCCGGGAGCGTTCCGGCGGGCACGGTCAGCGAGCCGGTGCCGGGGGCCGTCCCGACGGGGACGCCGGTGGTGGCGTCGGGGGAGGTGACGGCGGTGACGGTGACCGACGTGGCGGGGGAGGCCCAGGAGAGGGTGTGGCCGCCGTCGGCCGTGCGTGCGGCGGTGGCGGAGGTGAACGGTACGGCGGACTGCGCCGTAGCCGTGGCCGTCGCCGTCGCGGCGGGTGGGGCCGCGAGGGCGGACGGGGTCAGTGCCGTACCGGCGAGGAGGACGGCCGCGACGGCGGTTCCGGCTATGCGGTGCGTGCGCATGGGTGCTCCTTGTCTGTGCCCGGCGGACGTCCTGGCCCGCCGGGGCAGCGGAGGTTTCAGGAGGTGGGGGTGGCGGTGCACGGGTCGGTGCCACAGACATTGATGACACGGCCGGTGGTCAGGAAGGTGGCCTTCTGCTGACGTGCGGCGGGCGAGTTGCGGGGATCCTCGTGCGGGTCGTGGCCGTACTCGGGCCCAACGGGCGGGGTGTTGGTGAGCGGCGGCGTCGGTGTGCCGCTGTCCCACACGGTCATCGCCGAGCCCCGGTAGGGCAGTTGACGCGCACCGATGCGGCGGATGCCCCAGTACGGGACGGTGTCCGGGCTCCGTCCCGCGGCGAGTGTCGGTGACAGGACGCGGGCGCCGATGGTGCGGGCCTCCACCTCGGCCGCCGCGTTCGCGACCTGGTGGTCGCCGTAGGCGATGTGCAGCAGTACCTGGTGGTGGTCGGTGAGGTGGTTCGCGTACGCGTTCGTCTCGCCCCGGTCCCACACCATCTGGAATAGCTGGAGGACGAGCTGCTGGCGCAGCTTGTCCGGGTAGGACCCGTCCAGTACCTGCTGGAACGGTGCGAAGTCGGCGCTCCGGTTGAGGAGCAGCCCGTAGTTCATGGCGGTGACGCCCAGCACCCCGCGCCGGATGTCGGGCGAGGCCGCGACGAGTGCGCCGCCGAGGATGCCGCCCTGGCTGTTCCCGTCGTACGCCAGGCCGTGCCGGGTGTCGAGCAGCGGGCGGCCGCCGGCGGTGCGGAAGGCCGGGTCGGTGCCCAGCCCCTTGCCGTGGATCAGGGCGCGGCCGAGGAACAGGGCGTTCAGCATGCCCTGTTCGCTGCGTTCGGGGACGGCTGGGAAGAGGCTCGGGTCGGCGAGTCCGCCGAGCACGGCGGGGATGTCCTCCTGCGCCATCCCGATCCAGTCCGTCGCGCAGAACGTGAAGTCGTGCTCGGCCGCCATGTCCTTGACGTTGCCCGCGCCCACTTCCGAGCGGCTGCCCAGCAGCCCGTGCCCGTAGAGGGACGGGCGGGAGGGGGTACGGAAGGCCGCGCGCGGGATCTCGCACCGGAACTCCGCGGTCTGCGTGTTGCCGGGGAGGGCGCGCGGGGTGCCGTCCCGGCCCCGGTTCAGCACGGAAGCGGGCGGGCCGCCCGGCAGGTTCAGATAGCTGGGTACGGTGATCCGCCCGGTGACCTCGCGGGCGATCCGGGCGTCCTGGGCGGGGGTGAGGTCGGTGACCCCGGTGACGGTGAAGCCGGGCGAGCGGTCGCCGAGCCGGCGGAACGCGTCGTCGCGGATGGTGAAGAGATCGCCGCTGAGGCTCCGGGTTGACGCGACGGTGAAGTCCCAGGCCAGGTTGAGCCCTTCGGCCGCGACCCCGGCCCGGCGCAGGGCCGTGAGTGAGGGGCGGAGCCGGTCCTGGCGGGCGCGCAGCGGATCGTGGACGGGAAGCCGTCCACCGGCGACGGCGGCGAACGGGGCGGCCGCCGGGATCGTACGGCCCGTGGCGTCCTTTAGGCGGCGCAGGGCCACGGCGTAGTGGTGGCCGTCGTGGAAGTTGCGGGCGGGGTGGATCAGCAGCGCCTGCCGGGCGGGGTCCGTGGCGTTGGCGTCGAGTTCGGCCCAGTACGGCCACCGCTCACCGGTCGTGGTGTCCAGGAGGACCACGGGGGCGTCCTGGTCGAGGGAGCGGCCGATGTCGGTGAGCGGGGCCGCGCCGGTCGCGGCGAGGTCGAGCCCCGGCACCTGGGCGATCAGGGCGGAGCCGGGGGAGAAGCCGTCGGACCGGTTCCAGGCGGCCGGGTCGACCGGGAGGCCCGTCGCGGGGCGGGGGAGCACCGCGGTGTCGAAGGCCACCCGGCGGCCCGTGTCGGTGCCCGGGTCCGGCCGGGTGTACCAGTCGTTGGGGAACGGCAGCAGGCACTCGGCGGGTGCCAGCGGGTCGCAGCCTTCCCCCGGGGCGGGGCCCGCCGGAGCCGCGTGGGCGGGCGGGGCGAGCAGGGCGGCGGCGCCGAGCGCCGCCGCGAGCAGGCCGTTGAGCAGCCGCTGCCGCACGCGTCAGCTCCCCTGGAGGTGGGCGCCGATGATGCGGGCGTAGTTCGACTCGCCCTGCCGGTTCGGGTGCAGGGGTGCGGCGGCGGCCGTCGGCACGTACCCCTCGACCCACTTCTCCGAGGGGGCCTGGCAGGAGTCGTGGCCCTTGCTGGGCGTGGCGAGGTCGATGTACTCGGCGCCGTGCGCGGCGCTCTGCTGCGCGATCACCGTGTTCATCCGGTCGACGCTGCCCTGGAGGAAGTCGGCGTCCACCGGCAGCACCGGCTGGAGGGGCCAGCAGCCGCCGGGCTTGATGTACAGCCCGTACCCCGTGACGATCACCCTGGCCTGCGGCGAGCGCTGGTGGATCCCGTCCAGTACGGCGGCCATCCGGGGGACGAACTCCGCGATCCGCTGCCCCACCTGGTCCACCCCGCCCTCGTTGTACTTGTCCTTGCAGGGGGTGGCGGACGGGTCGAGGTTGGTGCAGTCCTGCGCGATGCCGACCAGGCCGGTGTCGTTGCCGCCGATGGTCAGGGTCACCAGATCGGTGTCCGCGCGCAGCGCGTCGAACTGGGGCGGCGCCGAGCCCATGGGGACGTCGAGCAGGGAGAGCGACTGCTTCTCCGTCATGTGCTTGGACGCCGCGCCGCTACAGGTGACGTCGGTCAGCGTGGCGCCCAGGCTCGCCGCCAGCTCGTGCGGGTAGTTGTGCGTGGAGCGTCCGCAGGCCAGGGGGCCGGTGATGCCCGGGATGAGCGGCCCGGAGGCCATCGAGTCCCCGAGTGCGACGTACGAGGTGGTGTCGTCGGCGGCCGCCCAGGCACCGGACGCGCCGGTGCCGACGGCCAGTCCGGTCAGCGCGAGTACACCGAGTGCTGTTCTGACGGTCCGGCAGAATGCCTTGTTCCGGGACGAGTTCACGGCTACCTCCGGTGGTGGGGGCGAGGCGGGGGCATGGCGGGTGTCGCCGGTCATCATGCAGACTCGGACGCCGTCGTTTAACTGGTGGGTAACGCAGACTTCCGCGGGGGCTTTTGTGACGCGTGACAAAGAGCGGTCCGTCGTGAGGGGCGCGGGCGCGGGACCGCAGGACTGTGGGCCGCCGCCGCTGTGTATCGCCGGGCGGCCGGTCGCCGCCCAGCTGCGCGCCCGCGCACCGGCCCTGACCAGCCGCGTCGTCGACCGGCTGCTCAGCGATCTGCCGGTCTACGCGGAGCTGCCCCACGAGGAGATCGCGGGCGATATCGCGGACATCGTCCAGCACAACCTGCGGCTCTTCGCCGACGTCGTCGAGCACCGCCGCCCCGCCACCGACGCCGAACTCGCCCAGCAGCGCGACTCGGCGGCCCAGCGCGCGGAGGAGGGCGTACCGCTCGACGCCATCCTCACCGCGTACCAGGTCGGCATCGCGATGTGCTGGCAGGAGACCGCCCAGGACGCGGGCCCCGCCGACCTGCCGGCCGTACTGGAGATCATGGACCGCATCATGGTCCTCCAGCAGCAGCTGACCTCGGCGGTGAGCGGCGCCTATCTGGAGGCCCGGCAGATCCTGGACAGCCAGGAACACGGCGGCCGGCACGCCCTGATGGCCGCCCTGCTGACCGGTGAGTCCCTGGAACTCCTCACCCAGCGCACCGGGCTGCGTCCGGCGGCCGGCTATCTGACGATGACCCTCGCGCTCGCCCCGCACCCCGACGAGACGGGCCAGGCGCCCGGACCCGGCACCGGGGTGGCCGCCCGCCGCAAGATCCGCCGTATCCGCACGGCCCTGGACCGGTTCGCCGGTACGCCCGCGCTGACCGCGCTCGACGCCTCCGGTGGCACCGTCCTGCTGCCCGTCGCGCAGCCGCCGCCGTGGGACGGGCCCGGCGGGCTGCGTGAGCTGATCGCGGAGGCCACCACGGCGGCCGGGGTGCCCGTCACCGCGGCCGCCGAGACCGCGGAACCGGCGGCGGTCCCGGCCGCCGTGGCCCGTAACGCGGAGATCGTCGACCTGGTCGCCCGCACCGGCCGGCCCGCCGGGCTGTACCGGCTGGCCGACGTGCTGCTGGAGTACCAGCTGAGCAGGCCCAGCGAGGCGCTGCACGGACTCGCCCGGCTGCTGCACCCGCTGGAGGCCAAACCGGAGCTGCTGCGCACGCTGGAGACCTATCTCGGGCACGGCCTGGACCGCCGGGCCGCCGCGGCGGCGCTGCACGTCCACCCCAACACCGTCGACTACCGCATCCGCCGCATCGACCGGCTGACCGGCCTCTCCCCGGCCCGCCCCGCCGACCTCCAGTACCTCAGCGCCGCGCTGGTCGCGCGCCGCTCCGTGTGAGGGGAACCGCGGATGCGGACGGTTCGTTCGGGGAAATATGAGCGGACGACTGGTACGTGAGGGCTATTCAGGGACGGGACCCGGCGCTATCACCCCGGACGGTTGTGCGGTCGAGGTGTACACCCGGCTGCCGGTCGGTGACGAACCCGACGTGATCGCCGGGGCGGTCCCCGCCGGATCGAGCATTCTGGAACTGGGCTGCGGGGCGGGCCGGGTGACGCACCCCCTGCTCCGGCGTGGCTTCGCGGTCACCGCGGTGGACGAGTCGGCGCAGATGCTGGAGCAGGTGCGGGGCGCGCGTACGGTGCGGAGCCCCATCGAGTCCCTGGACCTGGGTGACGAGACGTTCGACGTGGTGATGCTGGCGTCGTTCCTGGTGCACTCGGGTGACCACGAGGTGCGGGACGGGCTGCTGCGGACCTGCCGGAGATATGTGCGCGACGGCGGGGTGGTGCTCATTCAGCGCGAGGGGAAGGGCCGCCACGCCGACCTGCCTCGCGAGCGGGTCGACCCGGCCGGGTACACGGTCCGCATCGTCTCCTCTGAGCCGGTCGGCGACGGGGTGCATTCGGTGCACGCCGAGTACGAATTCGACGATGCGCGCTGGACGCAGACGTTCCTGTCGCGGCCGATGTCGAAGGAGCAGTTCGAGGGATATCTGGCCGCGGCCGGCCTGCGCGTGGACCGCTATCTCGCCGACGACGGGGTGTGGGTGCGGGCCGTGCCCGAGTAGCCGGGGCGGCCGGGCAGCCGGGAAGGCGGGCCCCGCACCGGAGGCGGGGCCCGGTGCGGGAGCCGGGGTCAGTGCACCGTGCTGAAGCTGCGCCAGGGCAGCGAGTCGGGCGCCTTCTGGTCGGTGAACCTGGTGGCCAGATAGGTCGTGCCGGGCCCGGTGCAGTCGCGGGTGCGGTACAGGATGATGTCGATCAGGGTGCCGTTCTCCACTTCCTTGGCGCCCGCGGGGGCCAGCGGGTGGCAGCCTCGTACCGAGGGGCTGTTCACCTGGATCACGGCCTCCCGCTCGGTCGTGTAGGTGACCGGACCGACCGCGGTCCGGCCCAGGCTCGAACAGCCCGCGACGGTGAGGGTCAGGAGGACGGTCCCGGCTGCGGTGCCGAGGCGGCGTCGTCGGTTGTCGATCACGGGCATGGCAGGTCCTCGTCTGTCTCGTCCGGCTCATCCGTACGCGCTCCGTCACGCGGCCCCGTACGCCACGGGGGTACGTGCTGACGCTGGTCACCTTGCCCGCTCGCCGTCCGCCCGGCATCCGGGAGACCGCCGGGCGGGCTACCGGCGCGCGGAATGCCCCGCAGCGGAACGGCGGGGCGGAGGTTCGCCTGCTGTCGAATCAGGGCATACCGTGGTATTAGCGTCTTATCCGGCGCGGAGTGAGTGTTCGGTGTTTCCGGCTGGCAGGGGGCCGTCATGGTCCAGGTGCTCTTGACCGCTTTGGTTGTGGTGGTCCTGGCGGGTGTCGCCTACATGGCGGCCGCCGCCCGGGTCGTCAAGCAGTACGAGCGGGGTGTGGTCCTCAGATTCGGCCGGCTCCGCAACGATGTACGAGGTCCCGGGTTCACCATGGTGCTCCCTGGTGTGGACCGGCTGCGCAAGGTCAACATGCAGATCGTGACGATGCCGGTGCCTGCCCAGGACGGGATCACCCGGGACAACGTCACCGTGCGGGTGGACGCGGTCATCTACTTCAAGGTCGTCGACGCGTCGAGCGCGGTCGTCGAGGTGGAGGACTATCGGTTCGCCGTCTCGCAGATGGCGCAGACGTCCCTGCGTTCGATCATCGGCAAGAGCGATCTGGACGATCTGCTGTCCAACCGGGAGAAGCTGAACCAGGGCCTGGAGCTGATGATCGACAGCCCCGCGGTCGGCTGGGGCGTGCAGATCGACCGGGTGGAGATCAAGGACGTCTCGCTGCCGGAGACGATGAAACGCTCCATGGCGCGTCAGGCGGAGGCGGACCGGGAGAGGCGCGCCCGGGTCATCAACGCCGACGCGGAGCTCCAGGCGTCGAAGAAGCTGTCCCAGGCGGCAGCCGAGATGTCCTCCCAGCCCGCGGCGCTGCAGCTGAGGCTGCTCCAGACCGTGGTGGCGGTGGCCGCCGAGAAGAACTCCACCCTGGTGCTGCCGTTCCCGGTGGAGCTGCTCCGCTTCCTGGAACGGGCCCAGCAGCCGACCACGCCGGATGCCGTGGAGTCCCCGCCGCAGGTGCCGAAGGCGCCGGCCGGCGCGGCGCCGCCGGTGGAGCCGGCGGCGGCCGCGGGGCCTGTGGCGTCGGCGGAGTCGGAAGATTCGGAAGAGCCGGCGGAGTCGGCCGAGACCGTGTCTTCGTCCAAGCCCACGTCTCCCGCGCCCGGCCCGGCGCGGACGGCCCCCGCGCCGAAGCAGGCCCCGGCCGCCGCGAGTCCCCGGCCCCGGCCCCAGCCCCGTCCCGCGCCCAACGGCTCGAAGCCGTTCGCCAGGCACTGACGACACCGCCCACGGGCCCGCCGCCGTACCCCGCCCGGACAGCGGGGGCGGCGGCGGGCCCGTGGGCCGCTGTCAGACCCCCCGCCTAGACTCGCGAGTCAGAGGAACCCGGTGCCGGAAGGGCGCCGGGGACCGGGACCCGAGCCCTTGACCAGGGCCTTGGACGGGAAGGGAGGGGCCGGTGGCCACCGCATCACCGCCGCAGGACGCGGCTGCCGGCCGTCTGCTGCGCTGCGCGGCCGTCTTCCTTCCCGCACCGCTGCCGAGGGAGGGACGCGTCGCGTTCTGGGACCCCGAGGGGGCCCCGCTCACCCCGCTCCCCGCCCCCGGCGCGGACGGCCAGGTCTCCGAGATCACCGTCGTCCGACGGGACGGCGATCAGGGCGACGTCCGCCGGCACACCGTGCCGGCCCTCGTGCTGCCCCTGGCCGACGCCGTACCCCTGCTGGCCCGTGCCCGCCACCAGCGCTCCGCCCACCCCGCCACCCGGTGCTGGGGCGCCGCCGCGCTGCACGCGCTCCATCTGGTGGCCGGCGGCCGGATGCTCCCCGGGCTGACGCCCGAGGACCACGACGCCTGGCGGGCCGGGCCCCGCGCCGCGGAGGACGTCGCGCATCTGCGCGCGGTCGCCGCGGCCATGCCGCCCGAGGGGTACGCGGTGCCGTTCCCCGACCGCACGCCCCTCCAGGTCCCCGAGCCCGAGCCGCTCATCGCCTCCTTCCTCGACGCGGTGGCCGACACCCTGCCCCGTACACCCGCGGCGGCGTTCGCCATGGGGGCGCCCTTCGCCGCCACGGAGGCCCAGCACCTGCCCGGCGCCCGGGAGTGGGCGGTGGCGGTCGCCGCCGGGCTCGACGCGGGCGTACGGGTGTCGCTGCGCCTGGACCTCTCCGCGTACGAGCTCTTCGACACGACGGACACGGCCGGTCCCGGCAGCCCGGACGCCGCAGCACGGCATGCCGCCGCGGCCGTCACCCAGGTGCACAGCCTCGCGGACCCGACCTATGTCGTCGACGCCACCGCCCTGTGGAACGGCGGGGCGGGCGAGCCCTTCGGCCCGCGCGCCCGGGTCGACGCCGTCCTCGCGCTGCGCCGCGCCGCCCGCGTCTGGGCCCCGCTGGAACGGCTGCTCGACCAGCCCGTCCCCGATGTACTGGCCCTCACAGAGGACGAGTTGTACGAGCTGCTGAGCGACGCCGGGGCCCGGCTCTCGGCCGCCGGGGTGAGCGTGCACTGGCCCCGGGAGCTGGCCCGCTCGCTCACCGCGGCCGCTGTGGTGCGGCCCGCGCCGGGCACCGCCACCGACGGCACCGCGTTCTTCGACGCCGAACAGCTCTTCGCCTTCAACTGGCAGCTCTCGCTGGGCGACCAGCCGCTCACAGAGGCCGAGATGGACGTGCTGGCCGAGGCCCACCGGCCCGTCGTGCGGCTGCGCGACCAGTGGGTCGTCGTCGACCCCGCGCTCGTGCGCAAGGCGCGCAAGCGGGAGCTCGGCCTGCTCGATCCGGTGGACGCCCTCGCCGTCGCCCTGACCGGCAGCGCCGAGGTGGACGGCGAGCAGGTCGACGCCGTGCCGGTCGGCGCGCTCGCCGCCCTCCGCAGGCGCATCGTCGACGACGACACCACGATCGCACCGCCGCCCGGCCTCGACGCGACGCTCCGCGACTACCAGCTGCGCGGTCTCGCCTGGCTGGACCGGATGACCGCGCTCGGCCTCGGCGGCTGCCTGGCCGACGACATGGGCCTCGGCAAGACGATCACCCTCATCGCCCTCCACCTGCACCGCGCCCACCCCGCGCCCACCCTGGTGATCTGCCCCGCATCCCTGCTGGGCAACTGGCACCGGGAGATCAACCGCTTCGCGCCCGGCGTGCCCGTGCGCCGGTTCCACGGCACGGACCGCAGCCTCGCCGAGCCCGACGGCGGCTTCGTCCTCACCACGTACGGCACCATGCGCTCCAGCGCCGCCGAACTGGCCGCGCACAGCTGGGGACTGGTCGTCGCCGACGAGGCGCAGCACGTGAAGAATCCGCACTCCTCGACGGCGAAGGCGCTGCGCACCATCCCGTCCCCGGCCCGGGTCGCCCTGACCGGCACCCCCGTGGAGAACAACCTCTCCGAGCTGTGGGCGCTGCTCGACTGGACGACGCCCGGACTGCTGGGCCCCCTCAAGGCGTTCCGGGCCCGGCACGCCCGGATCGTGGAGAACACCGGCACGGCCGCCGGGATCGGCAACGACGAGGCGGTCGAGCGGCTCTCCCGGCTGGTCCGCCCGTTCCTGCTGCGCCGCAAGAAGTCGGACCCGGGCATCGCGCCCGAGCTGCCACCCAAGACGGAGACCGACCACCCCGTCTTCCTCACCCGCGAACAGGCCACGCTCTACGAGGCCACGGTGCGCGAGACCATGGCGTACATCGAGGCGTCGGAGGGCATCGCCCGGCGCGGCCTCATCATGAAGCTGCTGGCCTCGCTCAAGCAGATCTGCAACCACCCCGCGCAGTATCTGAAGGAGGAGCCGACCCGGCTCACCGGCCGCTCAGGAAAGCTCGCCCTGCTCGACGAGCTCCTCGACACGATCCTCGCGGAGGACGGCTCCGTCCTCGTCTTCACCCAGTACGTGACGATGGCCCGGCTGCTCTCCGCGCACCTCACCGCACGGGCGATCCCCTCCCAACTCCTGCACGGCGGCACACCGGTGGCAGAGCGGGAACGGATGGTCGACCGCTTCCAGTCCGGCGAGGTGCCGGTGTTCCTGCTCTCGCTGAAGGCGGCCGGCACCGGGCTGAACCTCACCAGGGCCGCCCATGTCATCCACTACGACCGCTGGTGGAACCCGGCCGTCGAGGAACAGGCCACCGACCGCGCCTACCGCATCGGGCAGACCCAGCCGGTCCAGGTGCACCGGCTGATCGCGGAGGGCACGGTCGAGGACCGGATCGGTGAGATGCTGCTGGCCAAGCGCGCCCTGGCCGACGCCGTGCTCGGCACCGGGGAGACGGCGCTGACCGAGCTCAGCGACCGCGATCTGGCCGACCTCGTCTCCCTCCGGAGGCCGTCATGAGCCCCCGCCCCGACCCCCGGCCGCCCGCCAGCGCGGCGAGGCCCGTCACCCGGTCCCGGCCGGGCCCCGACGACCTGCGGCGGACCTTCGAGGCGGTCCCGGCGCGGACGTCCGGCGACGACGAGCCGTTCGCCGACAGCTGGTGGGGCCGGGCCTGGGTGGCGGCGCTCGAAGCCCTCTCGATGGACGCGGCGAGACTCGCCAGGGGCCGCGCGTACGCGGACGGCGGGCACGTCGCCGCGGTCACCGTCACCCCAGGCCGCGTCGTCGCCTACGTGCACGGCAGCCGGCCCCGGCCCTACCGTGCCGAACTGCGGCTGCGCACCCTCACCGACGCCGACTGGGACACTTTCCTCGACGCGGTCGCGGTCCGCCCGGACCACCTGGCCGCGCTGCTCACCAAGGAGATGCCGCACTCCCTGGTGGACACGGCGGCCGCCTCCGGCGTCACGCTGCTCCCCGCGGCGAACGACCTGGACCCCAGCTGCTCCTGCCCCGACCACGGCTGGCCCTGCAAACACGTCTCCGCGCTCTGCTACCAGATGGCCCGGCTCCTGGACGCCGACCCGTTCGTCCTCCTGCTGCTGCGCGGCCGGGGCGAGCGCGAACTCCTGGAGGACCTCGGCCACCGCAACGCCGCGCACTCCGTACGGGAGCGGCCCGAGGCCCCCGCCACCCCCTCCGTACCGGCGCGGGACGCGCTGGCGGACCGCTTCCTGCCACCGCTGCCCGCCCCGTTCCCGGTGGCGCCGCACCCCGGGCAGCCGCCCTCGTACCCGAGCCTGCCCGGCAGCCGCGACCCGCTCGCCCTCGACCAGCTCGCCACGGACGCGGCCGCCCGTGCCCACGCCCTGCTCACCACCGGCCGCGACCCGCTCGCCGGGCTCACCCCCTGGCAGGACGCCGTCCGGCTGGCCGCGGCCCGCCCCACCGCCGGGCTCACCGCCACCACCCGTGCCCTCTACCGCGAGCTGGCCTCCGCGACCGGCCGCAACATCACCGACCTGGCCCGCGCCGTGGCCGCCTGGCGCCAGGGCGGGGCCGAGGGGCTGGACGTCCTGGAATCGCAGTGGGACCCTCCGGCGGGCCCGTTCGACCGGGCCCGCCCGGCTCTCGCCGCCGCCGGATTCCCCCGCTTCCAGCCCTGGCGCAACCACCTCACCCACCCCGGCGGCACGCTCCAGCTCCGCTTCGGCCACGACGGCCGCTGGTACGGCTACGAGTCGGACCCCGGCCAGGACGAGTGGTGGCCGCGCGCCGCACCGGACACCGACCCGGTGGGCGCGCTCCTGGAGCTCAGCGGCGGCTGACCGCTCGCCCCTCGGGACGGACATCGGATCCGGGTCCGGCCAAAAAGCGCTGGTGCGGCGGGTGTTGATGTTGCTAGCTTCCGGGTGTGGCGAAACTCAATCAGATCATCGCAGTGGAGAAGGGCGTCAAGTCCAAGGCTCACCAGGACCTGACGGCGGCGCATCACGGCCTCCAGAAGGCCGGTCTGCTGGCCGGGATCTCCCGGACGTACCAGCCGAAGGACGAGGAGGGTGAGCAGCTGCCGCCCGAGTCGACACCGGTGCAGATCAAGGCCGAGGACGTGCTGAGCCAGACGGCGACGACCCTCACCCGGCTGTTCGACGTGACCGCCACCAAGGACTGGGCGAACTGTGACGCCCGCGCCGACATCTCGGTCGACGGCCGGGTGCTGGTGCCCGGCGTGCCGGTGTCGTATCTGCTCTTCCTGGAGAAGCAGCTCACCGACATCACCACCTTCATCCGCAAGCTGCCGGTGCTCGAAGCCTCGGAGGCCTGGGCCCAGGACCCGTCCACCGACTCGTGGAAGACCGAGCCGGTGCGGACCCTGCGGACCAAGAAGGTGCCCCGCAACCACGTGAAGGCGGAGGCCACCGAGAAGCACCCGGCGCAGGTCGAGGTGTACTACGAGGACGTCCCGGTCGGCTACTGGACGACCGTGAAGTTCTCCGGGGCGCTGCCCGCGCGGCGGATCAACGAGCTGACCGACCGGGTCGAGAAGCTCCAGCAGGCCGTCAAGTTCGCCCGCGAGGAGGCCAACGGCGTGGACGTCACGGACCAGCGGGTGGGTGATGCGGTATTCGGTTACCTCTTCGGGTGACCGACCAAGGAATCCCCGGCGGCGGTCGAAGCCGTCGGGGTGCGCGAGGAGCGCAAAGCTGAAACTGAAGTTTGTCGTGACGACGCGGTTACGGTGGAGGTTCGAGTCCTCCCCCCGGCACTTCCGCAGCTCCCGCGGACGCGGGCCGGGGTGGCCCAACTGGCAGAGGCAGACCGCGATCAATCTCAGACTCTTGCTCCAGACTCAGCATGCGCCGCCTATCGCCGAATCGACCGGGCCCGTGCCCGTGTGCGTCGAGATGCCGGTTCGACTCCGGCCCGCGGAGCTTCGGTCCGCGGTCGTCTAAAGGCAGGATGCGACGACATAAAACTGATACGGGACCTTAAACGTGTCGGCGTGCAGTACAGGCGGCATCACAGGGCTCGGGGGTCGGCTACACCCCCGGGCCCGCTCCTGTTCCGGGACCGGCGCGTCACGCCCGCGCGGACAGCGACACCCCGCGCCCGGCGAAGAACCGCGCGAACTCGGTCAGCGGAAGCTCCGCCGCCCGGGTCTTCTCGCTCGTGCCCGAGGGATTGTGGAAGTGCACGCCCGCGCCGTCGGCCGTACGCGAGGTCAGGAGCACCAGGTGCCCGCCCTGTCCAGGCGCCGGCCGGTCCGGATGACGGATCGCGTAGTGCACCGACGCCATGACGGACCGGCCCGCGTCCAGCAGGTCCGGGATCTCCTCCGGCGAGAGGTGGCGGTGGACGGTGGCATCGAGGCCGTGGCTCTCGCGCACGTAGTCGGCGAAGGGGGCGTAGACCAGGCCGCGGATCGCGCCGTCCGGGTCCTCGGTGTACGCGCCGTACCCGAGCGCTCCGTCGCGCAGCGCGAAGAGGGCCGGGGCGTCGGCGCCGAGCGCCATGCGCAGACAGGTCATACCGCACAGGTGCCCCGCCCAGCGCGCGTACTCCTGCGGCGACTTCGCGCCCGACTCCGCCCACGCGGGGTCGGAGGCCGGGTCCAGTCCGCCCTCGACGATCGGCCCGACCAGCTCGAACGAGGCGAACTGGGTGTGCACGGGGACCCGGCAGGCGGTGCAGGAGGAGGGGCTCACCATCGGTATCCGTTCATCCGCCGCGTCCGGTCACTGCCGGTATCCGGTCAGGAAGCGGCCGATCCGGCTGATGGCCGCGTCAAGATCGTCAGCGTACGGGAGGGTCAGGATCCGGAAGTGGTCGGGCCGGGGCCAGTTGAAGCCGGTGCCCTGCACGACCTGGATCTTCTCGCGCAGCAACAGGTCCAGGACGAACTTCTCGTCGTCCACGAGGGGGTGCACCTTCGGGTCGATGCGAGGGAAGGCGTACAGCGCCCCCTTCGGCTTCACGCAGGACACCCCGGGGATCTCGTTCAGCTTCTCCCAGGCGCGGTTGCGCTGCTCGTACAGCCTGCCGCCCGGCACCACCAGCTCCCGGATCGACTGCCGGCCGCCGAGCGCGGCCTGGATGGCGTACTGCGCCGGGGCGTTGGGGCACAGCCGCATGGAGGCGAGCATGGTCAGCCCCTCCAGATAGCTGCGCGCGTGCTGCTTCGGACCGGACACCACCATCCAGCCCGAGCGGAACCCGGCCACCCGGTACGTCTTGGACAGGCCGCTGAAGGTGAGGCAGACCAGGTCGGGGGCGAGGACCGCCACGCTGTGGTGCTCGGCGTCGTCGTACAGGATCTGGTCGTAGATCTCGTCGGCGAACACCATCAGGCCGTGCCTGCGGGCCAGATCGAGGATGCCTTCGAGGACCTCGCGCGGATACACGGCGCCGGTCGGATTGTTCGGGTTGATGATCACGACGGCCCTGGTCCGGTCGGTGATCTTCGACGCCATGTCGGCCAGGTCGGGGTTCCAGTCCGAGGCTTCGTCACACATGTAGTGCACGGCCTTGCCGCCGGCCAGCGTCGTCACCGCGGTCCACAGCGGGTAGTCCGGGGACGGGATCAGCACCTCGTCACCGTCCTCCAGCAGACCCTGCACGGCCATCGAGATCAGCTCGGAGACCCCGTTGCCGAGGAAGATGTCGTCCACGCCGACCTCGGTCAGCCCCATCGCCTGGTAGCGCTGCGCCACGGCCCGGCGGGCGGAGAGGACGCCGCGCGAATCGGTGTAGCCGTGGGCCTGCGGAAGCATCCGGATCATGTCCTGGACGATCTCCTCGGGCGCCTCGAAACCGAACTGCGCCGGGTTGCCCGTGTTGAGCCGCAGCACGCTGTGGCCCGCCTCCTCCAGGGCGTTGGCGTGTTCGATGACCGGGCCCCGGATCTCGTAGCAGACCTCGTTGAGCTTGCTGGACTGGCGGAATTCCATGCGGTGCCTCCCCGACCCGACTGTGATACTTGGTTTTACCAAGCTTGAGCTTGGAAAGTCCAACAACATGTCTAGACTGCGTCGCATGCCACGTGAGCAACAGCCCGCAACCCGCCCGGCCCGGCGCCGGAGTTACGACCAGTTCTGCGCCGGCGCCCGCGCCCTGGACGCCGTCGGTGACCGGTGGACCCTGCTGATCGTCCGTGAACTGCTGGCCGGTCCGCGCCGGTACACCGATCTGCACGCGGATCTGCCCGGCGTCAGCACGGACGTCCTGGCCTCCCGGCTCAAGGACATGGAGCAGGGCGGACTGGCCACCCGCCGCCGGCTGCCGCCGCCCGCCGCCGCGGTGTACGAACTCACCGAACGCGGCCACGGACTGCTGCCCGTCCTCGCCGCGCTGGCCGAATGGGGGGCGCCCGCCCTCGCGGAGCGCCGGCCCACGGACGCGGTCCGGGCGCACTGGTTCGCGCTGCCCCTGCTGCGCGCGCTGGACGGGCCCGGCGGGCCGGCCGGTGACGGAGTGCTCGACGTACAGCTGGAGGAGGGCGAGTTCCACGTCCGTACGGGGGTGCGGGAGCCCGGCAGCGCGGTCTACGGGGACGGCCCCGCGGACCGCGCCGACGCGCGCATCGTGCTCGACGCCGAGCTCTGCCTCGCCCTCGGGCGCGGTGAGGCGACCCTCACGGAGGCGGTCAGGGACGGACGCGTCGAGGTGTCCGGCGAAGGGCCGCTCGCCGCCGGGCTGCGGGGCGAATGACGACGCCGGGACGGTTCGCCCGGCCGACTCCTGGGTAGCGTCGGGGCGTTTGGGATGCCAGGGGCATCGGATGATGCCCGGGGCACTGATGCGAAGGAGTTGTCCATGAGACGTGGCGGACAGCAGGGTCGGACGGTCAAGGCGCTGGTCATCGGGGGCTGTGCGGCAGCGCTCTGCTTCTTGCCGTCGGCGGCCGTCGCCACGCCCGGCAGCGGTGTGAGCGGCACCGTCGTCGCGGAGGGCACCTCGCCGGGCAAGCTGAAGGTGAGGACGCCGAAGGGCCGTACCGACGTCACCTTCCGGAAGATCACCGTCGAGCCCGGCGGTTCCACCGGCTGGCACACCCACCGGGGCCAGCTGATCGCGGTGGTCAAGAAGGGGACGCTGACCCGCACCCTGGACGACTGCTCGGTCGAGGTGACGCCCGCCGGAACGTCCTTCATCGAGCCGTCCGGCGCCAAGCACCGCCACATCGGGCGCAACCTGGGGACCGAGCCGGTCGTCCTCTGGGTGACCTATCTGCTGCCCGAGGGCAGCGAACTCTCCGACGACGCCGACGCCGTGGACTGCGGCGCGACGAAGTGAGCCGGGGCGGAGGCTCGCCCCTGCCGTCAGCGGGCGAGCGTCTCCCCGTACGCGCCGAGGCCGGCGATCACCAGCCCGTCCCGGAACGTCAGCACCTCGTACACCCGGCCGCCGATCTGGTTGCGGTAGTCGATCACCAGGGTGTCCACGCCCGCCCGGACGTCCATCACCTCGAACTCCAGGTCCGGGATGAGCTCAAGACCGCGCGCCCAGTACGCACGCAGCTGGTCCTTGCCGCGCACGGTGCCTGAGGGGTCGCCGGTGAAGCGGGCGATCATGGGCGAGCTGAACGTCACGTCCTCGTGATAGTGCGTCAGGATGCGTTCCAGATCATGGGAGTTCCAGTCGTCCTGCCACTGCGAGGCGAACGTGCGGGCGAATTCGAGGTCCATGGGGAAGATCGTACGAGGCGGCGCCGGGAAGGTGGCAGGCAGTGAGTGGAGCGGGCCCCGGGGACCTCGATCCGGCGCGCCGGGCCGCGCTGGCGCGGCAGCTCCTGGGCGCGCTCCGCTCCCACTGCGCCGGATCGCGGGCGGAACCGAGGGGGTCGCTCGCGCGGGGGACCGCCGACGCGTACAGCGATATCGACCTCCGCTGGATCGTGCCCGACGGCCGGTTCGCGGACCGCGTCGCCGCCGTTCCGGAACTGCTCGGTACGGTCCGGCACGTCGCCTCGCTGCGGGTCGACCCCGAGCTGGGCAACTCCCGGGGCAGGCGGCTGCTCTTCGTCGACTTCGACGGGCTGCCCCTCTTCTGGCGGCTGGATCTGGAGATCGTGGCGCTGTCCGTCGCGGACCTGCCCGGCTACGACCAGGACAACCCGGCGGCGCGCAGCGACGACTGGTCGAGGCCCGCCAGCGCGCTCGCCAACGCCGTCGCCGCCGTGAAGGCGCTGCTGCGCGGCCGCCCGGAGACCGCCGGGGGCCTGCTGGAACGCGGCTTCGCCCGGATCGGGGTGGCGGACCCGCTCTGCGGCGACTGGTACACCGACATCACCCGCCTCGCCGCTGCCGCCGCCGCGATCGAGCCCGCCCGGCGCCCGCTCGCCGAACGCGTCGTGCGGCTGGCGGCGGACCACCGCTCGTCCCTCGGCGGGCCGGGGCGATGATGGTGACGTGCGATTCGAAGCGATCACCTGGGAACGGCTGGCGGACGCCCTCGCCGCGCACGCCGACGCGCTGGAGCCGTCCGACGGCGGGCCCTGGCTCAAGGTCGCCGTCGACGGGGCCCCGGCCGCCCGGACCGGCGAGCTGGCCGAGTCGCTCGCACAGGCGCTGCGGCTGCGCGGCCGGGCCGTGCTCCCGGTGTCCACGGCGGGGTTCCTGCGGCCCGCGAGCCTGCGGTACGAGTACGGAAAACGGGACCCCGACTCGTACTACGGCAGCTGGTTCGACACCGGAGCGCTGTGGCGCGAGGTGTTCGGTCCGCTGGAGGCGGGCGGCAGCGGGCGGGTGCTGCCCGACCTCTGGGACCCGGCGACGGACCGGGCCACCCGGAGCCCCTACCGGCTGCTTCCGGAGGGCGGGGTACTGGTGGTGCACGGGCCGTTGCTGCTGGGGCACTGGTTCCCGTTCGACCTGAGCGTCCACCTGCGGCTGTCGCCGGGCGCGCTGCGGCGGCGCACGGAGGAGGCCGAGCAGTGGACGCTGCCCGCCTTCGAACGGTACGAGGACGAGGTGGCGCCCGCCGGGAGCGCGGACGCGGTCGTCCGGGCCGACGACCCGCGCCACCCCGCCTGGACGGGACTCCGGGACAGCCCTTAGGCCGCGCCCGTGTCCGCTGCCGGTCCCCCCGGCAGGGGCGGCCGTCCGCCCATCGCCATGACGGCCAGAGCTCCCGCGCGGCACCCCGCCGCGGCGGCCGTCGCGGGGTCCTCGCCCGCCAGCAGCGCCGCGAGGAAGCCGCCGGTGAAGGCGTCGCCCGCCCCGGTGGAGTCCACCGGGTCCCGCACCGGTTCGGCCGGGACCCGGCCGGTCACCGCGCCCCCGGTGGCGAGCAGGACGCCGTCCCGGCCCAGGGTGACGACGGCCCGGCGGACCAGCAGGCTCAGCTTCGCCGCGGCGTCCGCCGCTCCGGGGAGGCCGGTGAGCAGCCGGGCCTCGTCCGCGTTGGGCAGCAGCAGATCCACCTCCCCGACGAGCTCCAGGAACCGGTCGACGCCGAGCTCGGCCAGGAACCCCGCGGAGGCCGGGTCGACGCTCACCGGGATGTTCCGCCGCCCGGCCTCCCGGAGTGCGAGCAGGGCCGTCGCGCGGCTCCTCGTGGCGAAGAGCAGGTAGCCGGAAAGGTGGAGGCGGCCGATTCCGTCGAGCATCGACGGGGACCAGTCCTCCGGTGCCAGGCGCAGGGCGGCGCCGCTGTCCGTGAGGAAGGTGCGTTCGGCGGCGGAGTCGACCAGGGCGACGACCGTCGCGGTCGGGGCCCCGTCGTCCACGGCCAGCAGAGCGTGGACGCCCGCCCGGCGCAGCCGGTCCCGGTGCCAGGCGGCGGAGTCGGCGCCGACGCGGGCCAGCAGCCGCACCTCGGGGCAGCCGGAACGTACCGCCCAGCAGGCCACGTTGGCTCCAGCCCCGCCCGGCAGGGTCCGGATGCCGGCCTTGGTGTCCGTACCGTGGACCAGCGCTGTTCCGTGCCGGGCCACCACGTCCGTGACCACGTCCCCGACGACGAGGAGTCCACCGGTCACCGGGCGGTCCAGGCCGTGGCGATCCGGGCGGCGAGCGCCACATTGCCCCGGACCGCCGTCAGGTTGGCCTCCAGCGAGGCACCGCCGGTCCGCCGCGTCAGCTGGTCCAGCAGGTACGGCGTGACGGCCTGCCCCACGATGCCGTGCTCCCGGCACGCGTCCAGCGCCTCGGCCAGCACCCGGTCGTGCAGGGCGGGATCCAACTGCTCCTCCGGCGGTACGGGATTGGCGACGATCAGCGCCGCCGCCGGGCCGCCGAGCGCGTCCTGGGCCCGCATCACCCCGGCGACGTCCTCCGGGCTGTGCACGGTCCAGTCGACCGGTTCGCCCGAACTGCTGAGGTAGAACCCGGGGAACCGGTCCGTGCCGTAGCCGAGCACCCCGACGCCGAGCGTCTCCAGTCGCTGGAGTGTGGCGGGCACGTCCAGGATCGACTTCACGCCCGCGCAGACCACGGTGATGCCGGTTCCGGCCAGCAGCCGCAGGTCCGCCGATTCGTCCTGGGTCTCGGTCCAGCCCCGGTGCACCCCGCCGAGCCCGCCGGTCGCGAAGACGCGCAGGCCCGCGCGTGCGGCCAGGAACGCCGTCGCGGAGACCGTCGTCGCCCCGCTCGCGCCCGCCGCCAGGGCCGGGGCGAGGTCCCGGTGGCCGAACTTGCGCATCGCCGGGTCCTGGGCGACCCGCTCCAACTGGTCCTTGTCCAGGCCGATCCTGGCCCTGCCGTCCAGCACGGCGATGGTGGCGGGCACGGCGCCGCCGGTCCGCACGAGCCCCTCCAGCTCCTCGGCCACCCGCAGATTGCGGGGGCGGGG
This sequence comes from Streptomyces sp. NPDC057900, assembly GCF_042887885.1. NCBI lineage: Bacteria > Bacillati > Actinomycetota > Actinomycetes > Kitasatosporales > Streptomycetaceae > Streptomyces > Streptomyces sp. NPDC057900. The sequence continues at coordinate 515,360 of NZ_JBHVOI010000005.1, forward strand.
CAGACCGTGGGCGATGATCGTCGACTCCAGCGCGACGACGGGCCGGTGCGCGGCGAGGGCGGCCCGCACCTCTGCGGAGACCACGGGTGCGTAGGGGGCGGTGCCGAACGGCTCAGTCAGTGACATGTCCACATCCCTGTCGCGGGCGGGCCGCACTCAAACGTCCACCACCCGGGCCGCGTCGGCCGTTCAGGCGAGCTGGGCCAGCTGGACCTCCGGCTGCCCGCCGAATCCGGCGTCACGGGCTCGCACCGCGGCCGAGGCCCGGTCATGCACCTCCAGCTTGGTGAAGATCCTGGAGACGTAGTTGCGCACGGTCTTCTCGGCGAGAAAGAGCCGCCGCGCGATCTGCTGGTTGCCCAGACCGTGGGCGAGCAGGTCGAGTATTTCCAGTTCGCGACTGGTCAGGCCGCAGAAGTCCGTCGGATCAGGAATGTTCTGCATCTGCATCGAGGAGAAGTAGCTGCTGAATCTGGCAGCGATCGTTCTGCTGAAAGCGGCGCCGCCTTTCGCGACGATGCGAATGGAATCGAGGAGCTCGTCCGGTGAACCGATGCGTGCGAGATAGCCGCTGACGCCGACGCGCAGTGCCGCCACTATCATGTCGTCGTCATCATTCTGCGAGACAACGAGAATCTTCGGACGCGATCTCTCATGGCCGTATTTCGTGAGGACCTGCTGCACGTTCTCGCAGATGATTTGTTTCGATGGAGGCTCTCCCAGGATGATGACGTGCGGTTTCACCGCGTCTTCTTCGGGACATCGGAGCCAGTCGGCGGCGTCCAGGGTCCGGTCCAGCAGGACGACGTTCTCGTCCTGGTCGACAATGGCCTCCAGGCCCGCGAGAGTGACCGAGTCCTCGCCGATGATGAGCAGGTTTATTTCCACTTCTCCACGCCTTTCTCCGTCATTCCAGGAATTGAAATGCCAATACAGAGAAGCCGTACAGGGCTCCTTCTGACCATCATTCGTTCATGTGGGTGCATGAGATGAGTGGGGGGCCGGAGGTGTGGTGACGCAAATGCCGAGTATGCTGACGCGGTTCAGGGGAACGCAAGTTCGTTCATCAAGTGAAAGAAAACGCTTCCGCTTGGGGGTCGACTCTCGGCCAGGTCCGGCGGGCCCTGGGACGCGATCGGTAGGGACGGCGACGGCCGGACTCCGCGGCGTTGGACGTACCGCAGAACAGCGAATACTTTCGCCGCATGGTGCCTATCCGCGACCGGCGATCAATCGTGTTCGACGTGATGGCCGCGCTCGGCTTCACGCTGCTTCCGCAGCTCTCGCCGCTGCGCCCCGCCCTGGGCGGCGAGTTGAGCGGCACCACTGTCTGGCTGCTCTCGCTGAGTGCCGCGCTGCCGCTGACCGTCCGGCAGTTGTGGCCGTCGCCGGTCTTCGGCGTCACCCTTGTCGCGGCCTGCGCGGCGCTGCCGTTCGGACTCGGGCCCACCTCCTTCCTCGCCGCCGCCTACGCGCTGTACCTGGTGGCCCTGCGGCGGCAGCCGGGGCGTTCCGCGGTCCTCGTGGGCGGCGTGTGCGCCGCCGGCGCAGCGCTGTTGACCATGACGGGAAGTCAGCACTACGAGGGCGGGACCCGGGCCGTGCAGGCCGTGTTCGGGGTGCTGGTCCTCGGTGCGACCTGGGCGGCGGGGTCGGCCGCCCGGGAGCGCCGGGCCGGGGTCGAGCGCGTCATCGACCAGGCGGCCGAGCGGGCGAAGGTCGAGGAGCGCCTGCGCATCGCCCGCGACATCCATGACGTGGTCACCCACAGCGTGGGCCTGATCGCGGTCAGGGCCGGTATCGCCAACCACGTGGCCGAGACGCGCCCGGAGGAGGCGCGTGAGGCCCTGGTGATGATCGAGGGTGTCAGCCGGCAGGCGCTGCGGGACATGAGGGCCACGCTCAGGGTTCTGCGCCGGGAGGACCGGCGGGAGGACCAGGAGGAAGCGGCCGCCCGGGATCTGCGGCCGGTGCCCGGACTCCTGGACCTTCCGGCCCTGGTGCGGATGGCCGAGGCGGCCGGCGTCGGCGTCGACCTGCGCTCCCACTGCCCGCAGGAACCTCCGGACGGGGTCGCCACGTCCGCCTTCCGGATCGTGCAGGAGGCCCTGACCAACGTCGTCAAGCACGCGGCACCGACCCGCTGTTCCGTGCGGATCGTCGCGGCGGAAGGCGTGCTGACGGTCGAAGTCGCTGATGAGGGACCCGGTACCGGGCACCGCCCCACCGTGCCGGGGGGCGGGCTCGGACTCGTCGGGATGCGGGAGCGCGCCGACGCGCACGGCGGCACATTCACCGCCGGGGCGGGGCCGGACGGAGGGTTCCGGGTCGCGGTGACCCTGCCCTACTGACCCGTAGGCGTTCGTGTCCTGAACCGGACTCATTCGCAGGTATGGGTTCCGGGCGCCGGAGACGCCCGGCCTTCCCGCCGCGCGAGCGATGCGGGAGCCGGGGGCCCACGGCCAGACTGGATCGCATGATCGACGTCTCGAACTTGACGAAGCGGTACGGGCCGAGCACCGTCGTCGACGGACTCACCTTCACCGTGCGGCCGGGAGCCGTCACGGGCTTCCTCGGCCCCAACGGGGCCGGGAAGTCCACCACGATGCGGATGATGCTCGGCCTGACCCGCCCGGACGAGGGGTCCGCGCGGATCGGCGGGCACGCCTATCACGAGCTGCGCTACCCGGCCCGGCACGTCGGGGCGCTGCTGGAGACCTCCGCCCCGCACCGCACTCTGACCGCGTTCGACCACCTGCGCTGGCTGGCGCGGAGCAACCGGATCCCGCGACAGCGGATCGGCGAGGTCCTCGACACCGTGGGCCTCGCGGACGCGGCGAAGCGGCGGATCGGCACGTTCTCGCTCGGCATGGGCCAGCGGCTGGGCCTGGCGGCGGCCCTCCTCGGGGACCCGCCCGTCCTGGTCCTCGACGAACCGGTCAACGGCCTCGACGCGGAAGGCATCCGCCGGCTGCGTGAACTGCTGCGCGCCCAGGCGGCAGAGGGCCGGACCGTCCTCGTCTCCAGCCACCTGATGACGGAGATGTCCATGGTCGCCGACCACCTGATCGTCATCGACCGGGGCAGGCTCCTCGCGGACACCGGCATGGCGGACTTCATGGAGCGCCACGGCAGGTCCTACGTACGGGTACGGACGACCGAACCGGTACTGCTGAGAAGGGAGCTGGAGCGCGCGGGAGCCTCGGTGGCCCCGACTCGCGACGGCGGCCTGGAGGTCGACGGGCTGCCGGCGGGCGAGATCAGCCGCCTCGCCGCGGCGAGCGGCCTCGCGCTCGACGAACTGAGCACCCACCAGGGGTCCCTGGAGGACACCTTCCTCGGACTCGTCGCCAGGACGGGAGGACAGACCCGTGTCTGAGACACTCGCGGCCGTCCGGGCCGAGTTCATCAAGATGCGCCGCATCCGCAGCACGTTCCTCGCGCTGCTGCTCTTCGTCCCGCTCAGCGTGCTCATCGGCGCTCTGGACGGCTGGTCCGCGAAGTCGGCGATCGAGTCCGACAACGGGATGATCCGGGACGGATTCACCGCACAGCAGGCCGGACTGGACGGAATCCTGTACGGCCAGCTCGCCCTGATCGTCTTCGGCGTGCTCGTCGTCAGCAGCGAGTACGCCTCCGGCATGATGCGCGTCTCCCTGCTCGCCGTCCCCCGGCGCGGCCGGCTCTACGCGGCCAAACTCGCCGTCACCGCTGCCGCCGCCCTGCTCGTCGCGATCCCGGTCACCGTCGTCGGGTACCTGGTCACGCAGGCGGCACTGGGCCCGCACGGCGCCTCGATCACCTCGGACGGGGTGCCCCGCGCCCTGGCCGGGGCGGTGCTCTACCTGACCCTGATGAGCCTGTTCGCCGCGGGGGTGGCCGCCGCCGCGCGCAGCGCCGTCGTACCCCTGGCCGTGATGCTGCCGATGGTGCTCGCCGGCTCCCAGATCCTCTCCGTCATCGGGGCGACGAAGGAGGTGGCGCGCTACTTCCCCGACCGGGCGGGGACCCAGATGCTCACGGTCGACTCGGGCGACGCCGTCAGGGGCTGCGCGGTGCTGCTCGTCTGGACCGCGGCGGCGCTCGTCCTCGGCTTCGTACGCCACCGCCGGTGGGACGTGTGACGGGACCCGGCCGGGGCGCCTGCCTCACGCCCGTGGGACACGCGCCGCCGTAACTTCCCAGTCAGCCGGGTCGAGGACCGAAGAAGTCGGTTCGAGTGATCCGGCCCAACTGGGAGGAAAACCATGTCTGTTGAGATCTACGAGCCCCCGATGCTCCAGGAGGTCGGCGACTTCGACGAGCTCACCAAGTGTCTCGGCGTCGGAAGCTGCAACGACTTCGCCGGCTGTGGCTACGCCGTCGTCTGCTTCTGGTGAACTCATCCGGTGCCGGTGCGTCCGTTTCGGACGCACCGGCACCGCCCGGGGAACGAGGCGACATGGAATTCACAGTTCTTCCGGACTGCCCGGCCGGTGCCGCGGTCGCGGCGAAGGTACGGGCGAGCTGCCGGATCGACCACGCGTCGGGGCGGCCCTGGATCCTCGGGCACTGGCCCGACGGCGAGACCACGCTGATCGAGGCCGGCCGGCACCGCCTGGTGCTCATCGGCGACACCCGGATCGATCCGGCGGCCGCGGCCGCGACACTCGCCCGGACGAATTCGCCGCACGACGTGGACAAGGAGGCGGCCCGGCTGCCGGGCCTGTTCCACCTGATGGCCTCGGTGGACGGCGTCACCCGGGTCCAGGGTTCGCTCGTCGGCGTACGGCAGGTCTACTCGGCCGTGGTCGACGGTGTGACGGTGGCGGCGAGCGGCGTGGAACCGCTGCTGCGGCTCACCGGAGCCGGCCTCGACGAGGCGGTGCTCGCCGCCCGGCTGCTGGCGCCGGGCGGCGCGCCGTGGCCGCTCGCCCAGCGACCCGTCCGCCGGGGCATCGACCCGCTCAGGACCGGGCACTGGCTGCGGATCGACTCCGACGGCCGCTCCCGGCAGGTGCGTTGGTGGCAGCTCCCGGAGCCCACCCACTCGCTCGCGGAAGGCGCCCAAGCCGTCCGCACCGCGCTGGCGGAGGCGCTCGCCGCGCGGGTGCGCCCCGGCCGGACCATCAGCGCCGACCTGTCCGGCGGCATGGACTCCACCTCGCTCTGCTTCCTCGCCGACGCGGCCGGTGCCGACCTGGTCACCTATCACGTCGCACCACTGGACAGGGCGAACGAGGACACCGCCTGGGCGGCCAGGGCCGCGGCCCTGCTGCCGAGGGCCCGGCACCACACACTGGCGGCGGACCGTGCGGAGAATCTGTTCGGCATCGGTTACACCGCCGGTCACAAGGACGCGGCACCCGAGGGACCGTCCACCTGGGCCTCCGGACTCCCGCACATCAGGGACCTCGCGGGACGGGCCACGGAGCAGGGCGCCACCCTGCACCTGAGCGGATTCGGCGGCGACGAGCTGTTCGGCCGGATGCCCACCAGCGCCTGGTCACTGGCGCGCGCCCGGCCGGTCAGCGGGCTCCGGCTGGTCAACCGCTACCGGCTCGCCAACCGCTGGTCCTGGGGCAAGACCGTGAGGGCGCTCGCCGACCGGCGGACGTTCGCAGAGAACCTGACGGCGGTCGCCGCCCGGATCGCCGCCCCGCCCCCGCCGCTCGACGAACCCGACTTCGGCTGGGTGTTCGCGCCCCGCATGCCGTCCTGGGCCATGCCCGAGGCGGTGTCGGCGGTCCGGCGGCTGCTCACCACGACCGCCCGAAGCCTGCCGGAACCCCTGGACGCCGACCGGGCCCGGCACCAGGCACTGGCCTCCCTCGTCTTCGAAGGGTCGACGATCCGTCAGATCAACACGGTCGTGGCCGGCTCCGGTATCGCGTGGGACGCGCCGTTCCTCGACGACCGGGTGATCGCGGCGGCGCTCACCACCCGGGTCGACCAGCGCCTGGCCGCCGGCCGGTTCAAACCCCTGCTGACCTCCGCCGTACGCGGGACCGTACCCGGAGAGATCCTCGACCGGCGCGACAAGGGCGAGTTCAGCGCCGAGGCGTTCCGCGGCCTCGAACGCAACCGGGCCGCGATCCTGGAGCACTGCGAGGACTCGCACCTCGCCCGCCTGGGCCTCATCGACCCGGCGGCGTTCCGTGCCGCGGTGCTCAACCCCGGGCCGATGTCCCACCACCTCCAGCCGATCGACACCACCGTGGCCTGCGAGAGCTGGCTCCGGACCCACACCGGGGCGGACGCCCCGCACTCCGACACCCAGGACACGGGAGCAAGCAGATGAAGCTGAGGCTCGCCCGCGACGTCACCCTCACCCCCGTCGACTCGGGCGCCGTCCTGCTCGACGGACGCCGCGGCCGCTACTGGCAGCTCAACGCGTCCGGCTCCGCCGTCCTGCGCAGGCTGCTCGACGGGGACGGACCCGACGCGGTCGCGGCGAGCGTGTCAGAGGCCGCCCCGGTCGACGCCGACCGGGCACGGCAGGACGTCATGGCGCTCATCGAGTCGCTGAGCGCCGCCAACCTCCTGGAGGTCTCCGCATGACCACCCCCGCGGTCGCCGAGCACGCGGCACGCCTCCCGCTGCGCAGACAGCTCGCACCCCGCTGCGCGGCCGGCGCCGCCCGGCTCCTGGTGCGGCTGCCGCCCGCCCGGCTGCACCGCCTCCTCGGCGTGATCAGCCGGGGCAGCCGGCCCGCCGGATACGCGGAGGTGGCGCGGGCCCGCCGATCGGTCGTCTCCGTCAGCACCCGCTGCGCGGGCCTCGGCTGCCTCCAGCGCTCCGTCGCCACCGTCCTGATGTGCCGGGCCCGTGGCCGATGGGCCGACTGGTGCACCGGATTCCGCACCCAGCCTTTCGGGGCGCACGCCTGGGTCGAGGCCGACGGCCGCCCGGTCGACGAACCCGGCGAGCTGAGCGTGTTCCGTACGGTCCTGAGCGTGCGGCGCTCCGAGGGGAGCCCGCGATGACGGCGATCAGGGCCGAGAGCCTCTACGCGTACTACGGCACCCGGGCGGCCGTGAACGGCCTCGATCTGGCAGTGCCGGAAGGCTCGACGTTCGGCTTTCTCGGGCCGAACGGCGCCGGCAAGACCACCACCATCAGCATGCTGACCACACTGCTGAAACCCACCGCGGGCCGCGCGGAGGTGGCGGGCTTCGATGTCGCGAGGCAGCCGGCCGAGGTCCGGCGCCGGATCGGCATCGTGTTCCAGGAGTCGACGCTCGACCTGGAGCTCACCGCCGTCGAGAACCTCCGCTTCCAGGCGGGCCTGTGCGGGCTGCCGCGCCACGAAGCGCGTACGGCGATCGCCGCCATGCTCGAACTGATGGAGCTGTCCGCGCGCGGCGGCGTCCCCGTACGGCAGTACTCCACCGGACTGCGCCGGCGCCTGGAGATCGCCCGCGGCCTGCTCGGCGCCCCCCGGGTCCTCTTCCTCGACGAACCGACGACCGGACTCGACGCACAGACCCGCGCGGCGGTCTGGGACCACCTGGACCGGCTCCGCCGGGAACAGGGCATCACGCTCTTCTTCACCACGCACCAGCTGGAGGAGGCCGAGCACTGCGACCAGGTGGCGATCGTCGACCGGGGCAAGGTGATCACCCAGGGCACGCCCGCGGAGCTGAAGACCGTCATCGGATCGGACGTCGTCGTGCTGCGCACGGAGGACGACACCAGGGCCGCGGACGCCGTCTCCGAACGCTTCGGCATCGCCGCGGAACCCACCCCGGACGGGCTGCTCCTCAGGGTCGCGGACGGCGCCGGGCTCGTCCCGCGACTCTGCACCGGTCTCGGTCTCACCGTGCACTCGGTGTCCGTCGCACCGCCCACGCTCGACGACGTCTTCCTGCACCACACCGGGTCCGCCATCCGCGAGACCGGGACGAACGCACACACGCTGAACAACATCGGGGAGGGGCTGCGATGAGCCGCACCGACACCGTCCGGGAAGCCCCCGGCGGCTACGCGGCCACCGCCGCCGCCGAGGGCCCGCCGCCCGGTTCCGGGCCCCGGCACGCGCTGCGCCCGTACGCACTGCTCTGGCGGCGCGAGATGATCCGGCTGAAGCACAACCCGGTACGCCTCGCCATGGGACTCGTGACACCCCTGCTCTTCCTCGTCGTCCTCGGAACCGGCCTCGACGCGGCCTCCGGGAACCTCGGCAAGGCCCAGCTGAACGACTACCGGGCCTTCCTGTTCCCCGGCGTGCTGGTCATGTCCGTGCAGGCACCCGCGATCGCGGTGGGCATCTCGCTCGTGTGGGACCGCCGGCTCGGAGTGCTGCGGCAGATGCTCGTCGCACCGTTCCCGAGGTCGAGCATCGTGCTGGGCCTCGCGCTCGGCGGAGCGACCACGGGCGCCCTCTACGGACTGCTGGTCCTGTCCGTCGGAGGCATCGCAGACATCCGGTACACCCCGGCGCTGTTGCTCGTCCTGCTGGAAATCCTGCTGGTCTCCCTGCTGTTCACCTCGCTCGGGCTGCTCGCCGCGGTGACGATCCGGCAGGTCGACACGTTCCAGGTCGTGGTGAACCTCAGCCTGATGCCCCTCATGTTCTTCTCGGGCGCGATGTTCCCGCCGAACGGCCTGCCGGGCTGGCTCGCCATCGTCGTCAAACTGAACCCCCTCACCTACGGAGTCGACGCCGTACGCCGGACCCTGCCCGGCCCGGACGTGCTCAGCTCGGAGCAGACGCGGCTGCTGATCGGGGACTGGCACCCACCCGTCGTCGCGGAGGCGGGGCTGCTCGTCGCGATCGTGGCCCTCGCGCTCGGCGTGGCCACCTACCGGTTCTCCCGCACCACATGACCGGGACGGCGCGGATCACGAAGACATGGGCCCCCACCGCGGCCCGCATCGTCCTGGCGGTGGTCCTCGGCTACGCGGGCCTGGTGAAGATCCGGGACCTGAACGACGCGGGGCGCTCGGTCGCGGTCTACCGCATCGTGCCGGACGATCTCGCCGAACTCATCGGCGGCGCGCTGCCGTTCGCCGAGATCGCGGTCGCGCTGCTCCTGGTGGCCGGACTGGCCACGCGGGTGGCGGCAGTCGTCACGGCCGTCCTGCTGGCCGTGTACGTCGCGGCCATCGTCTCGGTGTGGGCCAGGGGGATGTCGATCGACTGCGGCTGCTTCGGCGGCGGCGGCACCCTCACGAGCGGCGCGGAGCGCGGATACGCCATCGACATCGCACGCGACCTGGTCCTGCTCGGGGCGGCCGCCCTGCTGATCCGGAATCCGCGGACCCGCTACGCCCTGGACCGCTGGGTCCTGGACACGAAGGAGGAATAGGCATGCCCCCGACGCAGCCCACGGACACCTCGGTACGGGACATGGTGACAAGACGGCACCGCCGCCGGCGCACCCTCCTCATATCGACCGTGGCCACGGTCGTCATCGCCGCCGCCGCGGTGGTCGGCGCGGGACTGGTCCGGACGAACAACTCCGATCCCGGAAAGGCCCCGGACCGCGCGCCCGCCGGTGCGACGGCCGACAAGGCGGGTCTCGCGGTATCCGGCGGCGCGGTCCGTGTCGACCTCTACCTCGACTACCTCTGTCCCGAATGCCGCAACACGGAACGGGCGATCGCCGCCGACCTGAAGGGGCTGAAGGCCGGTCGGGGCGTGCGGCTCGTCTACCACCCCGTCGCCTTCCTGGACGACTACAGCAGCCCCGGCGGCTACTCGACCCGTGCCGCCTCCGCGGCGGCCTGCGCCGCCGACCGGGGAAGGTTCGAGGAGTACTCCTCCGCGCTCTTCGAGAAGCAGCCGCCCGAGCGGGGGCCGGGACTCAGCGACGAACAGCTGATCAGTACGGCGGAGGACGTGGGCATCAAGGGCGACGCCTTCACCCGCTGCGTCCGCGACGCCACCCACAGGCCCTGGGTGAAGTACGTCTCGGAGGCAGCCGCCTCCCGCAGGGTCTCGCTGACCCCGACCGTCATGGTCGACGGAAAGCGCCTCGACATGACGGGCGGCGATCCGGGTGGAACGCTCGTCCGCGCGGTGCGGGAGGCGCGGCGATGACCACGCTGACCGTGGCACTCTCCGGTGACTGCATGGCCACCAGGGGCGCGTTGATCACGTCGGACCCGGCGGCCGAGCGGTTGCGCGGACTCCTGCGCGGCGCGGACTTCGCCTTCACGAACCTGGAGGTGGTGCCCAGCGACGGCCGGGGCCACCCCGTGCACAACGCGGCGGGCGGCGGCGGCCTGATCGCGGACGCCGGTGTGCTCGACGAGATCACCGAGGCGGGTTTCTCCGTGCTCGGCTGCGCCAACAACCACGCCCTGGACATGGGCGTCGACGGCGTGCTCGGCACTCTGGACCTCCTGGACGCGCGGCGGATCGCCTACGCCGGGATCGGCACCGATCTGCCCGCCGCCCGACGGCCCCGTTACGTGGACCGGCCCGGCGGCGGCCTGGCCCTCATCGCGTGCAGCTCGACCTTCCTGCCCGGACAGGAAGCGGCCGCGCCCTCGCCCGAACTGCCGGGCCGCCCCGGACTGAACCCGCTGCGGCACGGCGCCACCCTGGCGGTGACCGGCGCCCAGATGGAGGTGCTGCGGGAGATCGACGCGCGGACCGGGCTGCGGGCCCGGCGGGCCGAGGCACGGACCCTGCTCGGCATCGATCCCGCCCTCCCCTCTCCCGAGCGGCTGACGCTGTACGGCGCGCGCTTCCAGGTGGCGGAGGAGCCGGGGCTGACGACCGTGTGCGACCGGACCGACCTGGACGAGATCGCCCGCTGGGTGGCCGAGGCCCGCGGCCGGGCGGACGTCGTCCTGGTGAGCGTGCATTCCCACGAGCCGGGGCCGACACCGGAGGAACCGGGGGAGTTCCTGCGCGCGTTCGCCCACCGGATGGTGGACGAGGGGGCCGACGCCGTGGTGGGGCACGGCCCGCACTTCCTGCGGGGCATCGAGCTCTACCGGGGCAGGCCGATCTTCTACAGCCTGGGCAACATCGTCAGCCAGATCGAGCTCGCAGACCGGGTTCCCGCCGAGGACTACGCGAACATCGGCGCCGCTCCCGGGACGGTCGCGCCGGGCCGGTACTTCGCCGAACTCAGCGGCCACGGAAGCCGCTTGTTCGCCCCGCACCGCCGCTATTGGCGTTCGCTGGTGCCGGTCCTCACCTTCGACGACGGCACGCTCGTCGGCGTCCGCCTCCATCCGGTGGGCCTGGGCTTCGGCGAACCGGTCCACCGCCGGGGCCGCCCGCGGCTGGCCGGTCCGGCGGAGGCGGAGGAAATCCTCGCCGACGTCGCCCGCCTCGCGGAGCCGTACGGCACCACGGTGAAGGCCGGGGACGCGGGAAGCGGCGAGTTGCTGCTGGACGGGGGGTGAGTGCCTTCCGCGGAAGGCACCCGGGAGGGGCGCCGCTGCTAAAATCGGCGCGGCCGAAGCCCCCGACGAGCGGTATGCGAGGGACGCGCGATGACCGACGTGGTCCGGGTGCTGATCGCCGACGACCAGGCGCTGTTGCGCGGGAGCTTCCGGGTCCTCATCGACTCGACGCCCGGAATGGAAGCGGTCGGCGAGGCGGGTGACGGCGCCGCCGCGGTGGAACTGGCCCGGGAACTCAGGCCGGACGTCGTGCTGATGGATCTGCGCATGCCCGTCCTGGACGGCGTCGCGGCGACCCGGCACATCTGCTCGGACCCGTCGATGTCCGGTGTGCGGGTGCTCGCCCTCACGATGTTCGACATGGACGCGTACGTCTATCCGGCCCTTCAGGCGGGGGCCAGCGGGTTCCTGCTGAAGGACACCTCACCGCACGAACTGGTCGCCGGTATCCGGGTCATCGCCACCGGCGAGAGCGTCCTCGCGCCGACCGTCACCCGTCGCCTCATCGCGGACTTCTCGCGCCACAGCACGGCCCCCCGGCCGGTGTCGAGGCTCGTCGGACTCACCGGGCGGGAGCAGGAGGTGCTGGTGCTGATCGCGAACGGGCTGTCGAACGCGGAGATCTGCGAGCGTCTGGTGATCAGCCTGCCGACCGTGAAGACACATGTGAGCAGCCTCCTCGCCAAGCTGCGGGCCAGGGACCGCGCGCAGCTGGTCATCATCGCGTACGAGAGCGGGCTCGCGGAGCCGGGAATGCCCGCCGGATAAGGCTTTCTCATTCCGGACCGGTCCCGCTGCGGCAGAAAGGCGGAAGTCCGCGATTCCCGTTGCCACTGCTGCCGTACGGGCATGAAGGTGCCGATACCCGCGAGGAATGATTTCCGAACGCGTTCCCGGTCCCGGGACCCTTGCCCGTTCTTCTGGCTTCTGGCCCCTCGGTCTCGCGGTGGTCGGGCCGGAAGATTGTTCGGAGAATTATGCGGAGCGGCAGTACGGGGCCGGGACGCCTGCCTGCCCCGAACTATCGCTCCTCCCGCTTACGTCTCACTGACGTTTCACTAACGTTTCGCTGTCGTGGCGTCCCTGGGCTGCGGACTTGTGGAATGGGGTGCCTGCCGGGCTTGCCCGGTCCCGGGAATTCGGTACAGCATGGCCGCCTTGCGTCAGGCCGCCGGTATCGGGCCGACAGGCCGTCAGGCCAGTGAAGCGGCGTGCGCGGGTTCGATGGCGTGACGGAGCGGCCGGTTCTGTGTGAACCGGCCGAGTTCGTCGAGCACGAGCTGTCCGAGGCGCCGGCGTTCGGCACCCAGGGCGCCGCCGAGGTGCGGTGTCAGGACGACGTTGGGGAGGGTGAACAGTGGCGAGTCATGAGCCGGGGGCTCGGGATGCGTTACGTCGAGCACGGCGGTGAGATCGGGCCTGGCACCCAGGACCTGAGCGGCGGCCGGCTCGTCGATCAGCGCGCCCCGCGCGGTGTTGATCAGCGTCGCGCCGGGGCGCATCGAGTCCAGCAGCCGCGCCCCGATCGTGCCGCGGGTCTCGGGCAGGAGCGGTGCGTGGAGGCTGACGACGTCGCAGGTGGCGAAGAGTTCCCCGACGGGCACCAGCCGGACGCCCGCCCGGCGGGCGGCATCCGGGGAGGCGACGGGATCGGTGGCGAGGACCTCGACGTCGAACCGGGCCAGGTGGGCGGCGACCAGCCTGCCTATGTGGCCGAGCCCCAGCAGGCCCACCCGTGACCGGCAGGCGCCCGGGACCTGGGGATTGTGCGGGAACCGGCGGCTGTTCGCGACCTCCCGCGCGATGCGGTGGGTCTGCTTCAGCCCGAGGAGGACGTGGGCGAGGGTGAATTCCGCGACGGGGACGGCGTTGGCCGCGGCGGCGGAGACGATCGGGATGCCGCGCTCCCAGAAGGCGGGCGTCGTCAGGTGCCGGACGGACCCCGCCGCGACGAGCACGGCCCGCAGCCGGGGGGCCAGGGACAGGAAGGCGGTATCGAGGACGGGCGCCCCCCAGCCGGTGAGCAGGACGTCGACGTCCCTCAGGGCCTCGGGGTCCGCGGCCAGCTCCTCGCGGGTGCGGGGCGGTCCCTGCCAGCGTGCGAGCCGGCCGATACCGGCCAGCACCTCGGGCGGGTAGACGTCCGCCCGGCGTTCTTCCTCCATGACCAGCAGGGCTGTCGGTGCGGTGGCCGGTTCGTTCATGTCGGGTCTGGCTCCTCGGCCGGTCCGGGGCCGGACCGGCGGCCTGGCGGCCGTCGGTCCCCGCTCGGATCTGTGGGCGAATGGCGGGCTGAATGTCGTGGAACGGTGTGGCCTGTTTAGTTCCCAGGCCGGATGGCTCGCAGGGACGATACATCGGATCACTGGAATGTCCTCGCGTGCAGGTCGGATGTCCAGTCCCTGTTTCCCGGCGGTTGCTGTCGTGGTCCGAACTCGCCCCGGGGCGGGGAGTCAGTTCGGGTGCTGAGGTGAACGGGGCGGTTATAGGGGGATTTTCGGAGGTGCTATCGCCCGCGCGCGTTCCGGATTGCCGGAGCTGTGCTCGGAGAGGTGTCCGGCGGGGGCGGTGCTGACTCGTTGAAACATTTTGCATTCATCGGACTATTGACCGCAGATTCCGGCCCCGTTACCGTCCCAGAAAGCGCTTTCCAGGCTGACTGTGATGCGGCGAAAACAGGAGTTGTGATGCAGAGATCGCGATGGATCGGTGCGGGTGTCCTCGCCTCGGCACTGGTCCTCACCAGCTGTTCGTCCGGGCCTGCGGGAGTGGACGCCAAGCAGGACTCCAAGGCGCCGCTGGAGCTGTGGACCAGGACGACACCGGGCGGACCGGGGGAGCAGGGCGCGCTCAAGCTCGCCGCCGCCTTCGAGAAGAAGACGGGCTACAAGGTCAAGGTCACGGCCATCTTCGACGACTTCGAAACCAAGCTGCAGCAGCGGGCCGCTCAGAAGAACCTCCCCGACATCGTCATGAACGACGTCACCCAGCTCGGAGCCATGCACAGCCAGGGGCTGCTCCGGGAGATCGACCTGGACAAGATCAAGAACAGCGGGCAGATCATCGGCCAGGGGCTGGACTCCGGGAAGAGCGTGGACGGCAAGCAGTACGGGCTGCCGTACTCGGCACAGGCGTCCGCGCTGCTCATCCGCAAGGACTGGCGGCAGAAGCTGAAGCTCGGCGTCCCGGAGAACTGGGACGACTTCGCCGCGATGGCCAAGGCGTTCACCGACCGGGACCCGGACGGCGACGGCAAGAAGAACACCGCCGGGCTCGCGGCCCCGCTGTCCACCAAGCGCGGCTACGCCTCCTGGTACTTCTCCAACTTCCTCTGGGCCGCGGGCGGCGACTTCATCACCGAGAGCGGCAAGGGCACGTACAAGCCGGCCTCGGCCACCAAGGCATCGGTCGAGGCCACGCAGTGGTTCCGCGACCTGGGCTGCAAGGCCAAGGCCGTCCAGCCCGGCGCCGTGACCATGGACACCCCGCCGACGAACGAGACCTTCGAGGCCGGCCGGGCCGGCATGTTCGTCGTCGGCCCGTACCTGCTGCCCCGCTTCGACGAGACCCTCGGCAAGGACAAGTACGAGGTCGTGCCGATGCCCAAGGGTCCGAAGGACGCCACCGTCCTCGCGGAGGGCGGCTCGGTCTATCTGATGGCCGGCTCCGCCAACCGGGCCGGCCAGGACGCCTTCGCCGACTACGCGGTCTCCGCGGAGGGCCAGAAGAAGGGGATGGAGGGCGAGACCGGATACACCGTGCAGCTTCCCGTCAACAAGACGGTGGACATCTCCCAGGTGCGGCCCGACCCTCGTTGGAAGACCTACGCCCAGGCGTACCAGGACTCCGGGCGGTACGCCCCGTCCATCCCGAACTGGACCCCGGTGCGGCAGGCGACGGCGGACACCGTGAACGCGCTCATGGCGGACTGCGGTCTCGACACCGGGACCAAGCTCCGTGAGCTCGACAAGCAGCTCGCCGAGATCCTCAAGGAGCAGGGGATCGCCGCGTCATGAGCCTCGACCAGGCCGAAGCGGCCGCCCCTCCGGCGGCCGGCCCCGCCCCGCGGAAACCGGGCCGCCAGGGCCGCGGGGCCACCGGCCTCCTGCGGCGCGGCCGCAGATCGGGCCGGTGGTGGACGCCCTGGCTGTTCCTCGCTCCCGCGCTGCTCCTCTTCCTGTACTTCAAGTTCATCCCCATGGCCAACGCGCTGACCATGTCCTTCCAGGAGGTCCAGCCCTACCTGGGAAACAAGTGGGTCGGCACAGAGAACTACGCCACGGTGCTCCAGTCCCACGGATTCCGCGAGGCCGCCTGGCACACGCTCGTACTCGCCGCCGGGCAGACCGCCGGCTCGATGGCACTCGGCCTCGCTCTCGCCCTCCTCATGGAGGGGCAGAGCCGTCGGCTGAAGTTCGTGCGCTCCGCGGCGTTCCTGCCGGTGGTGGTGCCGCTCGCGGTCGTCGCCGAACTGTGGCGGATCATGTACCACCCCACCGGCGACGGCATGCTCAACTCGCTGCTCGGCATGGTGGGAATGGGCCCGTCCGGGTTCATCAACGACCCCGACACGTCGATGGCCTCCATCATGGTCACCGGCATCTGGCGGGGCGCCCCCTACGACATGATGATCATCCTCGCCGGTCTGACGAGCGTGGACCGCGGCCTGTACGAGGCCGCGAAGGTCGACGGCGCGTCCAGGTGGCAGCGGGTGTGGCACGTGGCCGTGCCCGGACTGCGCTCGGTGTTCTCGATCCTGTTCATCCTCGCCGCGATCCGCGGACTGCGGGTGTTCACCGAGGTGTTCCTGCTCACCAACGGCGGACCCGACGGCTCCACCGAGGTCGTCATGACCCTCATCTACAAGCTCGGCCTCGAACAGAACCGGCTCGGTGTCGGAGCGGCGGGAGCGGTCCTGCTGTTCGTCGCGACGCTGATCCTGACCGTCGTCGTCCAACTGCTGCGGCGGAGGGAAAGCAAATGAGCGAGCAGACCGAGACCGCGCTCGGCCTGACCGAGAGCCGCAGCGCCGGCGGACGGATCCTGAGGAACGTCGTCCACCTGCTGGTCCTGATCGTCTTCGCGGGGCCGCTGCTCGCCCTGCTGGTCAGCGCCTTCGGACACGTCAAGGACCCGACACAGCTGAGCGTCATTCCGTCGGGCGTCACCCTGGACAACTTCAGGATCGCCTTCGACCAGGGGGTGCTCAGGTACCTGCTGAACTCGTTCTTCGTGGTCGGCGGCGGACTGCTGCTACAGGTCGCCGTCTCCGTCCTGGCCGGGTACGCGCTGGCCAGGAAGGTCTTCCCCGGGATGACGCTGGTGCTCGTCGCCGTCCTGGCGACGCTGATGCTGCCCGAGGAGATCCTGGCCCTCCCGCTGTCCCTGATCCTCTCCGACCTGCCGGTCGTCCACTTCAACCTCATCGGCACCCTGGCCGGAATGATCGTCCCGCTGGGCGCCTGGGGGTTCTCCATCCTGGTGATGACCGAGTTCATGAAGGACGTCCCGCGCGAACTGGAGGAGGCCGCCCGCATCGACGGCGCCGGCGATCTGCGGATCTTCGCCCAGATCATCCTGCCGATGTGCAAGCCCGCGCTCGGCGTCATCGGGGTCTTCGGTTTCACCATGATCTGGGACCAGTACCTGCTGCCCCTCCTCGTCTCCACCGACTCCTCCTCGTACACGCTCCCGCTGGCGCTGCGCACCCTGCGGATCGACCCCGCGGTGACCCCCGGAGTGGTGATGGCCGCCTCGCTGCTGGCCCTGCTGCCCTCCGTGATCGTCTTCCTCTTCTTCCAGCGGTCCTTCGTCAGCGGTCTGTCCTCCGGCGCGCTGAAGGGCTGACCCCGGCGAACCCCTCCGCCACCACCCCCGTTCCCCCCCCCCGCAAGGAGCACTCCCATGACCCCGCCCGCGCCCCCCGCTCCCGCAGGAGCCCCGGAGACGGACTGGTTCACCGCCGCCCGGTTCGGCATGTTCGTCCACTGGGGCCTGTACTCCCTCGCCGCGCGGCACGAGTGGGTCAAGAACCGGGAGAAGCTGACCGACGAGCAGTACCAGGTCTACTTCGACCACTTCGCCCCCGACCGCTATGACCCGGTCCAGTGGGCCAGGGCCGCCAAGGCGGCCGGTATGCGCTACGTCGTCCTGACCACCAAGCACCACGACGGCTTCTGCCTGTGGGACAGCGCCCTCACCGAGTACAAGGTCACCAACACCCCGCACGGCCGCGACCTCGTCGGCCCGTTCGTCGAGGCGTGCCGCGCCGAAGGGCTCAAGGTCGGCCTCTACTACTCGCTGATCGACTGGCACCACCCCTCCTTCCCCGTGGACGGCACCCACCCGCAGCGCGACGACGAGGAGTTCAAGGCCGCGAACACCGGCCGGGACATCCGCGACTACCAGCGCTACCTGCACGGCCAGGTCCGCGAGCTGCTGACGTCGTTCGGGCGCGTCGACTACCTCTTCTTCGACTTCTCCTACGCCGGGCGCACCTGGTGGGGCGGCAAGGGGCCCGACGACTGGGACTCACCGAAGCTCCTGGAGACGATCCGGGAACTCCAGCCGCACGTCCTGGTCAACGACCGGACCGGGCTCCCCGGGGACTTCGTGACCCCCGAGCAGTACCAGCCGTCGGGCCCGATGACCGAGGACGGGCGCCCCGTCCTCTGGGAGGCCTGCCAGACGCTCAACGGCAGTTGGGGCTACGACCGCGACAACCTCGGCCACAAGAGCGCCGACCTGCTGATCCGGATGCTCGTCGACGGGGTGTCCAAGGGCGGCAACCTGCTGCTCAACGTGGGCCCCAACGGCCGCGGCGACCTCGACCCGCGCGACTCGGCGATCCTCGGCGAGATCGGCCGGTGGACGCGGCTGCACGAGCGGTCGGTCCGCGGCTGCGGCCCGTCCCCGTACACCGCTCCCGCCGATTGCCGGTACACCCAGCGCGGCGACCGGCTCTACGTCCACCTGTTCGCCTGGCCCCCGCGCCATCTGCACCTGCCGGGGCTCGCCGGCCGGGTGCGGTACGCCCAGCTGCTGAACGACGCGTCCGAGATCATCCCGGTCCACATCGACCCGGACCGGCCCGCCGTCAACACCGAGATGGGCGGGCAGCCCGCCGGAACGCTCACGCTCCAGATCCCGGTGCGCCGCCCCGACACCCCCGTCCCCGTCATCGAACTGTTCCTGGACACACCGGCCGAAGGCTGAGACCCGGACCCCGGTCCACGACACCCTCACTTCCTCACTCACGGAGGCACCATGCAACGCCGCGCGTTCCTCATGAGCACAGCGGCAGGGGTGGCACTGGCCGCCGCCCCCGTCGGCGGAACACCGACCGCGAGCGCCGCGCCGGCCGGGGCGACCGTCCGCACCCTGGACGAGCTCAGGGCGGCGATCGACCGGGCCCGCCCCGGAACCCGGATCGTCGTGGCCGACGGGACGTACACCGTCCCGCCGGACAGCCCCCTCATCATCCGGAACAGGCGCGGCACCCCGCGCGCACCCGTGACCATCGCCGCGCAGACCCGCGGCGGGGTCGTCCTGGAGGGCGAGCACAGCTTCGTGCTGGAGGCGTCCCACCACATCACCATCAGCGGCTTCTCGTTCCGACAGAGCAGCACCCTGGACGTCCCCCCGGACTGCTCGCACATCAGGCTCACCCGCAACGACCTCCAACTGGCCGACATCGAGGGGCTGCACTGGGTGATGGTGCGCGCCGACGACAGCACGGTCGACCACAACCACTTCCACGGCAAGAGCACCCTCGGCATCTACCTCGGCATCGAGGGCGCGGGCACCGAGGAGATGGCCCAGCGCGTCCACGTGTACCGCAACTACTTCTCCGACCACACCTTCGCCGGCTCCAACGGCGGCGAACCGATCCGGCTCGGCGTCAGCCCCCGGGCCCTGTCCGGCGCCCACGCGGTCGTGGAGTACAACCTGTTCGAGCGCGCGAACGGGGACCCCGAGGCGATCTCGGTGAAGAGCTCGGACAACACCATCCGGTACAACACCATTCGCGACAGCCTGGGCGGCATCGTCCTGCGGCACGGCAACCGCAACCGGGTGGAGGCCAACCACCTCGTCGACGGCCAGGAAGGGGTACGGATCTACGGCAACGACCACGTGATCGTCAACAACTACCTGGCCGGCCTGTCGGGCCGCGCCCTCGTCATCGGCAGCGGCTCCGAGCGCGACCACCTGCCCGGCGAGTCGCCCGACACCCGCCGCGGCAACGACGCCCCGGACCGCGTCCTCATCGCGTACAACACCCTGGTCGGCAACAACGGCACGCTCTCCGGCGAGAGCCAGCGCCCGCACGAGCCGCGGGACGTCACCGTCGCGGACAACCTGCTCGTCGCGGAGACCGGTCGGCTCGTCGAGATGGCGGACACCGTGCGCTTCACCTGGTCGGGCAACCTTCTGTGGGGCGCCGCCGCCGACGGCAACATCCCGGCCGGTGGCGGTACCCGCGTCGACCCCCGCCTGGTGCCGGACCCGTACGGCATCGCGCGGCCGGCCGCCGACAGCCCGGCGATCGGCGCGGGCACGCTGCGGTGGCCGCCCGTCACCCACGACATCGACGGTCAGCCGCGCGGCCGGAACCGGGACGCGGGCGCCGACCAGTACTCCCGCCGCGCCTGCGGGCGCGCCCCCCTGACCCCGGCCGACGTGGGCCCGAACGCCGGCTGATGACCCGGGCAGGCGTGCGGCCCGCACGCCTGCTGAACGAATCCGTCCGCATCCACGCAGGAGGCACCATGCAACGCCGCACGTTCCTCAGAAGTACCGCCGTGGCCGCACTCTCAGCCGTACCCCTCACCACCGCGCTGTCGGGCACCGCGTCCGCGGCCGACATCCCGGTCTCCTCCCTGGCCGCACTGCAGAGCGCCATCAACGGCGCGGCGCCCGGTGACCGGATCGTCGTCGCCGACGGCACCTACACGGTCCCGTCGGGCGGCTCGATCAACATCTCCGGCAAGCACGGCACCGCCGCCGCGCAGATCACCATCGTCTCCAGGACCCGCGGCGGCGCCGTGCTGCGCGGCGAGCGCGGCTTCGTGCTCAGCGGTTCGAGCAACATCACCATCAGCGGCTTCTCCTTCCGGCAGAGCACCACGATGGAGCTCCCGGCCGACTGCTCGGCGATCCGGCTGACCCGCAACGACTTCCAGCTCGCGGACTCCGGCGACCCGTACTGGCTCGTCGTGCGGGCGGACGACTCGAAGATCGACCGGAACCACTTCCACGACAAGACGACCGCGGGCATCTTCATCGTCGTCGACGGCACGGGTAAGACCGCCATGGCCCAGAACCTGCACATCTTCCGCAACCACTTCTCCGACCACAGCTTCACCGGCGCCAACGGGGGCGAGCCCATCCGCCTCGGCGTCAGCGGCCGGGCCCTGTCGGAGGCCAACGCGGTCGTGGAGTACAACCTTTTCGAGCGCTGCGACGGCGACCCCGAGGCCATCTCGGTGAAGTCCTCGAAGAACACCATCCGGTACAACACCATCCGCGACAGCCGCGGCGGCATCGTGCTGCGCCACGGCAACGGTTCCGTGGTGGAGGGTAATTACCTCGTCGGCGGCATCGACGGGGTGCGCGTCTACGGCAACGACCACAGGATCGTCAACAACTACCTGAGCGGGCTGTCCGGCCGGGCCCTGGTGGTCGGCAGCGGCACCACCCGTGACCACAACTCCGGCGAGACACCGGAACAGCGGACGGGCAACGACGCCTGCGACCGTGCGGTGATCGTGCACAACACACTGATCAACAACACCGGCTCGCTCTCCGGCGAGACCCGGGCGTTCGAGCCGACGAACGTGACCCTGGCCGACAACCTGCTGGTCGGTGACACGGGCAGCCTCGTCGCGATGGGGGCCACCACCGGCTTCACCTGGCAGAGCAACCTGCTGTGGGGCGCGGCCGAGGACGGCAACATCCCCGCCGGGGGCTTCACCCGGGCCGATCCGCTGCTCAGCCAGGGCGCGGACGGCGTCCTGCGGCTGTCCTCGGGCAGCCCGGCGATCGGCGCCGCCACCCTGAGCGGCGCGGCTGTCGCCGACGACATCGACGGCGACCAGCGCGGCAGCGTACGGGACATCGGCGCCGACGAGTACGCGACGGCGCCCGCGCTCCGGCACCCGCTCACGGCCGCCGACGTCGGCCCGAACGCCGCCTGAGCGACCGCGGTGACGGGGAACCGCCCAACAGGCCCGGTCCGCCCGCCCCGTCCGGGCGGACCCCGTGAAGAACATCCGAACGCCCACCGCTGGAAGGCAGTGCCATGACCGACGAGAGCAGCCGGAACGCGGTGGGCGGAATCAGGCCGGGGCTCTGCTCGGTCACGTTCCGCCGGCTGCCCGCCGCCGAGGTCGCCCGCCGCGCCGCCGGCGCGGGCCTGGAGGTGATCGAATGGGGGGCCGACGTGCACGCGCCCGCCGCGGAGCCCGGCACCGTCCGCGAGGTCCGCGAGGCCACCGACCGCTACGGCATGACCTGTTGCTCGTACGGCTCGTACTTCCGCGCCACCCCGGGGGAGCTGGCGGACTTCCCCGCCGTCGCCCGCGCCGCGGTGCTGCTCGGGGCGGACCGGATACGGGTGTGGGCGGGAGCGGCCGGATCGCGGTCCGCGTCGCCCGGGGAGCGGCGGGAGACCGTGCGCTGTCTGCGGGAGGCGGCGCGGATCGCCGCCGGCCACGGACTGCTGGTCGCGACCGAGTTCCACGGGGGAACGCTCACCGACACCGTCCCCTCGACCGTCCGGCTGCTGGACGAGGTGGGCGCGGAGAACGTCCGCACGTACTGGCAGCCGCCGCTCGACACCCCGGACGAGGAGGCACTGGCGGGGCTCGCCGAACTGGCCGGCCGGGTCTGCGCCGTGCACGCCTTCTCGTGGTGGCCCGGCAACAACCGGCTGCCGCTGGCCGACCGTTCGCAGCTGTGGGGGGCCGCACTCGGCCTGCTGGCGGGCCGGGGCGTCGAGGCGCTCCTGGAGTTCGTGCCCGGCGACGACCCCGGAGTGCTGGCGCGGGAGGCGGCCGTACTGAGGGGATTCACCTTGCCGGACGGCGTGCGGCCGAAGATAGTCGACTGAACCCCGAAGGCCATGAGGGGCGTTTCGGCGCCCCCGATGTCAGAACGGCAGACATGCGCATCAGACACGACGACACGCTCCTGTTCATCGGAGACTCCATCACCGACGCGGGACGCGACCGCGCGGACTCCGCGTCGCTCGGTGCGGGTTACGTCCACGAGATCGCGCGGACCCTGCGCGACCGGGCCGCCGAAGGACCCGGCCCCGGTCCCCGGGTCATCAACAGGGGGATCAACGGCAATCGCGTCTACGACCTCGAAACCCGCTGGGCCACCGATGTCATCGGACACCGGCCCACCGTGGTCACCGTCAAGATCGGCATCAACGACACCTGGCGGCACTACGACAGCGGGCTGGCCAGCCCGGTCGACGCGTTCGAGACCTGCCTCGACGGCCTGCTCGCGGACACTGCGCGCCGGCTGCCCGCGCGGCTGGTCGTCATCACCCCGTTCCTGGTCCCGGTCGGCCCGGACCAGGAGAGCTGGTTCGCGGACCTGACTCCCCGCACCGACGCCGTGCTGCGGGCGGCCGCGAACAACGGGGCCCAAGTAGTCCGCGCCGACCAGGTCATGGGCCGCGCGGTACGGGACCGGCAGCCGGCCGAGCTCGCCCGGGACGGCGTCCACCCGACCCCGCTCGGTCACCGGCTGATCGCCGACGCGTGGCTGGCCGTGGTCGACCCCGCCGCCGGTCCGCAGGGGTAGGGGGTCGCACGGGACGCTCATGGGCGGTCGCTAGAGTGACCGCCCATGACCACGATTGATCAAGCTCCCGCCTCGTTCTCCGTGCACATCCCCGACGCCGTGCTCGAACCGGAACCGCTCGATCCAGAGCAGATCGTGTCGGGAGACCCGCAGGTCACCGGCAAGGTGCTGTGGGAGTCGGCCGACGGCAAGCAGCTGCGCGGGATCTGGCAGATCACGCCGGGCGTGGTGACGGACACCGAGGCCAACGAGCTGTTCGTGGTGGTCAGCGGGCGCGCGACCATGGCGGTCGAGGGCGGCGCGACCCTGGAGCTCGGACCGGGCGACGCCTGCGTGCTGCGCGAGGGCGACCGTACGACGTGGACCGTGCACGAGACGCTGCGCAAGGCGTACCACATCAGCCTCTGAAGGCTCTGAAGCCTCTGAAGCCCTGAGGAGCTCCCGGGTTCGGGCGGTGGGGTCAGGCCCCGGCGGGACGGGTGAGCGACCGGCGCAGTGCCAGTGCGGCCATCGGCAGCAGCAGGCAGGCGCCGGTGAGGTTCAGCCAGCCGTAGCTCGCCCGGGAGACGATGACCCCGGCGACCGCGCCGCCGATGCCCGCGGAGGCGTTCATGGTCAGGTCGGAGAGGCCCTGCACGGCGGCGCGGGCGGGCTGCGGCACGGAGTCGGTGAGCAGCGCGGATCCGGCGACCAGCCCCGCGGACCAGCCGAGCCCGAGCACGAAGAGACCGGCCGCGGTCCTGCCGTGAGCGGCGCCCGCGGTGCCCGCCAGCAGCGCGGCCAGGGAGAGCAGCCCGACGGCCAGGCCGATGACGGCGAGCCGCCCGAAGCGGTCCGACAGCCAGCCCATCACCGGCGAGAACGCGTACATCCCCGCGATGTGACCGCTGATCACCAGGCCGACCAGTTGGAGGTCCGCGCCGTGGTGGCCGAGGTCGACCGGGGTCATCACCATGATCGAGACCATCGCGGTGTGCGAGACGGCGACGGTCACCAGGGCCAGCCGGGCCATCGGTGACGCCCGGACGGCCGCGACGCCCGCGCGCAGCGAACGGTTCCCGGCCGATCTGCTCTCCTGGGGGTCCAGCGCGCGTGCCGTGAGCAGCGGGTCGGGCCGCAGCAGGACCGCGATCACCAGGGCGGCGAGGAGGAAGATGCCGGCCGCCCAGACGAAGGGGCCGGCGGTCTCCGACACGGCGGTGCCGCGGAAGACCCGGCCCGCCGGAGCCGCGATGTTGGGCCCCGCGACCGAGCCGATGGTGGTGGCCCAGATGACGGTCGAGATCGCCCGGCCGCGCCGTTCGGGCTCGGCCAGATCCGCCGCGGCGAACCGCGCCTGGAGATTGGCGGAGGAGCCCGCGCCGAACGCGGCCATGCCGAGGAGCAGCAGCGGGAAGCTCTCCACCAGGGTGGCCAGCACCACCAGACCGGCTCCGAGCGCCCCGATCAGATACGCGAGTACGAGACCGGGGCGGCGGCCGCGTGAGGTCATCAGCGCGGCCAGCGGCAGCGACAGCAGGGCCGTGCCGGTCACAGAGGCGGTGGGCGCGAGGCCCGACAGCGCCTCCGAGCCGCTGACCTGCGTCGCCAGCACGGGGGCCAGGGCGATGCCGACGGGCACGCCGAGGCCGCCGAGTATCTGGCCGGCGATCAGCACGGCGGTCGTCCTGCGCCGGAGTCTTGGCAGGTCGGCCGCGGTGACCCGCCCGGTGGGAGCGGGTCCGCCGGGGGTGTCGGTTACGTCGAGGGTGGTGGTCACCGAGGCAGTGTGCCAGCCCGAACGCGCGTACGAAAATGAGATCTGCGCGGGTACGAAAACGAGATCCGAAGGGGGCGGGTGCCGCGGTGGCTCAGAACAGCGGCTGAGGCAGCACGCCCTCCAGCGCCAGCAGCTGCCGCTTCGTCTCAAGACCGCCGCCGAAGCCGCCGATCCCGCCGTCGCGCTCCACCACCCGGTGGCAGGGCACCACGACCGGCAGGGGATTGGACCCCATGGCCGCCCCGACCGCCTGGGCCGCCCCGGGCTGTCCGACCCGCTCCGCGAGCTCCCCGTAACCGGCGACGGCGCCGTAGGGCACACCGGCCGCCAGCTCACGGAGCACCTGGCGGTTGAAGCCGCCCGTCAGCGACCAGTCGAGATCGAGCGAGAAATCCCGCAGGGTGCCCGCGAAATACGCCGCGAACTGGCGTATCGGCTCGGCCAGCCGGGCGGATTCCGGTGCTTCGACCGGCTCCGCGCCGAGCCGGCTCCGCAACTGGTCCAGCGCCCTGTCCCGTACCGCCGGACGCGCGTGGAAGACCACGCTCACCAGCCCGGCGCCGGTCGCGGCCAGCAGCAGCGGACCGATGTCGCTCTCCACGACGGCCCACTCGACAACCCCGTTGTTGTTCATGGCGTCCACGGTACGGCCGCCCACTGACAACGGCCGGTGGCCGGCCGTCGTCAGTGGCACCGGAACGGTCAGCCGACGGCCTCGCGCGCCCCGGTGGCCGCGCGGACCACGTCCGGCGCGTTGGTGATGATGCCGTCCACGCCGTAGCCGGTCACCCGGAGCGCGTCCGCCGCGTCGTTGACCGTCCAGGTGTCTACCTGGAGCCTCTTGCCGTGCGGTCCCTTCAGCGCGTGCACCGCCGCGACGTAATCGGCCGAGACCGAGGTGTACTCCGGGTTGATCCGGTCGGTGAACTCGGCGTACGCGGCCAGCCGGGCGACCGCCGGGGTGCCCAGGAGCCCCGTGATGACGTCCGGACGCTGCTTGTGCACCGTGCGTACGCTGTCCGCGCCGAAGCTCTGGATCACGAGGCGGTCGCGGACATGACCGGCGTCAAGCCACCCCTCCTCGCCCAGCACCTGAAGAGCCGCCCGCTCGATCCCCGGGTAGGTCTCCGGGCTCTTGATCTCCATGAGCAGGCTCTGGTGGTTGTGCTCGACGCGTTGCAGGTACTGCCGGAGCGTGGGCACCCGGGTACCGGCGTACCGCGCGCCGAACCAGCTCCCCGCGTCCAGCCGGGCGATCTCGGCGGCCGTGAAGTCCTTGACCGCCCACGGGGCACGGTCCGGGAAGACCTTCTCCGCGTCCGTGGTCCGCTTCAGACCGGTGTCGTGGATGACGACGAGAACGCCGTCCTTGGTGAGCTGGATGTCGTTCTCCACCCAGTCGAAGCCGAGCGCGTGGGCCCTGTCCACGGCCGCGAGGGTGTTCTCGGGGGCGTAGGCGGACGCGCCCCGGTGGGAGATGACGAGCGGGGCGCCGGCCGGGGCGGTGGCGCGGGTCACCGGCACGGCGTGCCCGGTGGCAGCGGTGGCAGCGGTCGTGGTGGTGTCCGGGTCGGGGGCGCTTGTGTTCGACAGCAGGAACGTGCCGGCGGCCAGCAGGGCGGCGGCAGCGACGGAGGCGGTAGCGGTAGCGGTGCCTGCGTGCACGTGGACTCCTTGCGTGGGGTACGGAGCGTCGGAGTTGCGGACGGCTGGAGCGTCGCAGCCGCCGCCGAACGGAGGAGAGTCGAAGGGTGGCCACCATGTGAACGGCCCCCGGGGACCGCGTCATGGGCCGGTGCCCCTGTCGATAAAGTGCAGTTCTTCTGTTTGTCTGCCGGGCCTCGCGCCCCAGGGCCTTTCTAGGCGCTGATCCGCCGGACGGGCCCTAGGGTCGTCCGCACCCGGGCTTCTGCGAAGGACGTGTGTATGCAGGGCACAATCGACGGTTTCAGCTATGGGGCGGTGACCCCCGTCGCGGCTTTCCTCATGGCCTGCCTCGGCGCGGCACTCGGTCTGCGCTGCACCACCCGGTCACTGCGCACGGAACGTTCCTTCAAGGCCGGCTGGCTGGCCCTCGGCGCGACTTCCATAGGCTCCGGAATCTGGACGATGCACTTCATAGCGATGATGGGTTTCTCCGTCGAGGAGGTGCCGATCGGCTACGACAAGGCGATCACCTTCGCCAGCCTCGCCGTCGCGATCGTCATGGTCGGTGTCGGGATCTTCCTGGTCGGGTACCGGGGCGCCACCCCGATGGCACTGGTGACGGGCGGCACGATCACCGGGCTCGGCGTGGCCACCATGCATTACCTCGGCATGGCCGGGATGCGGCTTGATGGGCAGTTCGAGTACGACACGGTCACCGTGACGCTCTCCGTGGTCATCGCCGTGTCGGCCTCGACCGCCGCGCTCTGGGCCGCCGTCTCGATCCACGGCTTCCTGCCCAGCCTCGGCGCCGCCGTCGTCATGGGCGTCGCCGTCGGCGGAATGCACTACACGGGCATGGCGGCGCTCCGGGTCCACCTGCACGCCGCCGCCCTCACCGGCACCGCCGGGGGCGACACCCCGACCGGCCTCCTCGTGCCGATGCTGATCGGCCCGGCCTGCTTCCTGCTGGTCGCCGGGGTCGTCGTGATGTTCGACCCGCTGGTGGTGATGGGCACCCCGGACTGGGAGGACGCCGCCGCCGGACGGGCCCTCGGCATCCCCGCCC
Source organism: Streptomyces sp. NPDC057900 (assembly GCF_042887885.1). NCBI lineage: Bacteria > Bacillati > Actinomycetota > Actinomycetes > Kitasatosporales > Streptomycetaceae > Streptomyces > Streptomyces sp. NPDC057900. The sequence continues at coordinate 542,992 of NZ_JBHVOI010000005.1, forward strand.
AGCGCCAGGTGCCCCGGTTCGGCACGCACGCCGACCCGGCGTCCTTCCACTCGCAGCGGCGCGACCCCGTGGAGCACCACGACCGCTGACCCGCCCCGTTGTCAGTGGGGGGTCGTACGGTGGTTGCATGCGGCCCGTTTCGAAGATCGAACGTTCGGTGGCGCCTTTCGAGGTCGTCAGTCCCTACCAGCCCAGCGGCGACCAGCCGACGGCCATCGCCGAGCTGGAGCGGCGCGTCAGGGCAGGTGAGAAGGACGTCGTGCTGCTCGGCGCGACCGGCACCGGAAAGTCGGCGACCACCGCCTGGATGATCGAGAAGCTCCAGCGCCCCACCCTGGTGATGGCGCCGAACAAGACCCTCGCGGCCCAGCTCGCCAACGAATTCCGCGAGCTCCTGCCCAACAACGCCGTCGAGTACTTCGTCTCGTACTACGACTACTACCAGCCCGAGGCGTACGTCCCGCAGTCGGACACCTACATCGAGAAGGACTCCTCCATCAACGAGGAGGTCGAGCGGCTGCGCCACTCCGCGACGAACTCCCTGCTCACCCGGCGTGACGTCGTCGTGGTCGCCTCCGTCTCCTGCATCTACGGCCTCGGCACACCGCAGGAGTACGTGGACCGGATGGTCCAGCTCAAGGTGGGCGACGAGATCGACCGCGACCAGCTGCTGCGCCGCTTCGTCGAGATCCAGTACAGCCGCAACGACCTGGCGTTCACCCGGGGCAGTTTCCGGGTGCGGGGCGACACCATCGAGATCTTCCCGGTCTACGAGGAGCTCGCCGTCCGCATCGAGATGTTCGGTGACGAGATCGAGGCGCTCTCCACCCTCCACCCGCTCACCGGCGAGGTCATCAGCGAGGACGAGTCCCTGCACGTCTTCCCCGCCAGCCACTACGTGGCGGGTCCTGAGCGCCTGGAGAAGGCCGTCGGCGGGATCGAGAAGGAGCTGGAGCAGCGGCTGGCCGAGCTGGAGAAGCAGGGCAAGATGCTGGAGGCCCAGCGGCTGCGGATGCGCACCACGTACGACATCGAGATGCTCCGCCAGATCGGCACCTGCTCGGGTGTTGAGAACTACTCGATGCACTTCGACGGCCGCACCCCCGGCACCGCGCCCAACACCCTCCTGGACTACTTCCCCGAGGACTTCCTGCTCGTCCTCGACGAATCGCACGTCACCGTGCCGCAGATCGGCGCGATGTACGAGGGCGACGCCTCCCGCAAGCGGACCCTCGTCGACCACGGCTTCCGGCTGCCGTCCGCCCTGGACAACCGCCCGCTGAAGTGGGAGGAGTTCCTCGGACGGATCAACCAGACGGTCTACCTCTCCGCCACCCCCGGCAAGTACGAGCTCTCCCGGGGCGACGGCTTCGTGGAGCAGATCATCCGGCCCACCGGTCTCGTCGACCCGGAGATCGTCGTCAAGCCCACGGAGGGCCAGATCGACGACCTGGTGCACGAGATCCGCAAGCGCACCGAGAACGACGAGCGGGTCCTGGTCACCACCCTGACCAAGAAGATGTCGGAGGACCTCACCGACTACTTCCTGGAGCTGGGCATCCAGGTCCGCTATCTGCACAGCGACGTCGACACCCTGCGCCGCATCGAGCTGCTGCGCGAGCTGCGCTCGGGCGAGTACGACGTCCTGGTCGGCATCAACCTGCTGCGTGAGGGCCTCGACCTGCCGGAGGTGTCGCTCGTGGCGATCCTCGACGCCGACAAACAGGGCTTCCTGCGCTCTGGCACCTCGCTGATCCAGACCATCGGCCGTGCCGCTCGTAACGTGTCGGGCCAGGTCCATATGTACGCGGACAAGATCACCCCGGCGATGGCGCAGGCGATCGACGAGACCAACCGGCGCCGCGAGAAGCAGATCGCCTACAACACCGAGCGGGGAGTCGACCCGCAGCCGCTGCGCAAGAAGATCAACGACATCGTCGCCTCCATCGCCCGCGAGGAGGTCGACACCGAGCAGCTGCTCGGCACCGGCTACCGCCAGACGAAGGGCACCAAGGCGCCCGTGCCCACGCTGGGCATCAAGACCGGCTCCGCGAAGACCAAGGGGGACGGGGCGGCGGTCACCGACCGCCCGGCCACCGAGCTCGCCGGGATCATCGAGGAGATGACCGACCGGATGCGCGCGGCCGCCGCGGATCTGCAGTTCGAGGTGGCCGCCCGACTGCGCGACGAGGTGGGGGAGTTGAAGAAGGAGTTGCGCCAGATGCGGGAGGCGGGTCTGGCCTGACCCCGCGCCGCGGGGGTGTGTTGCAGGAACGACACAAAACGGCCCGGACCCGATGCGCCGGTGGAGCGAATGCGTAGGGTGCTGGAAACCGCGCAAGGACGGTTTGCGGGGAAGCGGAGAGGGGACAGCGCGTGACGGTCAATATGACCAAGGGCCAGGCCATCAGCCTGCAGAAGAGCGACGGGGGGACCCTGACCGCGGTACGGATGGGGCTCGGCTGGCAGGCGGCGCCGCGCCGCGGCCTGTTCGGTTCGCGCACCCGGGAGATCGACCTGGACGCCTCGGCGGTCCTGTTCGCCGACAAGCAGCCGGTCGACGTCGTCTTCTTCCGGCACCTCGTCAGCGACGACGGCTCGGTCAAGCACACCGGGGACAACCTGGTCGGCGGCGCCGGTTCCGGCGGCGACGACGAGGCGATCCTGGTCGACCTCCAGCGGGTGCCGGTCCACATCGACCAGATCGTCTTCACGGTGAACTCCTTCACCGGCCAGACGTTCCAGGAGGTGCAGAACGCCTTCTGCCGCATCGTCGACGAGACCAACGGCCAGGAGCTCGCCCGCTACACCCTGGACGGCGGCGGGCAGTACACCGCCCAGATCATGGCGAAGGTGCACCGCTCGGGTAACGGATGGCAGATGACCGCCATCGGCACCCCCGCCAACGGCCGCACCTTCCAGGACCTCATGCCGGCGATCCTGCCGCACCTGTAGGCGGAGCCGGACCCACCCGGTCCGTATCGGTAACGCGCAGCTCCCGGAGGCATCGGCCGCCGGGAGCTGCACCGCATCACCACCAGGGCATCACGACCACCGCGGCACCGTGCTTCGCGGCGGCAACTCGTCGAGGGGACAGGGCAATGACGGCCGAGCTGGTCCGGGGGCAGAACCACGTCTTGCCCCAGACCCGTCTGGAGATCCGGATTTCGGCGGGGGCGCCGGTCGTCGCCGGTGCCACCCTCGGGGACGAGGACGGCACCGTGCACGGCGTGGAGCGGATCGCCCACCCCGGCTCGCCGCAGCTGCCGGGGCTTGAGGTCTCCAGGCAGGCGGCGGCGGACCACCGGCTCGCCGTCGACCTCGACGCCCTGCCCGAAGGGGTGCACCGGGTCACCGTGCTGCTCGCCCTGCCGCTGGCGGCGGGCGGCCCGTCCCGGTTCGGAGCCGTGGCCGCGCCCTTCGTCGCCGTCACCGGGCTCGAAGGCACGGAGATCGCCACCTTCACCCTGACCGGCCTGGACAGCGAGTCCGCGGTCGCCGCCCTGGAGCTCTACCGCAGACAGGGCGCCTGGAAGGTCCGCGCGGTCGGCCAGGGCTATGCGGGCGGTCTCGCCGCGATGCTCGCCGACCAGGGCGTGGACCGGGCCGCCGAACTGGCCGGGTCGATCCAGGAGGCCGTCGCCCGCGGCCTGGCCCGCTCCGTGTCACCGCCGCCGCCCCGTACCCCGGAGGGCGACCGGGTCCGCCACCCGGCGCGACCGGCACCCGCCCAGGGCGGCGGACAGCCCCCGGCGGGACAGCCCCCCGTCGGGCCGCCGGCCGCCCGGCAGCCAGAGGCCCCGGCCGCCGTCCCGTCCGGCCCCATCGACTACGCGCACCCGCGCCGCCGGTCCGCCGCGCCCCCGCCGCCCCCGCCCGCCGCGCCGCCCGCCGGGCCCGGACAGCCGGCGCAGCCCGTCGCCGGGGACGCGACCGGCTGGTCCATGGACGAGCGCCTCTACAACCAGATCTGGGGGATGTTCGAGGACCTGGCCAGGGCCACCGCCGCCTACCGCAGCGCGGTCGACTTCGCGGACTCCCGGATGGACCAGGAGCTGGAGCGGACCCTGTCGGACCCGCGCGGCCGGATCGGCGGCGCGGGCGACCTCGCCCGTGAGCAGGCCCGCGCCAAGCGCGACGAGCTGACCGGCCGGGCCCGCGAGGCGCTGGACCGCGACCTCGCCCAGCTGGCCGCGGAGTCCGCCGTGGTGGAACCCGCGCTGCCCGCCCCCTACGCGGGCTGGGACAACCCCGTCTGGCACGCCTACCGGGTGCCGATGGAGATCCCGATGGCGCTGCGGATAGGCGACCTGCACCTGCCGGAGAGCGCCGCCATCCGCATCCCGCTGCTCGTACGGCTGCCGCTGGAGCGCGGGATCTGGATCGACAGCGGGCGCACCGCCTCTGAGGCCGCGGCCCTGGCGGACGGCGACCAGTTGCACCGGCTGGCCATGGAGAGCGCGGTGCTGCACGCCGCCCGGCTGCTCGCCGTCTACCCCGCGGGCGAGTTCGCGGTCCATGTCATCGACCCGGCCGGCTCCGCCTCTGCCGCGCTCGCCCCGCTGGTCCGGTCGGGGGTGCTCGCGGGACCGCCCGCGTCCGGTGCCGGGGGAGTGTCCTCGGTCCTCGCGCAGCTCACCCGGCGGGTCGACCTGGTGCAGATGGCGGTCAGGGCGGGCGCCGCGGACTCGCTGCCGCCCGATCTGGACCCGGCCGAGCAGCTGCTGATCGTCAACGACTTCCCGCACGGCTTCGACGACCGGGCCGTCAACCAGCTGCGCTACCTCGCGGACGAGGGGCCGTCCGTCGGCGTGCATCTGCTGATGGTCGCGGACCGGGAGGACGCCTCCGCGTTCGGGCCGGTGCTCGATCCGCTGTGGCGGTCGCTGCTCCGGATCACCCCGGTCGCCGACGACCATCTGGCCGACCCCTGGGTGGGCCACGCCTGGACGTACGAGCCGCTGACGACGCCCCCGGGCAGCCGCGTCCTGGATCTGGTGCTCGACCAGGTGGCGGCGGCCCGCCGCGACGGACCCCGCTGACCTGCTCCGCCCTGTTCCGTCACCACCCTCCGCCTAGCTCCTGACCTGGGGGTTTGATCCTTCTTTAGCTTTCTCTTTACCTTTCCTTGGTAATTCCTGTACTGTTCTTTGGGCGGAGGGGAGTACTCCCGATCGCGGCGTTCCCGTCAGTACGGACTGTGACCGGTCCCGGGGCGCCGGCCAGGCGCGCAGCCCGCGCGCCCCGGTGGAAGAGACCTCCGGCAGCGACGACGCTGATCAGTAGCCGTAGCGAACTGCCGGAGGCGCAGTGGACGTTTCATGGACCCTCTGGGCGCTGACCATCTTTGGTCTCAGCGCCCTCATCGCCGTCGACTTCTTCATCGGGCGCAAGCCCCATGACGTGTCGACCAAGGAAGCCGGAATCTGGACGGTCGTCTGGATCGCCCTGGCCGCCCTCTTCGGGCTCGGCCTGCTCGTCTTCGGCGAGACCCAGGCCTCCGGCGAGTTCTTCGCCGGCTTCATCACCGAGAAGTCGCTGAGCGTCGACAATCTCTTCGTCTTCGTGCTGATCATGGCGAAGTTCTCGGTGCCCTCGCACCTCCAGCAGCGGGTGCTGCTCTTCGGTGTGCTGATAGCGCTGGTACTGCGGGCGATCTTCATCGCCGCGGGCGCCGCGGTCATCGCCAACTTCTCGTGGGTCTTCTACATCTTCGGCGCGTTCCTGATCTTCACCGCCTGGAAGCTCATCCAGGAGGCGCGGGCCGACGAGGAGGAAGAGGAGTTCGAGGAGAACCGCCTCCTGAAGACGATCGAGCGCCGCTTCGGTGTCGCCGACAGGTACCACGGCACCAAGCTCTTCATCCGGAACAACGGCAAGCGCGTCCTGACACCCCTGATGGTCGTCATGCTCGCCATCGGCACCACCGATGTGCTGTTCGCGCTGGACTCGATCCCGGCGATCTTCGGGCTGACCCAGGACCCGTACATCGTCTTCACCGCCAACGCCTTCGCCCTGATGGGCCTGCGGCAGCTGTACTTCCTGATCGGCGGTCTGCTGAAGAAGCTGGTCCACCTCAGCTACGGGCTGTCGGTGATCCTCGGGTTCATCGGCGTCAAGCTGGTGCTGCACGCCCTGCACGAGTCCGGGGTGCACGTCCCGGAGATCTCGATCCCGGTCTCGCTCGGCGTCATCTGCGGCGTGCTGGTGATCACCACGGTCACCAGCCTCCTGGCTACCAGGAAGCAGGCCGCCGCGGAGAGCGCGAAGGCCGAGGACGGTGCGGACAGCGGTGTCGACACGGGCGCGGACAAGGGTGCCGGAATAGACGCCTGACCGGGCCGCGAGGCGCTGACGCCCGCGGCAGCGGCCCCGGTGCCCCCCGCTGTGCGGGGAGGCACCGGGGCCGTTTCACCAGCCCCGGGACCGCCACTCGGGCAGCCGCGGGCGCTCGTCGCCCAGCGTGGTGTCGTCGCCGTGGCCCGCGTAGACCCAGGTCTCGTCCGGCAGCGGGGCGAAGAGCTTGGTCTCCACGTCGTCCAGCAGCCGCACGAACGCCTCGGCGTCCCCGAAGGTGTTGCCGACCCCGCCCGGGAAGAGGCAGTCCCCGGTGAACAGGTGCGGGGCGCCGTGTGGGTCGTCGTAGAGGAGCGCGATCGACCCCGGTGTGTGCCCGGTCAGGTGGCGGGCGGTCAGGGCGACCTGTCCGACCCGGATCGTGTCGTCGTCCTCGACGAGCACATCGGTGGGGACCTCGATCCCCTCGGCGTCGTAGCGCCCGGCGTACGTACGCGCGCCGGTTGCCGCCACGACTTCGCCCAGCGCCTGCCAGTGGTCGCCGTGCCGGTGGGTGGTGACGACCGAGGCGATCGAGTCGTCACCGATCAGCCGCAGCAGGGTCCCGGCCTCGTTCGCCGCGTCGATCAGGAGCTGCTCGCCGGTGGCCCGGCAGCGCAGCAGATAGGCGTTGTTGTTCATCGGGCCGACGGCGACCTTGGAGATCATCAGATCCGTCAACTCGTGTACGTCCGCACGCCCGCCGACCTTGACCGCTCCGCTGTACGTCATGCGTCTCAGCCTATAGCGGGGGCAGTGCGGGCAGGGCCTGTCCGCCCACGACGGTCAGCGCGGAGCCGTCGCGGCGTCCGCTGAGCCAGCCGAGCAGGTCGGGGGCCGTACCCCGGACAGTGATGGGGTCTCCCTCGGCTCCGCCGCCCGTCGTCCAGGACCGGCCCGTGGAGTCGGCCACGTGCGTGGACACGATGTCCGGGTGTCCGGCGAACCGCTCGGCCAGGAAGTCGATCTCCCGGGCAACGAACTCGTCCGGCAGGTCCTCCAGCTCGTAGCCGACGTCCAGGTCGACGTGGTGCAGCTCGACCTCGCCGCGGCGGCGGAAGGGGATGCGGGAGGCCGAGTCCGTCACACCGTTGCGCATGGCGACCGTGCGTGACCAGTCGGCCGGGGCGGTGGCCGCCGCCACGAAACCGGCCGCGCTCTCCGCCAGGTCGGCCAGCTGCTCGGCCCGCGGCCTGGGGGCGTCGCGCTCGATGTCGCGGTCGCGGGTTTCGCTGTCTGCGTACATCGGCCGACCCTGGAGAACATTTACCAGCGCGTCGGCGTTACGTGAGAGGTGCGCGACGACATGACCCCGGCTCCAGCCGGGCAGCCGCGACGGCCGGGCGAGCTCGGAGTCGTCCAATTTCTCCGTGGCGCTGAGCAGCCGGGCGGTCGCTTCACGCAGTGCGTCCAGGTCATGCACGTGATCAGTCATGGGGCCGAGAGTAGCCCCGCCACTCATTCGGGTGAAGGAGTCATCAGCCGTCCGTAAATCGAATGCGCGTGCTATACGCTCGGAGTCGAAAGCTCCGTACATCGCTGTGGCACCCCCCATACCCTGGGGCAGGGGCTCAGTTCCCCCGCTTCTCTCTAGAAAGGTGCGGACCGGCGTGGCCGACCGTCTCATCGTCCGTGGCGCTCGCGAGCACAACCTCAAGAACGTCTCGCTCGACCTTCCCCGCGACTCCCTCATCGTCTTCACCGGGCTCTCCGGGTCGGGCAAGTCGTCGCTCGCGTTCGACACGATCTTCGCCGAGGGGCAGCGCCGTTACGTGGAGTCGCTCTCCTCGTACGCCCGGCAGTTCCTCGGCCAGATGGACAAGCCGGACGTCGATTTCATCGAGGGCCTGTCGCCCGCCGTCTCCATCGACCAGAAGTCGACCTCGCGCAACCCGCGCTCGACGGTCGGCACCATCACCGAGGTCTACGACTACCTCCGGCTGCTCTTCGCCCGGATCGGCAAGCCCCACTGCCCCGAGTGCCACCGGCCCATCTCGCGCCAGTCGCCGCAGGCCATCGTGGACAAGGTGCTCGGCCTGCCGGAGGGCAGCCGCTTCCAGGTCCTCTCGCCGCTGGTGCGCGAGCGCAAGGGCGAGTTCGTCGACCTCTTCGCCGACCTCCAGACCAAGGGCTACAGCAGGGCCAGGGTCGACGGCGAGACCATCCAGCTCTCCGAGCCGCCCACGCTCAAGAAGCAGGAGAAGCACACCATCGAGGTGGTCATCGACCGCCTCACCGTCAAGGACAGCGCCAAGCGCCGCCTGACCGACTCGGTCGAGACCGCGCTGGGCCTCTCCGGCGGCATGGTCGTGCTCGACTTCGTCGACCTCCCGGAGGACGACCCCGAGCGTGAGCGGATGTACTCCGAGCACCTCTACTGCCCGTACGACGACCTCTCCTTCGAGGAGCTGGAGCCGCGCTCCTTCTCCTTCAACTCGCCCTTCGGCGCCTGCCCCGACTGCACGGGCATCGGCACCCGCATGGAGGTCGACCCGGAGCTGATCGTCCCCGACGAGGAGAAGTCCCTCGACGAGGGCGCGATCCACCCCTGGTCGCACGGCCACACCAAGGAGTACTTCGGCCGCCAGATCAACGCGCTGGCCGAAGCCCTCGGCTTCCGTACGGACATCCCCTGGGCCGGGCTGCCGCAGCGCGCCAAGAAGGCCCTGCTGCACGGCCACAAGATCCAGACCGAGGTCCGCTACCGCAACCGTTACGGGCGCGAGCGCGCCTACACCACGCCCTCCTTCGAAGGCGCGGTCCAGTTCGTCAAGCGGCGGCACTCCGAGGCGGAGTCCGACTCCAGCCGGGAGCGCTTCGAGGGCTACATGCGCGAGGTGCCCTGCCCGACCTGTGAGGGCACCCGCCTCAAGCCGATCGTCCTGGCGGTGACGGTGATGGAGAAGTCCATCGCAGAGGTCTCCGCGATGTCGATCAGCGAGTGCGCCGAGTTCCTCGGTCGGATGAAGCTGAACGCCCGCGACAAGAAGATCGCCGAGCGGGTCCTCAAGGAGGTCAACGAGCGGCTGAAGTTCCTGGTCGACGTGGGCCTGGACTACCTCTCGCTGAACCGCGCGGCCGGCACCCTGTCCGGCGGCGAGGCCCAGCGCATCCGGCTCGCCACCCAGATCGGCTCGGGTCTGGTCGGCGTGCTCTACGTGCTGGACGAGCCGTCCATCGGTCTGCACCAGCGTGACAACCACCGGCTGATCGAGACCCTGGTCCGGCTCCGCGACATGGGCAACACCCTCATCGTCGTCGAGCACGACGAGGACACCATCAAGGTCGCGGACTGGGTCGTCGACATCGGCCCCGGCGCCGGTGAGCACGGCGGCAAGGTGGTCCACTCCGGTTCGCTCAAGGAGCTGCTGGCCAACGAGAAGTCGATCACCGGTCAGTACCTGACGGGCAAGAGGTCGATCGCGACGCCCGACATCCGGCGTCCCGTCGACCCCTCGCGCCTGCTCACGGTGCACGGCGCCCGGGAGAACAACCTCCAGGACATCGACGTCTCCTTCCCGCTCGGGGTGCTGACCGCCGTCACCGGCGTCTCCGGATCCGGCAAGTCGACGCTGGTCAACGACATCCTCTACACCCACCTGGCGCGCGAGCTGAACGGCGCCAAGTCGGTTCCGGGCCGGCACACCCGGGTCGACGGGGACGATCTCGTCGACAAGGTCGTGCACGTCGACCAGTCGCCCATCGGCCGCACGCCCCGCTCCAACCCGGCCACGTACACCGGCGTCTTCGACCACGTCCGCAGGCTGTTCGCGGAGACGATGGAGGCCAAGGTCCGCGGCTATCTGCCGGGCCGGTTCTCCTTCAACGTCAAGGGCGGCCGCTGCGAGAACTGCTCCGGTGACGGCACCATCAAGATCGAGATGAACTTCCTGCCCGACGTGTACGTCCCGTGCGAGGTCTGCCACGGAGCGCGCTACAACCGGGAGACGCTGGAGGTCCACTACAAGGGCAAGTCCATCGCAGAGGTGCTGGACATGCCCATCGAGGAGGGCCTGGAGTTCTTCGAGGCCGTGCCGACCATCGCGCGCCATCTGCGCACGCTCAACGAGGTCGGTCTCGGATACGTCAGGCTCGGCCAGTCCGCGCCGACGCTCTCCGGTGGTGAGGCGCAGCGCGTGAAGCTGGCCAGCGAGCTCCAGAAGCGCTCCACCGGCCGCACGGTCTACGTGCTGGACGAGCCGACCACCGGTCTGCACTTCGAGGACATCTCCAAGCTCATCAAGGTGCTCTCCGGGCTGGTCGACAAGGGCAACACGGTGATCGTCATCGAGCACAACCTCGATGTCGTCAAGACCGCCGACTGGGTCATCGACATGGGCCCGGAGGGCGGCAACGGCGGCGGTCTGGTCATCGCCGAGGGCACCCCGGAGTACGTGGCCGGAGTCCCCGCCAGCCACACCGGCAAGTTCCTCCAGGGCATCCTGGACACGGACCGGGTCAGCGAGGCGGCGGTCCCCGCGGCCCGCAAGCCGGTCCGCAAGACGGCCGCGAAGAAGGCGGTCGCCGCGAAGTCCGCCCCCGCCAGGAAGACGGCGACGGCGAAGGCCTCGGGCACGGCAGCGGCGAAGAAGGCCGCCACCAAGAAGCCCGCCGCCAAGAAGACGGCCCGCGCACGCAAGGCCTGACAGCCCGCGCGCACAAGGCCCGAACGGCAGACGAGGCGGCGGTTCCCGGTTCCGGGAGCCGCCGCCTCGCCGTATGTACGGCACCGTCCGCAGCCGTACCGCGCCCGCCCCGCGTGACCTGCCGCACCCGCCCCCGGGCACCGGGGCATCACTCTCCGCCGGTATCGTCGGTTACGTCACCGATGCCTCCGCTGCCGCTGCTGTCCCAGGCACCTCTGGCACCGCACCGAATCCCTCAGACCAGTGGAGACCGCATGCCCGGCCAGCCCGCCGCCCGCCGTACCGTGCTGAAGGGCGCCGCTCTCGTGGGCGTCGCCGGGCTGGGAACGGCCGCCTGCTCGACCGACTCGAAGCTCGGACACGCCCAGACGCCGACCCCCACCGCGCCCGTCGAGCTCGGCGCCCCGGACGAGGTGGCGGTGGGCGAGTCCAAGCTCTTCCGCGAGCAGCGCGTCATCGTCAGCTGCCCGGCCAAGGGCCAGTACAAGGCGTTCAGCGCCCAGTGCACCCACGCGGGCTGCCTGCTGGACAAGGTCGAGGAGAACGAGGGGCACTGCCCCTGTCACGGCAGCCGCTTCGACACCACCACCGGCAAGGCCGTGCACGGTCCGGCGACCGTGCCGCTGCCCTCCGTCCCGGTCAGGGTCGAGGGCGGCCGGCTGGTCGCGGGCCCGGAAGCCTGAACGGCCCCCGCCTGAACGGCCCCCGCCTGAACCGGCCCCGCCCGGACCCGTAGCGCGCCGCCCCGCCGCTCACTCCCAGTCCCAGTCGATGCCGACCAGCCCCGGCCGCACCCCCTGCTCCACCAGGTGGACCGTCCGGTGGCGGCCGGTGAGCGTGAGGTCGGTCCGGGCGCCGCGCGGCGCCCCCGCCGACACCTGGACGAAGCGCCGGCACCGGACCGGCAGCGCCTCCTCGTCGAACCGGACCTGGAGCACGTACTGCCCGCCGCCGAAGGTGAAGCCGCGCACGTACTCGCCGCAGGGCCCGCCCGTGCCGTCCTCGAAGCCGTAGCCGAAGAGGTACGTGTCGCCCGCCCGCAGCCGGGTGTCGAAGAGCAGCTCGGCGACCAGCACCCCCGCCGCCGCGTCCCAGCGGACCCGCCCCGTCCGGCAGTTCTCCCGCGCGCTCACCCCGACCCGGGCCGGATCGCAGCCCGGATCGCCCCGGTACACGGCGAGATAGCGGTCGATGCCGTCGCGGTGGGCGCGCACCACGTGCTGGGAGCCGCGCCGCTGCAACCGGCGGCCGGGCCCGATCCGTACCCGCTCCTGGTGCCCCACCGTGTGCAGCCCGCCGTCCGCGGGTGACTCCATCGCGGTGAGCAGCCGCTCGACCGCGCCGGACGCGTCCACCAGGGAACGGTACGAGCGGCCCTGCGGGCGGTCGGCCTCCGGGCGGGGCTCCCCGGGCCCCAGCAGCCCGAGCAGTGAGTTCCCCGGCAGCTCCAGCACCTCCTCCAGCGCCTTCACGGCCCGCAGGGACTCCGGGCGCTGCGGACGTCTGGCGCCCTGCTGCCAGTAACTCAGGCTGGTCACACCGACCTTCACCCCGCGGTGCGCCAGATGGTGCTGCACCCGCTGGAGCGGCAGCCCGCGCACCGAGAGCGCGGTGCGCAGCGCCAGATGGAACGGTCCGGTGTGCAGCACCTGCGCCAGTTCGGCCTCGGTGTGCTGCATGGGTCCTCCAGGTGAACGTTCACGTCGCGCGGGGGCGGGTCCGCGCCGGTGGATGCCGGTCCGCAGGTGGCCGGGGGGAGGCGTTCACGGAGCCGCCCCGGGCGTTCACACCGCGATGTTCCCCCGCATTGAAGCGTGTTGACCCGTTCCCGACAACGGTTGATGCTCCTCGACAGCGTCCGGACGCGCTCCTTGGAACCCCACCCCCCGCCCCGGGAGGCCACCATGCGCAACCGAAGAGTCAGCCCCAGAAGGCTGTCGGTCACGGCCCTGCTCGCCGCCGTACTGCTCGCCGTACCCGCGGCGACCGCCACCGCTGCGGACCGGAGCGGCTCCGCACCCACCGCCACCCTCGCCGCCGCCCAGCGGCTGAACATCACCATGCAGGCCCAGCAGAAGACCAACTGGTGCTGGGCCGCCGCCGGCAACACCGTCGCCGCGTGGTTCGGCCGCAACCACACCCAGAACGAGTTCTGCAACGCCGCGTTCGGCCGGGCCCAGGGCTACGAGTGCCCCAACTCGCAGGCCTCGCTCGGCAACGTCCAGGACGGCCTGTACTGGGCGGGCATCAACCCCGGTTCGTACGTCACCGGCTGGCTGCGCTACCCCACCGTGCAGGCCGAGATCAGCGCCGGGCGGCCGGTGGAGACCCGCATCCAGTGGTCCTCGGGCGGCGGCCACATGCACGTCCTGTACGGCTACGACGACGCGAACAACTGGGTCTACTGGGGCGATCCCTGGCCCTCCAACAACCGCTACAACTGGGCCTCGCACGCCTGGTACGTGAACAACAACGAGTTCTCCTGGACCCACTCGCTCTACCGGATCGGGGCGTGACGGCATGACCTCCACCCGTACCGTGCGCGGCGCGCGTCCCCTCGCCGCCGCCCTCGCCGCGAGCGGGGTGCTGGCGGGCGCCGCCCTGCTCACCGCCGCCCCGCAGGCCGCGGCCGCCACCGGCCCCTCGGCCACCCCGGCATCCCTGGCGGCGGCCCATGAGGCGGCCACCGACGCCACGACGCTCGACACCCTGTCCCGGTTCTTCGCCCGGGAGGGCGCCGTCACCAGGGCGGCCGCCGCCCCACGGATCGAGGGCGCGGCCGTGCCGGTCCGTACCCTGTCCGCCGATTTCGTCGCCGGTGAACCGGGGGCGCCCGTCGCCGCGCTCGACTACCTGGCCAGCACCGCCGTCTCCTCCGACGGACAGCGGGCGTCCCTGTGGACGCTGCCCGAGCCGGGCAGGGACGGGCACTGGCAGGTGGTGAACATAGCCAGCGGCGACGACGAGACCCGCTACACCACCGCGGGCGCCCGCAAGCTGCCCGGCGGCACCGTCTTCCGGGAGCCCCAGATCGACGCCTGGTACGTCCAGAAGGGGAGCAGGGTGCTCCCGCTGGACCGGGACGCGGTGGGCGCGGTCGGCAAGGACGGCACCACCCTGGCCGCCTACCGCACCCGGGTACGGGCCGCGTACGCGGACAAGCTCCCCGGCTCCGGGTACGCCCGCTCGGGCCGGGCGGGCGGCTACGGGCCCGCCGGTTCGCAGCCCGCCGCCGGACGGGCCCCGGCCCCCGCCGGGCGCTCAGGTCCCGCCATCGCGGCGGACACCGGCCAGGCAACCGCCCTGACCGCCACCTCCGGGGCGGCGGCCGCGGGCGCCGCCGTCGTGCTCGCCCTGTGCGCGGCCACCGCCCTGCGCAACCGGGGGCGGCGCCGCGCTCGGGAGTGACGGCGGGCCCCGCCCGCACCCGAAGACCCTCGCCCGCACCCGAAGACCCCGGGCTCCGGGACACGTGCCCCCGCGCCGTGTCCCGGAGTCCGGGACCACCCGTGCGCACGCCGCGTTGTCACCGCCCGCAAGTAGGGTGGGAGACATGGCAGACCCCTCCAGCTACCGCCCCAAGCCGGGACAGATCCCCGACTCCCCGGGGGTCTACAAATTCCGCGACGAACACCGCCGGGTGATCTACGTCGGGAAGGCGAAGAACCTGCGCCAGCGCCTGGCCAACTACTTCCAGGATCTGGCGGGCCTCCATCCGCGTACGCGCACGATGGTGACCACCGCCGCGTCCGTGGAGTGGACCGTCGTCTCCACGGAGGTGGAGGCGCTCCAGCTGGAGTACTCCTGGATCAAGGAGTTCGACCCCAGGTTCAACGTCAAGTACCGCGACGACAAGAGCTATCCGTACCTCGCCGTCACGCTCAACGAGGAGTTCCCGCGCGTACAGGTGATGCGTGGGGCGAAGAAGAAGGGCGTGCGCTACTTCGGTCCGTACGGCCACGCCTGGGCGATCCGCGAGACGGTCGACCTGATGCTGCGGGTCTTCCCCGTCCGCACCTGCTCCGCCGGTGTCTTCAAGAACGCCGCGAGGACCGGCCGCCCCTGCCTCCTCGGCTACATCGGCAAGTGCTCGGCCCCCTGCGTCGGCCGGGTCACCCCCGAGGAGCACCGCGAACTGGCCGACGACTTCTGCGACTTCATGGCCGGTCGCACCGGCGCCTACATCCGCCGCCTGGAGAAGGACATGACGGCGGCGGCCGAGGAGATGGAGTACGAGCGGGCGGCCCGGCTCAGGGACGACGCGGAGGCGCTCAAGCGCGCGATGGAGAAGAGCGCCGTCGTGCTCGCCGACGCCACCGACGCCGACCTCATCGCGGTCGCGGAGGACGAGCTGGAGGCCGCCGTCCAGATCTTCCACGTCCGGGGCGGCCGGGTGCGCGGCCAGCGCGGCTGGGTCACCGACAAGGTGGAGAACGTCGACACCTCCGGGCTCGTCGAGCACGCGCTCCAGCAGCTGTACGGCGAGGAGGCAGGGGACGCCGTCCCCAAGGAGGTCCTCGTCCCGGCCCTCCCCGAGCACCCGGACGCGGTCTCCCAGTGGCTGGCGGACCGCCGGGGCTCCCAGGTCAGCCTGCGCATCCCGCAGCGCGGCGACAAGAAGGACCTGATGGCCACGGTCCAGCGCAACGCCCAGCAGGCCCTGGGCCTGCACAAGACCAAGCGCGCCTCCGACCTGACCACCCGCTCCCGCGCCCTGGAGGAGATCTCGGAGGCCCTCGGCCTGGACACGGCCCCGCTGCGCATCGAGTGCTTCGACATCTCCCACCTCCAGGGCGACGACGTGGTGGCGTCCATGGTGGTCTTCGAGGACGGGCTGGCCCGCAAGGGCGAGTACCGCCGCTTCCAGATCAAGACCTTCGAGGGACAGGACGACGTCCGCTCGATGCACGAGGTGATCGGCCGGCGCTTCCGCCGCTACCTGCACGAGAAGGAGCAGACGGGGGAGTGGGAGGAGAACCCCGCGCAGACGCCGGAACAGACCTCCGGCCCCGCTCCCGCGCCCACCGGCCCCCTCCCCTCCGGACCCGCGCCGGATTCCGCCGCGGAGCCCCGCGAGGACGACGGCCGGCCCAAGCGGTTCGCCTACCCGCCGCAGCTCCTCGTGGTCGACGGCGGCCAGCCCCAGGTCGCCGCGGCCAAGCGGGCGCTCGACGAGCTGGGGATCGACGACATCGCGGTCTGCGGCCTGGCCAAACGCCTCGAAGAGGTCTGGCTGCCCGATGACGACGACCCGGTGGTCCTGCCCCGCTCCAGCGAGGGCCTCTACCTCCTCCAGCGCATCCGCGACGAGGCGCACCGCTTCGCCATCACCTACCAGCGCGCCAAACGGGCCAAGCGGGTCCGCTCCAGCCCCCTGGACGACGTGGCAGGGCTCGGCGATACCCGCAAGCAGGCGCTGATCAAGCATTTCGGCTCCGTGAAGAAGCTGCGGCAGGCGACAATCGACGAGATCTGCGAGGTTCCGGGGATAGGCCGCAGAACGGCGGAATCAGTGGCCGCCGCGCTCGCCTCGACCACCCCGGCCGCGCCCGCCGTGAACACGGCCACAGGAGAGATCATCGAAGAGGACGACGGGGGCAGTACGACATGACTGAGCGCGAACATGAACAAGGGCACGACCGCACAGACCGAGCAGACGGAGCAGGACACGTGAGTACGGGCACCCCGGCGGGCACCCCCGCCGAGACGACCGACAGCGCCGCCGCCATCCCCGAGCTGGTGATCATCTCCGGCATGTCCGGCGCCGGGCGCAGCACCGCGGCCAAGTGCCTGGAGGACCTCGGCTGGTTCGTCGTGGACAACCTGCCGCCCGCGCTGATCCCCACCATGGTGGAGCTCGGCGCCAGGTCCCAGGGCAACGTCGCCCGGATCGCCGTCGTCGTCGACGTACGCGGCCGACGCTTCTTCGACAACCTCCGGGAGTCCCTCGCGGACCTGGAGGCCAAGGGCGTCACCCGGCGGATCGTCTTCCTGGAGTCCTCCGACGACGCCCTGGTCCGCCGCTTCGAGTCGGTCCGCCGCCCGCACCCCCTCCAGGGCGACGGCCGCATCGTCGACGGCATCGCCGCCGAGCGCGACCTGCTGCGCGAGCTGCGCGGCGACGCCGACCTGGTGATCGACACCTCCAGCCTCAACGTGCACGAACTGCGCGCCAAGATGGACGCCCAATTCGCCGGTGACGAGGAGCCGGAGCTCCGGGCCACGGTGATGTCCTTCGGCTACAAGTACGGCCTCCCGGTCGACGCCGACCTCGTGGTGGACTGCCGGTTCCTGCCCAACCCGCACTGGGTCCCCGAGCTGCGCCCCTTCACCGGGCTCAACGAGGAGGTCTCCGCGTACGTCTTCGACCAGCCGGGCGCCAAGGAGTTCCTCAACCAGTACACCGAGCTGCTCCAGCTCATCGCCGCGGGATACCGCCGAGAGGGCAAGCGCTACGTGACCATCGCCGTGGGCTGCACGGGCGGCAAGCACCGCTCGGTGGCCATGTCGGAGAAGCTTGCCGCGCGGCTCGCCACCGAGGGGATCGAGACCGTGCTCGTCCACCGGGACATGGGGCGCGAGTGACCAGTCGCAATCTGCGTCTGCGCCGGCTGAGCAGGGCCACCTCCGCGCTGTCCGGCCGCAAGCGGGGAGCGCAGCCCAAGGTCGTCGCGCTCGGCGGCGGCATGGGGCTGTCCGCCTCGCTGGCCGCGCTGCGGCGGATCACCGGTGATCTGACCGCCGTGGTCACCGTCGCGGACGACGGCGGCTCCAGCGGCCGGCTCCGCGAGGAGCTGGGCGTCCTGCCGCCCGGCGACCTGCGCAAGGCGCTGGCCGCCCTGTGCGGCGACGACGACTGGGGCCAGACGTGGGCCCAGGTCATCCAGCACCGCTTCCAGTCCAAGGGCGATCTGCACGAGCACGCCGTCGGCAATCTGCTGATCGTCGCCCTGTGGGAGCAGCTCGGTGACCACGTCCAGGCCCTGGACCTGGTCGGCAAGCTCCTCGGGGCGCACGGCCGGGTGCTCCCGATGTCCGCCGTGCCGCTGGAGCTCCAGGCGCTCGTACGGGGACACGACCCGGAGCGCCCGGACGAGGTGGACACGGTCCGGGGCCAGGCCACCGTGGCGCTCACCCCCGGCGAGGTGCAGTCCGTGCACGTCGTCCCGGCCGACCCGCCGGCCGTCCCGGAAGCGGTCGCGGCGGTCCTGGACGCGGACTGGGTGGTGCTCGGACCGGGGTCCTGGTTCTCCTCGGTCATCCCCCATCTGCTCGTCCCCGATCTGCTGGACGCGCTGATCGAAACGAAGGCCCGGAAGGTCCTCTCGCTGAACCTCGCGCCGCAACCCGGTGAAACAGATGGCTTCTCTCCGCAGCGTCATTTGGAGGTTTTGGGACGACACGCCCCTAAACTCGCCTTGGACGTGGTGCTGGCCGACGAGGCCGCCGTGCCCGACCGCGAGTCCCTGGCCGATGCCGCAAAACGGCTCGGTGCCGCGGTCGAGCTGGCGCCCGTGGCCTCACCCGACGGCGTTCCGATTCATGATCCGGAGCTGTTGGCCGCCGCGTACGACCGTATTTTTCGGATGCATGGAAGGATCGGCCCATGGCGATGACGCCAGCGGTGAAGGACGAAATCTCTCGGCTTCCCGTAACCCGGACCTGCTGCAGGAAGGCAGAAGTCTCGGCGATTCTTCGGTTCGCGGGTGGGCTGCACCTGGTGAGCGGCCGGATTGTGATCGAGGCGGAGCTGGACACCGCGATGGCGGCGCGCCGGCTGAAGCGGGACATCCTCGAAATCTTCGGGCACAGCTCGGAGCTGATCGTGATGGCCCCCGGCGGGCTGCGGCGCGGTTCCCGCTACGTCGTACGGGTGGTGGCGGGCGGCGACCAGCTGGCCCGTCAGACGGGTCTGGTGGACGGCCGGGGCCGTCCCATCCGCGGGCTTCCCCCGCAGGTGGTCTCGGGGGCCACCTGCGATGCGGAGGCCGCCTGGCGGGGGGCGTTCCTGGCGCACGGCTCGCTCACCGAGCCCGGCCGCTCCTCCTCCCTTGAGGTGACCTGCCCGGGACCGGAGGCGGCCCTCGCGCTGGTCGGCGCCGCCCGCCGGCTCTCCATCGCGGCCAAGGCCCGCGAGGTGCGCGGCGTGGACCGGGTCGTCGTCCGCGACGGCGACGCGATCGGCGCCCTGCTCACCCGGCTCGGCGCCCATGAGTCGGTGCTGGCCTGGGAGGAGCGCCGGATGCGGCGCGAGGTCCGCGCCACCGCCAACCGCCTCGCCAACTTCGACGACGCGAACCTGCGCCGGTCCGCCAGGGCCGCCGTGGCGGCGGGCGCCCGGGTGGGGCGCGCGCTGGAGATCCTGGGCGAGGAGGTGCCCGAGCACCTCGCGGCGGCCGGACGGCTGCGCATGGAGCACAAGCAGGCCTCCCTGGAGGAGCTGGGCGCCCTCGCCGATCCGCCGCTGACCAAGGACGCCGTCGCGGGCCGTATCCGCCGGCTCCTCGCGATGGCCGACAAGCGGGCCCAGGATCTGGGCATCCCGAGCACGGAGTCCACCCTCAGCGAAGAGCTGGCCGACGGGCTGGTCGGCTGATCAGGACGGGTCCGCGCACCTCTGCCGTCCAGCGGTGCGGGAACGCGCCACGGTCCCGGGGGCGTTGACACTGCGTAATCGTCGCGGCGGACGGGGCCGGGCAACCGGATGCCCGTACTCCTACCGAGGAGTACGGGCAGCCGCCGTTCTTCCGGCCACGCTCGATGTCACCCCGGCCGCCTCGGAGGGGTAGGGTCGTAGGCGGTCGGGGACATCCCATACAAACTCGCCGGCGTCTAAAACCGGCGTCCCTAACGAGGAGATCGGTTCGTGACGATCCGCGTAGGCATCAACGGCTTTGGCCGCATCGGTCGTAACTACTTCCGCGCGCTGCTGGAGCAGGGTGCGGACATCGAGATCGTGGCTGTCAACGACCTGGGTGACACCGCGACCACGGCTCACCTGCTGAAGTACGACACCATTCTGGGTCGTCTCAAGGCAGAGGTCAGCCACACCGCCGACACCATCACCGTCGACGGTCACACCATCAAGGTGCTCTCGGAGCGCAACCCGGCGGACATCCCCTGGGGTGAGCTGGGCGTCGACATCGTCATCGAGTCGACCGGCATCTTCACCAAGAAGGCCGACGCCGCCAAGCACATCGCGGGTGGTGCGAAGAAGGTCCTCATCTCGGCTCCGGCCAAGGACGAGGACATCACCATCGTGATGGGCGTCAACCAGGACAAGTACGACGCGGCCAACCACCACGTCATCTCCAACGCCTCCTGCACCACCAACTGTGTGGCGCCGATGGCCAAGGTTCTCGACGAGAACTTCGGCATCGTCAAGGGCCTGATGACGACGGTCCACGCGTACACGAACGACCAGCGGATCCTGGACTTCCCGCACTCGGACCTGCGTCGCGCCCGCGCCGCCGCCGAGAACATCATCCCCACCACGACCGGCGCCGCCAAGGCGACCGCTCTGGTCCTCCCGCAGCTCAAGGGCAAGCTCGACGGCATCGCGATGCGTGTCCCGGTCCCGACCGGTTCCGCCACCGACCTCGTCGTCACCCTGCAGCGCGAGGTCACCAAGGACGAGGTCAACGCCGCGTTCAAGAAGGCGTCCGACGACGGCGACCTCAAGGGCTTCCTGACGTACACGGAGGACCCGATCGTGTCCTCCGACATCGTCAGCGACCCGTCGTCCTGCACCTTCGACTCCTCCCTGACCATGGTCCAGGAGGGCAACACGGTGAAGATCCTCGGCTGGTACGACAACGAGTGGGGCTACTCCAACCGCCTCGTCGACCTGACCGTTTTCGTCGGCAGCCAGCTCTGACCCTCGAATCGGCAGGCACCTCGATGTGAGCACGGGGCTCGAAC
Organism: Streptomyces sp. NPDC057900; assembly: GCF_042887885.1. NCBI lineage: Bacteria > Bacillati > Actinomycetota > Actinomycetes > Kitasatosporales > Streptomycetaceae > Streptomyces > Streptomyces sp. NPDC057900. Next base: position 563,895 of record NZ_JBHVOI010000005.1, read on the forward strand.
AGCGCAACGAAGCGCCGTTCGAGCCCCGTTGCATGCTCTCTCGTCCTTCCAAGGAGTGCAGAAGATGAAGACGATCGACGAACTTCTCGCCGAAGGGGTCGCCGGCAAGCGCGTATTCGTCCGCGCCGACCTCAACGTGCCGCTCAGCGGCACCACCATCACCGACGACGGCCGCATCCGCGCCGTCCAGCCGACCGTGGAGAAGCTGGCCGCGGCCGGTGCCCGGGTCGTCGTCGCCTCGCACCTGGGCCGCCCCAAGGGCGCCCCGGACCCGGCGTTCTCGCTGGCGCCCGCGGCCACCCGGCTCGGTGAGCTGCTCGGCACCGACGTGGCGTTCGCGACCGACACGGTCGGTGACTCCGCCCGCGCCACGGTCGACGCCCTCACCGACGGCAAGGTCGCCGTCATCGAGAACCTCCGCTTCAACCCCGGCGAGACGTCGAAGGACGACGCCGAGCGCGGCGCGTTCGCCGACCGGCTGGCCGAGCTCGCCGACGTGTACGTGGGTGACGGCTTCGGCGCCGTGCACCGCAAGCACGCCTCGGTCTTCGACCTCCCGGCGCGGCTCCCGCACTACGCGGGCTACCTCATCGCCACCGAGGTCGGCGTCCTGAAGAAGCTCACCACCGATGTGAAGCGGCCGTACGCGGTCGTCCTCGGCGGCGCCAAGGTCTCCGACAAGCTCGGCGTCATCGACCACCTGCTGGAGCGGGCCGACCGCATCCTGATCGGCGGCGGCATGGCGTACACCTTCCTCAAGGCCCAGGGCCACGAGGTCGGCAGCTCGCTGCTCCAGGAGGACCAGATCCCGGTGGTGCTGGAGTACCTCAAGCGCGCCGAGGAGAAGGGCGTGGAGTTCGTGCTCCCCGTCGACGTCGTGGTCGCCCCGGCGTTCCCCGACCTCAAGACCAAGGCCCCGGCCCAGGCCACCACCGTCGCCGCCGACGCCATGCCGGCCGGTCAGATGGGTCTGGACAACGGTCCGGAGACCAACCAGCTCTACGCATCGAAGCTCGCCGACGCGGCCACCGTCTTCTGGAACGGCCCGATGGGCGTCTTCGAGCACCCCGATTTCGCCGAGGGCACCCGGGCGGTCGCCCAGGCCCTCGTCGACTCGTCCGGCTTCAGCGTGGTCGGCGGTGGCGACTCCGCCGCCGCGGTCCGCATCCTGGGCTTCGACGAGAACGCGTTCGGACACATCTCGACCGGTGGCGGCGCCAGCCTCGAATACCTTGAGGGCAAGACGCTTCCCGGCCTCGCCGCACTGGAGGACTGACCTTTCATGACCACCCGCACCCCGCTGATGGCGGGCAACTGGAAGATGAACCTCAACCACCTTGAGGCCATCGCGCACGTCCAGAAGCTCTCCTTCGCACTGGCCGACAAGGACTACGACGCCGTCGAGGTCGCCGTCCTGCCGCCCTTCACCGACCTGCGCTCCGTGCAGACGCTGGTCGACGGCGACAAGCTGAAGATCAAGTACGGCGCCCAGGACATCTCGGCGCACGACTCCGGCGCGTACACCGGTGAGATCTCCGGCCCGATGCTCGCCAAGCTGAAGTGCACCTACGTCGCCGTGGGCCACAGCGAGCGCCGCCAGTACCACGCCGAGACCGACGAGGTCTGCAACGCCAAGGTGAAGGCGGCGTACAAGCACGGCCTCACCCCGATCCTCTGCGTCGGCGAGGGCCTGGACATCCGGAAGGCGGGCGAGCAGGTCTCCTACACGCTCGCCCAGCTGGACGGGGCCCTGAAGGACATCCCCGCCGAGCAGGCCGAGTCCATCGTGATCGCCTACGAGCCGGTCTGGGCCATCGGCACCGGCGAGGTCGCCACCCCGGACGACGCGCAGGAGGTCTGCGGTGCGATCCGCGGCCGCCTCGCCGAGCTGTACTCGCAGGAGCTGGCCGACGCGGTCCGTATCCAGTACGGCGGCTCGGTCAAGTCCGGCAACGTCGCCGCGATCATGGCGCAGCCCGACGTGGACGGCGCGCTGATCGGCGGCGCCGCACTGGACGCCGACGAGTTCGTCAAGATCGTCCGCTTCCGCGACCAGTGAGTATGCGGTAGCGCGGATCCGTCGTACCCTTGCGGGGGCCGAGGAGGCTGAGCCTCCCGGCCCCCGTTGTTCGCATAGCAGTCCAGGAAATTCCGGAAAGTAGGGACCAGCCGTGATTTTGGCGTTCGAGATCGCCCTGATCGTCTTCAGCCTGCTGATGATGCTGCTGGTGCTGATGCACAAGGGAAAGGGCGGCGGTCTCTCCGACATGTTCGGTGGCGGCATGCAGTCGTCCGTCGGTGGCTCCTCCGTCGCCGAGCGCAACCTCGACCGGATCACCGTCGTGGTCGGTCTTGCCTGGTTCGCATGCATTGTGGTGCTTGGTCTGCTCATCAAGCTGGACAACTGACCCCTCGTACGTGATTCCTGTGAGGGTGTAACTCCTTTCACTGGACGCGCGTTGGGCCTTACGTAGACTGGGGCATCTTCGAGCACCATCACGCAGGGAGTTACGACCGTGGCAAGTGGCAACGCGATCCGGGGAAGCCGGGTCGGAGCGGGGCCGATGGGGGAGGCCGAGCGCGGCGAGTCCGCGCCACGGGCCCGCATCTCCTTCTGGTGCTCCAACGGGCACGAGACGCAGCCGAGCTTCGCCCATGACGCGCAGGTACCGGAGACCTGGGACTGCCCGCGCTGCGGTTTCCCGGCCGGCCAGGACCGCGACAGCCCGCCCGACCCGCCGCGCACCGAGCCGTACAAGACGCACCTCGCGTACGTGCGCGAGCGGCGCAGCGACGAGGACGGCGAGGCGATTCTCGCCGAGGCCCTCGCGAAACTCCGCGGCGAGATCTGATGGTTCACCGGCCGGACACCCCACGGGTGTCCGGCCGGAATGCTTCTGCCGTGCCACAGCCCGCCGCCGTCCCGTCCTCCCCGCTGATCAATTAAGTTGGAGGGGCAGCGGGGAACTGCGGTGACGAGGAGAAATGGGCTGATGTCCGGGATGAACGCACAAAGCCGAGCCAGGCTCAACCAGACGCCGGAATGGACCGCGCTGGGAAAGCACCGTGAGCAACTCGGGGCGACCCATCTGCGCGAACTGTTCGCGGACGATCCGGAGCGCGGCACCGGATACACACTGCGGGTCGGTGACCTGTACATCGACTACTCCAAGCAGCTCGTCACCGACGAGACGCTGCGGCTGCTGCGCGAGCTCGCCGGAGCCACTGGAGTGGCCGCCCTGCGGGACGCCATGTTCCGCGGCGACAAGATCAACACCACCGAGGACCGTGCCGTCCTGCACACCGCGCTGCGCGCCCCGCGGGACGCCGTGATCGAGGTCGACGGCGAGAACGTGGTGCCGGCCGTGCACGCGGTGCTCGACAAGATGGCCGCCTTCTCTGAGCGCGTCAGGTCGGGCGAGTGGACCGGTCACACCGGCAAGCCGATCAAGAACATCGTCAACATCGGCATCGGCGGCTCCGACCTCGGCCCCGCGATGGCGTACGAGGCGCTGCGCTCCTTCACGGACCGCTCGCTCACCCTCCGCTTCGTCTCCAACGTCGACGGCGCCGACCTGCACGAGGCGCTGCACGGCCTCGACCCGGCCGAGACGCTGTTCGTCATCGCGTCGAAGACCTTCACCACGATCGAGACGATCACCAACGCCACCTCTGCCCGCGACTGGCTGCTGACGGGTCTGAGGGCCGGTCAGGAAGCGGTGGCCAAGCACTTCGTGGCGCTGTCGACCAACGGCGAGAAGGTCGCCGACTTCGGTATCGACACCGCCAACATGTTCGAGTTCTGGGACTGGGTCGGTGGCCGCTACTCGTACGACTCCGCCATCGGCCTCTCGCTGATGATCGCCATCGGCCCGGACCGGTTCCGCGAGATGCTCGACGGTTTCCACCTCGTCGACGAGCACTTCCGCACCGCCCCGGCCGAGGAGAACGCACCGCTGCTGCTGGGCCTGCTCGGCGTCTGGTACGGCGCGTTCTTCGACGCCCAGTCGCACGCGGTCCTGCCCTACAGCCACTACCTCTCGAAGTTCACCGCGTATCTCCAGCAGCTCGACATGGAGTCCAACGGCAAGTCGGTGGACCGGGACGGCAATCCGGTGGACTGGCAGACCGGACCGGTCGTCTGGGGCACCCCCGGCACCAACGGTCAGCACGCTTACTACCAGCTGATCCACCAGGGCACCAAGGTCATCCCGGCCGACTTCATCGGCTTCTCCGAGCCGGTCGACGGGCTGCTGCCCGGTCTGGTCGCCCAGCACGATCTGCTGATGGCCAACTTCTTCGCCCAGACCCAGGCGCTGGCCTTCGGCAAGACGCCGGACGAGGTGCGCGCCGAGGGCGTACCCGAGGAGCTGGTGCCGCACAAGACGTTCCGGGGCAACCACCCGACGACGACGATCCTCGCCGACCGGCTGACGCCGTCGGTGCTCGGCCAGCTGATCGCGCTGTACGAGCACAAGGTCTTCGTCCAGGGCGCCGTCTGGAACATCGACTCCTTCGACCAGTGGGGCGTCGAGCTCGGCAAGGTCCTCGCCAAGAAGATCGAGCCGGTGCTCACGGAGGGCAGGGGCGGCGAACAGCTCGACAGCTCGACCGCCGCGCTCGTCGCCGCGTACCGCGAGCGCAGGGGGCGCTGAGCCCATGCCCACGGGGGAGGGGACGGTACGGCTGCGGCCGCCGGTCCACACGCTGGACCGGCGGGCCGTCGGCTGGTGGCGGACCCAGTTGCTGCTGCTGACCGCGGGCCCGGTGGTGGTCCTGGCCGTGCTGGGCGTGTTCCTCACGTCCGCCCGGTTCTGGCTGCTGCTCTGCGCCGCGGCCCTGGCGGCCCTCGGCGCCGGCTGCGCCGTCCTGCTCCCCCTCTGGTGGTTCCGCACCCACCGCTGGGAGGTCACCGACGAGGCGGTGTACGTCCGCACGGGGGCGCTCTGGCAGGAGTGGCGGATCGCGCCGATGTCCCGGATCCAGACCGTGGACACCGTGCGCGGCCCCCTCGAACAGCTCTTCCGGCTCGCCACGGTCACCGTCACCACCGCCTCCGCCAAGGGCGCGGTCCGGATCGAGGGCCTTGACCACGAACTGGCCGCCGGACTCGCCGAGAGGCTGACCCGGATAACCCAGGAAACCCCCGGGGACGCCACATGAGCACGGCGGACCCGGCGGAGGCATCCGGCACCGCCGGCCCCGCCCCAGACGGCTGGCGGCGGCTCGACCGGCGTACCGTCCCGCTCTCCGCCCTCGTCACCGCGGGCGTGGCCGCCGGTGCCGCCGTGCCGACCACACTCGGGCTCTCCGGCCGCCTCGGGTTCGCCCCCGCCGTCGCCTGGGTGGTCCTGGGCGCCGCCCTCCTGATCGGCTTCGGCGCCGGCACCGACTACGTACGGTGGCGCCGCACCCGCTACCGGGTGGGAGCCGACCGCGTCGAGCTCCACACCGGCCTGCTGCTCGTCAGGAAACGCTCCCTGGCCCGGGAACGCATCCGCAGCGTCGACCTCACCGCCCATCCGCTCCAGCGCGTCCTCGGGCTCGTCACGGTCCGCATCGGCACCGGCGAGCACACCGGCGGCGAATCCACCCTGGAGCTCGACCCGGTCCTGCGGGCCGAGGGCGAACGGCTGCGCCGCGCCCTCCTGGAGCGGGGCCTCACCGCGTCCGGCAGCCACGTCGAGGGCGAGCTGGTCACCCTCGACCCGCGCTGGATCCGCTACGCACCGGTCTCCTTCGTCGCACCCGCGCTCGGCGGCGCGGCTGCCGGGGCCGTGTTGCAGGTCAGTGACTGGTTCGGCGCCCAGGGCGAGGTCATCGAATGGGTCGGCGACCGCTACCGCGAAACCTCGCTGCTCTCCGTGATCGTGATCCTCGCCGTCGCCGGGGTCCTCGCCGGGGTCGTCGGCGCACTGGGCCTCTGGGTCGAGATGTGGTGGAACTACCGCCTCGAACGCGAACCGGGCGGCACCCTGCGCATCCGGCGCGGACTGTTCACCTCCCGGTCCGTCTCCATCGAGGAGCGCCGGCTGCGCGGGGTCGACCTCGTGGAACCGCTCGGCGTCCGGCTGCTGGGCGCCGCCAGGGTCGATGCGATCACCACCGGACTGGCCAAGGACGACGAGGAACAGCACGGCGACCACAACACCCTGCTGCCCGCCGCTCCCCGGCCGGTCGCCGACTCCGTCGCCGCCGCCGTACTGCGCGAGACCACGTCCCCGACCGGCACCGTGCTGACCAGGCACCCCGCCACCGCACGCGGTCGGCGGCTGCGCCGGGCGCTGTGGGGCGTGCTCGTCCCGGTGCTCGTCCTCGCCCTGCTCGGCTCCCTGCTGACGCCCGTCCTGCTCTGGATCGCGCTCGGCTGCGCGCTCGTGGGACTGCCGGCCGGGGTACTGCTGGCACGGGACGCCTACCGCGCGCTGGGACACGCGCTCAGCGGCGGGTACCTGGTGACCAGGTCGGGGGCGCTGCGCCGCTCCACCGCCGCGCTGGAACGCGCCGGGGTGATCGGCTGGACGGTGCGCCGGTCCTACTTCCAGCGCCGGGCCGGGCTGCTGAACATCACCGCCACGACGGCCGCGGGAGCGGGCGCCTACACGGTGTACGACGCGGATGAGACCGAGGGGCTGGACTTCGCCTCCGAGGCCGTCCAGGGCCTGCTGGAGCCCTTCCTGGAGCGGATTCCGGCGGTCCGTGCGGACGAGTGAACCGCACCCCCCCCGCACGGCGCAGGCCCGGTCCGCTCCGAGGAGCGGACCGGGCCTGCGCGTCGTGCCGACCGCGTACCGCTCAGGCGGAGGCCGGCGGGTAGAGGGCGCGCGGCAGCTGGGATGCCGCCGCCGCGTCCAGCAGCCACAGCGTGCGGCCGCGTCCGTACGCGCCCGCCGCCGGGGCCTGGATCTCACCGGCACCGGACAGGGCGATGGCCGCGGCCTCCGCCTTGTCCTCGCCCGCCGCGAGCAGCCACACCTCGCGGGCCGCCCGGATGGCGGGCAGCGTGAGCGTGACCCGCACGGGCGGCGGCTTGGGCGCCCCGTGCACACCGACGACGGTGCGCTCGGTCTCCCGTACCGCGGGCAGCTCCGGGAAGAGCGAGGCGACATGCGTGTCCGGGCCGACGCCCAGCATCAGCACGTCGAACACCGGCACCGGACCGTGGTCCTCCGGACCGGCCGCCGCCGCCAGCTCGGCGGCGTACGCGGCGGCCGCGGCCTCGACGTCCCCGCCGTGCGGACCGTCCGACGCGGGCATCGCGTGCACCCGGGACGGGTCCAGCGGCACCGAGTCCAGCAGCGCCTCGCGGGCCTGCGTGACATTGCGCTCCGGATCGCCCTCCGGCAGGAACCGCTCGTCGCCCCACCACAGGTCGAGCCGCGACCAGTCGATGGCGTCCCGGGCGGGCGCCCCGGCGAGCGCGGCCAGCAGGCCGTTGCCGTTGCGTCCGCCGGTGAGCACCACCGAGGCGTGACCGCGCGCGGCCTGGGCGTCCACGATCTTCGTGATCAGCCGGGCCGCCGCGGCCTGCGCCATCAGCTCCTTGTCGCGGTGCACGACGAGCTGGGGGACGACGGTCACTTGGCCGCCGCCTTCTTCGCCGGTGCTGCCTTCTTCGCGGCGGCGGGTGCCCCGGACGGCGCGGCCTTCTTCGCCGTCACCGGCTCCGCCGCCTCTTCGAGGCGTTCCACGCCGAACTTCACCGTGGACTCGTAGATGTTGTCCGGGTCCAGACGCCGCAGCTCCTCCGCGAGGAGTTCCGCCGTCTCGCGGCGCTTGAGCGCCACCGCGCGGTCGGGCTGGCCCACCATGCAGAGCGTGGCGAGCGAGCCGTCGGCCCGGTCCAGGACGATGTCGCCGCTCTTCGTCGTCATCCGGACGGCCGTCAGACCGGGGCCGTCGGACTTGGTGCGCTGCACCGGCACCCCGAGCCGGTCCGCCAGCCACATGGCCAGCAGTTCACAGCTCGGGTTGTCGGACTCGCCCTCGACCGTGGCGGAGATGACCTCCGCCGGCTGCTGGTCGAGCGCCGCCGCCAGCATCGAGCGCCACGGTGTGATGCGGGTCCAGGCCAGGTCCGTGTCACCGGGCTGGTACGACGCCGCGCGCACCGCCAGCTCGTCGATCGGGTGCTCGGCCGAGTAGGTGTCGGTGATACGGCGCTGGGCGAGGGCGCCCAGCGCGTCCTTCGCCGGGTCCGCGGGGGCGTCCTGGGGCCACCACAGCACCACCGGGGCGTCCGGCAGCAGCAGCGGCAGGACGACCGACTGGGCGTGGTTGGCCAGCTCACCGTGGAGACGCAGCACGACGGTCTCGCCGGAGCCCGAGTCGGAACCGACCCGGATCTCGGCGTCGAGCCGCGCGTCGCGGCGGGCCCGCGGCGAACGGCTGACCCGCTTGATCACGGCGATGATCCGCGAGGGGTGCTCCCGCGAGGAGTCGCTCGCCGCCTTCAGCGCGTCGTAGGCGTTCTCCTCGTCGGTGACGATGACGAGAGTGAGCACCATCCCGATGGCCGGGGCGCCGACCGCGCGGCGGGCCGACACCAGGGCCTGGTTGATCTTGCTGGACGTGGTTTCCGTGAGATCGATCTTCATGGCCGCCGCCAGCTCCGTCCGTCTCGTGCGAGCATGTCGTCCGCCTCGGACGGGCCCCAGGTTCCGGCCGGGTACTGCGCCGGCTTGCCGTGCTTGTCCCAGTACTCCTCGATCGGGTCCAGGATGTTCCAGGAGAGCTCGACCTCCTGGTGGCGCGGGAAGAGGTTGGCGTCGCCGAGCAGCACATCGAGGATGAGCCGCTCGTACGCCTCCGGGCTGGATTCGGTGAAGGACTCGCCGTAGGCGAAGTCCATCGTGACGTCCCGTACCTCCATCGAGGTGCCGGGCACCTTCGAGCCGAACCGCACCGTCACTCCCTCGTCCGGCTGGACCCGGATGACCAGGGCGTTGCCGCCCAGCTCCTCCGTGGCACCGGACTCGAAGGGCAGGTAAGGGGCGCGCTTGAAGACGACCGCGATCTCCGTGACCCGGCGGCCGAGCCGCTTTCCGGTACGGAGGTAGAACGGCACGCCCGCCCAGCGGCGGTTGTTGATCGTCAGCTTGACGGCGGCGAAGGTGTCGGTCTTCGACTTGGGGTCGATCCCGTCTTCCTCCAGGTAGCCGGGCACCTCCTGGCCGCCCTGCCACGCGTGCGTGTACTGGCCGCGCACCGTGTGCTTGCCGAGGTCCTCCGGCAGCTCCACCGCCGTGAGCACCTTGAGCTTCTCCGCGACCAGGGCCTTGGGGTGGAAGGAGCCGGGCTCCTCCATCGCGGTCAGGGCCAGCAGCTGGAGCAGGTGGTTCTGGATGACGTCACGGGCGGCGCCGATGCCGTCGTAGTAGCCGGCCCGGCCGCCGATGCCGATGTCCTCGGCCATGGTGATCTGGACGTGGTCGACGTACGACCTGTTCCAGATCGGCTCCCACATCGTGTTGGCGAAGCGCAGCGCCAGGATGTTCTGGACCGTCTCCTTGCCGAGGTAGTGGTCGATCCGGAAGACCTCGTTCGGCGGGAAGACGTCGTGCACGAGCTGGTTGAGCTCCTGCGCGCTCTTCAGGTCGTGGCCGAAGGGCTTCTCGATGACGGCCCGGCGCCAGGAACCCTCGCTCTGGTCGGCGAGCCCGTGCTTCTTGAGCTGCTGGACGACCTTGGGGAAGAACTTCGGCGGCACGGAGAGGTAGAAGGCGAAGTTGCCGCCCGTTCCCTGCGCCTTGTCGAGCTCCTCGATGGTGGCCCTGAGGGTCTCGAAGGCGACGTCGTCGTCGAAGTTGCCCTGCACGAAGCGCATGCCCTGGCTGAGCTGCTGCCAGACCTCTTCGCGGAAGGGCGTGCGGGAATGCTCCTTGACTGCGTCGTGGACGACCTGGGCGAAGTCCTCGTCCTCCCAGTCGCGGCGCGCGAAACCGATGAGCGAGAAGCCCGGCGGCAGCAGGCCGCGGTTGGCCAGGTCGTAGATGGCGGGCATCAGCTTTTTACGGGACAAATCGCCCGTGACGCCAAAGATGACCAGGCCCGACGGCCCCGCGATGCGCGGGAGCCGTCGGTCCTGGGCGTCACGGAGCGGGTTGGCTCCGGGAACACCAGACAAAGTGGTCAGCCCTCCGAAGGGGCGAGGCGCTTGAGTTCCGCCTCTGTCGAGTTGAGCAGGTCGTTCCAGGCCGTCTCGAACTTGTCGACGCCCTCGTCCTCAAGGACCTGGACGACGTCGTCGTAGCTGACCCCGAGCTCCTTGATCGCGTCGAGGGCGGCACGGGCCTGGACGTAGCCACCGGTGACGGTGTCGCCGGTGATCTCGCCATGGTCGGCCACCGCGTCCAGAGTCGCCTCCGGCATGGTGTTGACCGTGTTCGGGGCGACGAGGTCGTCGACGTACAGGGTGTCCTTGAGGGACGGGTCCTTGACGCCGGTGGAGGCCCACAGCGGGCGCTGCTTGTTGGCCTGCGCCTTGTCGAGGGCGGCCCAGCGCTCGCCGCCGAAGACCTCCTCGTACGCCTCGTAGGCCAGGCGGGCGTTGGCGAGGGCGGACTTGCCCTTGGCGGCCTGGGCCGCCTCGCCGCCGATCGCGTCGAGCCGCTTGTCGATCTCGGTGTCCACCCGGGACACGAAGAAGGAGGCCACCGAGTGGATCTTGGAGAGGTCCAGGCCCGCGGCCTTCGCCTTCTCCAGGCCCGCCAGGTAGGCGTCCATGACCTCGCGGTAGCGCTCCAGCGAGAAGATCAGCGTGACGTTGACGCTGATGCCGCGGCCGATGGTCTCGGTGATCGCGGGCAGGCCGGCCTTGGTCGCCGGGATCTTGATGAGCGTGTTCGGCCGGTCCACCAGCCAGGCGAGCTGCTTGGCCTCGGCGACCGTCGCCAGGGTGTTGTGCGCCAGGCGCGGGTCGACCTCGATGGAGACCCGGCCGTCCTGGCCGCCCGTCGCGTCGAAGACCGGGCGCAGGATGTCGGCGGCGTCGCGGACGTCGGCCGTCGTGATCATCCGGAGGGCTTCCTCGACGGTCACCTTGCGGGCCGCGAGGTCGGTGAGCTGCTGCTCGTAACCGTCGCCCGAGGAGATCGCCTTCTGGAAGATCGACGGGTTGGTCGTGACACCCACGACGTGGCTCTGGTCGATCAGCTCGGCCAGGTTGCCCGAGGTGATCCGCTTGCGCGAGAGGTCGTCGAGCCAGATCGCCACGCCCTCGTCGGAGAGGCGCTTGAGTGCGTCTGTCATGAGAATTGCATCTCCTACTAGTCGTATAACGGCGTCAGCGCGCGGCGGCCGCGAGAGATTCCCGGGCGGCGGCGGCGACGTGCTCGGCGGTGAAGCCGAACTCGCGGAACAGGACCTTCGCGTCGGCCGAGGCACCGAAGTGCTCCAGCGAGATGATCCGGCCCGCGTCCCCGACGTACCGGTACCAGGTCAGCGCGATGCCCGCCTCGACGGCGACCCGCGCCTTCACGGACGGCGGCAGGACGCTGTCCTTGTACGCCTGGTCCTGCTCCTCGAACCACTCGACACACGGCATCGAGACCACCCGGGTCGGGACGCCGGCCGCCTGGAGCTCCTCGCGCGCCTCGACGGCGAGCTGGACCTCGGAGCCGGTGCCGATGAGGAGGACCTCGGGCGCCGCGCTGTTCCCGTCGGACGTCTCGGCGTCGAACAGGACGTAGCCGCCCTTGGCCGCGTTCTCGTTCGCCTCGTACGTCGGCACGCCCTGGCGGGTCAGCGCCAGACCGTGCGGGGCGCCCTTGCCGAACACCTTGGTGTAGCGGCGCAGGACCTCGCGCCAGGCGATGGAGGTCTCGTTGGCGTCCGCCGGGCGGACGACGTTGAGGCCCGGGATCGCGCGCAGGGAGGCCAGGTGCTCCACCGGCTGGTGGGTCGGGCCGTCCTCGCCGAGACCGATCGAGTCGTGTGTCCACACGTAGGTCACCGGCGCGTGCATCAGCGCGGACAGCCGTACGGCGTTGCGCATGTAGTCGGAGAACACCAGGAAGGTGCCGCCGTAGATGCGGGTGTTGCCGTGCAGCGCGATGCCGTTCATGGCGGCCGCCATGGCGTGCTCACGGATACCGAAGTGCACCGTGCGGCCGTACGGGTCCGCGCCCGGCAGCGGGTTGCCCACCGGGAGGAACGACGACGTCTTGTCGATCGTGGTGTTGTTCGAGCCCGCGAGGTCGGCGGAGCCGCCCCACAGCTCGGGGACGATCTCGCCGAGCGCCTGGAGCACCTTGCCGGAGGCCGCGCGGGTGGCGACGCCCTTGCCGGGCTCGAAGACCGGGAGCTTGTCCTCCCAGCCCTTGGGCAGCTCGCCCGCGCGGATGCGGTCGAACTCGGCGGCGCGCTCCGGGTTGGCGGTGCGCCACGCGGCGAAGGTCTTCTCCCACGCGGTCCTGGTCTCACGGCCGCGGTCCAGCGCCTCACGGGTGTGCGCGATGACCTCGTCGGCGACCTGGAAGGACTTCTCCGGGTCGAAGCCGAGGACCGTCTTGGTCGCGGCGACCTCGTCGGCGCCGAGCGCGGAGCCGTGCGCCGCCTCGGTGTTCTGGGCGTTCGGGGCGGGCCAGGCGATGATCGAGCGGGCCGCGATGAACGACGGGCGCGTGGTCTCGGCCTTGGCGGCCTGGAGCGCCTGGTACAGACCCGCCGGGTCCAGGTCGCCGCTGGGCAGCTGCGCGACCCGCTGGACGTGCCAGCCGTACGCCTCGTAGCGCTTCAGGGTGTCCTCGGAGACCGCGGTCTCCGTGTCGCCCTCGATGGAGATGTGGTTGTCGTCCCACAGGAGGACCAGGTTGCCCAGCTTCTGGTGCCCGGCCAGCGAGGACGCCTCCGCGGAGATGCCCTCCTGGAGGCAGCCGTCACCGGCGACGGCCCAGATCATGTGGTCGAACGGCGAGGTGCCGGGCGCCGCGTCCGGGTCGAACAGGCCGCGCTCGTAGCGGGCGGCCATGGCCATGCCCACGGCGTTGGCGACACCCTGGCCCAGCGGGCCGGTGGTCGTCTCGACGCCCGTGGTGTGGCCGTACTCCGGGTGCCCCGGGGTCTTCGAGCCCCAGGTGCGGAAGGCTTCGAGATCCTCCAGCTCCAGGCCGTAGCCGGCCAGGTAGAGCTGGATGTAGAGGGTCAGGCTGCTGTGGCCCACCGAGAGGACGAACCGGTCGCGGCCGGTCCACTCCGCGTCGGCGGGGTCGTGCCGCATCACCTTCTGGAAGAGGGTGTACGCGGCGGGAGCCAGGCTCATGGCCGTACCCGGGTGGCCGTTTCCGACCTTCTGTACGGCGTCCGCGGCGAGAACGCGGACAGTGTCCACGGCCCGCTGGTCCAATTCGGTCCACTGGAGGTCTGTGGTGGTCGGCTTGGTGCTCACCCTGAGTCAGGGCTCCTCTCCACTGTTGTAAACCGGTGGCTGTGACCGCACCGGGCGTTGTCGAGCCTACCCCCGTCGCCACCCGCTATTTCCGGCTAATCCCAGGGTGCGGGCGGCCCGCCTAATTCGCCTCCCGTATGAGCGCGAGGGCTCACCGATGCGCCTCTCCGATGAGCGCGGGGACCCACTCCTGAGGCACTCCGAAGAGCGCGCCGGAACACCCCTGAGCGAGTCACCCGAGCGGCCGGAAAACCCGGCGTGTCACCCGGATGAGCGAGCGGCTCCCGGCAGCTGCCGCAACGGCTTCCCACGCCACATCAACACGACCCCACCCCCGCGAAGAACGGCATGTCCCCAACGTCTACAGTGGTCTGGTTCGCGCAAGTCTTCACCGGGCCCCTACGCCCGGAGCTTGCTGGGATTTCTCTGTCAGGGGTGTGCGTGACGGCCGTCGAGTCCCGACCCGCAGGGGTCGCCTTGACTCCGAGCCCAGGGGGCCATCGCCCATTCGGGGCCCGTGTCAAGGCATTCGTGGCACTGACCAAGCCTCGGATCATCGAGCTGTTGCTGATCACCACTGTTCCGGTGATGTTCCTGGCCGCTCAGGGTGTACCCGACCTGTGGCTCGTGCTCACTACCACCGTCGGCGGCTACCTGTCCGCCGGTGGTGCCAATGCACTGAACATGTACATCGACCGCGACATCGACGCGTTGATGGACCGTACGTCGCAGCGACCGCTGGTCACCGGCATGGTGAGCCCGCGCGAGTGCCTGGCCTTCGGCATCGCCCTCGCGGTGATCTCGACGGTCTGGTTCGGGCTGCTGGTGAACTGGCTCTCGGCGGCGCTGTCGCTCGGGGCCCTGCTCTTCTACGTCGTCGTGTACACGATGCTGCTGAAGCGCCGGACCTCGCAGAACATCGTCTGGGGCGGCATCGCGGGCTGCATGCCGGTCCTCATCGGCTGGTCGGCCGTGACGAACTCGATGTCCTGGGCCGCGGTGATCCTGTTCGCCGTCATCTTCTTCTGGACGCCGCCGCACTACTGGCCGCTCTCCATGAAGGTGAAGGACGACTACGCCCGGGTCGGTGTCCCGATGCTCCCGGTCGTCGCGACCAACCGGGTGGTGGCCCGCCAGATCGTGGTCTACAGCTGGGTCATGGTCGTCGTCTCGCTGCTGCTGACCCCGCTGGGCTACACCGGCTGGTTCTACACGGCCGTGGCCCTGCTCACCGGTGGCTTCTGGCTCTGGGAGGCGCACGGCCTGCAGAACCGGGCCAAGGCCGGGATGGCGGGAGCCAAGCTCAAGGAGATGCGGCTGTTCCACTGGTCGATCACCTATGTGTCGCTGCTCTTCGTCGCCGTCGCGGTGGACCCCTTCCTGAGGTAGTCCCCCCTTCAGCTTCAGTTCGACTTCCGCCGACGGGCGGGGTACGTGGCCGACGCCACGCGCCCCGCCCGTCGCCAGTTGATCTACCCGTCGGTAGCATCCTGTTCATGGCAGATACGGAGCCCACCCAGCAGGTGGACGGCAACCAGGCGGACGGCAGGCAGGCGGCGCGCGCGGAGCGCAGGGCGGCGCGGCTGGCCAAGCAGATCGGCGCGTTCGCGAAGGCCCACGGCGGCGCCGAGGGGCAGCTCGCCTACATCGGACAGATGGGCACCCGCATCGTCCTGGTCGGCGAGGACGGCGGCTGGGGCGATCTGGTCGCCCCCTCGTACGCGGTCGCGGAGAGCGCCGCCCAGAAGTCCGGGATCACCATGCACGAGTCCTTCGACGGCGAGTTCGCCGCGAAGGTGCGCACCGGTCCGTACGAGTGGACGCGGATGGCCGGCATGCAGATCGGCGGCCCGGCCAACAAGCCCTGAGGCCTGCGGCACGAACAGAAACGGCGGAGGCCGGTCGGACACCTGTCCGACCGGCCGCCGCCGGTTCTGTGTGCGCCCCAATGGGAGTGTGT
>NZ_JBHVOI010000006.1:0-40418 GCF_042887885.1 Streptomyces sp. NPDC057900
GCAGGGGGGACCCTGTGGGAGAGTAGGACGCCGCCGAACTCCTTTTAAATAGTTAAGCCCCGTGCCCTTGTGGCACGGGGCTTTTCTGCGTTCCCGACCAGGTTCCGGGGACCCCCGTGCACCTGCCGGCCGGCCCTGAGGGTAGGGTCAGGAGGCATCATTGGCACGTTCTTCACAGGAGGCCCCCGGGTGGAGGTCCAGGAGACCCGCGTTCAGACGAACCGGGTACTCACCATCCCCAACATCCTCAGCATGGCTCGCCTCGTCGGCGTACCTGTCTTCCTGTGGCTGATTCTCCGCCCTGAGTTCGGCGGGCCCAAGAGCGATGGCTGGGCGTTGCTCGTATTGATGTTCAGCGGTATCAGCGACTACCTGGACGGAAAGCTGGCGCGTCGCTGGAACCAGATCAGCAGCCTCGGGCGACTACTCGACCCGGCCGCCGACCGGCTCTACATTCTTTCGACCCTTGTCGGGCTGACCTGGCGGGAGATCCTGCCGCTCTGGCTCACCGCAGCGCTACTCGCGCGCGAGCTGATGCTTCTCGTGATGGTGGGAATCCTGCGCCGGCACGGCTATCCGCCGCCCCAGGTGAACTTCCTGGGCAAGGCGGCTACGTTCAATCTGATGTACGCGTTCCCCTTGTTGCTGCTCAGCGACGGAGGTGGTTGGCTTGCAACGCTGGCCTCTGTTTTCGGATGGGCGTTCGCAGTATGGGGTACAACGCTCTACTGGTGGGCAGGAGTGCTTTACGTGGTTCAGGTCCGCCGGCTTGTGAAGGCGGATGCAGTAGCCGACTGAGCCTGTTGATGCGGTGCCGCGCAGCGTGGCCGGCCCGCGGCTGATGACACAGATGCTGCCCTGACGGGTGAAGTCGGCTAGACCGTCGTCTCTTCGAGGAGGACGTTTCCGACATGAAGGCCGTCGTGATGGCTGGTGGTGAAGGCACTCGCCTTCGCCCCATGACCTCAAGCATGCCCAAACCGCTCCTGCCCGTAGCCAATCGGCCGATCATGGAGCATGTGCTTCGGCTGCTCAAGCGGCACGGGCTCAGTGAGACGGTTGTGACCGTCCAGTTTCTCGCGTCCCTGGTGAAGAACTACTTCGGTGACGGCGAAGAGCTCGGAATGGAGCTCAGCTATGCCAACGAGGAGAAACCGCTCGGCACCGCGGGCAGTGTGAAAAATGCCGAAGAGGCATTGAAGGACGACACCTTCCTCGTCATTTCAGGGGACGCTCTCACCGACTTCGATCTCAGTGACCTCATCGCCTTCCACAAGGAAAAGGGCGGCCTGGTCACGGTCTGCCTCACCCGTGTCCCGAATCCGCTGGAATTCGGCATCACGATCGTGGACGAGGCGGGTCAGGTCGAGCGGTTCCTGGAGAAGCCCACCTGGGGCCAGGTCTTCTCGGACACCGTCAACACGGGCATCTACGTGATGGAGCCCGAGGTCTTCGACTACGTCGAGGCCGATGTCTCCGTGGACTGGTCCGGAGACGTCTTCCCGCAGCTCATGAAGGAAGGCAAGCCCATCTACGGCTATGTCGCCGAGGGCTACTGGGAGGACGTCGGAACGCACGAGAGCTACGTGAAGGCCCAGGCCGACGTTCTTGAGCGCAAGGTCGACGTGGAGATCGACGGCTTCGAGATCTCGCCCGGCGTATGGGTGGCCGAAGGCGCGGAAGTACACCCTGACGCGGTACTCCGCGGCCCTCTCTACATCGGTGACTACGCCAAGGTCGAGGCCGGGGTCGAGATCCGTGAACACACGGTCATCGGGTCGAACGTCGTCGTGAAGAGCGGGGCGTTCCTGCACAAGGCCGTGGTGCACGACAACGTGTACATCGGTGACCACAGCAATCTGCGTGGCTGTGTCATCGGCAAGAACACCGACATCATGCGTGCCGCCCGGATCGAGGACGGCGCTGTCATCGGCGACGAATGCCTGGTCGGCGAGGAATCGATCATTCAGGGCAACGTCCGTGTCTACCCCTTCAAGACCATTGAGGCAGGCGCGTTCGTCAACACCTCGGTGATCTGGGAGTCGCGCGGACAGGCTCATCTGTTCGGAGCACGCGGTGTCTCCGGAATCCTGAACGTCGAGATCACGCCGGAACTGGCTGTCAGGCTGGCCGGGGCGTACGCAACGACGCTGAAGAAGGGGTCGACGGTCACCACCGCGCGTGACCACTCCCGAGGCGCCCGAGCGCTCAAGCGCGCGGTGATCTCGGCACTTCAGGCCAGCGCCATTGATGTCCGCGACCTGGAGAACGTACCGCTGCCCGTGGCGCGTCAGCAGACCGCTCGGGGCAGCGCCGGCGGCATCATGATCCGCACGTCGCCGGGTGTCCCCGACTCCGTCGACATCATGTTCTTCGACGCCAGCGGTGCGGACCTCTCCCAGGCCCAGCAGCGGAAGCTGGACCGCGTCTACGCCCGGCAGGAGTACCGCCGAGCCTTCCCCGGCGAGATCGGCGACCTGCACTTCCCGTCCAGCGTCTTCGACTCGTACACCGGATCCCTGCTGCGGAACGTGGACACCGCCGGAATCGCCGACGCC
Source organism: Streptomyces sp. NPDC057900 (assembly GCF_042887885.1). NCBI lineage: Bacteria > Bacillati > Actinomycetota > Actinomycetes > Kitasatosporales > Streptomycetaceae > Streptomyces > Streptomyces sp. NPDC057900. The sequence continues at coordinate 2,559 of NZ_JBHVOI010000006.1, forward strand.
GGGCTCAAGGTCGTCGTCGACGCCTCCAACGGCAGCGCGGGGCTTGTTCTGCCCAGCCTGCTCGGGCGGCTCGGTGTGGACGCGCTGACCATCAATCCGGGGCTGGACGAGTCGCGTCCCACCGAGTCCGCCGAGACCCGGAGGTCCGGGCTGGTGCGGCTCGGGGAGATCGTCTCCTCGGCCAGGGCAGCCTTCGGCGTCCGGTTCGACCCGGTCGGCGAACGGCTCTCCCTGGTCGACGAGCGCGGCCGGATCATCGAAGACGACCGGGCCCTGCTCGTCATGCTCGACCTCGTCGCCGCAGAGCGGCGCAGCGGACGGGTGGCGCTGCCGGTGACCACCACCCGGATCGCCGAGCAGGTGGCCGCGTACCACGGCACCCAGGTCGAGTGGACGACGACCTCGCCCGACGACCTGACCCGGGTCGGAGGCGAGGAAGGCACCATCTTCGGTGGAGACGGCCGGGGCGGCTTCATCGTTCCGGAATTCAGCAGCGTCTTCGACGGCTCGGCCGCTTTCGTGCGGCTCATCGGGCTGGTGGCGAGGACACAGCTCACGCTCAGCCAGATCGACGCACGTATCCCGCGTGCTCATGTGCTGCGCCGTGATCTGGCGACTCCGTGGGCCGTGAAGGGGCTGGTGATGCGCCGGGTCGTCGAGGCCGCGGGAGACCGTGACGTCGACACGACGGACGGTGTGCGGGTCGTCGAGGCGGACGGTCGCTGGGTGATGGTGCTGCCCGACCGGGCGGAAGCGGTTACCCATCTGTGGGCGGAGGGGCCGGACGACGCGTCTGCGCAGGCCCTGCTGGACGAGTGGTCGACGATCGTCGAGAGCTCGGGCGACTGAACCCCGGCGCCTCCCGTCACTCCGGTGGGGCCATTCGGCGGTAGCTGCTGCGACGTGCGACGATGTGCGGCATGTCGCAGCAGCCCCCCGATCGGAGTAAGGCCTCGCCGCCCGCGCGCCCCGACGCGTCCATGTCGCTGCTGACCAATGTGATGGACCACAGCCTGGACGACGGATACGCCGAGGCATCGGCCCGTCGCGAGGCCGACGGCCGGGCCGGCCTGCCCCGTACGCTCAAGGCGAAGCTGGGCTTCGCGGCGTGCCTGGTGCTGGCCGCGCTCGTTGTCACTCTGGGTGCCGCGCAGGCACGGGTCTCCGCGCCGGTCCTCGCCAAGGAACGCGAAGAGCTGATCGACCGGATCGACGCGGAGACCGACGCGGCCGACACCCTTGAGGACCAGGTCGAGAAGGTCCGTGACGATGTCGGCAGGCGCCAGCGCAAAGCTCTGGAAAAACACGGCGGCGACCAGGCGGAGCTGGTGGCGCTCCTCTCCGGTGCGACCGCCGTGTACGGCCCCGGCGTGAAACTGGTCGTCGATGACGCGAAGAACACCGACCAGGGCGGCGGCGGGCCGCGTGAGACCAGTGGTTTCTCCGACACCGGACGGGTCCGGGACCGGGATATGCAGCGGGTCGTCAACGGCTTGTGGCAGTCCGGCGCCGAAGCGATCGCCATCAACGGGCAGCGTCTGACCGCCCTGTCGGCGATCCGGGCCGCCGGCGACGCCATACTGGTCGACAACAAACCGCTCGTGCCGCCGTACTCGGTGCTCGCGGTGGGGGACGGGAAGAAGCTCGCTGCCGCCTTCCGTGACAGCGCCGACGGCCAGTATCTGCAGGCGCTGAAGGACACCTTCGACATCAGGACGAGCATCTCCGTCCAGGAGAAGGTGAACCTCCCGGCCGCCCCGAGCCTGATCGTACGGACAGCAGAGCCTTATAAGGCCGCAGACACCGGCAGTGGTGCGGCAGACACAGGGAAGGGCACATCGTGATCGCCGTACTGGGCCTCGTCGTGGGAGTCGTGGTCGGACTGTTGGTCCGGCCCGAAGTGCCGGCGGTGGTCGAGCCCTACCTCCCGATCGCCGTCGTGGCCGCTCTCGACGCCGTCTTCGGCGGCCTGCGGGCGATGCTCGACGGAATCTTCGTCGACAAGGTCTTCGTCGTCTCGTTCCTCTCGAACGTGGTCGTGGCCGCCCTGATCGTCTTCCTGGGCGACAAGCTGGGCGTCGGCGCCCAGCTCTCCACCGGTGTGGTGGTCGTCCTGGGTATCCGGATCTTCTCCAACGCCGCCGCCATCCGCCGGCACGTCTTCCGGGCCTGAGGCCGATGAGCAACGACGAGGAATTCACCGGCGACCGGGAACAGCCCGGCGAGCGGCCCGTGGACGCGCCCAAGGAGCTCACCGGACGCCAGCGGCTGATCGCCGGCATCTGGCCCCCGCGGGTCACCCGCGCCCAACTCATCGTCGCGGTACTGCTGTTCGTCCTGGGCCTCGGGCTTGCGATCCAGGTGCGGTCCAACAGCGACAACAGCGCTCTGCGTGGCGCGCGCCAGGAGGACCTGGTCCGTATCCTCGACGAGGTGGACGACCGTTCGCAGCGGCTTGAGGACGAGAAGCAGCGCCTGGAGGACCAGCGCACGGAGCTGGAGAACAGCTCCGACCAGGCGGAGGAGGCCCGCAAGCAGACCGTCGAGAAGGAACGTCAACTCGGCATCCTCGCGGGCACGGTGGCGGCGCACGGCCCGGGAATCACCCTCACCGTCAACGACCCGGGTGACGCGGTCGAGGCCGACAAGCTGCTCGACGCGCTCCAGGAGCTCCGGGCCGCCGGCGCCGAGGCCATCGAGGTCAACGGCGTGCGGGTGGTGGCCAATACGTACTTCTCCGGTGACGGCGGCGCCATCAAGGTCGACGGGCGGAAGATTTCGGCCCCGTACGTCTTCAAGGTCATCGGCAAGCCGCAGGATCTGGAGCCGGCGCTGAACATCCCGGGAGGCGTGGTGCAGACGCTGGAGAAGGAGCAGGCCACCGTGCATGTGTCGCAGGCCGAGGACATTGTCGTGAACGCCTTGCGACCGGCGGAGCGGCCTGACTACGCTCGGTCGTCGGCCCAGTGAAACCGGGACGCGTGGGCGTCTGGGGACACGGGCAGAAGGTTGCGGGGGGTCGCCGCATCGTATTGGTGGCGCGTGGTGGAAACTGTCGAGTAGATACGGACGTTGTGAAGATGTCCGGGTCGGCAGGTGTGTTCATTCAGGGTTCGTCCTGCCCCACGGGCGGGTCTGTTTCGGTCAAGGGGAATCGCCCGTGAAGTTGTTTGGAAAGTTGTTCGGCAAGAGCGCACGCGATGAGGCTGCCCGCCATCGCGCGCCGCGCAATGGTCAAGCCGACGAGCAGGGCTCCGAGCGCCCGCTCTTCCGCGATCAGGTGGGAGGCCCGGGGGGTGACAATTCGGGCGCGTCGTCTGTTGACCCCGCTGGTCCCGGCCGCATAGGTTTCGGAGAACCTTCAACCTCAGGTACGGGTGGAGGGTTCACCCCGAGGCAGGAGGGCGCGTCCATGCCGGTCTGTACGAGGTGCGGCCATCGCAATGCCGAAGCCAGCCGTTTCTGCTCCAACTGCGGCGCGCCGCTGAGGGGCGGGGTCCCCGAGCGGGCCTCGGAGACGACGTCGACCATCTCCATCTCGGGCCTTGAGGCCTACGAGGCGGAGGCCACCGGTCAGACGTCGGCGCCGTCGCTCTCGCCCGAGGCCCAGGCCGCTGTGGATGCCCTGCCGCTCGGTTCGGCGCTCCTGGTGGTGCGTCGCGGTCCGAATTCGGGCAGCCGCTTCCTGCTGGACGGTGAGCTGACCACGGCCGGCCGCCACCCGCAGAGCGATATCTTCCTCGACGACGTGACGGTCTCGCGCCGCCACGTGGAGTTCCGCCGGAGTCCCGACGGCAGCTTCACGGTCGGGGACGTGGGCAGCCTCAACGGCACGTACGTCAACCGTGAGCGCATCGATTCCGTCGCGCTGTCCAACGGCGACGAAGTGCAGATCGGCAAGTACCGGCTGGTCTTCTACGCGAGCCAGCGGGCCATCTGACCGCCCCTGACTCCGTCGGGGGGACCCCGAGGAAGGTCCATGCTGAGAACACCGACGGGCGGTGCCGGAAACGGCACCGCCACGGCAGACGACCGCCCGATGAGCATCGGCACGGTGCTCCTGCGGCTGCGGGACGAGTTCCCCGAAGTCACCATCTCCAAGATCCGGTTTCTGGAGGCGGAGGGGCTCGTCGAGCCGCAGCGGACACCTTCCGGCTATCGCAAGTTCCGCCACGACGACGTCGAGCGGCTCGCCCAGGTGCTGCGGATGCAGCGGGACCACTACCTTCCGCTCAAGGTCATCCGCGAGCACCTGGACGCCGTCGCCCGGGGCGAGCGCGCCCCCTTGCCGGCCCCGGACAGTGAGCGGGACTTCACCGACGGCAGCTGGACCGGCGGGACGGGCCGGGCCACCGCCGCCCGCATCGGCCGGGCCGAGCTGCTCGCTGCCGCGGAGGTCACAGAGAGCGACCTCGACGCGTGGGAGTCCTACGGCCTGGTCGTGCCGTCGGCCGACGGCGGATACGACGCGGAGGCGGTCACCGTCGCCAGGCTCGTGGCGGATCTGGGCCGATTCGGTCTGGAACCGCGGCATCTGCGTGCTATGCGGGCGGCCGCGGACCGGGAGGCCGGGCTGATCGAGCAAGTGGTCGCACCCCTGCGCCGGCACCGGAATCCGCAGACCAGAGCCCATGCGGAGGCCACCGCGAAGGAGCTGGCGGAGCTCTCCGTACGGCTGCATTCGGCCCTCGTGCAGACCGCGCTCCAGATCAGACTCCACTGATCCGCGTGGGCCCCGACTACCCAAACCTGCCGAGCACGTCCTAGGGTTGCTGTGTGAACGAGCTCGACGTTGTGGGTGTCCGGGTGGAAATGCCCTCCAACCAGCCGATCGTGCTCCTGCGTGAAGTGGGAGGCGACCGGTACCTCCCCATTTGGATCGGTCCTGGCGAGGCGACCGCGATCGCCTTCGCCCAGCAGGGCATGGCTCCGGCGAGGCCGCTGACCCATGACCTCTTCAAGGATGTGCTTGAGGCCGTGGGCCAGGAGCTCACCGAGGTCCGGATCACGGACCTCAGGGAAGGGGTCTTCTACGCGGAGCTGGTCTTCGCGAGCGGAGTCGAGGTGAGTGCGCGGCCGTCCGACGCCATAGCGCTCGCCCTGCGTACCGGAACGCCGATCTACGGCAGTGACGGGGTGCTCGACGACGCGGGAATCGCGATTCCCGACGAGCAGGAGGACGAGGTGGAGAAGTTCCGCGAATTCCTCGACCAGATCTCGCCGGAGGACTTCGGCACGAACAGCCAGTGACGTCCCGAAGGGGCGCCGTCAGCGCATCCGACAAGCCTTTCCCGGTCGAGAGTCACGGGAAACCACCCTCAGGGTGATTATCACTCGGCGTGCCGAGTGTGGCGATCGTTGACGCACCCCGGGTGACTGCCTACCTTCGAGTGGGCAGGTCAAGGACGGAGGTCGGCGTGGGAAGCAGCGGCGACGGTGCGGCAGTGGGTGGGCCGTATCCGCAGCAGGGGAGTTCAGCCGACCAGACCATCAGGCAGCCGGCTGTACCGGCTGCGGTGGCGGGGGGCGGCGTGGCATCGGCCAAGGACATCGGCTACCGGGGGCCGACGGCATGCGCGGCGGCGGGCATCACTTATCGACAGCTCGACTACTGGGCCCGCACCGGCCTGGTCGAGCCGAGCGTCCGTCCGGCCTACGGGTCGGGCACACAACGGCTCTACAGCTTCAGGGACGTCGTCCTGCTGAAGATCGTGAAGCGCTTCCTCGACACCGGGGTGGCCCTGCAGAACATCCGCACCACGGTCCAGCACCTGCGGGCCCGCGGGTTCCAGGACCTGGAGCGCATGACGCTGATGAGCGACGGCGCGACGGTCTACGAGTGCTCCTCGCCCGCCGAGGTCGTGGAGCTGCTCCAAGGGGGTCAGGGCGTCTTCGGTATCGCCGTGGGGGTGGTCTGGCGGGACGTCGACGCCGCGCTGTCACAACTGCACGGCGAGCGGGTGGACACCGGCGAGACGCTGATCGGGAACAACCCCGCCGATGAGCTCGCCCGACGTCGCAACAGGGCAGGCTGATCCAGTGAGATCCGGCCGGTTCCGGGGTGTCCGGGGCCGGCGGGCGGTCGCCGTCCGGCGATTGTCAGTGCCATGGGGCAGCATCGGTTGATGTGAGAGCCGCGCCGACCATCCTGCATCTGGACATGGATGCCTTCTACGCCTCCGCGGAGCAGGCGTCGAAGCCGAGCCTGCGCGGCAAACCGGTCGTGGTGGGCGGGCTGGGTCCGCGCGGGGTCGTCGCCACCGCCTCGTACGAGGCCCGGCGTTTCGGGGTCCACTCGGCCATGCCGATGGCGCAGGCCAGACGGCTGGCGCCGAACGCCGCGTATCTCGTCCCGCGCTTCGCGCTGTACCGGGCGGTCAGCGACCAGGTCATGGAGCTGCTAGGTAGGTTGTCGCCGCTGGTGGAGCCACTGAGCCTGGACGAGGCCTTCGTCGACCTGGAGGCGGGCGGCACCGCGGACGACACGGCGTCCGCGCTGGCCATCGGCGAGCAGCTGCGCGAGGCGATCGAGGCGGTCACCGGGCTCAGCGGGTCCGTCGGTCTGGCGGGCTCCAAGATGCTGGCCAAGATCGCCTCGGAGGAGGCGAAGCCGGACGGGATCATGCTGATAGAGCCGGGTACCGAGCGGGAGATGCTCGCGCCCATGCCGGTGCGCACGCTGCCCGGCGTCGGACCGGCCACCGCGGACCATCTGCGGCGCGCCGGGATGACCACGGTGGACGATCTGGCCGAGGCGGGCGAGGCGGAGCTCGTACGGCTGCTGGGCAAGGCGCACGGCAGCTCACTGCACCGGATGGCCTCCGGCCACGACGACCGGCCGGTCGTCGCCGAGCGCGACGCGAAATCGGTCTCGGTCGAGGACACCTTCGACACGGACCTGCACGACCGGGTCCGCGTCAGGAGCGAGGTCGAGCGGCTCGCCGACCGGTGCGTCCAGCGGCTGCGCGCGGCGGAGCGCTCGGGCCGGACCGTGGTGCTGAAGGTGCGGCGGTACGACTTCTCGACCCTGACCCGCTCAGAGACGCTGCGCGGGCCCACCGACGATCCCACGGTGGTCCGGGAGGCCGCGGCGCGGCTGCTGGAGTCGGTGGACACCACCGGGGGAGTGCGGCTGCTGGGAGTGGGCGTCACCGGGCTGGCCGACTACACCCAGGAGGACCTGTTCGCGCAGGCGGCCGACGAGCGCGCCGCGGCCGGGCTCGCCGCAGCCCTCGCCGCCGCCGGGCCGGCCGGTGGCGCGGAGGCCGTCGGGGACACCGGAGCGGTCGAGGCCGGTCCGCAGCCCGCGGAGCCGGAACCGGAGAGCGCCGAGCAGCTCGCCGCCCGGCGCTGGCCGGCCGGACACGACGTGCGGCACGACACCCACGGCCACGGCTGGGTGCAGGGCAGCGGGGTCGGCCGGGTCACCGTGCGCTTCGAGGAGCCGGAATCGGCGCCCGGCCGGGTGCGTACGTTCCGCGTCGACGATCCGGAACTCCGGCCGGCCGATCCGCTGCCGCTCGTGCGGGACCCGGCCGACTACTCGTCCTGGCCGGCCAGCCTGCCGAAGTCCCGGTCGGGGGCGGTCTCCTCCGGCGGGGAGTCCAGACCGTAGTGCCGGTAGAGCTGGAGTTCCTGTTCCGGCGAGAGGTGCCGGCCGACCCCGAAGTCGGGTGCGTCCCTGATCAGCGCGCGGTCGAAGGGGACGCGGAGGGTGTCCTCGACGAATTCACTGGGTTCCAGCGGAACGAAGGCGTCCCGGCTGAACAGCCCGGTGCGTACGGCCGCCCACTCCGGCACACCGGTCGCGTCGTCGAGGTAGACCTCGTCCACGGTTCCGATCTTGGTGCCCTCGCGGTCGAAGGCCTTGCGGCCGATCAGGCTGCGCGGATCGATGTCGGTCTGCACGGTCCCTCCCACGGGTCGCGGGTACTCCACAGGAACCACAGAAGTGCAGAACCGTGGGGTTGGCCACTCGAAAACTCTGCCGGGCACCCCGCTGGTAGGCTGGAGGCGGCTGCTTACCCCGTGCGGGAGAGTCCTCCGGAGCGAATCCGGAGGCGCCGAAGGAGCAAATCCTCCCCGGAATCTCTCAGGCCCCCGTACCGCACGGACGAGGTCACTCTGGAAAGCAGGGCGGGCTCCGCACGGCCGGGTGCCGAGTGGGTCCCTCCCTCACCGACGGTGAAAGCCGGTGCACGCAATGGGCACCGGTGAAGCTCTCAGGTTGAGATGACAGAGGGGGAGGCCGTTCGGGCACCCCGCGCCGCGGTGCCCCTCGCAGGTCGTGACAGACCAGGAGGCCTCCACCATGACCCCCAGCCGCACTTCGCTCTCCCAGCTCGAACAGGGGATCCCGTTCGAGCAGCGTCATATCGGTCCCGACGCCGCGGCGCAGGCGAAGATGCTCGCCCAGGTCGGTTACGGCTCGCTCGACGAGCTCACCGCCGCCGCGGTGCCCGATGTCATCCGGAGCGCAGAGGCGCTGCGGCTTCCGACGGCCCGCACCGAGGCCGAGGTGCTGGCCGAGCTGCGTGCGCTCGCCGACCGCAACCAGGTGCTGGCCCCGATGATCGGGCTCGGCTACTACGGCACGTTCACCCCGCCGGTGATCCTGCGCAACGTGATGGAGAACCCCGCCTGGTACACGGCCTACACGCCGTACCAGCCGGAGATCTCCCAGGGCCGTCTCGAAGCCCTCCTGAACTTCCAGACGATGGTCGCGGACCTGACCGGACTGCCCACCTCCGGTGCGTCGCTGCTCGACGAGGGCACCGCCGCCGCGGAGGCGATGGCGCTGGCGCGGCGCGTCGGCAAGGTGAAGAACGGCGTCTTCCTGGTCGACGCCGAAGCCCTCCCGCAGACCGTCGCCGTGATCCGGACCCGCGCGGAACCGACCGGTGTCGAGGTCGTCGTCGCCGACCTGACCGACGGCATCCCGGCGGAGATCGCCGAGCGCGGCGTCTTCGGCGTACTGCTGCAGTACCCGGGCGCCTCCGGAGCCGTGCGCGATCTGCGGCCCGTCATCGAGCAGTCCCACGAGCTGGGCGCGATCGTCACCGTCGCCGCCGACCTGCTGGCGCTCACCCTGCTCACCTCGCCCGGGGAGCTGGGCGCGGACATCGCGGTGGGCACCACGCAGCGCTTCGGCGTGCCGATGGGCTTCGGCGGACCGCACGCCGGCTTCATGGCCGTCCGCGAGAAGTTCGCCCGCAGCCTGCCGGGCCGTCTCGTCGGCGTCTCCGTGGACGCGGACGGCAACAAGGCCTACCGGCTGGCCCTCCAGACCCGCGAGCAGCACATCCGCCGCGAGAAGGCCACCAGCAACATCTGCACCGCCCAGGTGCTCCTCGCCGTGATGGCCGGCATGTACGCCGTCTACCACGGCCCCGACGGGCTGCGGACGATCGCGCGGCGCACCCACCGTTACGCCGCGATCCTCGCCCAGGGCCTGCGGGCCGGCGGCGTGGACGTCGTCACCGCCGCACACTTCGACACGCTCACCGTCCGGGTGCCCGGCCGGGCCGCCGAGGTCGTGGCCGACGCCCGCGAGCGCGGTGTGAACCTGCGCCTCGTCGACGGCGACCTCGTCTCGCTCGCCTGTGACGAGACCACCACGCGTACCGAGATCGCGTCCGTCTGGGCGTCCTTCGGTGTCAGCGGTGACATCGAGGCGCTGGACGCCACGACCGCCGACGCGCTGCCCGAGCGGCTGCTGCGCTCCGACGACGTGCTGACCCACCCGGTCTTCCACCAGCACCGTTCCGAGACCGCGATGCTGCGCTACCTGCGCAAGCTCGCCGACCGCGACTACGCGCTGGACCGCGGCATGATCCCGCTCGGCTCCTGCACCATGAAGCTGAACGCGACCGCCGAGATGGAGTCGATCACCTGGCCCGAGTTCGGTGCGCTGCACCCCTTCGCGCCGGCCGGGCAGGCCCAGGGCTTCCTGACGCTCATCCGTGAGCTGGAGGAGCGTCTCGCCGAGGTCACCGGCTACGACGCGGTGTCCATCCAGCCGAACGCCGGCTCACAGGGCGAGTTCGCCGGGCTGCTGGCTGTCCGGGCGTACCACCGTGCCAACGGTGACGAGGGGCGGACCGTCTGCCTGATCCCGTCCTCCGCGCACGGCACCAACGCGGCCAGTGCGGTGATGGCCGGTATGCGGGTCGTCGTGGTGAAGACCGCCGACGACGGTGAGGTCGACATCCAGGACCTCCGCGCCAAGATCGAGCAGCACCGCGACGAGCTGGCCGTGCTCATGATCACCTACCCGTCGACGCACGGTGTCTTCGAGGAGCACGTCGCGGACATCTGCGCGGAGGTGCACGACGCGGGCGGCCAGGTGTACGTGGACGGCGCCAACCTCAACGCGCTGGTCGGGCTCGCCAAGCCGGGCCACTTCGGCGGCGACGTCTCGCACCTGAACCTGCACAAGACCTTCTGCATCCCGCACGGCGGCGGCGGCCCCGGCGTCGGCCCGGTCGGGGTGCGCGCGCACCTGGCGCCGTATCTGCCGAACCACCCGCTGCAGCCCGCCGCCGGTCCGGAGACGGGGGTCGGCCCGATCTCGGCCGCGCCGTGGGGCTCTGCGGGCATCCTGCCGATCTCCTGGGCGTACGTACGCCTGATGGGCGGGGAGGGCCTGAAGCGTGCGACGCAGGTCGCCGTCCTCGCCGCGAACTACATCGCCAAGCGGCTGGAGCCGCACTACCCGATTCTGTACAACGGCCCGGCCGGGCTCGTCGCGCACGAGTGCATCGTGGATCTGCGGCCGATCTCCAAGGCGACCGGTGTCAGCATCGACGACGTGGCCAAGCGGCTCATCGACTACGGCTTCCACTCGCCGACCATGTCGTTCCCGGTGGCCGGCACGCTGATGATCGAACCGACCGAGAGCGAGGACCTCGCGGAGCTGGACCGCTTCTGCGACACGATGATCGCCATCCGCGGCGAGATCGAGAAGGTGGCCTCCGGCGAGTGGGGCGCGGACGACAACCCGCTGGCCAATGCCCCGCACACGGCGGCCGCGCTGGGCGGGGACTGGGCGCACGGCTACAGCCGTGAGGTGGCGGTCTTCCCGGCCGGGGTCACCGCCGCGGACAAGTACTGGCCGCCGGTGCGCCGGATCGACGGTGCGTTCGGTGACCGTAACCTCGTCTGCTCCTGCCCGCCGCTGGACGAGTACGACAACTGACGGGACCGACGTCATGGACGTCGCCGTGTGACGCGCGACTGCGTCGGGGCCGGTTCGGAGATCTCTCCGGGCCGGCCCCTCCCCGTATCCGCCTGTCCGCCCCGGTCAGGCGGCCTTCACCACCCGGCCCGTTTCCAGCGGCCGGTGGGGCGCGATGATCTGCCCGTCCGGGAGCAGCTCACCGGTGTCCTCGAAGAGCAGGACGCCGTTGCACAGCAGGCTCCAGCCCTGTTCCGGATGGTGTGCCACCGGGCGTGCTGCCTCCCGGTCGGCTGAGTCGGCTGTGGGGCAGGGTGGCTGGTGCTGACACATGGCTGGGTTCTTTCGCTGCGTTGAGTTGAGTGTCCTGCGGCTTGAAGAGGTGTTCATGGCCGCCCCCCGTATCGATCGGTCCGGTCCCAGTGTTGCCCCACGGGCGTCAATCCGCAGGGATTTCGCGGCAGCGCTGCTTCTCCTCTCATGACGCGTCACCCGGCCGGACGGTTCAACGCAACTGCCCTGTCAATTCGGGTGGTTCGGGGTGGCCGGATGGGGCTAGTCCGGATGGGGCGCGAACGCGCCCCCGCGCACTGTCCCCCGCGCGCTGCCGCGCGCACTGTGCCCCGCCACCGGAATCGGAGGCGGGGCACAGTGAAGTGGGGGGCGGCCGGAGGTCAGGCCGGGGAGCCGAGCAGGGGGCCGGGGCCGGGCGTGATGCGGGTGGTGATCACGGGAAGCAGCTCGGCGACCTGGTGCGGACGGTGTGCCGCGATGCCCGGAGGGGCGGGAGCCAGTGGTACCAGTAGATCGGCCGGGGCGGGGGACCCGGTGGACGCGTCGGCCTCGGTGTCCTCGTGCAGCCACAGCGCCAGCATGTAGAGCTCCGGAATGGACAGCAGCCTCGGCTGGTAGTGCGTGCTCGCCGCCTCCGCCTGGCGCAGGGCGAGTTCCGTCGAGGCGATGTAGGGGCCCTCGAAGAAGTGCGAGAACGTCCAGCCGTCGGGGGTGAGCATGGTGTCCGCCGCGGCGATCGCCCGCTCCGCGCCGCGGATCTGGAAGCGCCAGGCGGTGAGCCGGGTGGTGGGTGCGAGTCCGCCCGGCCCGCCGCGGTCCAGCATGTGTACGGGGAGCGGGTGTTCGGGGCTCAGGGGGCCGTGGGCCGACCGCAGGGCAGGTGTTCGGGCCTCGCGGACCGCGGTGGGTGAACCGAGTGCCGCGAGGACGCTTCTCAGCGCGGGCGCGGGGGCCGGAGGAACATGCAGGGGCATAGTGGGTCGCCTCTCACTTCGGAGACACGGTGGAGCGTGGGCGGGTGCAGACGGCGCTGTCGGCGTGCGGGGCCAGAGGAGGCCGGTGACTGAGCCGGTGCGTCAACTCTCTGCCTCGTCCGCGGAGTTTATACGACACGTGTTCACGCGGTGATTCCACTAGCCGTCACTACTATTGCCGGCAAGGCAGTATCCAGACTTTATTATGCGGAGATTATGCTGATTCGGTGTGAGCGGCGCAGCTGCCGCCTCGGGTTTTCCCTCCGACGCGGTAGGCCGAAACACGTCGGTGCTTTTCTCACACCCCGAACGGTGGAAACCGCTCACTGCCTCATGCCGAGTGAATGTGCCCCGGGCCGCGGTCATCAGATTAGCGGGTGCGCACCGTCCGCGGGGCGTTATGGATCACCCCGTCTGGGCATTATCGATCGTGACGCGAGCGGTCTGGGCCGCGGGCCGCCCACTCATGGAGGGACACGTCGATGGGGGAGAAGGTCGTGGCGGGAGCCTTTGACCTGTCCGATCGGCAGAGGTACCGACGGAAGCTCCACCAGTGCCTTGAGGGGCTGGAGAGGCTACTGGCGGAGCGGAGATTCGACCGGCCGCGCAACCTCATGGGCATGGAGATCGAGCTGAACCTGGCGGGTTCCGACGGCATGCCGAAGATGTTGAATGGACAGGTTCTTGAGCGCATCGCGAGCCGGGATTTCCAGACGGAACTCGGGATGTTCAATCTGGAAGTGAACATTGTTCCCCACCGGCTGGACGGCCGCGTTCTCGATCAGCTGGCCGAAGAGCTGCGGACCGGCCTCGGATATGCCGACCGGAAGGCCGGCGAGGTCGATGCCGGGATCATGATGATCGGAATCCTGCCCACCGTCGGCAGTGCGGACATGGTCCGCGGGAACCTGTCCGACGTGGACCGCTACGCGCTGCTGAACGACCAAATGGTGGCGGCGCGCGGCGAGGATTTCTCCCTCGATATCGAAGGTGTGGAGCGCCTGGTCTGCACCTCCGGCTCGATCGCGCCGGAGGCGGCCTGCACCTCGGTCCAGCTCCATCTGCAGGTGACCCCGGAACGGTTCTCCGACGTCTGGAACGCGGCCCAGGCCGTTGCCGCGGTCCAGGTGGCCCTGGGAGCCAATTCGCCCTTCCTGTTCGGACGGGAGCTGTGGCGGGAGTCGCGTCCGCCGCTCTTCCAGCAGGCCACGGACACCAGGCCGCCCGAACTGCAGAACCAGGGGGTGCGTCCCAGGACCTGGTTCGGGGAGCGGTGGACGGATTCGGCGTACGAGCTCTTCGAGGAGAACGTGCGCTACTTCCCCCCGCTCCTGCCCATCTGCGACGAGGAGGAGCCGCTGCGGGTCCTCGACGAGGGCGGGGTGCCCCGGCTCCAGGAACTCGTGCTCCACAACGGCACGGTCTACCGCTGGAACCGGCCGGTGTACGGGCTGGCCGACGGTGTTCCCCACCTCCGGGTGGAGAACCGGGTGCTGCCCGCCGGGCCGACCGTCGCGGACGTGATCGCCAACGCCGCGCTCTACTACGGGCTCGTGCGGGCCCTGGCGGAGGAGGCCCGCCCGGTGTGGACGAGGATGCCGTTCGCCGCCGCCGCCGAGAACTTCGACACCGCCTGCCGCCGGGGCATCGACGCCGAGCTGCTCTGGCCCCGGCCCGGCCGCGCCGGCGGGCTGACCCGGGTCCCGGCCGCCAAGCTCGTACGGGACGAACTGCTGCCGCTGGCGGCCGCCGGGCTCGACGCGTGGAACATCGAACCCGCCGACCGCGACCACTACCTCGGGATCATCGAGGAGCGCTGCAAACGGCGGACCAACGGCGCCTCCTGGCAGGCGGACACCTACCACCGGGCGCGCGAGTCCGGACTGGGGCGGGACGACGCGCTCGCCGCCATGACCCGGCGGTACGTCGAACTGATGCAGGCCGGGGAGCCTGTGCACAGCTGGCCGGTGGGCATCGCGGGAACATGAGCGGCCGGTGGTTATTCCTGGGCGGCGCGGCCGCTCTGCCCGGCGGTCATGACCGCCTGAAGGATCACTGCCTGGATCTCGGCCGGGTCGTTGACCTGGTAACCACCGCCGCCGGTCACCTTGGCTATCTCGTTCACCTCTTCGCGGTCGGCGTCGGGGCCGACCGCGATGGCGAGCAGCGGCACCGGTCGCTCGGGGTCGGCGATCCGGGTGAGCTCCGCGATCAGGGCGCTGCGCGAGATGGAATGGTCATCCTGGTTCGAGCCGTCGGTGAGGATCACGACGGCGTTGAACTTGCCCTTCACATAGGTGCGCTGCGCCTCCTTGTAGGCGGCCAGCGTGGTGTCGTACAGCCCCGTCGCCCCGTCAGGCACGGGATGCAGGGCGGAGAAGGCGTCCGTGAGCTTCGCACGGTGGGTGCCGCCGTCCTTCGTCTTCTCCCCGAGCCGGCCGGTCGCCACCAGCCGGCGGTAGTCCTTGTCGCCGTCGAGCCGGGTGGCGAACTCCCAGAGGCCGATCTCGTCGTTCGGGGTGAACTGGTTGAGGGCCTCGATCAGGGAGGCCTTGGTGACGTCCATCCGGGACTGGTTGCGGCCCGGCACGATCGTGGCCATCGATCCCGAGGCATCGACGACGGTGGTGAGCCGCGCGCTCTGGACGGTGATCGTCCACATCCCGAGGGTTTCCTGAAGCGTCTCGTCGGAAGGCGCCGTGGCGGGTGAGGTGGCGTACGGCTGCGGCGACCTGCCGCCCGCGGAGGCAACCAGTGTGTCGCCCGCCGTCCCGTCGACCGTCCGGAACCCGTGTTCCTCCAGTGTGCGCTGCGCGCTCTCCTCGGACAGCAGGGTCATGAACCGCAGCGCCGCCCGGCTCTTGTCCGTGCTGAGCTGGTCCTCGTTGACCAGCGCGAAGGGATAGTCGAGCAGCGGGGTGCCGTCCTTCGGGTAGAACAGGTTGAGCTTCCCGGCCCCGGTCGACTCGGCGTTGTGGGTGAACGCGGCCTGCTCGGACAGCAGCACCGCCTGGTTGCGGGCGGGGTTGCCCTCCTCGGCGCCCGAGTCGTCGCCGGCCAGGGTCCCGAGCACCTGGGTGTCGCCGTCCGACATCCGCTGGGCGAGGAGCTTGGCGGTGGCCGCGACCCTGGTGTCGCTGTCGCCGCCCTGTTTGTCGGAGGACGCGCCGATGCTGGTGAGCGCCAGCAGCCCGGTGGCGCTGCGCGCCGGGTCGGCCGAGCCCAGCCGCACCTTGTCGGACTCCATGGCCGTGGCCATCAGCTCGGCCCAGGTGTACTTCTTCTCCGGCCAGCCGAGGGTCTTGGCGGCGGAGGGCACCATGGCCAGGGCCACCGGGGAGGAGGCCACGGAGTCGCCCGGGGTGACGGGAACGGCGTCGCCGGTCCCCTTCGCCCGGCTCAGCCAGAGGTCGGAATCCGGCAGCCACATCTGGTAGTCGGGCTTGCCGGTGCCGGCGGCGAGCGCGTCGGCGACCTTGTACGAGTCACGGGCCAGCACCTCGACGTCGAGACAGTGGCCGTCGGATCTCAGATCGTCCTTGCGGGCCTTGTCGGCCACCGCGCGCACGGCGGGCGCGATATCGGGCGAGGCCACCATGGACAGGTGCACCGCGGAGTCCTCGCAGGACTTCGAGAACGACAGCAAGCCCCCCTGGGCCGCTACCGCCGTTCCCGCCGCCACGGCGAGAACGAGGGCGGTGGCGATGGCTACGGTACGACGGCGGTTCGGTGCACGGTCCCCGCTTCCGTCCGTCGTGTAGTCGTCGGGCAAGCTGTGACGTCCCATGTCGGTGGTGCCCCTCCTTGAGGATGAACAAGGAAAAGGGGGACCACACCATCGGCAATGGTGCTTGTCCCCCGGCCTGTCGCGCATGATCTTCGTACCTGTATTCGAGACCCTAGCGGGGCGGGGAGCGGCATGGGACGTGAATGCACAACTGAAGGCAGGTGTACAGGTGGAGGCGGGGCGCGTGGCTGATTCTTATCCTCAGGAGGCCGTGTCACGACGGATCTTGCGGTCCGAGACGGTGCTGGTGCTGGCGCTCTCACTGGGAGCCAGCGGGGTGTCTGCCCTGATCAGTTTTGTCGGATCGCTGACGAAACCAGGGGGTTTGAAGGACCAGGCGGCGACGCTCAACAGCTCCGCCGCACCCGGCCGTCCCTGGCTCGATCTCGCCTGGCAGCTCTTCGGTATCGCGACCGCGCTGGTGCCCGTCGCGCTGGTCGCCCATCTCCTGCTCCGCGAGGGGACGGGCCTGCGGGCGATCGGTTTCGACCGGACCAGGCCGGGACCGGATCTGGGGCGCGGCGCGCTGGTGGCGGCGGGCATCGGCAGCGCCGGGCTGGCCTTCTATCTGGTGGCGCGGGCCGCCGGATTCAACCTCACGGTCGTCCCCGAGTCGCTGCCCGACGTGTGGTGGAAGTTCCCGGTACTGATCCTTTCTGCGGTCCAGAACTCCGTACTGGAGGAAGTGATCGTCGTCGGATACCTGCTGCGCCGGCTGGGGCAGTTGGGCTGGACCCCGATGGCCGCCCTGCTGGCCAGTTCGGTGCTGCGGGGCTCGTACCACCTCTATCAGGGGATCGGCGGGTTCATCGGGAACATGGTGATGGGCGTCGTCTTCGTGCTGCTGTACCGCCGTTGGCAGCGGGTGGGGCCGCTGGTGGCCGCGCACGCCCTGCTCGACATCGGGGCGTTCGTCGGATACGCGCTGCTCGCCGGGAAGGTGGGCTGGCTGCCCACGCCGTGAGCGGCCGGAGGCGGGGATCCTGCCCGCTACGGGGCGACGAGCAGTTCTCCGTCCAGGACCGTGACGGCGTCGCCGGTCAGCAGGGTCCGGTCGCCCCGCAGCGTGGTGCGGACGAGACCGGACCGGGCGGACGCCTGGAGGCCTGTCAGGTCGTCGCGGCCGAGCCGGGCCGACCAGAACGGCGCCAGGGCGGTGTGGGCGCTGCCCGTCACGGGGTCCTCCTCGATGCCCACGGCGGGGAAGAAGCCGCGGGAGACGAAGTCGTAGCCGGACCCGGTGGCCGCGGCCGTGGCGATGACGCCGCGCCGCGAGTGGGCGGTCAGCGCCGCGAATTCCGGGGTCAGTCCCCGTACGGCCGCCTCGTCGGCCAGTTCCACGAGCAGGTCGCCGGTGTGCGGGCCCGTGTCGTGTACGGATACGGGCTCCGCGCCCAGTGCGGCGGCCAGCCAGTCCGGCGTGGGCTCCGGGGTCAGCGGCGCGGTGGGGAAGTCGAGCGTGAGCGAGCCGTCCGGCCGGGCGGTCGAGGTGAGGATGCCGCACCGGGCGGTGAAGCGCACGGTGCCGCTCGCGACGGCCGTGGTGTGCAGGACGTGGGCGGTGGCGAGGGTGGCGTGGCCGCACATGTCGACCTCGGTGGCCGGGGTGAACCAGCGCAGCGCCCAGTCCGCGGCGCCGCCCGGCGGCAGCGGGTGCGCGAACGCGGTCTCGGACAGATTCAGCTCCGCCGCGATCTGCTGGAGCCGGCTGTCATCGGGGAAGCCTTCCGGGCCGAGCAGCAGGACGCCTGCGGGATTGCCGGTGAAGGGGCGGTCGGTGAACGCGTCGACGATTCGAATCCTCATGCCGCGACCGTAGGCGCGCCGCGAATCCGTAGGCCAAGGCCAATTCCGGATCGGCGGACTGATCTGTCCCGCCTCCGGGCGGGTGTCACATCCGCGGGCCCGGCGGTGTCTTCATGCCAAAGCAGGAAAACCTCAGAGGAGAACACGATGGCACTGCGCGTTCCGAAGGCCGAGCTCCCCGCCGAGCTCCGTGAGAACCTGATCAAGCAGCTCGGTTCCGTGCCCGAGCCCAACGAGGTGCTGTGGAACAACCCCAAGCTCGCCGAGGCCAACCTGGCGTTCTCGGCCCAGGTGGCCACCTGGGACGCGGCCGACGAGAGCCTCAAGACGTTCGCTCACATGACCGTCGCGGCGCAGATCGGCTGCAGTTGGTGCCTCGACATCAACTACTTCGCGGCACTGAACCAGAACCTGGACCTGACCAAGGCGAGCCAGGTGCCGCGCTGGCGGGAGTCGGAGGTGTTCACGCCGCTGGAGCGGGAGGTGATGGAGTACGCCGAGGCCATGACGAACACGCCGCCGACCGTCACCGATGAGCTGTCGGCGAGTCTGCTCGGCCGGCTCGGCCCGGCGGCGCTGGTCGAGATCACCGTGTTCATCGGCTTCGCCAATCTGGCGGCCAGGTGCAACACGGCACATGGGATCACCTCACAGGGCTACTCCGAAGCCTGCGGGATCCCGCTGGCCGCGCGTCCTGAGACGTCCGACGCAGCGTCGACGTCATGACCGAGGACCCGTTCGTCGCCCATCGCAGTCTGCTGTTCACGGTCGCCTACGAGATGCTCGGTTCGGCGGCCGACGCGGAGGACGTGCTGCAGGAGTCCTGGCTGCGGTGGGCCGAGGTCGACCGGTCGCGGGTGAACGACGCGCGGGCGTACCTCGTCAGGACCGTCACACGGCAGTCGCTCAACCGGCTGCGGACGTTGGCGCGCAGCCGCGAGGACTATGTCGGCGAGTGGCTGCCGGAACCGTTGCTGACCAGCCCTGATGTCGCCGAGGACGTGGAGCTGGCGGAGAGCGTCTCGATCGCGATGCTCACCGTCCTCGAAACGCTGGGGCCGACGGAGCGGGCGGTGTTCGTGCTCCGCGAGGTCTTCGAGCTGCCGTACGGCGAGATCGCCGGGGCCATCGGGAAGTCCGCGGCCACGGTGCGGCAGATCGCGCGGCGAGCACGCGAGCATGTGGCGGCCAGACGTCCGCGGGTCCAGGTGAGCCCGTCGGAGCAGCAGGCCGTGGTGGAGCGGTTCCTGCGGGCACTGCGCACCGGGCAGTTGCAGGAGCTGGTCGAGGTCATGGCGCCGGACGTGGTCCTGATCGCCGACGGCGGCGGGCTGGCGGCCGCCGCTCTGGCGCCGATCCACGGGGTCGAGCTGGTGGCGAAGGTGCTCGGGCGCGCCAACCAGGTGGACGCGGCCGTGCTCACGACGACGGCCGTGTGGCTCAACGGCGCCCCCGCGGGCCGGATCGAGATCGAGGGCGAGCCGGCCACAGCGGTGAGTCTGGTGGTGGAGAACGGGCGGATCACCCGGGTCTACCTGGTGAGAAACCCGCGGAAGCTGACGCGACTGGACGAACCGGCCGAACTCGCCAGGTAGGCCGGTTGCTGCCGCTCCGGTGTCGTGAGTGTTCCGGGCGAAACCGTCCGGAACACTCACGACACCGCCAACCGCAAGGCGTGCGGATCCGGCCGAAGGAACATGCCCTAGTACCAAGGGCGGGCGTCATGCGTGGGCAGCGGACGCAGCTTCGGCCAGCGTTCGAGCAGGCGCCCGGCCAGGTCGGAGCTGAGGCGGCCGACGGCGTGCAGGTGATCGTGGTCGCGGGTCATGCCGGCGACCACGTCGAGGCGGTGGACGAGCCGCTCACGGGCGGAGACGTAGCCCCACTCGAAGTCCTCCGCGGGCACCCGGGCGAGCTGGTCAGCGGTCCCGCGATGGGCCCGCTCGACGAGCGCGTCGCCCTGGATCAGCCAGCCCGCGCACGCGTCGGCGAGGTCGCCCGGCACGTCCTTCCCGGTGAGGCCGCGCCAGGTGGTCCGGTAGACGTCCTCGACCTCCGTGAGCGGGGCCGCGGTGACCGACATGGCACACCAGCAGGTGGGGAAGCCGATGCGGAAGTAGGCGAGTTCGACCAGGCCGTTGCCGAGCGAGGCCCGCTCGAAGTCGACGAAGCGGACGCCGTCGGCGGTGCGCAGATCATTGCCGGGGCAGGGGTCGCCGTGCAGCAGCGCATGGTGCGGGGTGGGGTCCAGCCGTTCCAGGAGACCGGCGAGTTCATCGGGAACCGTGGGCGGTACGGGCACGTCGAGCGCCCTGGCCAGCGTGAGGAAGGACTCCGCGTCGGTGGCCGTGGGCCCCGACGAGACCGGTAGTGCGCCCGCGTCGGCGGGTCCGGTCAGGGCGTGCAGCCGGGCGAGCGACTCGGCGTACCCCGGCATCCAGTCGTCCGTCCTGCCGAGGTCGTCCAGGTGCTCCAGGACCATCACCCGCGAGGGCAGGTCCGTGGCGAGCACCACGGGGGCCACGGCGGGACCGGAGGCCCGCCCCGCCAGGCGCAGCCCGGCGACCTCCCGCGCGAAGCGCGTGTCCGCGTCGGCGCCCGCGTCCCCTCCGTCGGTGATCTGCTTGACGATCACCAGCCGCCCGTCGGTCAGCCGCACCCGCCACACCCGTGACCGCGGACTGCTGTCCAGGAGTTCGGCCAGCTCGGGCGTGCCCACGGTGGAGTGCAGCGCCTCATTGAACGGAACACGATTCAGCATGCCGACGAGCGTAGCCCGGAAGGGGGTTTGCCAGGCGACCGGTTCCGATATATCGTTGAAGCATCGCGACCGATCAACGATAGAAGGAGAACAGTCATGCGATCACATGGATATGAACACGGACATGGGCACGGGCATGGGCATGGGCACGGCCCCGGTGGACACGGCGAGCGCGGACGGGGTGACTTCGAAGGGCGCCGGGCGGCCTTCGGGCAGTTCGGACCGCCTTTCGGCGGCGGACCGTTCGGCGGTGGCCCCTTCGGGGGTGGGCGCGGCCGGGGCGGTGGCCGGGGAAGGGCACGCCGCGGTGACGTACGCGCGTCGATCCTGGCCCTGCTGAAGGACCGGCCGATGCACGGCTACGAGATGATTCAGGAGATCGGCGAGCGCAGCGGCGGGGCCTGGCGGCCCAGTCCCGGCTCGGTCTACCCGACCCTCCAGCTCCTGGAGGACGAGGGCCTGATCGTCAGCGCCAGCGAGGGCGGCAAGAAGCTGTTCACGCTGACCGACACCGGCCGCACCGAGGCGGAGTCGGGCCCCGAGGCGCCCTGGGAAGAGGCCGGTCGCGGCGTCGACTGGGAAGGCGTCAACGAGATCCGGCAGGCCGGATTCGGTCTGATGGAGGCGTTCGGCCAGGTCTGGAAGACCGGCTCCGCGGATCAGCGCGAGAAGGCGCTCACGGTCATCAACGACGCCCGCAAGAAGCTCTACCTGATCCTCGCCGACGAGCACTGAGCCGGTGGTGCGAAGGCTGATGAGCTGTACGTCGAAAAGGCCCCGCGGAATGTCCTGCGGGGCCTTTTCGACGCCGGTGTGCGAACGGCCGGCGTGTGCGGCCGGTCCGCCGGTCCGGCCGTCCGTCGGTTTCAGACGACGATCAGTCCGTCCAGTTTGCGCAGCGACTCGATGAGGGCGGCAGTGGCCGAGTCCTTGAGTTTGCCGGCCATCAGGGAGACCGCCGCCCCCGTGAACTCGCCGTCGATGCGGACTGTTGTGGCGTCCCCGTCCGGTGTCAGCGCGTAGCGCATCTTCAGGTTGACACCCATGGGGCCCTTTCCGGTGGTCGTCAGCAGGCGGCCGTCATCCAGTTCGGCGATCGTCCACGTCACCTCGGCCGGGAACCCCATGAGCTTCATGTTCTCCTCATAGGTGCCGGCGAGCTCCAGCGTGGCGGGTCCGCCCTTGGGGAAGCTGGTGTGGGTGGCGTTCCACTCCCCGTACGTGCTGAAGTCGGTCAGCTGGGCCCAGACCTTCTCGGCCGGTGCCTCGATGCGCGCCTCTGCACTGACTTCGGCCATGCGACCACCCCTTCTCGGCGGGTTACGGTGTCGCGGAACGTAGCCGCAGGGGCTTCAATACTCAATACTGATGAACCGTCAGATCCGGGGTTCCGTTCCGGTCCGCCAGATCCGCGCCGAGTCGAAGCTGTCCGAGGCGCGCGGGTGCGGACCGTCGTCGTGGCAGTGGAACGCCGCCCAGAACAGGTCGGCGGGCAGCGCGTCGCGGGGCGCGTGGACCCGGTAGACGTAGTCACGTCCGTCCAGTGCGGGCAGGGCGACCAGCCAGCTCACCTCCGGCACCCCTCCCGTCGCCGCAACAGTGCTCCGGGCTGTGGGACGTGCACGGAGACGTTTCCGGTTGCTCCGGGAGCGCAGGGCAAGGCGGCGCGCGCCGATTCCCGGCATTGGATTCCAGAACGGCGCGATCTCATCCGTAAGGAGGAGGAGTCGCGCTTCTGTGCCCAACTCGGGTGGGATGCGTCAATGGGCCTCTCCGGGGACGATCCGGTCCGTCAGGGCTGATGAGGTAGGAGAGTGCAGAACCGGACACCGCGGATTCCTCAGCAACCCGCACCGAACCACCGTGCCGAGGCCGACGCCGAGCTCACCGACGAGCTGGCCGCCGTGGTCACGGGTGCGCGCAGGCGAGCCCTCCGTGACGGCGATCAGCAGATCGACACGGCTCATCTGCTGCACTCCCTGATCGAATCCGACCCCGCGGTCCGCACCGCCTTCGACGGCGGCCCGCAGCTGGCCAGGGTGCTCGGCTATCTCGTCCAGCGCAGTATCGGCTACGGGCTCCGCTGGCAGGGTGCGATCGAGGACTCCGGTGCCATCCCGGTCGTCCCGGCCGCGCCGAACGCGGTGGCCGAGGGCTGGTCGCCGGCCGCCGGGTCCGCGATGGAGGACGCCCATCGTCGCGCCCGGCTCCTGGGCCGGGAACGGGCCTGCGGGCTCGATCTGCTCGCCGCGCTCGCCGCTGACCCGCGGTGCCGGGCCGTCGAGGTGCTGGAGCGGGCGGGCGTGGACGCGGGGCTGCTCGCGGACCGGATCGTCGACACCTCCGGCCACGAGTGATTGCCGGGCCGGACCGGTGGCCCCGCGCTCGGCGCCGAAGCGCTGCGTGAACAGCGCCGCGTCCATGTCCGTCTGCTCTCGTAGGCGGGGGAGGCGGTGACGGCGGGGTGTCAGCCGCGTCAGGTGTCACCGGGGTGACGCTCCTGACGGCAGCTGTCATGATGTGCCGATGCACGCGTCTCAGGGTAGAAGCGCCGGCCTGGGACTCGCCCTCGCCTCGGCCTTCGCGTTCGGTGGTTCCGGAGTGGCGGCCAAGCCGCTGATCGAGGCGGGGATCGACCCGCTCCATGTGGTGTGGCTCCGGGTGGCGGGCGCCGCGCTCGTCATGCTGCCGGTGGCCTGGCGCCACCGCGCACTGGTGCGCAGCCGGCCCGTGCTGCTGCTGGGCTTCGGGCTGCTCGCCGTCGCGGGCGTCCAGGCCTGCTACTTCATGGCGATCTCCCGCATCCCGGTCGGGGTGGCGCTGCTGGTCGAATACCTCGCCCCGGCGCTCGTCCTGGGCTGGGTGCGCTTCGTCCAGCACCGCCCGGTGACCAGGGCGGCCGCGGTGGGCGTGGTCCTGGCCGTGGGCGGTCTGGCGTGCGTGGTCGAGGTGTGGTCCGGGCTGACCTTCGACATCGTCGGCCTGCTGCTCGCGCTCGGCGCGGCCTGCTGCCAGGTCGGTTACTTCGTCCTCTCCGACCAGGGCAGCGGCGAGCAGGCGGCGGGTGCCGGGACTCCGCACCCGGTCGGGGTCATCGCCTACGGGCTGCTGATCGGTACCGCGGTCCTCACCGTGGTGGCCCGGCCCTGGGGCATGGACTGGTCCCGGCTCGGCGGGAGCACCACCATGAATGGCACGGATGTGCCCGCCTGGGCGCTGCTCGTCTGGATCGTGCTGCTCGCCACCGTCATCGCGTACGTCACCGGAGTCATCTCGGTGCGGATGCTGTCCCCGGCCGTCGCGGGCGTCGTCGCCTGTCTGGAAGCGGTCATCGCGACCGTGCTCGCCTGGGTTCTGCTCGGGGAGCATCTGGCGGCGCCGCAGCTCATCGGCGGATTCCTGGTGCTTTTCGGTGCCTTCATCGCGCAGTCCTCGACACCGAAGGCGCCCTCGGGGCCCGTCGCTTCAGGGCCGGGCGGTGAGCTCGCCGGCGCCGAGGGGGAGTTGTCCGCCGGTCGTGCCGCCTCGTAGGGTGACGATCATGCGTCTCACCGTACTTCCGCCTCCCGCCGCTTAGCGCGGGCGGCCACCTCTGACGAAGACCGGGCTCGGGCAGTCCCCGAGCGGTTCGTCGCTGCCCGCGTGCGCGGCCGAGCGACCACTTTCCCGTCTTCCTTGGAGAAGTCACGTGTCGAATCCTGCTTCCGGCCTGTCCACCGGGCGGAGCCTGTGCTATTTGATCATCGCCGGAGTGGCCTGGGGCACGGCCGGTGCCGCCGCCTCGCTGATCTTCGGGGCCAGTGATCTCGGACCCCTCGCGCTGTCGTTCTGGCGGTGCGCGGGCGGCCTCGTACTCCTGCTCGCCGCGCTGGGGCTGCGGCCCGCGCGGGCGGCGGCCGCTGCCGAGCCCCGTCGGCGGCGGCTGCTGCGGACCGTCGGTACCGGTGTGGGGCTCACCGTCTTCCAGACGGCCTACTTCGCCGCGGTCCAGGTCACCGGCCTCGCGGTCGGGACCGTCGTCACACTCGGGGCGGGCCCGGTCCTCATCGCCGTCGGCGCCCGGATCACCATGGGGGAGCGGCTGGGCGGCGGCGGGATCGCCGCGGTGGCGGGCGCGCTGACCGGGCTCGCCGTACTGGTGCTCGGCGGCGACGCCGGTACGGTGCGGCCCGCCGGTATCGCGCTGGCCCTGCTCTCCGCGGCCGGTTACGCGTCGATCACCCTGCTGACCCGTTGGCTCGGCCGGGACGGTGGCGGGGGCGACGCGCTGGCGACCAGCGCCTGGGCGTTCGCCATCGCGGCGGTACTGCTGCTGCCGATGGCGGCCGGTGAGGGAATCATGCCGACGACCGCGCACCCGGTACAGGTGGTGGCCCTGATGGTGTACGTCGCCGCCATCCCGACCGCACTCGCCTACGCGCTCTACTTCGAGGGGGCCGCGGTGGTGCGCGCCGCCACCGTCTCGGTGATCATGCTCCTCGAACCGGTGAGCGCGGCGTTCATCGCCGTCGTCGTGCTCCGTGAGGAGCTCACCGCGGCCACGGTCACCGGGACCCTGCTGCTGCTCATCGCCGTGGCCGGGCTGGCGGTGACCGAGATGCGGGGCGCCGCGAACACCCGCCGGGAGGCGGCGGCTGCCCACGTATGACCGACGGAGGGCGGGCCGGTCCCACATGACGGGCCGGCCCGCCCTCCCCGGTGCGGTTCAGAGCGCCTTGAGGTAATCCGGAACCGCGATGGCGGGATCGAGGTCGGCCGCGGGGACTGGGGCCGCGAATCCGTGTGTGAGCGGGACGACACCGGTCCAGTGGGGCAGTGCGAGGTCTTCGGGTTCGTCGTTCGGGCCGCCGGTGCGGACCTTGGCGGACACCTCCCGCAGATCCAGCCGGAGCACGGCGGTGGCCGCCAGCTCCTTCTCGTTGGCCGGACGTGAGTCCCGTGAGCGCCCCGGAACGACCTGCTCCACGATCGCGTCGAGCGCGGTGCGCCGCTCCTCGGGGTCCGTCACCGCGTGCGCGGTCCCGTGGACCACCACCGAGCGGTAGTTGATGGAGTGGTGGAAGGCGGAGCGGGCCAGCACCAGCCCGTCGACGTGCGTCACCGTCAGACACACGGCGAGTCCTTCGGAGCTCCCGCCGGCCGTCCGCAGCGGGCGGGAGCCGGTGGAGCCGTGCACGTAGAGCCGCTCACCGATCCGGCCGAAGAGCGTCGGAAGGACGACGGGGGCGCCGTCGCGTACGAAGCCGAGGTGACAGACACAGGCCTCGTCGAGTATCGAGTGGATCTGCTCGCGGTCGTACCCGGCCCGTTCGCGGGAGCGGGTCGGGATCGTGCGCCCGGTCGGTTCGTAAGCGGCTGCGGCGTCCGGGCCCGTGGTCTGCGGTGGTTGGGTGTCCGGCATTGCGTACTCCATTGCACTAGTGCATACTGTTCTTTGTGCTAGGAGAGTATCGGATCACCGGACGGCGGGCATCGGAAATTGCCGCCAGCGTGGAGCGGGCAGTCGGCTCGGGGGAGCTGGCTCCCGGCCAAGTGCTGCCACCCATGCGGGAGTTGGCGACGCTGCTGGAGGTGAATCCCAATACGGTGGCGGCCGCCTACCGCACCTTGCGTGAGCGCGGGGTGATCGAGACGGCGGGGCGCAGAGGGAGCCGGGTCCGGCCGCGCCCCGCGAGCACCGCGCGGGGGTCGCTGCGGGTCGAGGCGCCGCCGGGCGTACGGGACCTGGGCACGGGGGATCCCGATCCGGCGCTGCTGCCCGCCCTGGGCGAGGCGTTCGCGGCGGTCACAGAGGCTTACGCGCAGTCGCCCGGGATGTACGCGCAGGCGCCCGTGGACGCGGAGTTCGCCGCGCTCGCGCGAGGCGCGTTCGACGCCGACGGCGTCCCGGCCGGGCCGGTGGTCGCCACCTCGGGATCGCTCGACGCGATCGAGCGGGTGCTGACCGCCCATCTCAGACCGGGCGACGCGGTGGCCGTCGAGGATCCGGGCTGGGGCAGTCTGCTGGATCTCGTGCCCGCGCTGGGAATGCGCCCCGTTCCGGTGGCGCTCGACGACGACGGGCCGCTGCCGGACGCCCTCGAAGCGGCGCTGCGAGCGGGCGCCCGTGCGGTCGTCGTCACCGGCCGGGCGCAGAATCCGACCGGAGCCGCGATCGGAGCCGGGCGCGCGGCCGAACTGCGCGCGGTGCTCGCGGGGCACCGGGGCGTGCTGCTGATCGAGGACGACCACGGGCACGCGATCGTCGATCTGCCGCTGCACACCCTGACGGGCGCCACCGACCGCTGGGCGGT
Source organism: Streptomyces sp. NPDC057900 (assembly GCF_042887885.1). Lineage (NCBI taxonomy): Bacteria > Bacillati > Actinomycetota > Actinomycetes > Kitasatosporales > Streptomycetaceae > Streptomyces > Streptomyces sp. NPDC057900. The sequence goes on from NZ_JBHVOI010000006.1 coordinate 29,650, forward strand.
GGTCCGTTCGGTGGCCAAGGCGTACGGGCCGGATCTGCGGGTCGCCGTGCTGACGGGCGACGCGGTCACGGCCGACCGGGTGTCGGGGCGGCAGCGGCTGGGGCCCGGCTGGGTCAGCAAACTGCTGCAGCGGGCGATGGTGCACCTGTGGACCTCGGGCGCCGTGGATCCGCGCGAGGTGGCCCGGTCGTACGCGCTGCGCCGGGACGCGCTGGTACGGGCACTGGAGGCGCGGGGCGTCGCGGCGCACGGCCGGAGCGGGATGAACGTGTGGGTCCCGGTGAGCGACGAGACCGGGGCCGTGGCGCGGCTCCTGCACACGGGCTGGGCGGTGGCGCCCGGAGCCCGGTTCCGGCTGTCCGCGCCGCAGGGGATCCGGATCACCGTGTCCCCGCTCGTCGACGCGGACATCGGCCCGCTGGCGGACGCGGTGGCGGCAGCGGCGGGGCCCGCCCGGCCGCTGAGCTACGGCTGAGCCAGCCCTGAGCCGGCGCTTTGGCGGGGAGGGGGAGAGGGGGCACCGGCCCGGACGTGGAACAGCGTGAGTGCCCCGGCCGGCCGGAGGCTCGGGCGCGTCGCCGGGGGTGGAGATCCGCGGTCCCGGCCCGCTGTGCCGGGCTGGCTAGAGTGGCCGCCATGAGCGATCGTCGCGGAACTCGGACCCCCTCGCCGGTGCTGCTCGGCGTGGATGGTTCTGGCTGGTCGCCTGTCACCGCGGGCGAGTCGGGAGCAACCGTCTTCCGCAGCGCGGACGCCACTCGGTACGCCAAGTGTGTGCCCGCCGCGGAGGTGGCTGATCTGGAGGCCGAGCGCGACCGGGTGGCGTGGCTGAGTGGCCAGGGTGTACCAGGCCCCCGGGTGCTCGACTGGCGGTCCGGTGACGACGGCGCCTGTCTGGTGACGCGTGCTGTCCCCGGTGTACCCGCTGACCAGGTGCCTGCCGAGGATCTGTGGGCCGCCTGGGAACACATTGCGGACGCGGTGCGCCGGCTGCACGATCTGCCCGTGTCCCAGTGCCCGTTCCGCCGGAATCTGGACGACATGGTCGCCTTGGCGCGCGACGTCGTGGCCCGTGACGCCGTCAGCCCCGAGTTCCTCCCCGTCGAACAGCAGCGGACGCCCGCCCCTGACCTGCTGGCCCGCCTCACCCGGCAGGTCTCCCGGCGACGGGAGCAGGAAGCCGCCGACACGGTCGTGTGTCACGGGGACCTGTGCCTGCCCAACATCATCCTCGATCCGCGGACCATGGAGGTGTCAGGCTTCATCGACCTGGGCCGCCTCGGACTGGCCGACCGCTATGCCGACCTGGCACTGCTGCTCGCCAACGCGCGGGAAACCTGGACGGACGAGGAGCGGGCTCGGGCTGCCGACACGGCCTTCGCCGCGAGGTACGGCATCGCGCTCGACCACGACCGGCTGCGCTTCTACCTCCATCTCGACCCGCTCACCTGGGGCTGACCGGTCTCCGCAGCCGGTCGCGGGCGCTTCGCAGGCTGGGGCGGCGTGCCTGGTGGGCCGGGGTCTGCTCTGGGTCAGAGCGGCCCCCGCCAGGACCACGAGGGCGCCGACCGGGGTGTTCCAGTTCAGCTGTTCGCCCAGCACGGTGACTCCGGCGGCGGTGGCGATCACCGGGATGAAATAGGTGACCATCTGCGCGGTCGTCGGGCCGACCTCGGTGACCAGTCCGTACTGGAGGAGTACCGCGAGTCCCGTACCGAGGGCCCCGAGAGCGACCACGGCCAGGGTGGGAAGCAACGGAAACCCTGCCGGGGCGGAGGTGAACAACGGGGTGACCAGAGCGAGTTGCACGGTACCGAGGAAGAGCTGGCTGCCCGTCAGTGCGAGCGCGGAGGAGCCGCTGCCCGCCAGTGTCCGGCGGACGTAGATCCAGCCGACCGGATAGCTGAGGGAGGCCAGCAGAGCCATCGCGGTACCGGTGACGTCCAGTCCGGAGAAGCCCTGCCAGGCACCCAGTACGGTCAGCACTCCGAGGAAGCCGAGTCCGAGACCGGCGACCCGGCGTCGGGTGGGCCGGTCCTCCGAGAGCGCGACCACGGACAGCGCCATGCCCCACAGGGGCGAGGTCGCGTTGCAGATTCCGGCCAGCGTCGAGGGGATGGTCAGCTCGGCGTACGCGAAGAGCGAGAACGGCAGCGCGTTGAGGAAGAAGGCGGCCACGGCCAGATGGCCCCAGGTGCGGGCCGTGCGTGGCAGCCGCTCCCGCTTCACCGTCATCGCCACCACCAGCACCGCCGTGCCCGACAGCAGTCGGCCGAGGGTGACCTGGAACGGCGCGTACCCGTCGGTGCCGACCTTGATCAGGAGGAAGCTGAAACCCCAGATGAGCGACAGCGCCGCGAAACGCAGCCGCCAGTCCAGAGCCGGCCGGGCCGCTGCGGGAGATGCGGGGGCTGCGGAAGACGCGGGAGGCGGGGGAGAAGCAGGCGGTGCGCTCATGCGGTCCACGATGACGAAGGCGATCTCGTAGCACAAGTGAGAGTTTGTGCGACCATCCGCGTAGCATCGCTTATATGTTGAACCTGGAGCGCCTCCGCACCCTGGATGCCCTGGCCCGGCTCGGCTCTGTCAGTGCCGCCGCCGAGGGTCTGCACGTCACCACGTCGGCCGTCTCTCAGCAGCTGGCCAAGCTGGAACGCGAGGTCGGGCAGCAGCTGCTCGCCAAGAACGGCCGCGGGGTCCGGCTCACCGACGCGGGGCAGCTGCTCGCCGATCACTCGGCCCGGATTCTCTCCCAGGTCGAGCTCGCCCAGTCCGACATCGAGGCGCAGCGGGGCGAGGTGGTCGGTGAGATCCGGCTGGCAGCGTTCCCCACCGCGGCGCGCGGCCTCTTCCCGTCCGCCCTGCTCGCCCTGCGCGCGGATCACTCCGAACTCCGGGTGCGTACCAGCGAGCTGGAGCCCGAGGCCGGAATCCGTGCGGTGTTCAGGGGGGACGTCGACCTCGCGGTGGTGCTGGACTGGAGCAACAAGCGGCTGCCGGTGCCGGGTGGTCTGGCCACGGCTCAACTGCTGGACGACGTACCGGACATCGCGATGCCGGCCGGGCACCGGCTGGCGGACCGGGCGGAGGTGGATCTGGAGGAGTTCGCGGACGACGACTGGGTCTCCTGGCCCGAGGGTGAGTTCTGTTACGAGTGGCTGATGTTCACCCTGCGCTCCAAGGGCATCGAGCCGCGCATCACCCATCTCGCGGGTGAGCACCACACCCAACTCGCCCTGATCGCCGCCGGAATGGGGGTATGCGTGGCGCCCAGGCTCGGGCGCGGTCCGGTGCCGGACGGGGTGCGGCTGGTGCCCGTACGGCAGCGGATGCGGCGTCACGTCCATGCCGTCTGGCGGGTGGACGCGGACCGGCGGCCCTCGATCAGGGCGGCGGTCGCGGCATTGCGGGGGGCGGGCCGGGCCCTGAACGAGCCGTTGGAGGGGGAGTAGGGCCGAGGCGACGACGTACGCCCCTCCCGTCGCCGTCAGATGCCGGGCAGGGCGACGAGTTTACCGAAGTCCCAGGAGGTGACGGCCTCCGGTGTGAGCCGCAGCCACGCATGCCGGCCGTCGTGCGGCATCACCTCCATGCCGAAGTACTTCGCGGCGAACAGCTGCTCCGGGACGGCGAGTTCCGGGCAGGGATCGCCCGTGCGCGGGGCCTCCCCGACGAACACCGCGTCGCCCGAGAGCTCGATGCCGCGCAGCTCCCCGTACTCCACTCCGTCATCGACGACCACCGCGATCCTCGGGTCCCGGCCGAGCTGTGACCAGCGCAGACTCCGGGTGATCGAGTACAGCCACATCGAGCTGCCGTCCCAGCAGAACCAGAGCGCTCCGACGTGCGGGCGTCCGTCGGGGCCGACGGTGGCGACCCGGCAGGTGCGCTGCTGCGCGAGATAGGCGTCGCGCTCCTCGTCCGTCATCATGATCCGGCGGCCCCGTCGCTGTGTGACGGCCATGGAGAGCCTCCTCCTGTTAGCTGACTATGTGTCAGAAATCATGGAGGCTCTTCCCTCATCGCGCAATGGCGGTTAGCCTCGCGCGCCCGCTCCTTCAGCGACTTCACCGATGCGACTTCACCCGATGCGACTTCACCGAGAGGGGCAGCCCGTGCCGTCCAGGCAACAGCTCGCGGAGCAGATCGATCCGGCCTCCACCGTCCTGCTGACGGTGGAGTGCCAGCAGGGTGTGGTGGGGACCGACAGCGCACTGCCCGAACTCGCCAAGGAGGCAAGGTCGTCGGGGGCGCTGCACAACGTGGCCAGGCTGGTCGCCGCGGCTCACGAGAGCGGTGTCCAGGTGCTGCACGCCGTGGCCGAACGCCGCCCGGACGGCCGCGGCGCCAACCACAACGCCCGGCTCTTCCGCGCCGCCGGGCGGCTGCCCGTGCAGCAGCACTCCGGAACCACGGCGGTACGGATAGCCGAGCCGATCGAGGTGGCGGACGAGGATCTCGTCGTCCGCAGACTCCACGGGCTCTCGCCCATCGCCGGCACGGACGTGGACGCGCTGCTGCGCAACCTCGGCTGCCGCACGCTCGTCGTCACCGGGGTGTCGGCCAACGTGGCCATCCCTAACGCCGTGTTCGACGCCGTGAACCTCGGCTACACGGCGGTGGTGCCGTCCGACGCCATCGCGGGGGTGCCCGCCGAATACACCCCCGCGATGATCCGCAACACCCTTGCCCTGGTCGCCACCGTCGCCACCACGGACGACGTGCTCGGCTGCTGGCTGGGCCGGGGCCCTACGAAGCGAGGCTGATCGAGTCGCCCTGCACGCTGATCGGGGCGGCCGGCAGCGGCTCGGTGGCGGGGCCCGCTTTCACATCGCCCGTAGCCACGTCGAACTTGCTGCCGTGGCATGGGCAGTTGATGGTGCCGTCCGCGACGCTCGACACCGCACAGCCCATGTGCGTGCACTTGGACGAGAACGCCTTGAACTCACCGGCCGCGGGCTGCGTCACCACCACTCCCTGCTCCGTGAAGATCTTGCCGCCGCCCTCCGGGATGTCCGTGGTCTTCGCGAGGACGGAACCCCCGCCGCCGGCCCCGCTCTCGCCGCTCTGCTTCACGGCACCGGAACCGGCGGACGCCTCCTTCGGTCCGCCGCACGCGGTGAGTACGGCGGCCACGGAGACGGCACCGGCCGCCGTGACGACGCCGCGGCGTCCCGGACGGGCCTCGTGGTCCTGCGATGCGCTCATACTTGCTGTCCCTTCCACGGTGTACTCGGCTCCGGAGCTCCGTCCACGGGCGCGTCCGGCGGGCACCCCGTGGTCAAAGCCCCAGGGACTTCCTCAGGAAATCCCGCTCCAGCAGCAACAGACCGCTCGCTGTGCGCTCCTGCCTGACCAGATGGCCGGCGCCCGACAGCGGCAGCACCGTATGCGGCCGGCCGGCGGCCAGCAGCGCTGCGGAGAACCGCAGCGTGTGAGCCACGGCCACATTGTCATCGGCAAGACCGTGCACCAGCATGAGCGGCCGGACCAGGGCACCGGCCTCGTCCAGGAGGGAATTGCGGGAGTAGCGCTCGGGAAACACCTCCGGGTGGCCCAGGAACCGTTCCTCCCAATGGGTGTCGTAGAGCCGCCGGTCGACCGACGCGGCACCGGCGACCGCGGCGTGGAAGACCTCCGGATGACGCAGCACCGCGGCCGCCGCCAGATAGCCGCTGAACGACCAGCCGCGCATCGCCACCCGGGTCAGGTCCAGCTCCGGGTGGAGCGCGGCCGCCGCGTGCAACGCGTCGATCTGGTCCCGCAGCACGGCGGTGAGACGGTCCCCGTGCACCGCCTTCTCCCAGTCCTCGCCACGCCCCGGCGTACCCCGCCCGTCGGTCACCAGGACCGCGAAGCCCTGCTCCGCGAACCACTGGGCGACCGCGACCCACCAGGTACGCACCTTCAGCACCACCTGCATGCCGTGCCCCGCGTAGGGGCTGAGCAGCACCGGCAGCGGAGCGTCGCCCGGGCGGTGCCACGACGGCAGGTACAGCCTGCTCCGCAGCTCCCGCTCCCCGAGGCTCAGCGTCAGCGGCCGAGGGGTGACGAGCGGTTCCTCCGCCAGTACCGCGATCCGGCCCGCCGGAACGCCGGACCGCAGCACCGTCACGGTGTGGCCGTCCGGGGTCCTGCTGTCCAGTACGACCGTCGGCCCGCCGACCGACGCCGTGTGCACACCGGGTGCGCCGCTGACCCGCACGAAACCCGCCTCGGACGAGTCGGGCGCGTACGACCAGACGTGGGTCTCGGTCGGCTCCTCGCAGGCGGTGAAGTACACCAGCCCGTCCGCCTCGCCCACCACTTCGTGGACCTCAAGGCCCGCCGGCGTCCGGGTACCACCGATGTCCAGCCCCTGGCTGTCGCCGCCCGGCCGGGCGGCGACGGTGAGCGCGCCTGAGGCGAGACGTAGCGGAGTGCCCCGCCGCAGCGACACCCAGGCGGGATCGTGGGTCATGTGCACGGCCCGGGTGCCGCCCGTGTGCTCGTCCACCTCCAGGACGTGGACGGACCGCTGGTCACGCGTCTGCACCGAGACCAGCGGCCCACGGCTGTCCCAGCCCGCCGACACGACGTACTCGAAGGCCCGGTCGGTCCAGGTGCCCTCGGGGTGGTCCGGGCCGGCGGCCGACGGCAGCCGGACATCGGTCCGTTCCCCCGACACCCGGACCAGATGCAGCGACACCTTCGCGTTCGGTGTGCCCGCCGCCGGATACGGCACCGCGCGCGGCGGCCGCTCCGGATCCGCCGGATCACTGATGTACCGGCGCCGGACCCCCGCCGTGTCCACCCGCGCCACCAGCAGCGCATCGCCGCGCGGCGACCACCAGTAGCCGCGCGAGCGCCCGATCGACTCCTGCGACACGTAGTCCGACAACCCGTACGTCACCTGCTCGCCGTCCGGACCGGCGAGCGTCCGGGAGCCCGTCCCGTCGGCCCGGACGACGTGCAGCGCGCCGTCCGACACGTACGCGACCAGGGAACCGTCGGGCGAGGGGCGCGGGTCCACCACCGGTCCCGGCGTGCGGATCCGGCGCGGCTCCCCGCCGTCGCAGCGCACCGTCCAGAGCGTGCCCCGCAGCGCGAAGGCCACCAGCTGTACGGCCTTGTCCGTCGCGTAGGAGACCACCCCGGAGGAGGTCTCCCCGGCCCGCTCCCGCCGCGCCAGCTCCTCCGCCGGCACCTCGCCCGACGGCCCGTCCGCGAGGCCGGGCCCGACGGGGTCCGCGAGTATCCGCTCCGCGCCGTTCTCGTAGAGCCAGAGGCGGCTCACCGGGTCGGTGCCCGAGGTGCCGCGTACGAAAAGCACCCGCTCGCCGTCCGGGGAGACGGTGAACTGCCGGGGCACCCCGAGCGAGAAGCGCCGGGTGCGGGCGAACTGGAGCGGGAACCGCTCGGCAGCGGTGGCGAGGGCATCGGCTGTGGCGCCGGCAGGTGGAGACGCGGGTGCGGGGGCCGGGGCGTCGGCGGGGGGAGTCATGGCGACACCATGACAGGTCGGAATCCGCCGGAGCCACCGGCCTCCTCAGCCGCGCAGCCGTACGGGCAGCCGCCGCACGCTGTTGCCGACGAACGACGCGTGCCGGGGCAGTTCGGACTCGGGCACGGCCAGATCGAGGCGGGGGAAGCGCGCGAAGAGCCGCTCAAGTGCCGTGACGCCCTCCATCCGGGCCAGTTGGGCGCCCATGCAGTAGTGCGCGCCATGGCCCAGCGAGAGGTGCCGGACCCCGCTGTCGCGGGTGATGTCGAAGCGTCCGGCATCGGGGCCGTGGGCCGACGGGTCGCGGCCGGCGGCGGAGTATCCGGCGAGCACCGGGGTGCCCTTGGGGATCACGGTGCCGCCGATGTCGAGGTCGCGGGTCGGGTAGCGGAACGGGAAGTAGCTGACCGGGCTGTCCCAGCGCAGCGTCTCCTCGACCACGTCCGCCCAGCTCGCGCCGCCGGAGCGCACCAGGTCGAGCTGGTCGCGGTGGGCGCACAGGGCCCGTACGGCGTTGGTGATCAGATTGAGCGTCGTCTCGTGGCCCGCGATGATCGTGAGCATCAGGGTGCCGATCAGCTCGTGCGGACCGAGCCGGTCGCCGCCGTCCTCGCGGGCCGCGATCAGGGCGCTGGTGAGATCGTCCCCCGGACTCTCCGTCCTGGCGGCGGCCACCGCGCTCAGCAGCTCCACCATCTCCCGGTTGGCCGCCCTCGCCTCCCGCGGACCGATGTCCGTGGCGACGATCCGGTTGGACAGCTCGTGCAGCCGGTCGTGGAGCGCGGCGTCCACGCCCAGCAGTTCGCAGATGACGCCCATCGGCAACGGCAGCGCGAAGCGCGCACGCAGATCGACGACACCGCCGCCGTTAGCGGCCGCCGATTCGAGACCGTCCAGCAGCGAGGCCGTCAACGCCTCCGTGCGCGGACGTAGTTCTTCGACGCGGCGCGCGGTGAACGCCTTGCTCATCAGTGAGCGCAGTCGCCGGTGATCGGCTCCGTCGGCGGTGGTCATCCCCTGCACGGTGGCGAAGGTCCGCAGCGGCCAGCCGTCGTCGATCTCACCGGACCTGAGCGCCGCGAAGTGCCGGGCGTCCTTGGCGACATCGGGGTGCGAGAGGAACTCCCTGAGCGCGTCGTGGCCCAGCACGGCCATTCCCGCCACCTCGCCGGGGAGAGTCACCGGGGCGACGGGGCCCCGGGCCAGCAGCCGGGCGTTGGCCGCGTGCGGACAGCCGCCCGCCGGGTCCATGCGGTGCGGGAGGTCGGCGGCGGGGTTCACCGGTGAAGTGCTCAACAGGGCCCTCCAGTTAATGAGTTACCCAGGTTTGTACCAGATCGGACGGGGCCGCGTGCCGGATCCCGCGAGCCCGGCCCGGCCCCGCCCGACCCGTACGGGTGGACTTGGGTCGACGCGTCTGATTCGGGGAGCTGCCGGGGCAGTGTCCCGTCGGAACCGGGTGGCCGAAGATGCCGCCCTAACTGCCGATCGCGGTGGGATGGGGAACTTACCGTCAACTCCTGTAAGCCATATCCGACGTCTTGGAGGACAGGCATGAACAACAGCATTCGTACGGCTGCCGCTGCCGCGGCTCTCGTCGCCGGTCTCGTCACGGTGAGCGGTACCGCCGACGCCGCCGAGCGTCCGGACCGGATCACCGGACAGGAGCAGCTCGCACAGAGCATCGCCAAGGCGGTCGCCGCCGAGCAGCAGAGCGGCGCCGTCACCGACGGGGTCATCGGCGGAATAGTACTCAACACATCTGTCGCGAGTTCCTGCTGACGAAGAGGAGGTGAGCACCGTGGACAGCACTGCGGACCTTGCCCGGGACGGGCAGGAGACTCCTCTGAGATGGTGTCCGAGCGGCGATGTGAGCCGTCCGGAGTCCGTCGTCCTCGGCGTGCGGTCCGGGGACGACGGCCAGGTCGTGTACCTGGCGGAGCCCGTACCGGCCGTCGACGTACTCGGAGCCATTCCGGAGGGGATCGCCCCCAACAGGGTGCTCCGGTTCGCCTCGCACTGCGTGTCGGACTGCGCGAACCGGGTCGGTGAGGCCTGCGGGCTGATCGAACGGATCACGACCGTGCCGGCCGGGAACGTACCGGCCGCCGTGCCGCGGTGCCACCTCCGCCCGCACTGCAAGTGGTGGAACCAGACCGGTGTGGAGGCCTGCCACCGCTGCCCCGCCCTCACCACGCTGGAACCCCGCGACAACGAACTCGCCGTTCTCGTCGCGGACCCGGCGACCACCCGCGAACAGCTGGAGAGCTGGGTTGCCGCCGCACAATGAGATGAGCCGTTCACAGGAGCGGGTCCGTTCACCGGAGCGGGCCCGCTCACTGTGCGTGTCCGCTCAAGGAGCCGGTCGCGGACCGGACCGAGCACGAGAGAAGGGACAGTTGTGAACGACTGGATACGGTGCTTCAGCCCGGCCCCCGAAGCCGGGGTCCAGGTGCTGTGCTTCCCGCACGCGGGAGGTTCGGCCAGTGGCTACTACCCGCTGTCGACCGAGCTCGCGGGGGTGGCGGAGACCTTGGTCGTGCAGTATCCGGGGCGGCACGACCGGATCGCCGAACCGTTCGCCGAGCGGTTCGGCGAGGTCGTGGACGCGGTGCTGGCCTCGCTCCCCACGGGCGACGGCCGCCCCCTCGTGCTGTTCGGCCACAGCATGGGCGCGCTCCTCGCGTTCGAGACGGCGCGGCGGCTGGCGGCGAAGGGACGGTCGCCCGCCGCCCTGTTCGTCTCCGGGAGCGAGGCCCCGGCGCTGCCGCGGCACGCCCGGCTGCCCAACCCGCCGAGCGACGACGACCTGATCGGCGAGATGCGGCTGCTGTCCGGCACGGGCGAGGAGCTGCTGACCGATCCGGAGATCCTGCGGCTCGCCCTGCCGCCGCTGCGCGCCGACTACGCGATGCTCTTCTCCCACACCCACGTTCCCGGGCCGCCGCTGCGCTGCCCGGTCGTCGCGCTGACCGGTGACAGGGACCCCAGGGTCTCCGTCGAGGGCGCGCGGGCCTGGGAGGAGGAGGGCACGGGCCCCTTCGAGCTGCATGTGCTGTCTGGCGGCCACTTCTTCCTGAACGACCACGTGGGCCGGGTCGCGGAACTCGTCGCGGCGTACGCGCCCGGCCGGGCGGTCCACATCACGGGCTGAACCGGCGGAACCAAGCTGAACCGGCTGAACACGCGGGCATCGCACAGGGGTGGGGGCCCCACCGGAAGGTCGGGGGCCCCCCCCACTGGAATTTGGTGTCGCGCACCGCCCCGAGCGCCCCGCGCCGGGCGG
>NZ_JBHVOI010000006.1:40428-444889 GCF_042887885.1 Streptomyces sp. NPDC057900
TGCTTCACCTTGTGCGGTCCGCCGGCCGGGGGGGGCGCCACCCCTTCGCTCCTCCACCCGTCCCCAAAACCCTCCCGGGTCCCCCCCCCCCCCCCCCCCGGGGGGGGGGCCCCCCCCCCGGGGGGGCCCCCCCCACCCCTGTGCAATGTGGTCTCTCACTCCGCCTCGAACTCCGCGAGCAGGGCGTCGAGGGAGTCGTCACCGTCCCGCACCGCCATGATCCGACGGGCCATCTCATGCAGCGTCAACTGCTCAAGGAACAGCGTGATGGGGACATCGAGGCCGAACTCGTCCCGCAGGCAGCCGACCAGGTGGACGGCGGTCAGGGAGTCGCCGCCCGCCGCGAAGTACGTCATCTCCGGGTCGTCGGCGTCCTCCAGCCCCAGCGCCCCGGCGATCAGCGCCCGGATCTCCTGCTCCGGGTCCGCGGCGGGCCCGGCCGCCTCCGCCCGCTCCCCGGCCGGTGCGACCGGTGCGAGGCGGTACGCGCCGTGGCTCTCCCCGGCGAAGGGGTAGGACGGCAGCGCGGTCCGCCGGCCACCCCGGTCCGCCGACGCCGATTCCGCTTCCGGTACCTGTACCGGATCGCCCGCCAGCCACGCCTCGCCCAGCACATCCGGTCCGCCCGAGGCGGGCGCACCACCCGCCGCCAGCCCGGCCAGTAGCTCCGCCGCCTCCGCGCGGTCCACGGCCCGCACATAGCCGCGTACCGTCATCGGGGCACGGCCCACCCGCAGGGTGTACGCGGTGTCGGCGAGGGACGGGGCGTCCGGGGCCCGCAACGCCTCGGCCAGCCGGCCCGCCAGCGCGTCGAGATCCTGCCGGGTGCGGGCGGACAGCAGCAGCACCTCCGGTCCGTCCGGCGCCTCGGCCCCACCGCGCGGCGGAGCCTGCTCCAGCACCACGTGCACGTTCGTGCCGCCGATACCGACCGAGCTCACCCCGGCCCGCCGGGGGCCGGAACCGGGCTCGGCCCACGGGGCCGCCCGCTCGATCAGGTGGAACGGCGAGTCCTCGAAGCCCAGTTCGGGATGCGGGCGGCCGGCGTCGGCGTTCGGCACCAGCGTGGCGTGCTCCAGCATCAGCACCGACTTGATCAGCGCGGCCACGCCCGCCGCCGCGTCCAGGTGGCCGATGTTCGACTTCACAGAGCCGATCCCGATCCGCCCGGTACCGAGCGCCCCCTTGAACGCGGCGCTCGCCGCCGCCGCCTCGATGCGGTCACCGAGCGCGGTGGCCGTACCGTGCGCCTCCAGGTACTGGGCGTCCGCCGGGTCGAGACCGGCCGCCGCCCACGCCTCCACGATCGCGGCGGTCTGCTGGTCGACGCCGGGCGCCGTGAACCCGACCTTGGTCGCACCGTCGTTGGTGACGGCGCTGCCCCGGATGACCGCCCTGACCGGGTCGCCGTCCGCGAGCGCGTCGCTCAGCCGGCGCAGCACGACCACCCCCACCCCGTTGCCGGGCACGGTGCCGCCGGCCCGCTCCTCGAAGGGGCGGCACCGGCCGTCGGGGGAGAAGATGCCGCCCTGGTGGTGGACATAGCCCTTCCTGTGCACGGTGTCCACGGCGACGCCGCCGGCCAGCGCGGTGTCGCACTCACCGAGCAGCAGCGACTGCACCGCGAGGTGCACGGCGGTCAGCGAGGTCGAGCAGGCCGTCTGCACCGTCAGGCTCGGGCCCTCCAGACCCAGCCGGTAGGAGATCCACGGGGCGAGGAACTCGCGGTCGGTGAGGATGCGCACCTGGAGCGCCCCGATGGACGCTGCGAGCCCCGGATCGGTCTGGGCCGCCAGCATGTGCTCCGTGACCCCGCCGCCGACGTACACACCGGTACGGGCCGTGCCACCGCGCGGGTTGCGGCCGGCGTTCTCCAGCGCGGACCAGGCCGTCTCCAGGAGCAGCCGGTGCTGGGGGTCCAGGGCCGCGGCCTCCGTACGGTTGAAGCCGAACAGCTCCGCGTCGAAGCGGTCCGCGTCCGCGAGACGGCCCTTGGACGGTACGTAGTCGCGGCCCCGGACCTCCTGCGGGTCGGCGCCGTCGGCTATCAGCTCCTCCTCGGTGAAGTCGGTCACCGAGCAGAGCCCGCCGAGCAGGTTGCGCCAGTAGGTGTCCAGGTCAGGGGCGCCGGGGAAGCGTCCGCTCATTCCGACGACCGCGATCGCGGAGTCGGCTGCGAGGGGCTCGGCGGCGCTTGCGTTCTCGGTCATCGTGTGGAGCCTTTCCGGTAGCTGAGTCGTCGAGCGGCGGCGGTGCGTCGTGCGTGCCGGTCGTCGCCGCGCGCGGCGGCCGTCGCGGCGGTGGGGCCGGTGTCGGCGGCCCCGGCGGCGGGGCCGGGGACCGACCCGTCGAGATGGGCGGCGAGGGCGGCCACGGTGGGGTGGCGGAACAGGTCGACGAGACTGAGTTCGCCGTACGTCCCCAGCTCGCGCAGCGCGGCCAGGACACTGAGCAGCCGGATCGAGTTGCCGCCCAGTTCGAAGAAGTGATCGGTGACGGCGACCCGTTCGAGGTTGAGGACCCGCGCCCACAGACCGGCCACCAGCTGCTCGGTGGGCGTGCCCACGACGGTGGCGGAGCCGTCCGGGCGGCACGCCACGGTGACGGGTTCCGGCAGCCGGGCCCGGTCGAGCTTGCCGTTCCCGCTGACCGGCATCTCGTCCAGCCGCACGAACACCTCGGGCACCATGGAGCCGGGCAGCCGCCGGGCGAGATGGGCGCGCAGCTCGGCGTCCGGCGGGGCGGCCCCGTCCCGGCCCACCACGTACGCCACCAGCCGCTGTTCGGTGCCCGTGCCGCGTACGGTGGCCGCCGCCAGCGCGACCCCCGGCGCACCCGCCAGCAGGGTCTCGATCTCGCCGAGTTCGATGCGTACGCCGCGCAGCTTGACCTGGAGGTCGGTGCGTCCGAGGTAGTGGATGAGGCCGTGCGCGTCGATCCGGCCGAGGTCGCCGGTGCGGTACATCCGGGTTCCGGGCGCGCCGTGCGGGTCCGCGACGAACCGTTCCGCGGTCAGGCCGGGCCGGCCGATGTAGCCGCGCCCCAGTGAGGCACCGGCCACGTAGATCTCGCCGGCCACCCCGGCGGGCACCGGCCGCAGCCGCTCGTCGAGGACGTAGACACGGGCCCCCGGGACCGCGCCGCCGAGCGCCACGGGCTCACCGGGGGTGAGGTCCCCGGTGGTCGCGTAGACGGTCACCTCGCTGGGCCCGTACGCGTTCACGACGCGCCGGCCGGGCGCGCTGAGCCGTCCGACCAGCTCGGGCGGGCAGGCCTCGCCGCCGACCGCGACGGTCCGCAGGTCCGGCAGCTGCCCGGTGAGGTCGGGCAGCAGCATCGCGGCGGACGGCGGCAGGAACACATAGGTGATGCGGGAATCCCGCAGCCGCTTCAGCAGCCCCTCACCGATCCGCTCGTCCTCGCTCGGGATGTGCAGCTCCGCTCCGGCCACCCAGGGGAAGAACAGGTCGGAGACGGCGACGTCGAAGCCGAACGAGACGAACTGCAGCACCCGGTCGTCCGCGTCGACCGGGAAGGAGTGCCGGACCGCCCGGGTGAGGTTGACCAGCGCCCGGTGCTCGACGGCGACGCCCTTGGGGACGCCGGTGGAGCCCGAGGTGAACAGGACGTAGGCGAGGTCCCCGGCGGACGGTGCGGCGGCGGGCTCGGCGGGTGCGGGGCAGACGGGGTCGGTGACGGCCGGGCGGTCGACCCGGACGCACGGCACCCCCAGGGCAGCGCCCGTCTCCGCGGTCTCCCGGGCGGTCAGCAGGAGTCCCGTGCCCGAACTCGTCAGCATGTGGCGGAGCCTGGCCTCCGGGTGCGCCCGGTCCAGCGGTACGTAGGCGCCGCCCGCGCGCAGGACGGCCAGGGCCGCGATGCCCTGGTCCGCCGAGCGGGGCAGCAGCAGGCCGACCCGGAAGCCGGGCCGCACCCCGGCGGCGCGCAGCCGGGCGGCCAGCGCGTCGGCCCGGCCGAGCAGTTCGGCGTAGCTCAGGCGGAGGTCGCCGCAGACCAGGGCCGTGGCGTCGGGGTGCTCGGCCGCCCGGTCCGCGATCAGCTCGGGCACCAGGCGGTCCAGCGGCGCGGCCTCCGCGAGCCGGTCGGCGCCGTCGATGGTCCGGGCACCCTCGGCGGGCCCCACCAGCTCCACGGTGGACAGGGGCGCGGACGGGTCCGCGAGCAGCCCGGCCAGCAGGGTGCGGAAGTTGTCCGTCCAGCGGCGGACCGTCGCGGCGTCGAGCAGATCGCTGCGGTAGATGAACTGGGCGGCCAGCTCGTCGCCCCAGCGCTCCATGAACAGGTGGAAGTCGAACTTGGCGGTGTCCAGGGTCAGGGCGAGCCGCTCGGTGGTGGCACCGGGCAGCCGCAGACCGGGCGCCGCCTCGTCCTCGTAGCTGAGCGCCACCTGCACCACCGGGTCGTGGCTGGTCTCACGGACCGGGGCGAGGGTGTCGACCACCGCTTCGAACGGCGCGTCCTGGTACGGCTGGGCCGCCAGCAGGGATGCCCGGACACGGCCGGTCAGCTCGTCGAGCGACGGATCGCCGGACACGTCCACGCGCAGCGCCAGGGTGTTGGTCAGCATCCCGACCATCTCCTGGAGTTCGGGCCGTTCGCGGCCGGACGCCGGGTAGCCGACGACCAGGTCCTCGACGCCCGAGAGCCGGGAGAGGAACGCGGCGTACACCGCGAACATCGTCATGAACGGGGTGGCGCCCTGGGCGGCGGCGACCTCGGCCAGCCGCGCCCTGACATCGGCGCCGAGAAGGAAGCGCTCGGTGCCGCCGGCGGCGGTGCGGACCGGCGGGCGCGGGCGGTCCAGTGGCAGGTCCAGGACGGTGGGGGCGCCGCGCAGCCGCTCTGCCCAGTGCCGCACGGACCCCTCGAACGCGCCGTCCGCGGTGCGTTCGCGCTGCCAGGCCGCGTAGTCGGGGAACTGGAGGGGGAGTTCGGCCGGCCGGTGGACGGTTCCCCCGATCTCGTGCGCGTACGCCTCCGACAGGCCGTCCAGCATCAGGCCGAGTGACCAGCCGTCGCAGACCAGGTGATGGGCGACCAGCAGCACCCGGTGGCTGCCGTCGTCCACCGCGTACACGGCGCAGCGCAGCAGCGGCCCCCGCGCGGTGTCGAAGGGGCGGGCGGCCTCCTGACGGACCAGGGCGTCCGCGCGGTCCGCCGGCACGTCCCGGTGGATCGTGGGCCGCACCCGCCCGACGGCGGACACCCGCTGGGCGGGGGTGCCGTCGTCCGCGGTACGGAAGACGGTGCGCAGTGCCTCGTGGCGGGCTACGAGCCCGTCCAGCGCCCGGCCGAACGCCGAGGTGTCGAAGGGCCCGTGCACGGCGAAGGCGACCGGCACGTTGTACTGGGCGGTGCCCGGATTCAGCTGGTCGAGGACCAGCAGGCGGCTCTGGGAGTCGGAGGCGGGGAACTCGTACTCCTCGTCCCCGCCGCCCTCCCCGGCGTAGAGGTCGATGAGCTCGACTGTGTCGACGGTCATGGGTTTCAGTCCCCTCGGAGGGCGGATTCGAGGACCGCGGCGATCTCCGCCGCCGGGCCCGGATTGAGTACGTCGCTGTGACCGCAGTCCAGTTCGTGCACGTCGAGCGAAGCGGTCACGCGCCGCCACGCCGCGGTCTTCTCCGCCGTACCCGGCCAGCTGTCGTGCGTCGCGGAGAAGAGCGTGAGCCCGCCCCCGTAACCGGACGGCCGCCAGGTCCGTACGAGCGCGCTGTGGTGTGCCCCGATGTCGACCAGGGTGTGCAGCGCGGCCTCGGAGAGGCCGTCGAAGGCTCCCTCGTGGGCGGTGGAGAACACCGTGGCCCGGTCCAGCGGGCCGTCCGGTACGGGTGCGCCGGGGGCGTGCGAGTGGAGCAGGATGCGCAGCATCTCGTCCTCGACGGCGGCGGGGTCCAGCGGCGTGTCGAGGATTTCCTCGGGCATCGGCATGGCGTCCACCACGGCGAGCATCCGCACCTCCTCACCGGATTGCCGCAGCCGCACCGCCAGTTCGTGCGCGAGCGGTCCGCCGAAGGACCGGCCGAGCAGCAGGTACGGTCCCCGCGGCCGGAGTTCACGGACGCGCGGCAGATACAGGTCCGCCATCGCGCCGATGGACTCCGGGAGCCCGTCCACCCCGGTCAGCAGCGCCGGACTCTGGAGGGTGTGCACGGGCCGGGCCGGATCCAGGTGCGGCAGCAGGTTCGCGTACGACCAGCCGAGGCCGAGCCCCGGGTGCACGCAGATCAGCGGCGTGAGGCCCCCGCCGGCCCGCAGGGTGAGCACGGGCGCCAGGCTGTTGTGCTGCGGACCGGCCACCTCCTTCCCGGACGCGGGACGGCCCCGGCCCGGCCGCAGCGCGATCCGAGGCGCCGCGCCCTTCCCGGCCGGCGGCGCGTCGAGCCTGGCGGCGAGGGCCGCCGGGGTAGGGGCGTCGAACAGCGCGGCGAGCGGGATACGGACCCCGAGCACCGTCTCGATCTTCGACTTGAGCCGCAGCGCGGTCAGCGAATGGCCGCCCGCCAGGAAGAAATCGGTGTCGGGCCCGACCGCCGGCAGGCCGAGCACCGTGCCGAACAGGGCACACAGCTCGCGCTCGCGTGCCGTGCCCGGACTCCGTCGCGCCACCGGCTGCCCGGCGGGTCCAGGATCGGGGAGCGCGCCCCGGTCGGCCTTCCCGTGCCGGGTGAGCGGTACCGCGTCGATACGGGCCCACAGCGACGGCACCAAGTGCGCGGGCAGCTGGAGGGCGGCATGTTCCCGTACCCGGTCGAGGAGGGCCTGCCACGGTTCGGCCGCGTCGTCCGGCACCAGCCAGGCGGCCAGCAGCTTGCCGCCCGCCGCGTCGGTCCGGGCACCGGCCACGGCCCGCGCCACTCCGGGGCAGCCGGTCAGCACCGTCTCGACCTCGGCGGGCTCCACGCGGAAACCGCGCACCTTGACCTGGTCGTCGGCCCGGCCCGCGAACTCCAGCGCGCCGTCGGGCATCCGGCGGGCCAGGTCCCCGGTGCGGTACATCCGGCTGCCCGGCGGACCGTACGGATCGGCGACGAACCGCTCGGCGGTGGCCACCGGCCGCCCGAGGTAGCCGTGGGCCAGCCCGCTGCCGCCGAGGTACAGCTCACCGGTGGCGCCCGCTGGAACGGGGCGCAGCCGCTCGTCCAGGACATGCGCGCGGGTGTTGTCCAGGGGGCGCCCGATGGGGACGCCGCCCGGCAGGCCGGCCGACTCCGCCGTGGCGGTGTGCGCGGTCGCGAACACCGTCGTCTCGGTGGGCCCGTACCCGTTGACCACGACGGTCCCCGGGCAGTGCTCGCGCAGACGGCGCACGGTGCCGGGCGCGAGGACGTCGCCGCCGGACCACACCTCGCGGAGTCCGGACAGCGCGTCGGGCGCGATCTCCGCGACGGTGCGCAGCAGTTCGGGCGTGAGCATCAGCGCGGTGACCCCCCGGTCGGGGACCACCCGCTTCAGCAGGTCGGGGGTGATCGCCTCCGCGGGGGCGACGACCACGGTCCCGCCGTTCAGGAGCGGGACCCACACCTCGTAGATGGAGGCGTCGAAGGTGTACGGGTTGTGCAGCAGCACCCGGTGGTGGGCGCCGCCCGCGAACCGGCCGTCCGCGGCGAGTTCGGTGATCGCCCGCTGCGGGACGACCACTCCCTTGGGCTCGCCGGTGGAGCCCGAGGTGTAGATCACGCAGGCGGCGGCACCGGGGGAGGACGCCACCCCGTCGAAGGGCTCCGGGCCGGACTCCTCCGTGAGGTCCAGCACCGCCGTCCCCACGGGCAGCCGGGTCGCGGCGGAATCCGGCCGGTCGGTGAGGACGAGGACGGGCTCCGCCGCCGTCAGGAGCCGGGCCAGCCGCTCCGCCGGGTGCGCGGGGTCGAGCGGGAGCCAGCAGGCGCCCGCCTTGAGGACCGCGAGCTGGGCGACGACCACGGCCGCGGAGCGGGCCAGCAGGAGGCCCACGGTCCGCCCCGGCGCGACCCCGGCCCGGACGAGCCGGCCCGCCAGCCGGTCGGAGGCCGCGTCCAGTTGGGCGTAGCTGAGGATCTCGCCGTCCGTGTCGACGGCCGGGGCGTCGGGCGTACGGGCCGCCTGCGCGGCGAACCGTCCGGTCACGGTGGCGGGCGCGGCGGGCGTCCGGAACGGCCCGTCGGCCAGGGCCAGCAGCTCGTGCCGCTCCGCGACGGGCAGGGCGTCGATCTCGTCCACCGGCTCCTGCGGGGAACGGGCCAGCCGCTCCAGTACGTGCGCCAGCCGAGCGGTGACCGCTGCCGCCGAGATGCCCCGGCGGCAGCTCACGGAGAGCAGCAGCCGGTCCTCTGCGACCGCCGCGATGGTGACCGGGTAGTGGGTCGCGTCCGTCACCTTCGCCAGGCGCACCGAGTCCGGGGCGTCCTCGCCGCCGCCGGTCCGGGGGAAGTTCTCGAAGGCGAGGATCGAATCGAAGAGTTCACCGGCCCCCACGGCACGCTGCACCTGTGCCGCGCGGGCGTGGTGGTGGGCCAGCAGCCGGGACTGCTCGTCCTGGATCCGGCGCAGCAGCTCGTCCACCCGCTCGCCGTCCCGCAGCCGGACCCGTACCGGCAGGGTGTTGATGAACAGGCCCACCATGGACTCGACGCCGGGCAGATCGTGCGGGCGGCCCGAGACGACCGCGCCGAAGACCAGGTCGCGGGAGCCCGTCAGCCTGGCCAGCACCAGGGCCCAGGAGACCTGCACCAGGGTGTTCAGGGTGACGCCCGCCTCCGCGGCCCGCCGGACCAGCATCCCGGTGAGCTCTGCGGTCAGCCAGACCCGCGAGCGGTCGGGTGCCGTGTCCGGTCCGGTGGGGGCCAGCAGCGCGGGCCGTTCCAGGCCCTCCAGCGCCTCGCACCACGCGGCCTCCGCCCTGCCCCGGTCCTGGGCTCCGAGCCACACCAGATAGTCCCGGTAGGGCACGGCGGGCGGCAGCGGGCGGCCCGCCACCAGGGCCGCCAGGTCCCGTTCGACGACCGGCATCGACCAGCCGTCCAGGAGGATGTGGTGGAACGACACGACGAGGTCGCCGCCGGAATCGTCCCGCAGGAACGTGGCACGCACCAGCGGCGGCCGGGCCACGTCGAAGCGGAGCGCCGCGTCCTGGCGCAGCACCTCATCGGCGCGCGCGCCCGCCTCGTCCGGGGCGAGACCCGTCAGGTCCACCTCGGTCCACGGCACCGAGACCCTCTCCGGCACGACCTGGACCGGCCGGTCCAGGCGTTCGTGCCGGAAGCAGGAGCGCAGATTGGGGTGCCGGTCCAGGAGCGCGGTGACCGCGTCCCGTACCGTGCGCGAGGCTGTCCCGGCGCCGATCCGGAACCGGGCCTGCACCAGATAGGGGTCCGGGCCGGATGTCTCCCGGGCGGCGTGGAAGAGAAGGCCCTCCTGGAGCGGGGAGAGCGGCAGTACGTCCGCGATGCGCGCGTTCATCGTCGTTCCCCTTCTTCGTCGTCGTCCTGCGCGGGGCCGAAGCCGTCGAGGTCACCGAAGTCCATTTCCTGCGCGAGCAGTTCGAGCTGGTCCCCGGTGAGGTCGACGAGCGGGAAGTCGGACGGGGTGTGGACGGCTGCGCCGCCCGGTCCGCCGTGGTCCGCCCCGCCGTGGTCCGCCAGGACGCCGAGCGCCTCCGACCACGCCCCGGCCAGTTCGCGCACCTCGTCCTTCGTGAACACCCCGGACGGGTAGGAGAAGCTCGCCTCCAGCAGGGGCTCGCCGTTCTCCTCGCGGGCCAGCACGTCCACCTCCAGGGTGTGCGCGAGCGGCACCGCGTCCGGCCCGAGATCGAGCAGCCGCCCGCCCGCCGCGTCCGTCGCGGTGAACCGGCCCAGATAGTTGAAGCGGACATCGGGTGCGGGCAGCGCGGCGAGCGCCGGGCCGGTCTCCGGGTGGAGGTAGCGGAGCAGCCCCCAGCCGAGCCCGCCGGACGGCACCGCCCGCAACTGCTCCTTGACGCACTTGAGCGCCTCGCCCGGCCGGCCGCCCGGCTCCACGGCGGCGGCGCCGAGGTCCAGCCGGACCGGGTACTGCGTGGTGAACCAGCCGACCGTGGCGGAGACGTCGACCTCGGTGGAGATCACCTCGCGGCCATGCCCCTCCAGGTGGACGAGAAGAGCGGAACCGGTGCCCCGGCGCCGGACGGCCGCCGCCGTGAGCGCCGTCAGCATCACCGCGTCGGGGCGGCAGTTGAAGACGGCCGGCAGCGTGACGAGCACACTCCGGGTCAGCTCCGCGCCCAGTTCGAAGGTGAACGTCTCCCGGCGTCCGCCCGGCTGCCCGCCACCGGTGAGGCGTGCCGCCGGGTCCGCCAGCTGCCTTTCCCACCACGGGAGTTCATCGGTACGCAGACCGGCCTCCTGGGAGAGCAGCCGGGACCATCGGGTGAAAGAGGCGGTGGCGGCGGCGGGTTCGTGGCCCGGACGCGGGTCGAGGGCCGAGGCGAGTTCCTGGCCGAGCACCCGCCAGGAGAACCCGTCGACCGCCAGATGGTGCACGGTCAGGACCAGGGCGCCGGCCCGGCCCGGACCGGGGTCCAGCCACAGCGCCCGCACCATCTCGCCGTCCTCCGGCCGCAGCGTCGCGGTGCGCGCCAGCTCCGTGGCCCGCGTGTGCAGGTCGGTGTCCGCCGGTACGGCCAGCCGGACGGCCCGCGCCCCGGCGGGTGTCCCGGCGACGGGCACGTCGAACTCCCAGCCCGTGTCGTCGTCGCGCACCAGACGCATCCGCAGCGCGGTGTGCCGCTCGGTCAGCGCGGTGACAGCCGCCTCGATCGCGGCCAGTCCGGTGCCGGGCGCCAGCGGGAACAGCATGGACTGGGTGAACGCCGAGGTGTCCCCGGCCTGTTCGCGCCACCAGTGCATCACCGGGGTGAGCGGCAGCCGCCCGGTCCCGGTGTCCTCCTCTGCCGGGCCCTCGCTGTCGGGGGTACGGGCCAGCACCGCCAGCCGGGCCGGGGTCCGCAAGGTGAACACGTCGTGCGGTGAGAGCACCAGACCTGCCGCACGGGCCCGTGCGGCGAGCTGGATCGCCATGATGCTGTCGCCGCCGAGCCGGAAGAAGTCGTCGTCGGCACCGGCCTGTCCGACGTCCAGCAGCTCCGCGAAGATCCCGCAGAGGATCTCCTCGCGCGCCGATCCGGGCAGCCGGACCGTGTCCCCGGTCCGCTCGGCCGGGGCCGGCAGCGCGGACCGGTCGAGCTTGCCGTGGGACGACAGCGGCAGCGCGTCCAGCACCACCACGGCGGCCGGGACCATGGCGGCGGGCAGCCGTTCGGCCGCGTGCAGGAGCAGTCCGTCCTCGTCGGTCTCCGCACCCCGCGCGGGCACCACGTACGCGACGAGCTGCGCGGTGCCCCGGTCGTGCCGTACGACGGCCACCGCCCGCTCCACGGTGGGGTGTTCCACCAGGGCGGCGGCGATCTCGCCCGGCTCGATCCGCAGCCCGCGCAGCTTCACCTGCTCGTCGCCGCGCCCCAGGTAGTACGTGATCCCGCTGTCGTCGCGGTGGACCAGGTCGCCGGTGCGGTACATGCGGCTGCCGGGCGGACCGTAGGGGTCGGCGACGAACCGCTCCGCGGTGAGCGCCGCCCGCCCGAGGTAACCGCGGGCCAGCGCGGCGCCCGCGAGGTAGAGCTCGCCGCCCGCCCCGGCCGGGACCGGCCGCAGCCGCTCGTCCAGGACGTAGGCGGTGGTGCCCGCCACCGGGGAACCGATGGGCGGCACCGTGGAGTCGGGGTCCAGCGGCACGGAGACCGTGGCGACGACGGTGGACTCGGTGGGCCCGTAGGCGTTGTGGAAGCGCCGCCCCCCGACGGCCCAGCGCGCCACCAGGTCCGGCGGGCACGCCTCCGCGCCGACGACGAGCGCGCGCAGCCACGGGTGCGGGCCGGCCGGTACCGTCGCGAGCACGGACGGCGGGACGAAGGCGCAGGAGATCCGCCGCTCCGTCAGCACCGCCCCGAGGTCCTCGCCCACCAGCGGTCCCGGTGGCGGCAGCACCAGGGTGCCGCCCGAGCCGAAGGCCAGGCACAGTTCCCCGACCGAGATGTCGAAGGTGGGCGGTCCCAGCTGGAGCACCCGGCTCCCCGCGTCGAGTGCGACACCGTCCACCAGGCTCCTGGTGAGCGCGGCCACACCGGCATGGGTGACCAGCACGCCCTTGGGGGTGCCGGTGGAACCCGAGGTGTGGATGACGTGGGACACGTCGTGCGGCTCCGGACCGCCCGGCGGCAGCGGCGGACCGGCCCAGGCGTCCTCGTCGAGGACCAGCGCCGGGATATCCGTCACCGGGGGCTCGGCACCCGGCTCCGTGATCAGGAGCACCGGCCCGGCCTCTTCGAGGACCCGGCGCACGCGCTCCGCCGGGTGGGCGGGGTCGACGGGCAGATACGCGGCCCCGGCGCGCTGGACGGCCAGCGCCGCCACCGGCCAGTCGCTGCCGCGCGGGAGGGCCAGCGCCACGGTCCGCCCGGGACCGGCCCCGAGACGGACCAGCAGACCGGCCAGCCGGGCGACCCGGTCGTCCAGTTCTCCATAGCTCAGACCGCGCCCCGGCAACGGGGACTCGATGGCCGGCGCGTCCGGCGTACTGGCCGCCCGCCTGCTCACCAGAGCGGGCAGCGACTCCGGGCCGGGGGCGGCGGATCCGGCGGAGGCGGCGAGCAGTTCACCGCGCATGGCCTCCGGCACCAGGTCGATGTCGCCGATCAGCGCCGTGGGATCGGCGGTGATCCGGCGCAGCAACTCGACGTAGCACTGCGTCCAGCGGGCCACCGTCGCCGGGCTGAAGACATCGGTACGCAGACCGAAGCTGCCCTCCATGCCGTCGCCGCTGTCCTTCACCACACCGACGAGATCGTGCTCGCCGCCCGTGTGGATGCGCTCGGGCTCCGCGAACTCCTTCATCACCGTGACGCTCGGCTGCTGCGTCAGGTGCATGAACACCCACTGGTACAACGGGGCCCGGCCCGCGCTGCGCTCGGGCGCGGCGGCCGACACGATCCGGCCGACGGGCACGTCCGCGTTGGCCATCAGATCCGGGAAGTCGGCGGCGAACCCGGCGAGCACATCGGTGAACGACCGGTCGGGGCGCACCTGCCAGCGGGTCGGCACGGCGTTCATGACGTACCCGATGACCTGGTCGAGGCCCTTGGCCGCCCGGTTGGCGATCGGGGTCCCGATCACCAGGTCCTCGGCGCCGCTGACCCGGTGCGCCAGGACCGCGAAGGCGGCCATGAGGACGACGTAGACGGAGGAGCCGCGCTCCCGCGCCAGGGCCCGTACGGCGGCGGTGGTCGCCGCGTCGATGCGGAAGGGGACGTTCGCGATGCCGTCGCCCCCGGTGGTGGTGCCGGTACCGGCACCTGGCACGGTCAGCGGACCGGGCGGATCGGCGAGATAGCGGCGCCAGAAGTCGAGCCGGCTCCCGAAGACCCCGGCCTCCGTCAGCTCGCTCTGCCAGGACGAGAAGTCGGCGTACTGGATCCGGGGCCGGGTGAGGGGCGGCTCGACACCGTCGCGCAGGGCGCCGTACGCCTGGGCGAACTCGTTCTGCAGCACGTCGAACGACCACCAGTCACTGATGGTGTGATGCAGGCTCAGCATCAGCGTGGAGCGACGCTCGTCGACCCGGACGAACCTGGCGCGGATCAGCTTGTCCCGGCTCAGGTCGAACGGGCGGTTGCGGAACGCCTCGAAGGCCGCGCCGATCGTCCCGCCGGTGCCCCGCAGATCCTCCCGCTCCAGGTCGAACTCCCCGTCCTCGGGGAACTCGACGTGCAGTTCGCCCGCCGGGTCCGTGACGATCCGGGTCCGCAGGATGTCGTGGTGACGCTGGATCAGCGTCAGCGCCGCCGCCAGATGCGCCGGGTCCACCGGCCGCTCGAAGTGGTACGCGGCGCACAGGTTGAGCGCGGGGGTGCCCGGATACAGCGAGTCGTACACCCACAGGTCGTGCTGGGCCGGGCTGAGCGGCACCCGGCGGGCCGGGTCGCGCGGCGGGATGACGGCCGGTATCTCACGGGCCCGGCCCGCCTCCAGGAGGCGGCGCATCAGCCGGACCCGCTGCTCCCGGCCGAGCGCGCCGAACCGGTCGGCCATGGAAAGCGAAGGGGACGCGACGCCTCGAACGGCGCGCGAGACGGTGGGGGCGCTCATCACAGGTTCTCTTTCAGTTCGGCCAGCCGGTGCAGCCCGGCCAGTACGTCGTCCCGTCCGATACCGAAGTCGATGAAACAGGCGACCTCGTCGACGCCCAGCTCGGCCAGATCGGCGAGCATCTTGGCGCAGTGCCCAGGGGAGCCGAGCAGACTGCCCCAGCTCAGATAGCGTTCGAAGGCGAAGTCGGCGAGCATCGCCGTCTGCTCCTCTGTCAGTCGCGCCGTCGTGGGGTCCGCCGCCCGGTTGGCCGCCGTCTGGCGGACGTACGAGGCGAGATACGTCTTCAGCGGTGCGCCCGCCATCCGGCGCACCTCCGCGTCGTCGGCGCCGACGTAGGTGTGGGCCATCAGCGTGACCCGGCCGTGCGCGTCGGTGCCGCGCTGCTCGGGGGCGGCCGCGCAGGCGGTGCGGTAGAGGGCGATCTTCTCGGCCAGCTCCTCCCGGCTCTGCCCGACGGTCGCGCCGAGCACCCCGGCGCGCAGTGCGCCCGCCGCCGACCAGGTCTCCGGGTTGCCGGACGTGGTGACCCACAGCGGCAGGGTGTCCTGGACGGGCCGGGGCTGGGGCGTCACGGAGACCGGGGTGCCGGTGCCGTCCGGGTACTCGGCGGATTCGCCCGCCCACAGCGCCCGCAGCCGGGGGATGGTCTCCAGGGCGGTCCGCCGCCGGTCCGCGTACTGCTCAGGGGCCAGCGTGAAGTCCTTGGAGTGCCAGCCGGTCGCCACGGAGAGGCCCACCCGGCCGTGCGAGAGGTTGTCCACGACGGCCCAGTCCTCCGCGACCCGCAGCGGGTGGTGGAGCGGCAGGACGACGCTGCCCGCGCGGATCCCGATCCGCTCGGTGGCGACGGCGAGCGCCGCGCTGAGCACCGGCGGGCTGGGGAAGACCTGCCCCACCTGCTGGAAGTGGCGCTCCGGGGTCCAGACGGCGTGGAACCCGAGCCGGTCGGCCGTCCGGGCCACGGCGAGGATGTCCTCGTACGTCTCGGTGTGCCGGGCCTGGCCGGCGGTGGTGCTGTCCGCACCGAAGAACATCACACTGAGGTCCACTGCCGCTCCTCCTGCTTCCTGCTGGGCTGGGTCGGGGTTTCCGGACGGCGCGGCACCCTGGGGCGGCGCGGGATGGGGGTGGCGGCGGCCGGTCCGGGCAGGGCGGAGGCCCGTTCCAGCTCGGCCGCGAAGGCGGCGACGGTCGGGGCGGCGAACAGCTGGGCCACGGTCACCGGCCGCCCGGCGGCCAGCCGGGCCACGACGCGTACCGCGCGCAGCGAGTTGCCGCCGAGCGCGAAGAAGTCGTCGTACGGGCCGGCGCTCGGCACACCGAGGACCTCGCACCACACGGCGGCGGTCTCCCGCTCCAGAGCGGTCATCGGGCGCTCTGCGGGGCTCGGCCCGCTGGTCGCGGCCGTGATCCGGTCGCCCTGTCCGGCCTGCCTCGGCGGTGGGGTCGCGACCAGCCGCGACAGCGGGGTGCCGGGCTCCGCCGCGGCTGCCTCCAGGGTCTCGGGGAGGGCGCGGGCGAGCCACTGGACGAAGTCCGCCTCCAGCGCCTGGTCCCGGTACTCGAAGGTCAGGGTCAGCCCGTCCGGCGAACCGTCCGGCGCGGTCGAGTCCGTGACGTCCACCAGGAGTTCGAACCGGGCGGCGCCGGTGCGCACGACCTCGACGCCGTGCTCGGCGCCGGGCAGCGTCACCTCGGCCCGTGCGTTGTTCTGAAGCGCGAGGACCACATCGGTGAACGGCTGACGGCCGGGGGAGCGCGGCGGGTTGAGGGCCCCGACCACGTCCTCGAACGGCACGTCCTGGTGGCTGAACGCGGCGAGGTCCGTCTCCCGTACCCGGGCGAGCAGCTCGCCCGCCGTGGGGTCGCCGGACAGATCGGTGCGCAGCACCAGCATGTTGACGAAGAATCCGACGACGTCCTCGACGCCGCCGTCCCCGGCCCGGCCGGCCACCGGTGCGCCGACCGCCAGGTCCTCGTCCGCACCTGCCCGTACGAGCACGGCGGCCAGCGCGGTGTGCAGGGCCATGAAGAGGGTGGCGCCCCGGGAGCGGGCCGACTCGACGATCCGGGTGTGGGCCGCCGCGTCCAGCCGGGCCACCACGACCCGCGCGTCCGGGCCCGGTACGGCCGGCCGCCCGGCGCGGCGCGGCAGCAGCGGGCCGCCGGACCGCAGCCCGTCCAGTTCCTTGCGCCAGTACCTGAGCTGGCGGGTGGCGAGCGCGTGCGGATCGGCCGGTGAGCCGAGCCGGCCGAGCTGGTCACGGGCGTGGACCGGGTACGGGACGGCGAGCGGCTCAAGTCCGGTACCGGCACCGGCGACCCGGGCCGCGTAGGCACGGGACAGATCGCGGAAGAGCGGGCGCAGGGACCAGCCGTCCCCGGCGATGTGATGGACCAGCACCAGCAGCGCGTGTTCGTCCTCGCGCCCCCGGGCGGTGAACAGGGTGGCCCGGAAAGGGATTTCGGCCCCGAGGTCGAAGCGGTGCCGGGCCTCCCGCTCGATCTCCCGGTCCATAGAGCCTTCGGCGACGCTCAGTTGACGCAAGGGCGGCCGCGCAGCCGTGCCGCTCAGGACCCGCCGTACGGGGGAGCCGTCGGCCTCCCCGAAGACGGTACGGAGCACTTCGTGCCGCTCCGCGACCTGCGCCAGGGCGTCGCCCAGCGCCGCCGCGTCGACCGGGCCCCGCAGCCGTACCAGCATCGGCAGGTTGTACGCGGCCCCGGCCCCGGTCCGGTCCAGGAACCACAGCCGGTGCTGGGCGTGCGAGACCGGGAGTCCACCGGAGGCGGTGGCGCCGCCCGGGGCCTCCGACGGCACCGGGGGAGCGGTGTCGACGAGGGGCGCGAGCAGCGCCGGGGTGGGTGCCTCGAACAGCCCCCGGATGTCGATCTCGGCGCCGAGCACGGTGCGGATCCGGCCCAGCAGCCGGGCGGCCAGCAGCGAGTGGCCGCCGAGGGCGAAGAAGTCGTCGTCCGGGCCGACCGCCTCCGCGTGCAGCACCTGGGCGAAGAGCCCGCACAGCGCGGCCGCGGTTCCGTCCGCCGCCGGCCGGCCGGTCACGGCCGCCACGGATGCGGGCTCCGGAAGCGCGGCCCGGTCCAGCTTTCCGCTGGGCGTCAGCGGCAGCGCGTCCAGCACCACGAACGCCGCGGGCACCAGGTACTCGGCCAGCGTCTCGCGGGCGTACGTGCGCAACTCCGCTTCCCGGAAGCCCTGCCGGGCGCCGCCGCTCGGTACGACGTACGCGGTCAGCTGCCGGTCACCGGCCGGGTGCTCATGGGCGACGACCGCCGCCCGGTCGACGCCGGGGTGCCGGGCCAGCACGCTCTCCACCTCGCCCGGCTCCACCCGGAAACCCCGGATCTTCACCTGGCTGTCGGCCCGCCCCAGGTATTCGAGGACCCCGTCGTGGCGCCGTCGGCCGAGGTCACCGGTGCGGTAGAGGCGCTCGCCTGACGGAGCCGCGACGAAGCGTTCGGCGGTCAGCGCGGGCCGGCCCCGGTACTCACGGGCGAGGCCCGCGCCCGCCGCGTAGAGCTCACCGGCCGCCCCGTCCGGCACCTGCCGCAGTTCCTCGTCGAGGACGTACAGCCGCTTTCCCGCGAGCGGTCGGCCGATCGGCACCGGTCCGTCGTCCAGTTCGGCGCGGGTCACCGGGTGGACGGTCAGGAAGACCATGCACTCGACGGGGCCGTAGCCGTTGCTCAGCCGCAGTTCAGGGCTGCGCTCCAGGGCGCGGGCCGCGTGCGGGGCGGACAGTGCCTCGCCGCCCACCACGAGCTCCCGCACCCCGTCCAGCAGGTGCGGGTACTCGTCGACGACGACGTTGAAGAGGGATGCCGAGAGGTACATCGAGGTGATGCCGTGCTCGGCGACGAGCCGCGCCATCAGGAGGGGCTCCGGCCGCCCGGCGGGGTGCAGGACACAGGTCCCGCCGTTCATCAGCGGCCCCCACAGCTCCAGGGCGAACGCGTCCCAGGACAGCGGCGCGCACTGGAGCCAGACGGCGCCGGGGCCGAAGGAGGCGAAGTCCTGCCCGGTGAGCGTCGCGGTGAGCGCGTGGTGCGGTGCCGCGATGCCCTTGGGCCGCCCGGTCGATCCCGAGGTGAACATCACGCACGCGATGTCGTCCGGCCGGACCCGGACCGTGCCGCGCGGCAGCGGCCGCGCCCCGGCGGCGTCCTCGATGTCCACCCGCGCCGCGCCGAGCCCGTCGAAGGCGGCGCCGCCGGCCGAGACGACCAGGGCCGCACGGGCGTCCTCGGCCATCACGCGCAGCCGTTCGGCGGGGAATCCCGGGTCGAGCACCACATAGCCGGCCCCGGCCTTGAGGATGCCGAGCACCGCCACGACGAGCGGGACGGAACGGTCCAGGTACACCCCGACCGTATCGCCGGACCGGACTCCTCTCGCGGTCAGCAGACCGGCCAGCCGGTCGGCCCGTGCGTCGAGTTCGGCGTACCCGATCCGCTCGTCGCCGTGGATCAGCGCGGTCGCGCCGGGGGTCAGGTCCGCCTGTTCCTCGAACAGCTCATGCGCGCACCTCATCGCGTTCACCTCCCTGGCGGTCGCTCTGGCCGACCGGGTCCCCCGGAGCGTCGAGATCGGGCAGCAGGGTGTCGATGTCCCTGATCGAACGGCTGGCAAGACCCCACAGGGCGACCCCGGTCCCGCCGATCCCGGCCAGGAACAACATGGCCGCCATGCCGCTGCCCGGAGAGTCACCGACGAGCGGGCCGAGCACGGTGAAGAGACCGGTTCCCTGGGCGGCCTGCGGTTCGAAGACGTGGTCGGCCAGCGGTCCGGAGACCGCCATGGCCAGCGGGACGGAGATCTGCGACAGGAACATCACCGCGCCGAAGACCCGGCCCTGCCACTCGTGGGGGACCTTGGTCTGCACGATCGTCTGCATCGAGGCGTTGACCACGTTCATCAGCAGGGCGCCGACCAGGATGGTCAGACACCAGCCGGTCACACCGCCCACCAGGCCCATCGCCACCAGTCCGGACAGGCACATGCCGACGACGCCGAGCATCATGCCCCGGCCCCGGTTCGCGGGCCCTCCCCAGGCCGCCATGAGCAGGGCGCCGGCGACTCCGCCGACGCCCACGGAGGTGTTCACCGCGGCGAGCGCGCCGTTCCCGGCCCGGAGCAGCACCATCGGCGAGATGAGCGCGAAACCGAAGACCATGACCAGGTTGACGACACAGAAGTTGATGATCAGGTCGCGCAGGCTGGGCACCCGGAACAGATAGCGCAGCCCCTCGACGGAGTCGGCGGTGATCCGCCGCCGAGGCGCGCTTGGCGTGGTCGTCACCCGGTCACCGACGAAGCGCACGATCCGGACGCCGATCAGGGCGAACGTGTAGCTCGCCGCGTCGAGCAGGAGCGTCGGGCCGATCCCGAAGAGCGCGAGCATCAGACCGCCCAGCGCCGGGCCGCCGATCCCCGCGGCGCTCTTCGCCCCGGCCAGCAGGCCGTTGGTGCGGTCCAGTTGGTCCTTGCGGACCAGCAGCGGAACAGCGGAGGACAGCGCCGGGAACTGGAAGGCGGCGCAGACCCCGAGCAGCACGGAGGCCGGATAGACCTGCCAGGCCTGGAACGCGCCGACGTAGTGGAGCAGGGCCAGCGAGCCCACGACGAGGAGTCCGCCGGCGTCGGCTATCTGCAGCGCGGCGCGCTTCGATATCCGGTCGACGATTGCGCCCGCAATGGGACTGAAAATGGCCTGCGGCAGCATGGCGCACAGCGAAAGAATGGTGACGGCGGTCGCCCGCTCACCGGACGACCACACCTCGACGATGAAGGCGAACCGGACCGCCGCGCTGCCTGCCAGGGAAACCGCCTGACCGGACCAGACAAGGAGAAACGGCCCCATTCCCGAGAATCGACCGGGAATGTCCGTTGATATCCGGGCGCCCATCAGGATTCGGGCCCGTTGTGCACCGGCGTCCGGCCCGATGGGCCGCCGCCGTCGAATGGTTTGGTTACCACGCCTCTGTCTCCCGGATATCGCATCCCCTGCGGATCACCACGGATCCCTGTCTGATCGGAACGGGGTCATCATGCGGCCACCGATTACCGCTGCGTTCCCTTGGCGAACGAGGGAACGGGAAGGAAGCGGGAACGAAATGGGAGGGAACCGGGAGCCCGTACGGCGAAGGTGGCCGGGAAGTTGTCTGCAGTAAGGAGTACTCAAGTGAAGGACCCCAGGGATCGCTCCCCCGACGGGACGGAGCTGCGCCAGGCCTTCCAGGACCTGTCCACCGTGGAACGGTGGGCCGAGCACGTCGCGTCCGGCGCCCATTCCCACCCGTACAACACGCCGGAGTCCCTGGAGGGCCCCCAGCTGAGCGTCGAGACCAGAACCGAGGACGGCATGCACACGGTGGCGGGGATCGAGGCGTGGCCGCCCGGGGGTGACGGCGGAGTGGCCGTCCTGGACGAGACGGAGCGTGCGGTGCTCCGTTCCTTGGTCAGATCGCTGCTCGACCTGGCCGGCCACGAGTCGGGAACCGCCCGTACCCGTGTGGTGCTCACGCCCGTCGGCCCCCGCGTCGCCGCCTGCCAGCTGGAGCCGGACAGGGCCTAGGGCCCGTCGTCCGCAGGCAGTTCCTGCCCCGTTCCTGCGGCAGTTCCGGCGGCGGTATCGGGGCAGGAACGGACCGGGAACGCCGGTCAGCAACATCAGTGGTGTCGGGAAGCGGAACACCGCAAAAACCCACAAACACCACTTAGGGGCGGGACCATGGGACACAAGCTTGCTGGGCTCTTCGGGATCATCGCGGCGACGCTGGCCTTCGGTATCGGCGTGACCGCCGAAGCCGGACAGACGCACAGCCCCCGGAGCACTCAGCAGGTCGTGGCCGACGACAAGGGCCCCACGGTGATCGGCACCCACACACTCGCCGACGACAAGGGCCCCACCGTCATCGTCGCCACCCCGAACGACGACAAGGGCCCCACCGACACGACCAACGACGACAAGGGCCCGACGTCCCCCGCGATCTGAATCCCGCATCTCGACAAGCGCGCCCCGCACCGGAGTCACGGTGCGGGGCGCGGTGCTGTCCGGGCGTCGATCGATACGCGTCGTGCGACAGCCGTCGTGCGTCGGCCGTCAGCCGCGGCGGTGTTCCGCCGGCACACCCAGCGCGGCGAAGAGCTTCTCGGCCTCGGCCCGGTACTGGACCGCGTCGGGCGTGTCACCGAGGGCGTCGGCCATGCCGGAGAGGGCGTACGCCTCCTCGATGCGGTAGCTGAGGGACGAGGAGAGGTCATGGGCATGGGTGTGCAGCGCGAGCGCCGTCGTCGTGTCGCCCTGGCGCCGGCGCAGCCGCCCCACCATGTTCTCGACCTTCGCCCGGCGCAGGGGAGAGGAGTTCGTCCGCATCAGGTCCAGCGCCCGCTCCGCCTGGTCCGGCTCCCGGGGAGGCCGGCCCAGCAGGTCGTCCACATCGGCGGACAGCGCCAGGGTGAGGGCGAGGTTCACCTCGTTGCCGGCGTCCCCGTACAGCGCGCGGGCCTCCACCAGGCAGCGGTCGGCCTCCTCGTAGGCACCCAGACCGACATGGGCGAAGGCGAGATCGGTGATGGCGCCGGGCAGACCCTCGTGCTGCCCCAGCTGCCGGCTCAGTTCGGCCGACCGCTGGGCCGCGTCCCGCGCCTCCTCGTACCGCCCCCACTGTTCGTACAGCGTGCTCAGGATGGTCAGGCTCTCCGCCTCCGCACGCGGCATGCCCAGGTCCCGTTCGTGCGCGATCGCCGTCTCCATGTGGCCCAGGGCCTCGGAGAAGTCACCGAGCAGGCTGTTGAACTGGCCGAGGATGCTCTCGCTGTGGGCCTGGGTGTGCAGATCGCCGAGCTGGATCGCCACGTCCCTGCTCTTCCTGGCGGCTTCGAGCCCCTCGGTGAGACGGCCCAGTTTCCAGCAGGCGACGCCGAGGTTGGAGAGGCTCACCCCGAGCAGCGCCAGATCCTGCAGCCGTCCGGCCGCGGCGACCGCGACCCGGCTCAGTTCACCGAACTCCTCCAGGAGACCGAGGTCGTTGAGCTGGAAGACGAGATTGCGGGACAGACACACCACATAGCGGTCGTGGCCCTTGCGCTCCGCCAGCGTCACGGCCGCGAGGAGCGCGGTCTGCTCGCGCAGGAACCACTTGCGCGCCCGCTCGGCCGTGCCGAGGTCGGGCAGTTCGGCCGTGGAGGGCGGGATGCCCGTGCTGCGCCGGCGCCGCCCGGAGTACAGGAGGTCGCACGCCTCCTCCGTGGCGGTGAGGTAGTAGCTCAGCAGCCGCTCCACCGCGTCCGAGCTCTCCGCGGGCTCGGCGGACTCGACGAGCAGGCTCTGCGCGAAGCTGCGGACCAGATCGTGGAAGGTGTAGAGGCCGATCTCCGGCTGCTGTACGAGATGGACGTCGAGCAGCATCTCCAGCAGGTCCTCGGCGTCCCGCGCGCCAGCCCCGAGGAGCGCACCGGCCGCGTGGATGTCCATGTCGCTGCCCGGATGCAGGGCCAGCGTCGAGAACGCGTTCCGGCACTCCTCGTCCAGGGCCTGGTAGGACAGGCGCAGAGTGGCGGAGACGCTGCGGGCGCCGGAGCTGAGCTCGTCGAGTCTTCGGGTCTCGTCGCGCAGCCGCTCCGCCAGGTACTGAAGGGTCCAGCGCGGGCGGTTGCGCAGCCGGGCGGTGGCGATCCGCAGGGCGAGGGGCAAGTGGCCGCAGAGACGGGCGAGTTCGGCGGCGGCCTCGGGCTCGGCGGCGACCCGCTGGGCGCCGAGGGTCTCGGCCACCAGCATCGCGCTGTCCTGGGGCGGCATCACACCGATGGAGATCCACCGCGCGCCGTCCAGATCGACCAGCCGGGCCCGGCTGGTGACCATGATCAGGCTGCCGGAGGAGGCGGGCAGCAGCGGGCGGACGGTGGCGGCGTCCGCCGCGTTGTCGAAGAGGATCAGCAGTCGCTTGCCGATCAGGGTGGCCCGCCACAGGGCGGTGCGGGCGGGTACGTCGTCGGGTATGAGGCCGCCCGGCACGCCGAGCGCCCGCAGCAGGGTGTCGAGGGCCATGCCCGCGGTCACCGGCTGGTCGCCGGGCGTGTACCCACGCAGGTCTATGTGGAGCTGGCCGTCCGGGTACTGGGGTGCCAGCCGGTGCGCCGCCCGCACAGCGAGCGAGGTCTTGCCGCAGCCGCCCATGCCGTCGATGGCCACGATCTGCGGGCCCTGTCCACCGCCGTCCTCCGCGGCACGCTGAATCTCGGCCAGCTCCCGGTCCCGCCCGGTGAAGTCGGAGAGGTCGTAAGGGAGGGTGCTGGGCGGTTCCGCGGTCAGTATCACCGGTGCCACCGGGGCGGCCGCCGGGCCGGGGCCGGCGAGCTCGGGGCTCTCCCGCAGGATTCCCTCGTAGAGCTTGGTCAGATTGGGGCCGGGGTCGATGCCCAGTTCCTCGACGAGGAGCTCGCGGACCTTTCCGTACTCCTCAAGGGCCTCCGCCTGCCGCCCTGACCGGTACAGGGCGATCATCAACTGCCCGCGCAGGGACTCGCGCAGCGGGTGCTGCTGGACCAGTTCGCGGAGTTCGACGACGAGTTCGGCGGCCTCACCCAGGCCCAGGTGGAGTTCGAAGAGCTGTTCCGCGGCGGTCAGCCGGCGCTCCTCTATGGAGGTCGACGCGGCCGCGATGACCGGACCGCCCCCGCCGGACAGAACAGGCCCCCGCCACAGGGCGAGGGCGCCGCGCAATATCTCCGCCGCCTCGGCCGCGCGGCCCTCGGAAGCCGTCTGCTTCGCTTTCCGTATCAGTAGGCCAAATTCAGCCAGATCGATTTCGCATTGCTCGTCCGCGACGCGATAGCCGGGCCCATCGGTGAGCAGGACGTCGGCGCCGCCGGGTATCCGCCTGCGGAGATCCGCGACCGCCTTGCGTACTTGGTGCGGTGCCGTCGGCGGCGGTTCTTCGTCCCAGGCCGCCTCGACCAGACGCGAAACCGGAAGTACCTTTCCGGGCTCCAGGAGCAGCGTGGCCAGAACTCGCTCCTGGATGACTCCCCCCAGCCGGAGCCGCGTCCCGTTCGACCACCCCTCGATCGGGCCAAGAATGTTGAAGCGCAGCCGAACCTCTTCCGCTGTTGACACGCATCCTCCCCGTCAGCTCTGCCCACCCGCAGCTCTACCCAGGCGCGAAGTGATCGTAGCCCCTGCGTGAAGGAAGTCGCGGTACCGCACCGGGAAGACTTCGGGAATGGCTCGATGGACGCTGTTCATCGACGGCGGACCTTCACCGTCGCGGAGAGTACGGAGCGTGAGCGGGCCGGAAAGATCCCGGTCCGGGGGGCGCGTTCCGGACAGTCCTTGGATGCCGGACAACCGGCTATTGCCTTTCTGATCGTGTGGAGACCGAGGAGACAATGATGAATTCCCAGCCTGCACACGGGCTTGACGTTCTTCTGCAGAATGCGCGCAGACGGGCCGGGCTCACTCAGGAACAGCTCGCCGGGCTTTCCACCGTGAGCGTCCGGGCCATTCGGGACCTGGAGCTGGGGAGGGTTCAGCACCCGCGCAGGGAAACGCTGAAGCTTCTCGCCAATGCCATGCGACTGAGTGACACCCGACGTGTCGAGCTCGAACTCGCCGTCGATGCGAAGGCGGTCGGCCGTGTTTTCCAGGACAGTTACGGGGCGGACCTCGCCACACCGCCCCCCGCGCTGCGCCCGCTGATCGGCCGGCGCCCCGAACTGGAGGCGCTCACCGCCCGGTTGAGTACGGATCACGAGCGGCTGCTGACACTGGTGGGTCTGCCGGGAGTGGGAAAGTCCCGGCTCGCCCAGGAAGCCGCGTCCGTCATTCACACCAGGGACCGGGTTCCGGTCCTGTGGGTGAGTCTGGACGACCCGGCCGATACCGCGGAAATGGGCGACGGCAGCCCGCAGTCGACCGTCGCCGGCTGGGTGCGCGCACTCGTCCGCGACGGTGGGGAATTCGAGGAGCTGGCCACGCTCATCGGGTCCAAGGAGACCCTCATCGTCCTGGACGGTCACGATGCGTCACCGAATGTCACCCCTCGGCTGCTGAATCTGCTGCGAGCCTGCGACCGCCTGAAAATACTCACCACCTCCGACCGGCCGGTGCAGCTGCCCGGCGGGCGGCTGCTGCCACTGGCGCCGCTCGCGGTACCGTCCGCCGCGGAGCTGGCCGGCGAGGTGGCCGGTGACACGCTCGTCTCGGACGTGCCCGCCGTCGAGCTGACGCTCTCCCATGTCAGCTACGCACGGCCCGACTTCCTCCCCACGGACACGGTCGTCACCACCGTCGCCCATATCTGCCGGGCGCTGGACGGGATGCCGCAGGCACTGGAGGGCGCGGCGTCGTGGCTGCTCCTCTACTCGCCCCAGCAACTCCTGGACATCGCCCGCACCACTCCGCTGGTGCTGCTCGACGGCGTCACCCCGTCCGATCCCGCCGCCGGTCCCACCCTGAGCGAACGGCTCACCGCCGCCGTGACCGGACTCGCCCCGCGGGCAGCCGCTCTGCTGCGCACACTGGCGACCCTGGAGGACCCGTGGACGGTGGACGGCGCCGCCCGCGCCTGCGGAACCCCGCTGGCCGGGACCGCCCGTGACGTCCACGCCCTGCTGGTCCATGGCCTGATCCGCCGACTGCCCGCCACGGCGGGCGACCCGGTCGGCTTCACGGTGCTCAACCTGGTCCGTGCGGTGCTCACGGCGCAGGACAGGGAAGCTGCGCCCGCCGCTCTCGTCTCCGCGTCGGCCCGATGAGCCGGGCAGCCCCGCCCGCCCGGAAGCCCGGCCCTCCGTCCCACCCCGCTCCCGCCCTCACGAAAGGCACCTCACCCATGCGCAACCTGATCTCGCTCGCCGACCTCACCCCCGCCGAGCTGGACCAGCTGGTCCGGCGCGCGGTCTCGTTCGGCCGCGACGGCATCGTGCCGAAGCCGCTGGCCGGACGCCAGGTCGGCCTCTACTTCCGCAAGTCCTCCACCCGGACCCGTACCTCCTTCTGGAGCGGGGCGACCCGGCTCGGCGCCGACGTGATCACCTTCGGCCCCAACGAACTCCAGCTCACCACCGGCGAGACGGTCGAGGACACCGCCCGGGTGCTCGGGCAGTACCTCGACGCCCTCGTCGTACGCACCAACGGGGACGCGGACGAGATGCGGCGGCTCGGCAGCAGCGAGGACCTCGCTGTCGTCAACGCCCTGAGCCTGGACGAGCACCCGACCCAGGCGATCGCCGATCTCGCCACGCTCACCGAACGGTTCGGCTCGCTCGACGGCCTGCACCTGCTCGCCGTCGGCGAGGGCAACAGCTCCGGTGCCGCCCTCGCGCTCGCCGCCGCGCTCACCCCCGGCCTGCGCCTCACCCTGCTCTGCCCGCGGGGATACGAGGTGCCCAAGGAGACCCTGGACCTGGCGGCCGAACTCAGCGGCGGCAAGGCCCTGGTCGACCAGATCGTGACGCCCGACGAGGTGCGGGGCCCGGTCGACGCGGTGTACACGAGCCGCTGGCAGACCATGGGGGTGACGAAGGAGAACCCCGACTGGCTCCGCGACTTCGACGGCTTCCAGATCAACGCCGGCTTCCTGGCGCGCTTCGGCGGCCCGGAGACCGTCTTCCTGCACGACCTGCCCGCGGTCCGGGGCGAGGAGGTCACCGACGAGGTGCTCGACGGCCCGGCGAGCCTGGCCTGGCGCCAGGCCCACCACAAGATGACCGCCGCCGCCGCGGTCCTGGAGTGGTGCGTCACCGGCTCCCGGGACTGACCGCCCTTTTCGCATCATGAGCAGAAAGGGCGGGTGCGAGACGCTGTACGCGTCTCGCACCCGCCCTTTCCGTACGGGGGCGACGGGATCAGCCACCCATCGCCGCGACGACCGAACGCGGCCGCATGTCCGTCCAGTTCGCCTCGATGTATTCGCCGCACTCCTGCTTGCTGCCCTCGTCCTTCACCAGTTCCCAGCCGGCCGGCTGCTGGATCCGGGCCGGCCACAGCGAATACTGACCCTCCTCGTTGGCCAGCACCACATAACGGCCCTGAGAGTCCTCGAACGGGTTGGTTGCCATGATTTTTCACCTCGGGTCATTGGGATATCGGGTCTGACTGACTGCTTCGTCGCCTGTTGTTCTGTCGTCGCGGTTGTTCCGTCGTCGCCTGTATCAAAGGCTAGGAGCCGCCGACCCGTTCGCCGGGCAGAAGCCCAGGCAGATCGGCGGCACCACGCCGCGCGGGATCAGGCGGGCACACGGGCCGACTGGTGCGCGTACGTCAGGGCGACCCCGGTGGCCACGGTCGCCGCACGCACCGCGCCGAGCGCCTCGCGCACCAGCTCGGACCGCTCCGCCGGCATCGCCTCGAACCCGGTCTGACCGGCACGGACGATGTTCACCGCCGCTTCGAGCACGGCGACCTGGGCCTCACCGAGCGCCTCCCGCCGGTCGACCTTCTCCCGAACCTGTGCCAGGACGTCCGCGAGCACGTCCGCCGCCCGGACGCTGTGGCCGGTCTCTGCCATGTCATGACTCCTCGGTCGTTCGCCGGCGGTGTGCACAGGGCCGGGCGCTGAATTCTGCGGGCGCAGTCCGGCCAGTCTCACGCCCCGCCACCCGCCCGGCACGGCGCTGTCGGTCAACTGCTGCTGTCCTGCCGCCCAGTTGCCGCCGGTCACGCCGGATTCGGCTCCGCGGCGAATCTACGTTGGTGACCGAAAGGAAGTTCAGGCCACGTCTGGACCTCTTTCTCCCCCTGTCATCCAATGATGTGGACGAAGCGAACAATGAAGCCTGCGGAATGGGCGGCTCGTCATCGATCCGGGCCGCTGGATGTTGTTGTCACCGGACTGCCATCCGATGCGCACACCTGGAATCTCATCTACATCCAATTGCTGCTCGAAGACCTCGGGCACAAGGTCGTCAATCTGGGTTCCTGCGTGCCCGAGGACGAGATCGTCGAGTCCTGCTGCAAGTTCCAGCCCGACCTGCTGGTCGTCAGCAGCGTCAACGGACACGGCTTCAACGACGCCCAGCCGCTGATCGGGGCCATCCGGTCGCGCTGGGAGCTGACCGGTCTGCCCGCCGTCATCGGCGGCAAGCTCGGTGTCGCGGGCGGCGGGGAGAAGGAGGCCGACGTCCTCAGGAGGGCCGGGTTCGACGCGGTCTTCCAGGACGGCGTCGACCTCACCGCCTTCGAGTCCTACGTCGGCTCACTGCCCAGGGAGGTGGAACGATGACCTCGCAGACCCTCGCGGCACCCCCGGACAGCCGCACCACCGTGCACCGGCGCCCGCTCTCCTTCGGCCGCTTCGTGTCCGAGGCCCAGGACCGGGGCGCCCTGGTCGTACAGCCCCGCATGGGCTTCTCCGGACCCGCCCTGATGCGGGCCGGACTGCTGGCCACCAAGGGCGCCGCGGACGCGGTCGTCGGCACCATGACGATCGACAGCTACACCCGGGTGAGCGACGAGGCGTCCGCGGTCCGCGCACTGAACAGCGGCGTCCCGCTCAACGGGTTCCCCATCACCT
The DNA here is from genome assembly GCF_042887885.1 of Streptomyces sp. NPDC057900. Lineage (NCBI taxonomy): Bacteria > Bacillati > Actinomycetota > Actinomycetes > Kitasatosporales > Streptomycetaceae > Streptomyces > Streptomyces sp. NPDC057900. Next base: position 69,150 of record NZ_JBHVOI010000006.1, read on the forward strand.
CCTACAGCCCCCACACCTCGCACTGGGTCCTGGACGGTGTCCGGGACGCCGGATTCCCGGTCCAGATCCGGCACGGCTCCGCACGCCCCCAGCGCATCGTCACCGCACTGGCCAGGCTCGGCCTGGACGCGACGGAGGGCGGCCCGGTCTCCTACTGCCTGCCCTACGGCCGCACCCCGCTCCTGGACTCCGTACGCAACTGGCAGGAGAGCTGCGAGTTCCTGGCCGGTCTGCGCGCCACCGGCGCCGAACCGCACCTGGAGACCTTCGGCGGCTGCATGCTCGGCCAGCTCTGCCCGCCCGGACTCCTCGTCGCGATCAGCGCCCTGGAGGCACTCTTCTTCCACCGCGCGGGACTGCGCAGCATCTCGCTCAGCTACGCCCAGCAGACCAACGCCGCGCAGGACCGCGACGCGGTGCACGCGCTGCGCCGGCTGGCCGGGGAGTTCCTGCCGGACACCGACTGGCACATCGTCCTCTACACCTACATGGGTCTCTACCCGCAGACCCGCAGCGGTTCCCTGGACCTCCTGGAGCGCTCGGCCGAACTGGCCGTGGAGACCGGGGCGGCCCGGCTGATCGTGAAAACGGTCGCCGAAGCACACCGCATCCCGACGGTGGCGGAGAACGTCGAGGCACTGCGGGTCGCCGCCCGCGCCGCGTCCCGGCACCGGGCGGCGGCCGGTCCCGGAATCCTGCCGGACCCGCCCGCCGCCGCCGACAACGCCGTCTACGCGGAGGCCCGCGCCCTGGTGGAAGCCGTGCTGAACCTCGACGACGACCTGGGCCAGGCGCTGCTGAAGGCCTTCGCCCGCGGCTACCTCGACGTCCCCTTCTGCCTGCACCCCGACAACGCGGGCCGATCCCGGAGCCGCATCGACGGATCCGGCCGCCTCACCTGGTCCGAGATCGGGGCGATGCCCCTGGGGCCCGTCCGCGACCGGGGCCGGCGGCTCACCGCCGCCGGACTCTTCGACGCCCTGTCCTTCGTCCAGCGCAGGCACGACCGCACCCTTCCCCCGTCCCACTCCCGCACCCCGCTTCCCCCGGCGGCCCGTCGACCGGCGGCCCATCGGCAGCACACCCAGGAGGTAGCACCATGACCAGCACGAGTGCCGAGCCCCGCGTCCGCCTCGCGCCGACGTTCCCGGTCTCTCCCGACCAGCACCTGATGGCCGAGACCACCCGGGCAACCCTGCGGGTGCAGAGCCGCATGCTCGCGGCCACCCGCGCCTTCCTGACCGGTCAGGGGTTCCAGGAACTGCTGCCGCCGGTCATCGGACCGGTCACCGACCCCGGCATCCGGGGCTCCAAGCAGGTGGACATCGACTTCTACGGCCACAAGTACAAGCTGATGACCAGCGCGATCCTCTACAAGCAGGCCTCCCTGATGGCCTTCGAGAAGATCTTCTACATCGCGCCCAACGTGCGTCTGGAACCCCTGGAGACGGCCGTCACCCACCGCCATCTCGCTGAGTTCCACCAGATAGACGTGGAGATCCGCGACGCCGGCCGCGAGGACGCGATGGAGCTGGCCGAGCGGCTCGTGGCGTATGTCGTCGACGAGGTCGTCCGCGAGATGCCCGGCGACCTGGAGCTCCTGGGCCGGGACCGGGACGCGTTCCGGGAAGTGGTCCGGGGGGCCTTCGCCCGCACCACACACCAGGAGGCCACCGCGGACCTGGTGGTGCTCGGCCACCCGCAGGACCCGGGCGCCGAGATCGACTGGGAGGGGGAGGAGATCCTCTCCGCGAAGACCAGCCGCCCGTTCTTCGTCGTCGACTACCCCAAGGGCTCGCGCGGCTTCTACGACCAGGAGGACGCGGAACGCCCCGGAATCCTGCGCAACTTCGACCTGATCGCCCCCGAGGGCTACGGCGAACTGGCCAGCGGCAGCGAGCGCGAACACGACTACGCGGCCCTGGTCACCCGGATGCGCGAGACCGGCGAGAACCCCGCGAAGTACGGCTGGTACCTCGACCTGGCCCGCCGGGGCATCCCCGCCAGCTCGGGCTTCGGCATCGGCCTGGAGCGCTTCACCCGGTACGTCACCGGACGCACCGCCGCCTGGGAGGCCAGCGCCTACCCGAAGCTCCCCGGAGTGGTGTCGGCATGAGCGTACTGAGCGCCGAAGGCTTTCCCGAGGAACAGGTGCGGCACCGGGCCAGAGCCGGAGCGGCGGCGGTCTTCCCCGCCCTGGAGTCGTACGGCAGCAGCCTGCTGGGCGCGATCCCGGCCGGCCACGACCCGCAGGACCTGCTGGAGCGGGCCAGGATCGTCCCCCCGGTATTCATGCCGGAACGGCTGAAGAAGCTCATCGACCTGGCCCGTGAACCGCTCTACACCGATGTCGAACTCGGCACGTCCGTCGGCGGCTTCACCTCCCGGCTGCCGTTGTACGTCTCCGCGTTCGGCTCGACCCAGGTCGCCAGCCACGACCTGGGCGAGGCCGCCGGACGCCAGGCCGGACAGCTCGGCATCCCGATGGTCATCGGGGAGAACGTGGTGCCGGTCAACGGCTACCGCGCCGCCTCCGACTCCGGGACCTCCCCGCTGCTCGGCCGGATCGCCGCGTACACCGCCGCCGCCGACGACGAGCACGGCGGCGTGGTGGTCCAGCAGTCCACGGAGGACGCGGACGCAGAGGTGTGGAACCTCGTCTACAGCGACCCGGTCTCCGAACCGCTGCTCGCCACCGGCCGGCTCGCCTTCGAACTCAAGGTCGGCCAGGGAGCGAAGCCGGGACTCGGCGGACTCACCGTCCTGGGCCGAGAGGCCGGCGGCAGGGTCGCGGAACAGTACGCCATGGACCCGGTGTTCGGCCCGGACAGCGAATCCGTCCTGCGGATCAGCAGCCCCGGCACCTTCACGGAGGAGATCCTGCGCCAGCAGATCCGGCTGATGCGCAACAACTTCCCCCGCGTGAAGGTGTGGGTGAAACTGCACCCCGGGCGTGACATCGCCCTCGCGGCCGCCACCGCCTGGGCGGCCGGCGCCGACTCCGTCACGGTGGACGGCGCGGAGGGCGGCACCGCCTGGGCGCCGACCGGCTTCCTCGGCCAGGTCGGACTCCCGCTCGGCGAGTGCCTCACCCGCATCGGGCCCACCGACCACTGCCTGCTCGCCAGCGGGCGGATCTGGGAGGGCGGCAGAGCCGCGAAGGCCCTGGCGCTCGGCGCCCGCGCCGTCGGCCTCGGCCGGGCCGCGCTGCTCGCCGTCGACGAGGACGCCGACACCGGGCTGGTCCGGCTGGCCGAGAGCATCGCACTGGAGCTCCGGCTGCTGATCAGCTCCGTCGGCAAGTACCACGCGAACGCGCTGGAAGCGGACGACATCCTGCTCCCCGCCGACGCGGCGGCGGCATCCCGCACCGGCTGACTCCCCGCCCCGCCGCACGACTTCGCATCAATCCGCACGTCATCCACCGTGGCTCCGTCGGTCTCCCGGCACGCCGCGAGACCACGAGATCCGAGCTACCAAGAAGGTGTCGAGATGTCCCAGCCGCAAGCAGACCCAGCCCTCTCCCTCGGCGTCGGCGAACCCGCGCACGTCCCCGCACACGTCGCCACGTACAACGACACGGCGGAGGACCTTCCCGAGGGTGCGCTGCACACGCTCTTCGCCGCGCAGGCCGCCCGCACCCCGGAGGCCGTCGCCCTCGTCCGCGAGGACCGCAGCCTCACCTACCGGGAGCTGGACGGCGCGGCCAACGCACTCGCGCACCGGCTCGTCACCGACGGGCTGCGCCCCGGCGACGCCGTCGGACTCCTCTTCGACCGCTCGTTCGCCTACGTCATCACGGTCCTCGCCGTACTCAAGAGCGGCTGCGCGTACGTTCCCCTCGACCCCCGCCAGCCCGCCGAGCGGCTCGGCTGGATCCTCGGAAACACCGGCGCCACCCTCCTGGTGACCGACCGCGCCGCCGGGGAGACGGACTTCGCCGCCGACCTGCCCACCCTGCGGCTCGACGACCGGAGCGCCACGGCCGACACCGCGCCCACGGCGCCCGATGTCACGGTCCACCCCGACCAGCCGCTGTACATCATGTTCACCTCCGGCTCCAGCGGCACCCCCAAGGGCGTCGTCAACACCCACCGCAACGTCGTCGAACTCGCCCTGGACCCCGGCTTCGGCGCCCAGGCCCACCAGCGCGTCCTCGCCTACTCGCCGCTGCCGTTCGACTCCTCCACCTACGAACTCTGGGTCCCGCTGCTCCGGGGCGGACTGGCCGTCGTCCTGTCCGCCCCGAAGATCGACATCGGTGAACTGGCCGAGGCCATCGCCCGCCACGACGTCACCGCCGCCTACTTCACGACCGCCCTCTTCGACGCCATGGCCGGCGAGGCGATCGACGCGCTCAAGCAGCTGCGCGAGATCTGGACCGGCGGCGACGTCCTGTCCGGGGTCGCCCTCCAACGCGCCCTGGACCACTGCCCGGACACCACGTTCGTCCACGTCTACGGCCCCACAGAGGCAACGGTCTTCTGCAGCTACCAGGCCTTCACCCCCGAGACCCGCACCCTCGACCGGCTGCACCTCGGCATCCCGATGGCGAACACCGCCATGTACGTCCTGGACGCCGGACTGCGCCACACCGCCCCCGGCGAAACCGGGGAACTCTACGTCGCCGGACCGCACCTCGCCCAGGGCTACAGCCGACTCCCGGCCATGACCGCGCAACGGTTCACCGCCGACCCGTACGGACCCGCCGGCAGCCGCATGTACCGCACCGGCGACCTGGCCGCCTGGAACGAGCACGGCGAGATCGTCTTCCTCGGCCGCGCGGACCAGCAGGTCAAACTCCGCGGCAACCGCATCGAACTCGGCGAGATCGAGACCGTGCTCGTCCGCCACCCCTCCGTCGCCCAGGCCGCCGTCATCGTCCGCGAGGACCGGCCCGGCGACAAACGCCTGGTGGCCTACGCCGTACCGGCGGAGGCCGGGGTCCTGGACGGTGCCGAACTCCTCCGCCACGTCGGCGAACAGCTCGTCGAGTACATGGTGCCCTCGGCCGTCGTGCCGCTGGGAGCCCTCCCGCTGACCCCGAACGGCAAGCTGGACCGGCGCGCGCTGCCCGCCCCCCGAGCGAACACGGCAAGCAACGGCCGGGCCCCCCGCAACCCCGTGGAAGAGGTCCTCAGCGGGCTGTTCGCCCACTCCCTGGGCCTCCCGTCGGTCGGTATCGACGACGACTTCTTCGCGATCGGTGGCCACTCCCTGCTCGCCACCCGACTGGTGAGCCGGGTGCGCGGCGTGCTCGACGTCGAGCTGACGCTGCGGCAGTTCTTCGAGTACCCGACCGTGGCCCTGCTCGCCGAGTACGTCGCCACGGGCGGCGGCGAGCCCGCCCGTCCGGCCCTGACGGCGCAGGCACGGCCGGAGCCGCTGCCGCTCTCCGCGGCCCAGCAGCGGCTCTGGTTCCTCGACCAGCTGGAGGGCCCCTCGGCCACCTACAACATCCCGCTCGCCGTCCGGGTGCGGGGCGAGCTCGACGTGACCGCCCTGGAAGCGGCGTTCACCGATGTCGCGGGACGGCACGAGAGCCTGCGCACCACGTTCGGGCAGGCCGAGGGACAGACCTACCAGCGAATCCTGCCCGCCGACAACGTCCGCGTGGAGCTGCCGCTCACCACCGCAACCGAGGAGACCGTCGCCGCGCTGATCACCGCCGAGTCGGAGCGCGTCTTCGACCTGGCGGCCGATCTGCCCTTCCGCGCACGGCTGTTCAGCCTCGGCGCGCAGGAGTACGTACTCCTGGTGGTCATGCACCACATCGTCTCCGACGGCTGGTCCTACCAGCCGCTGATGCGCGACCTGAGCACCGCGTACGCGACCCGCTCCCGCGGCGAGCGCCCGGCCTGGGAGCCGCTGCCCGCCCAGTACGCGGACTACGCCCTCTGGCACCGGGGCGTCCTCGGTGACCCGGCGGACCGGGACAGTGTCGCCTCCCGTCAACTCGACCACTGGAAGCAGGCTTTGGCAGACCTCCCGGAGGAGGTCACCCTGCCCGCCGTCCGGCAGCGGCCGGCCGTCGCCTCCTACCGGGGCGCCACGCACACCGTGCACTGCTCAGAGGCCGTGCACACCACGCTCGCGGAGCTGGCGAGCGAATCGGGTGCCTCGGTGTTCATGGTGGCGCAGGCGGCGGTGTCGACCCTGCTGTCCCGGTCCGGCGCCGGGCACGACATCCCGCTCGGCTCACCGATCGCCGGCCGTACGGACCAGGCCCTCGACGATCTTGTCGGGTTCTTCGTGAACACCCTGGTCCTGCGGACCGATACCAGCGGTGACCCGAGTTTCCGGGAGCTGCTGACGCGGGTCCGGGAGACCGACCTCGCCGCCTGGGCCAACCAGGACCTGCCGTTCGACCGGCTGGTGGAGGCCCTCAACCCGGACCGCTCGGCAGCCCGGCACCCGCTGTTCCAGGTGATGCTGACGCTCACGGACGCGGCCACCCCGACACTCACCGCCGAGGACCTGGACACCGAATCGGAGTTCACCTGGCTGCGATTCGCCAAGTTCGACCTGACGTTCTCGTTCGCGGAGCATCGGACGGGTGAGGGTCGGCCGGGTGGGCTGGACATCACGATCGAGTATGCGACCGATCTGTTTGACGCGCGGTCGGTGGAGTTGGCGGGTGAGCGTCTGGTGCGGTTGCTGGAGGGTGCGGCGTCGGCTCCGGATGTGCCGGTGGGTGAGCTTGAGTTGCTGTCCGCTGGTGAGCGTGAGGTGTTGTTGGGGGAGTGGTCGGGTGAGGTGACCGGTTCTCCGGGTGTGGGGCTTGGTGCGTTGTTCGCGGCGCAGGTGGCGCGGACGCCGGATGCGGTGGCGGTGGTGGGTGAGGGGCGTGAGCTTTCCTACCGCGAGCTCGATGCGTTGGCGAACGTGGCGGCACATCGGTTGATCGGTGAGGGGGTGCGGCCGGGGGGTCGGGTGGCGTTGTTCCTGGAGCGCTCGGTGAGTGCTGTGGTGATGACGCTGGCCGTGGTGAAGACGGGTGCGGTGTATGTGCCGCTGGATACCCGTTATCCGGCTGAGCGGGTGGAGTTGATTGTTGGTCAGTCGGGTGTGTCGCATGTGGTGACGGACCGGGACGCGAGTGTGTGGGCGGTGCCGGCGGGCGTCCGGGTGCTGAGCCCGGCCCTGAACGGTGAGGGTGATTCGTCCGATCCGATGGTCGCGGTGCATGCGGATCAGCCGGTGTACGCGATGTTCACGTCCGGTTCGACGGGGGTGCCGAAGGGCGTCGCGGTCACCCACCGGAATGTCGCGGATCTGGCGGCGCAGACGATGTACGCGAACGGTGCGCACAGCCGGGTCCTGTTCCACTCCGCGATGGCGTTCGACGCGTCCACGTACGAGATGTGGGTGCCGTGGCTGAACGGCGGCACCCTCGTCGTCGCCCCCGCGGGACACCTCGACGCGGCAGCGTACGAGGGTCTGATCTCGGAGCACCGGATCACCTCGCTCTGGCTGACGGCCGGGTTGTTCCGGGTGATGGCGGAGGAGGTTCCGGAGGCGTTCGCCGGGGTGCGTGAGGTGTGGGCCGGTGGTGACGTGGTGCCGCCGGAGGCCGTGCGCCGCGTGATGGACCGCTGCCCGGGACTCACCGTCGTCAATGGTTACGGTCCGACGGAGACGACGACGTTCGCGACGACCCACCGCATCCACCGCCCCCTGGACTACGCGGGTGCCATCCCGATCGGGGAGCCGCTGGACAACCACCGGGTGTACGTCCTGGATGAGGGGCTGCGGCTGGTCGCTCCGGGTACTCCGGGTGAGCTGTACATCGCGGGTGCCGGTCTGGCGCAGGGTTATCTGGACCGCCCGTCGCTGACCGCTGACCGGTTCGTCGCTGATCCGTACGGTCCTGCCGGTACGCGGATGTACCGGACCGGTGACCTGGTCCGCTGGAACGCCGAGGGCTCGGTGGAGTACCTCGGGCGCGCCGACCAGCAGGTCAAGCTCCGCGGCTTCCGCATCGAACCCGGCGAGATCGAGACGGCGTTGAGCGCCCAGGAGGGCGTGGGCCAAGCGGCCGTCATCGTCCGCGAGGACCGGCCGGGCGACAAGCGCCTGGTCGCCTATCTCGTCGCCGCCGGCCCTGCCCGCATCGACACAGAGGCCGTGCGCCGAGCGCTGGCCGGCGTCCTTCCCGAGTACATGGTCCCGTCCGCCTTCGTGGTCCTGGACGAGATCCCGCTCACCGTCAACGGCAAGGTCGACCGACGCGCCCTGCCCGTACCGCAGACCGCCAACGACACCACCGGGCGCGCGCCCCGTGGACCGGGCGAGGAAGTGCTGTGCGGCCTCTTCGCGGAGGTTCTCGGACTGCCGTCTGTCACCATCGACGACCACTTCTTCCACCTCGGCGGGCACTCCCTGCTCGCCACCCGCCTCATCAGCCGCATCCGGCAGACCTTCGGCGTCCAGATCACCGTCCGGGACCTCTTCCAGGGCCCGACGGTGGCCGCTCTGGCCGAGTACGTCGAAGCGGGCGGCGAGCAGCAGGCCGTACAGCGCCCCGCCCTGCGGCAGGCCGACCGGCCCGAGCGGGTACCGCTCTCCTCGGCCCAGCAGCGCCTCTGGTTCCTGCACCACCTGGAGGGCCCGTCCGCGACGTACAACATTCCGCTTTCGCTGCGCCTCAAGGGCGCACTCGACACGCAGGCCCTTCAGCTCTCGCTCACCGACCTGGTGGTCAGGCACGAGTCGCTGCGCACCCTCTTCGGCATGGCGGACGACGCCGCCTACCAGTGGCAGCTCCCGGCGGCCGAGGTCGACGTGGCACTGCCCGTCGTCGCGGCGACCGAGGAGACGCTGGCGGCGCAACTCGGCGATCACGCCGCCCGCAGCTTCGCTCTCGAATCCGAACTGCCCGTCCGGGCAGTCCTGTTCGCGCTCGGCGGCGAGGAGCACGTGCTGCTCGTGGTCATGCACCACATCGCCTCCGACGGCTGGTCCACCACCCCGCTGCTGCGGGACCTCTCGGCCGCCTACACGGCACGCACCCAGGGCGGCGCCCCCGGCTGGGAGCCGCTGCCGGTCCAGTACGCCGACTACACCCTCTGGCAGCGGGAACTCCTCGCGGCGGACGGGGAGCGGCAGGCGGAGTTCTGGCGCGAGACTTTGGACGGGCTGCCCGACGAGGCCACGCTGCCGGCCGACCGCCCCCGCCCGGCGGTGGCCACCTACCGCGGCACCACCCACAGCGTCCACGTTCCGGCGGCGTTGCACGACGCGCTGACCCGGCTGGCCCGGGAGACCGGCAGCACGCTGTTCATGGTGGCCCAGGCCGCCGTCGCGACCGCGCTGTCCCGCTCCGGCGCCGGGGAGGACATCCCGATCGGCGCCCCGATCGCGGGCCGCTCCGAGCAGTCCCTCGACGACCTGGTCGGCTTCTTCGTCAACACCCTGGTCCTGCGCACGGATCTCACGGGCGACCCCGGATTCCGTGAGCTGCTGACCCGGGTACGGGACGCCGACCTGGCGGCCTGGGCCCACCAGGACCTGCCCTTCGACCGGCTGGTGGAGGCCCTCAACCCCGAGCGCTCCACCGCCCGGCACCCGCTGTTCCAGGTGGTCCTCACCCTCCAGGAGGCCGTCACGCCCACGGTCGAACTGCCGGGCATCTCGGCCGAGTCGGGCTTCACCTCGCTGGACATCTCCAAGTTCGACCTGACCTTCTCCTTCCACGAGCACCGCACGGCGGACGGCAGCCCGGACGGGATGGACATCAGGGTCGAGTACGCCACGGACCTGTACGACGCCGGGACCGTAGAGGCGGTCACCGGCCGACTGGTCCGGCTGCTGGGCGACGCTGTCGAACGCCCCGAAGTCCCGGTCCGCGAGCTCGACTTCATCGGCCCCGACGAGCGGCACCAACTGCTGGAGGAATGGAACGGCGCGGTCACCGCCTCCCCCGAAGCCGGGCTCGCGGAGCTGTTCGCCGCGCAGACCGCCCGTACCCCGGACGCGATCGCCGTGGTCGACGGCGTCCGGGAGCTGACCTACGCGGAGCTGGACGCGGACGCCAACCGGCTGGCCCGTCACCTCGTGGGCCTCGGCGTCCGGCAGGAGAGCGTCGTCGCCGTCCTGATGGAGCGGTCGGCGGACCTGCTCACGGGGCTCCTCGCGGTGGTCAAGGCCGGCGGCGTCTACGCCCCGCTCAACACCGCGGACCCGGACAGCCGCCTGCTGCGGATCCTCGCGGAGACCGGTGCGCCCGTCCTGCTCACGGACAAGGTGCTGGCAGAGCACCCGGTGGTGGCCCGGACCACCGCGCAGACCGTCGTGCTCGACGGGACCTCGGGCTTCGCCCACCTTCCGTCGACGCCGCCGACCCTGCCCACCCACCCCGACCAGTGGCTGTACGTGATGTTCACGTCCGGTTCGACGGGGGTGCCGAAGGGCGTCGCGGTCACTCACCGCAACGTCGCGGACCTGGCCGCGCAGACCATGTACGCCAACGGCGGCCACACCCGAGTGCTCTTCCACTCGCCGCACACCTTCGACGCCTCGACACACGAGATCTGGGTTCCGTGGCTGAACGGTGGCGCGGTCGTCGTGGCACCCCCCGGCTACCTCGACCCCGGGACCCTGGGCGGACTCCTGACCGAACGCGGCATCACCTCGCTCTGGCTGACGGCCGGGTTGTTCCGGGTGATGGCGGAGGAGGTTCCGGAGGCGTTCGCCGGGGTGCGTGAGGTGTGGGCCGGTGGTGACGTGGTGCCGCCGGAGGCGGTGCGCAGGGTCATGGACCGGTGCCCGGAGGTGACCGTGGTGAATGGTTACGGTCCGACGGAGACCACCACCTTCGCCACCACCCACCGCATCCACCGCCCCCTGGACTACGCGGGTGCCATCCCCATCGGGGAGCCCCTGGACAACCACCGGGTGTACGTGGTGGACGAGGGGCTGGGGCTCGTCCCGCCGGGCACCCCCGGCGAGCTGTACATCGCCGGCGCCGGTCTCGCCCGTGGCTACCTCGGCAGGCCGGGCATGACGGCGGAGCGCTTCGTCGCCGACCCGTTCGGGGAGCCGGGTACGCGGATGTACCGCACGGGCGACCTGGTCCGCTGGAACGCCGAGGGTTCGCTCGAATACCTGGGCCGCGCCGACCAGCAGGTCAAGCTCCGGGGCTTCCGCATCGAACTGGGCGAGATCGAGACGGCGTTGACCGCGCACCCGAGTGTCGGCCAGGCGACCGTCGTCGTCCGGGAGGACCGGCCCGGCGACAAGCGCCTCGCCGCCTACCTCGTCGCCACCGAGGCCGCCCGCATCGACGTGGCAGAGCTGCGGGCACACGTCACGGCCGCCCTGCCCGAGTACATGGTCCCGGCCGCCTTCGTGGTCCTGGACGAGATCCCGCTCACGACCAACGGGAAGGTCGACCGGCGCGCCCTGCCCGCGCCCCAGATCGCGCACGCCACAAACGGACGTGCGCCGCGCACACCGCAGGAAGAAGTGCTCTGCGGCCTCTTCGCGGCCGTTCTCGGAGTGCCGTCGGTCACCATCGACGACCACTTCTTCCACCGGGGCGGCCACTCGGTGCTCGGCACCCGGCTGATCAGCCGCATCCGGCGGGCGTTCGGCGTCCAGCTCGGCGTGAAGGACCTGTTCCGCAACCCGACCGTGCTCGCCCTCTCGGAGTGCGTCACCGAGAGCAGCGGCGAACTGCCCCGGCCGGCCCTCATGCCCGAGGAGCGTCCGGAGCGCATCCCGCTCTCCTCGGCCCAGCAGCGGCTGTGGTTCCTCGACCAGATGGAGGGCCCGTCCGCCACCTACAACATCCCCCTCGCCCTGCGCCTCAAGGGCCCCCTCGACCACCGCTCACTCCAGCTGGCCCTCACCGACCTCACCACGCGTCACGAAGGCCTTCGCACCGTCTTCCCCACCCACGAGGGCACCCCGCACCAGCACGTCCTGCCCCCGGCCGACATGGAGCTGCCCCTGATCAACACCACCGAGGAGGAGCTCACCGCACGGCTGGCGGCGCTCTCGGCGGCCACCTTCGATCTGGCCGTCCAGCCGCCGATCCGCTCGCACCTGGTCTCGCTGGGCGAGCAGGAGCACATCCTCCTGGTGGTCATCCACCACATCGCCTCCGACGGCTGGTCCAACGGCCCGCTCTTCCGCGATCTGGCCACCGCCTACCAGGCCCGCACCGAGGGCGCCGCCCCCGCGTGGGAGCCGCTCCCGGTCCAGTACGCCGACTACTCACTCTGGCAGCAACGACTTCTTGGCAGCGACGAGGAACGTCAACTCGACTACTGGCGAACCGTGTTGGCCGAACTTCCGGAGGAGGCCACGCTCCCGGCCGACCGGCCCAGGCCGGCCACCGCGTCCAACCGGGGCACCACCCACACCGTGCACTGCACGGCGGGGCTGCACGATGCGCTCACCACGCTGGCCCAGGACACCGGCAGCACCCTGTTCATGGTGGCGCAGGCGGCGGTGTCGACCCTGCTGTCCCGGTCCGGCGCCGGGCACGACATCCCGCTCGGCTCACCCGTCGCGGGACGCACCGATCAGGCCCTCGACGATCTTGTCGGGTTCTTCGTGAACACCCTGGTCCTGCGGACCGATACCAGCGGTGACCCGAGTTTCCGGGAGCTGCTGACGCGGGTCCGGGAGACCGACCTTGCCGCCTGGAGCCACCAGGACCTGCCGTTCGACCGGCTCGTCGAAGCCCTCAACCCCGAGCGCACCACCGCCCGTCACCCCCTCTTCCAGGTCATGCTCACCGTCGGCGACATGTCCGCAGAGGCCCCCGAACTCCACGGTCTGGAGGCGGAGTACGAGTTCTCGAAGGTGGAGATCGCCAAGTTCGACCTCACCTTCGGCTTCGCGGAGCATCGGACGGGTGAGGGTCGGCCGGGTGGGCTGGACATCACGATCGAGTATGCGACCGATCTGTTTGACGCGCGGTCGGTGGAGTTGGCGGGTGAGCGTCTGGTGCGGTTGCTGGAGGGTGCGGCGTCGGCTCCGGATGTGCCGGTGGGTGAGCTTGAGTTGCTGTCCGCTGGTGAGCGTGAGGTGTTGTTGGGGGAGTGGTCGGGTGAGGTGACCGGTTCTCCGGGTGTGGGGCTTGGTGCGTTGTTCGCGGCGCAGGTGGCGCGGACGCCGGATGCGGTGGCGGTGGTGGGTGAGGGGCGTGAGCTTTCCTACCGTGAGCTGGACGCGTTGGCGAACGTGGCGGCACATCGGTTGATCGGTGAGGGGGTGCGGCCGGGGGGTCGGGTGGCGTTGTTCCTGGAGCGCTCGGTGAGTGCTGTGGTGATGACGTTGGCCGTGGTGAAGGCGGGTGCGGTGTATGTGCCGTTGGATACCCGTTATCCGGCTGAGCGGGTGGAGTTGATTGTTGGTCAGTCGGGTGTGTCGCATGTCGTGACGGACCGGGACGCGAGTGTGTGGGCGGTGCCGGCGGGCGTCCGGGTGCTGAACCCGGTGTCGGTCTCGGGCGGTGAGGGTGATTCCTCCGATCCGGCGGTCGCGGTCCATGCGGATCAGCCGGTGTACGCGATGTTCACGTCCGGTTCGACGGGGGTGCCGAAGGGCGTCGCGGTCACCCACCGCAATGTCGCGGATCTGGCGGCGCAGACGATGTACGCGAACGGCGCGCACAGCCGGGTGCTGTTCCACTCGGCGATGGCGTTCGACGCGTCCACGTACGAGATGTGGGTGCCGTGGCTGAACGGCGGCACACTCGTCATCGCCCCCGCGGGACACCTGGCCCCGGCCGACTACCAGCGGCTGCTGGCCGAACACGGCATTACCTCGCTCTGGCTGACCGCAGGACTCTTCCGTGTGATGGCGGAGGAGGTTCCGGAGGCGTTCGCCGGGGTGCGTGAGGTGTGGGCCGGTGGTGACGTGGTGCCGCCGGAGGCGGTGCGCCGGGTCATGGACCGGTGCCCGGAGGTGACCGTGGTGAACGGTTACGGTCCGACGGAGACCACCACCTTCGCCACCACCCACCGCATCCACCGGCCCCTCGACTACGCGGGTGCCATCCCGATCGGGGAGCCGCTGGACAACCACCGGGTGTACGTCCTGGACGAGGGGCTGCGGCTGGTCGCTCCGGGTACGCCGGGTGAGCTGTACATCGCGGGTGCCGGTCTGGCGCAGGGCTATCTGGACCGCCCGTCGCTGACCGCCGACCGGTTCATCGCGGACCCGTACGGTCCTGCCGGTACGCGGATGTACCGGACCGGTGACCTGGTCCGCTGGAACACCGAAGGCTCGGTGGAGTACCTGGGCCGTGCCGACGAGCAGGTCAAGCTGCGCGGCTTCCGCATCGAACCCGGCGAGATCGAGACCGTGCTCGTCGGCCGGCCGGGCGTGGCCCAGGCCACCGTCGTCGTCCGCGAGGACCGGCCCGGTGACAAACGCCTCGTCGCCTACCTCACCGCGGTGGACGGCGCACGGATAGAGCCCGGCGACGTACAGCGGCAGGTGTCCGGGCTGCTGCCCGACTACATGGTCCCGTCCGCCTTCGTGGTCCTGGACGAGATCCCGCTCACCGTCAACGGCAAGGTCGACCGGCGCGCCCTGCCCGTACCGCAGACCGTCAACGACACCACCGGGCGCGCACCGCGTACCGCCAAGGAAGAAGTGCTCTGCGGCCTCTTCGCGGAGGTCCTCGGACTGACCTCGGTCACCATCGACGACCACTTCTTCCACCTCGGCGGGCACTCCCTCCTCGCCACCCGGCTCGCCGGCCGGATCCGCACCGTACTCGGGGTCGAGCTCTCCGTGGCGACCCTCTTCGAGAACCCGATCGTGGCCACGCTCGTCGAGAAGCTCGACGGCGCCTCGGCCGCGCGGCCCAGACTTCGGCCGATGCGCCGGATGGGAGCGACCAAGTGATCCCCTTGTCCTTCGCCCAGCAGCGGCTCTGGTTCATCGCCCAGATGGAAGGCCCGTCGACCACCTACAACATCCCGCTCGCCGTGCGACTGAACGGCGAACTCGACCGCCCCGCCCTACAGTCGGCGCTCCTGGATCTGGTCGGCAGGCACGAGAGCCTGCGGACCCTCTTCCCCGACCAGGACGGCACCCCGTACCAGCGCATCCTGGCCGAGGAAGAGGTGGAGCTCGCGCTCGACGTCGTACCGGCCGACGCCGCGACGCTGCCGGCCGTCCTCGCGCAGGAGTCCGCGCAGGTCTTCCACCTCGCCGTGGACCTGCCGGTCCGGGCGCGACTGATCGCCCTCGGTGAGCGGGAGCACGTCCTGCTCATCGTGATGCACCACATCGTGTCGGACGGCGGCTCGACCGCCCCTCTGCTCCAGGACCTCGCCACCGCCTACGAGGCGCGGGTCCGGGGCGCCGTACCCGACTGGGAGCCGCTGCCGGTCCAGTACGCCGACTACACCCTCTGGCAGCAGGAGCTGCTGGGCGAGGGCGACGACCCCGAGAGCGCGGGATCACGCCAACTGGACTTCTGGCGCTCGGCCTTGGCGGACCTGCCGGAGGAGGGGACACTTCCGGCCGACCGGCCGCGCCCCGCATCGGCCTCCTACGTGGGAGCCACCTGCGACGCCCGGCTGCCCGCCGACGTCCACGCCGGTCTGACCCACCTCGCGCGGGAATCCGGCGCCACGCTGTTCATGGCCGTCCAGGCCGCCGTCGCGACCGCCCTGTCGCGTTCCGGCGCCGGCCTCGACATCCCGATCGGCTCCCCGGTGTCCGGGCGCATCGACGAGGCGCTCGACGGGCTGGTCGGCTTCTTCGTCAACACCCTGGTGCTGCGTACCGACGTCACGGGCGACCCCAGCTTCCGCGAACTGCTCTCCAGGGTCCGCAGGACGGACCTGGCCGCCTGGGACAACCAGGACCTGCCGTTCGACCGGCTGGTCGAGGTGCTGAACCCCGAGCGCTCCGCATCCCGCCACCCGCTGTTCCAGGTGATGCTCACCATGGGCGAGGCCGGGTCCGACGTCATCGGGTTCCCGGGGCTCGACGCCCGTACCGAGTACAGCGCACTCCAGATCGCCAAGTTCGACCTGACGTTCGGCTTCGCCGAGCACCGCACCCGCGACGGCCGGCCGGACGGGCTCGACATCACCATCGAGTACGCCACCGACCTCTACGACGCCCGGACGATCGAGGCGCTCATGGCGCGGCTCAACCGGCTCCTGGAGGCCGTGGTCACCTCGCCGGACACCCCGCTCTCCGTCCTCGACCTGCTGGGCGAGCACGAGCGGCGGCTGCTCCTGGAGGAGCGGAGCGGCGCCGTCACCGGATCGTCCGGGAAGAGCCTGGCGGAGCTCTTCGCCGACCGGGCCGCCCGTACCCCGGACGCGATAGCCCTGGTGGACGCGGACCACGACCTGACCTTCGCCGAACTCGACGAAGCGACCAACCGGCTGGCCCACCACCTCATCGGCCTCGGGATCCGGCAGCACGACGTGGTCGCCGTCCTGATGGAGCGGTCGGCCGAACTGCTCACCGCTCTGCTCGCCGTGGTCAAGGCCGGGGCCGTGTACGCCCCGCTGAACACCAGTGACCCCGACAGCCGGCTCGTCCGGATCCTCGCCGATACCGGGGCGCCCGTCCTGCTCACCGATCAGGCGCTGTCGGACCACCAGGTCGTCCTGGACGCCGACGCGCAGGTCGTCGTGCTGGGCGCCGGTACGGAGCTGGGCCACCTGCCCGCCACCGCTCCGGACCTCTCCATCCACCCCGACCAGCCCGTCTACGCGATGTTCACGTCCGGCTCGACGGGCGTGCCGAAGGGCGTCGCGGTCACCCATCGCAACGTCGCGGACCTGGCCGCGCAGACCATGTACGCCAACGGCGCGCACCGGCGCGTGCTGTTCCACTCGCCGGCGGCCTTCGACGCCTCGACGTACGAGATCTGGGTCCCGTGGCTGAACGGCCGCACGGTCGTGGTGGCACCGCGCGGCCACCTCGCCCCGGCCGACTACCAGCGGCTGCTGGCCGAGCACCGCGTCACCGCGCTGTGGCTGACGGCCGGGCTGTTCCGCGTGATGGCGGAGGAGGCGCCCGCGGCGTTCGCCGGGGTCCGCGAGGTGTGGGCGGGCGGCGACGTGGTGCCGCCCGAGGCGGTGCGCCGGGTCATGGAGCACTGCCCGGAGGTGACCGTCGTCAACGGGTACGGTCCGACGGAGACCACCACCTTCGCGACGACCCACCGCATCCAACGCCCCCTGGACCACGCGGGTGCCGTCCCGATCGGGGAGCCTCTCGACAACCACCGGGCCTACGTCCTGGACGCCGCGCTGCAACTCGCCGCGCCCGGCGCCCCCGGTGAGCTGTACATCGCGGGGACCGGTCTGGCGCAGGGCTACCTCAACCGTGCCTCGCTGACCGCGGAGCGCTTCGTCGCGGACCCGTACGGCCCCGCCGGTACGCGGATGTACCGGACCGGTGACCTGGTCCGCTGGAACGCCGAGGGCTCCCTCGAATACCTCGGGCGTGCCGATCAGCAGGTGAAGCTGCGCGGCTTCCGTATCGAACTGGGCGAGATCGAGACGGCGTTGACCGCGCTCGCCAGTGTGGGCCAGGCGACCGTCGTCGTCCGGGAGGACCGGCCGGGCGACAAGCGCCTCGTCGCCTATCTCGTCGCCACCGAAGGCGCCCGCGTCGACACGGAGTCCGTGCACCGCGAGATCTCCGGTGGACTCCCGGAGTACATGGTCCCGGCCGCCTTCGTGGTCCTGGACGAGATCCCGCTCACCGCCAACGGGAAGGTCGACCGGCGCGCCCTGCCCGCGCCGCTGCTGACCGCCGACGCCGGGGGCCGCCCGCCCAGGACGCCGGCGGAGGAAGTCCTGTGCGGTCTCTTCGCGGCCGTTCTCGGACTGCCCTCGGTCACCATCGACGACCACTTCTTCCGGCGCGGCGGACACTCCCTGCTCGCCACCCGCCTCATCAGCCGTATCCGTGCCGTCTGGGACACCGAGATCACCATCCGGGACCTGTTCCAGTACGCGACGGTCGCACAGCTGGCCGAGCGGATCGCGGCAGAGGGCAGCGGGGAGCAGCGGCCCGCGCTGACGCCGCAGGAGCGTCCGGAGCGCGTACCACTGTCCTCGGCCCAGCAGCGGCTGTGGTTCCTCGACCAGCTGGAAGGCCCGTCCGCCACCTACAACATCCCCCTCGCCCTGCGTCTCAGGGGCACTCTCGACCACGAGGCGCTCCAGCTGGCCCTCACGGACCTGATCAGCCGTCATGAAGGCCTGCGTACCGTCTTCCCCACGCACGAGAGCACGCCCTACCAGCACGTGCTGCCCCCGGCCGGCGTCGACCTCCCGCTGATCGGCACCACTCAGGAGGCGCTCCCGGAGCGGCTCGCCGCCGAGGCCGCCCGTACCTTCGACCTGGCGGCCGAAATCCCCTTCCGGGCCCGGCTGCTGGAGATCGGGGCGGCGGACCACGTACTGCTGCTGGTGATCCACCACATCGCGTCCGACGGCTGGTCCAACGGCCCGATCTTCCGCGACCTGGCCACCGCCTACGAGGCCCGCACCGAGGGCGCCGCCCCCGCGTGGGAGCCGCTCCCCGTCCAGTACGCCGACTACACCCTCTGGCAGCAGGGGATCCTGGAGCGCGACGAGGACCGGCAGCTCGACCACTGGCGCGAGGTCCTCGCGGACCTGCCCGAGGAGGCCACCCTCCCCGCGGACCACGCCCGTCCCGCGTCCGCCTCCAACCGGGGCCGCACCCACGCCGTGCACTGCCCCGCCGAACTGCACACCGCCCTGATGTCGCTGGCCCAGGACACCGGGACCACGTTCTTCATGGTGGCCCAGGCGGCCGTCGCCACGCTGCTCGCCCGCTCCGGCGCCGGGCACGACATCCCGCTCGGCTCACCCGTCGCCGGACGCACCGACCAGAAGCTCGACGACGTCGTCGGGTTCTTCGTCAACACCCTGGTCCTGCGCACCGACACGAGCGGCGGCCCGACCTTCCGGGAGCTGCTGACCCGGGTCCGGGATACCGACCTCGCCGCCTGGGCCCACCAGGACCTGCCGTTCGACCGGCTCGTCGAAGCCCTCAACCCCGAGCGCACCACCGCCCGCCACCCCCTCTTCCAGATCATGCTCACCGTCGGGGACACCAGTAACGAGGTACCGCGACTCGCCGGACTGGAGAGCGAGTTCGCCTCTCCGGAGGCCTCGGTGGCGAAGTTCGACCTCACCTTCGCCTTCGCCGAGAACCGCACCGCCGACGGCCACCCCGACGGCCTCGACATCCTGATCGAGTACACCACCGACCTCTACGAGGCACGCACCATCGAGGCCACCGCGGACCGGCTGGTCCGGCTCCTCACCGGGGCCGTGACAGCCCCCGACCTGCCGCTCGCGGAACTGGAGACCGTCTCCGAGGACGAGCACGGCCGGCTGCGGGAGTGGAGCGGCGTCCGTTCGCCCGCGCCGGTCCTGGCACTCGACGCGCTGTTCGTACAGCAGGCCGCCCGCACACCGCATTCGGTGGCGCTCGTCCACGAGGAGCAGCAGGTCACCTACCAGGAGCTGGACATCTGGTCCAACCGGCTGGCCCGCCACCTGACCGCGCGCGGCGTCACACCGGGCTCCGTCGTCGCCATCCACCTGGAGCGCTCCCCGCAGCTCATCGCCTCACTGCTCGCCGCCCTGAAGGCCGGGGCCGGATACACGCTGCTCGACCCGCAGTTCCCGGCCGACCGGCTGAACACCGTGCTCGGCCAGACCGGTCCGGCGGCGCTGGTCACCCAGGCCCACCTGACAGCACTGTCGACCCCGGCCACCGTCGTCGACCTGACCGAGGAGCTCCCCGCCGTCAGCGCCCTGCCCGGGACACCGGTCGAGACGGGCGGCCACCCCGAATCCATCGCCTGCGTGATGTTCACCTCCGGTTCGACCGGACTCCCCAAGGGGGTGGCAGCCTCGCACCGGGCGCTGGCCGCCACCTTCATCGGCCCCGACTACCTGGACTTCGGACCGGAGCAGACCTACCTGCAGAGCTCGCCGGTCTCCTGGGACGCGTTCGCCCTGGAGGTCTTCGGACCCCTGCTGCACGGCGGGGTCTGCGTCCTGCAGCCGGGCCAGCACACCGACCCGCACCAGATCGCGGAACTGGTCGAACGGCACGGCGTCACCACCCTCCAGATGTCGGCGAGCCTGTTCAACCACATGCTCGACGAGCACCCGGTGGTGTTCTCCCGGATCAAGGAGGCGATGACCGCCGGTGAGGCGGCCTCGCCCGCCCACACCGCCAAGGCACTGGCCGACCACCCCCACCTCCACCTGGTCAACGGCTACGGGCCCGCGGAGAGCATGGGCTTCACCACCGCCCACATCCTGACCACGCCCGCTCCCGCCATCCCGATCGGGCGGCCGATCGCCGGCAAGCACGCCTACGTCCTGGACGAGAACCTGCGGCTGCTGCCCCCGGGCGTCCCCGGCGAGCTGTACGTCGCCGGACACGGACTCGCCCACGGCTACATCGGGCAGCCCGTACTGAGCGCCGAACGGTTCGTCGCCGACCCGCACGGTGCGCCCGGCTCCCGGATGTACCGGACCGGCGACCTGGCCCGCTGGAGCCAGGACGGCGCGCTGGAGTATTTCGGCCGGGCCGACCAGCAGATCAAGTTGCGGGGCTTCCGCATCGAGCCGGGTGAGATCGAATCGGCGCTGCTGCGGCACCCCTCCCTCGCGCAGGCGGCGGTGCTGATCCGGGAGGACCGGCCCGGTGACAAGCGCCTGGTGGCCTATGTGGTGCCCACGGAGGGCAGTAGTCCCGACGCCTCCGAACTGCGCAGGCACGCGGTCGCCGCACTGCCCGAGTACATGGTGCCGGCCACCATCGTGCCGCTGGACGCACTGCCCCTCACGGTCAACGGCAAGCTCGACCGCCGTGCCCTGCCCGAACCGCCGCAGTCCTCCACCGGCGGCGGCCGGGCACCGCGTACCCCGGCGGAGGAAGTCCTGTGCGGGCTCTTCGCGGCCACCCTCGGGGTGCAGTCGGTCACCATCGACGACCACTTCTTCCAACTGGGCGGCCACTCACTGCTCGCCACCCGGCTGATCGGCCGCATCCGCTCCGTCTGGGAGACCCGGGTCACCATCCGCGACCTGTTCCAGTACCCGACGCCCGCGCTGCTCGCCGAACACATCGCCTCCGACACGAGCGGCGACCCGATGGAGACGCTGCTGCCGATCCGGGCCGCGTCCCCCGAGGCCGACGAGGCCCCGCTGTTCTGCGTCCACGCGATCTCCGGGATGAGCTGGTCGTACGCCGGGCTGCTCCGGCACATCGGCGGACGGCGGCCGCTGATCGGCCTCCAGGCCAAGGAGCTGACGAAACCGGCGGGCCGGCCGGCCGGTATCGAGGAGATGGCCGACAGCTATGCGGCCGAGATCCGCTCGGTCCAGGCACACGGCCCGTACCACCTGCTCGGCTGGTCGTTCGGCGGCCTCGTGGCGCACGCGATCGCGGCCCGGCTGGAGGAGCAGGGCGAGCAGGTGGCCCTGCTGGCGCTGCTCGACTCCTACCCGCTGCCCGACGGTTTCCGGCCGCCCGCCGTCACCGGCCGCGAGGTGCTGACCGCGCTGCTCGGGGGCCGCGGCGCCGAACTCGACGTGCGGTGCGCCGACGGGGCGCCGGACGCGGCGGAGCTGGCCGCCGTGCTGCGCGCCGAGGACGCGATCCTGGGCGCGCTGGAACCGGACCAGGCCGCCTCCGTCGTCGCGGTCACGGCCGGGAACCTGGAGATGCGCTACCGGTACGTGCCGCAGCGCCGGTTCGGCGGCGACGCGGTGTTCCTCAACGCCTCCCGCACACCCGCCGCGACGACCGGCGCGGAGGCCTGGGCACCCCATGTCCTGGGCCGGATCGAGGAGTACGACATCGACTGCGCGCACTGGGACATGACCACCGCGGAGCCGCTGCGCGAGATCGGAAAGGTGCTGGCCGAGGAGTTGCGCGGAGCGCGTCACTGATCTCCGCCGACACCGCACAGGTGCCCGGGACCGCCCACCACGGCGGTCCCGGGCACCTGTGCGTGTGCGGCCCGCCGGGGCGGCACCCCAAGTTGCCCGCGGGCTGCCGCTCATGCCGCCGGGCGGCACGTTCCGGCCTGCATAGCGTGAAGCCATCCGCAGGCCACGGTCCCGGCAACAGAAAGTCAAGGAAATGGTTGATCATTCCGGCTGGCGTGTCGGGGTAGCCTCAGCCCCCGTCCACCACGGTGAGATCCTGCAAGGCGTGTTCACCGGTGACGGCGGGCTCACCCGAGGTCTCGTCACTCTTCCCTGCACCATTCACGCGACCCGCGCGACGTTCATCCCCGCCCCCGGCGGCGAGGTCACCGTCACGCCGCACTGGAAGGGCAAGGCACGGCGCGCGGCCGAACTCGCGGTCCGCGCCGTGACCCCGCCGGGCGCACAGCCGGCGGGCGGCCACCTCGACCTCACCGGTGACGTACCGCTGTGCCGGGGCTTCGGCTCCTCCACGAGCGATGTGCTCGCCGCCATCTGGGCGGTCAAGGACGCGTTCGTCAGCCCGCTCCCGCCGCAGGAGGTCGCCAGGATCGCGGTACGGGCGGAAACCGCCTCCGACTCCCTGATGTTCGAGGAGTCCACCGTCCTGTTCGCCCAGCGCGAGGGCACGGTGATCGAGGACTTCGGCTACCGGATGCCGGCCCTGCGGATCCTCGGCTTCGGCTCACGGCCCGAGGGCGGCGGGCGCGGCGTGGACACCCTGGCCTTCTCGCCGGCCCGCTACGGGCAGGACGAGATCGACCTCTTCACCCGGCTGCAGTCCATGCTCCGGGAGGCCATCCAGATGAAGGACGTGGCCCTGCTGGGATCGGTGGCCACGGCCAGCACCGAGATCAACCAGCGCCATCTGCCGATCCCGCGGCTCGACCGCATCCGTGACATCGCGCGGGCCACCGGAGCCGTCGGAATCCAGGCGGCGCACAGCGGGGACATCGCCGGACTCATCTTCGACCGGGACGACCCCGAGGTCGAAGCACGGACCGGCACGGCCCAGGACCTCCTGCAAGAGCTCGGAATTCACGAGCAGTGGAACTACACAACGGGTGACTGACATGACGACGACGACTCTCCCCAAGGCTCACTCCTCGATCGTGGAGGCGACGGAGCTGCCCCGCATCATCAAGGTGACCGACAACCTCTACGCGGCCGCCTTCAGCCTGATGAAGCTGCTGCCCGCCCGCTACATCCTCGACCGGGCGGAGGCCGCCGGCCTGATCTCACCCGGCACCCGGATCATCGAGACCTCCTCCGGCACCTTCGCGCTGGGCCTGGCCATGGTCTGCCGGCTGCGCGGCTACCCGCTGACCATCGTCGGAGACTCGGCGATCGACCGCGATCTGCGGACCCGGCTCGAAATGCTCGGCACGACCGTGGAGATCGTCGAGCACACCGGCCAGGCCGGCGGCATCCAGGGCGCCCGGCTCGCCCGCGTGGCCGAGCTGCGCCGGCAGGACCCGGAGGCCTTCGTCCCCGGCCAGTACGACAACCCCGACAACCCCGGCGCGTACGGCGTCGTCGCCGATCTGATCGGGGACACCGTGGGCGCCGTGGACTGCCTGGTGGGCCCGGTGGGTTCGGGCGGCTCCACCGGCGGACTCGCCGCCGCGCTGCGGCAGACCGGCCCCGCCCTCCACCTGGTCGGCGTCGACACCCAGGGGAGCATCATCTTCGGCAGCCCCGACGGACCGCGCACCCTGCGCGGACTCGGCAGCAGCATCCACCCGGGCAACGTCAGCCACACCGCGTACGACGAGGTCCACTGGGTCACCGCGCCCGAGGCGTTCCACGCGACCCACCAGCTCTACCGCGAGCACGGCCTGTTCATGGGCCCGACCAGCGGCGCCTCCTTCCAGGTCGCCTCCTGGTGGGCCGAGCAGAACCCGGGAAGCACCGTCGTGATGGTGCTCCCGGACGAGGGCTACCGCTACCAGTCCACGGTGTACAACGACACCTGGCTGAAGGAGCAGGGCATCGTCCCCGCCCCCGCCGCCGGCGGCCCCCGCACCGTCGAGCACCCGCTGGACGCGACCGCCGCCTGGTCCCGGCTGCTGTGGGCCCGCCGCGGCTTCGACGACGTGGTGATGCCGGTGGTCGGCTCATGAGCGAGCGCCTGCTGCTCCTGGTGGAGAGCAACACCACCGGTACGGGACGGCTGTTCGCCCGCCGCGCGGCCGAACTGGGCGTGGTGCCCGTGCTGCTCTGCGCGGACCCGGGCCGCTACCCGTACGCCGTCGAGGACCGGCTGCGGACCGTCACCGTGGACACCTCCGACGAGGACGCGCTGTGGGCGGCCGTGCGGACACTGGAGGACGGGGCGACCGTCGCGGGCGTCCTGACCAGCTCCGAGTACTACGTACCCACCGCCGCCGCACTGGCCTACCGGCTCGGGCTGCCCGGCCCGTCGGCCGATGCCGTACGGGCCTGCCGCGACAAGGCCGAGCAGCGCCGGGCCCTGACCGGCGCGGGCGTCGGCTCCGCGGCGTTCGCCGCCGTCTCCGAGGTGGCCGGCGCACTCGACGCCGCCCGCCGCATCGGACTGCCCGTGGTGGTCAAGCCGGTACAGGGCTCGGGAAGCCTGGGCGTCCGGCTCTGCACGGACCTCGACGAGGTCGCCGAGCACGCCGGGACACTGCTCTCGGCCACCGTCAACGAACGGGGCATCGCCGCACCGGGCCGGATCCTGGTCGAGGAGTACCTGACGGGCCCCGAGTTCTCCGTCGAGGTGTTCGGCACCGAAGCCGTCGTCACCGTCGCCAAACACGTCGGCCCGCTCCCGGCGTTCGTCGAGACCGGCCACGACGTACCGGCCGCACTCCCCGGCGAACAGGAGATCGCCCTGCGCGAGACCGCCGTACGCGCGGTGCGCGCGCTCGGACTCGGCTGGGGCGCCGCCCACGTGGAACTCCGGCTGACCGGAACCCGCACCGCCCAGGTCATCGAGGTCAACCCCAGGCTGGCCGGCGGCATGATCCCCGAACTGGTCCGCAGGGCCTGCGGGATCGACCTCGTACGCGCCCAGGTGCTCGCCGCGCTCGGCGCCGCCCCCGAACTGGAGCGCGTCGGCCACGCCCGCGCCTCCATCCGCTTCCTCACCTGCGACCGGGACGGCATCCTCGCGCGGTCCGCCGCCCTGCACGACGCCGTGGACCGGGCCCGCACCGTACCGGGCACCGTCGAGGCGCTGTTCTACCGGGCCCCCGGCGAACCGGTCGGCCCGGCGGCGGACTTCCGGGGCCGCGTCGGACACGTCATCGCCGTCGCCGACCGCTCGGGACGGGCGGCGGAGGCAGCCGGCCGGTCCGTGGCCCTGCTCGGTGAAGCCGTGTCGTACGCGGACCTGCACACAGAGGAGGCATACGCATGACCACAGCGCCCGCGCACGGCGTCGACACCGGCCGGCTCAAGGCCGCGCTCGACGCCGAGGCGCACCGAATCGTCTACGACCAGTACCTGCCGGACACCGCCGACGGACTCGGGCAGGAGCTGCGCAGCATCAGCGAGGTCGACCGGGCCCACCTGATCATGCTCACCGAGCGCGGCATCGTCGACCGGGACCGGGCCGCGGCCCTGCTGCGCGCCATCGAGGAGCTGCGCGGGCAGGACTTCGCACCCGTCAGGGCCAGACCGATGCCGCGCGGCGTCTACCTCGCCTACGAGGGCCACCTCATCGAGCAGCTGGGCGACCGGACCGGCGGCATCCTGCACACCGGCCGCTCGCGCAACGACCTCAACGCCACCACCACCCGGCTCAAGGTCCGCGGCCCCTATCTCGCCCTCCTCGACGCGGTCGACCGGCTGGCGGGGGTGCTCCTGGACAAGGCCGAGGAGTACCGGGACGTCGTCATGCCCGCCTACACCCACGGGCAGCCCGCCGTGCCGATCGGCTACGGCCACTACCTCGCCGGTGTCGCCGGCGCCGTACTGCGCGCGTACGAGTCGCTGCTCGACGCCGGACGCCAGATCGACGTCAACCCGCTGGGAGCAGGCGCGATCGGCGGGACCTCCGTCCCCATCGACCCCCGGCGCACCGCAGAGCTCCTCGGCTTCAGCTCCGCCGCGCCCAACTCGGTCGACGCGGTGGCCTCCCGCGACTTCGTCCTGGACCTGCTGTCCGCGTCCGCCGTCCTCGGCGTCGCGCTGGCCCGCACCGGCCGCGACCTGAGCACCTGGACGTCGGAGGAGTTCGGGCTGCTGAGGGTGGGCGACACCCTCGTCGGGTCCAGCTCGATGATGCCGCAGAAACGCAACCCGTTCCTTCTCGAACACATCCAGGGCCGGTCCGCCGCGAGCCTCGGCGCCTTCGTCGGCGCGGCGACCGCCATGACCACCGGCGGCTACACCAACGCCATCGCGGTCGGCACCGAAGCCGTACGCCACCTGTGGCCCGGACTCAGCGACACCACCGACGCGGTGACACTGCTGAGCCTGGTGGTCGCGGGCACCGAACCCGAACGCGAACGCATGACGGAGAGGGCCGTGGACGGATTCACCTCGGCCACCTACCTGGCGGAGCGGCTCGTGCTGGACGGGATGCCGTTCCGGGCCGCGCACCATCTGGTCGGCGAGACCGTGCTCGGTGCCCTGGACTCCGGCCGGTCGCTGGTGGACGCCGCCCGCTTCCCCGCGGTCGAGGACGGCGGACTGGCCCCGGACCTGGTGGCCCAGGCCTGCGCCCACGGCGGCGGACCCGGCTCCACATCCGACGGGATAAGCGCGTTGGCGACCCGGCGCGACGTACTCAAGGCCGAGCTGACCGACCGGCGCACCCGCTGGTCGGACGGGAGCGCCCTGCTCACCCGGGCCGTACTCAAGGCGGTGACGTCATGAGCGCCGGACTGTCCGAGCGGGCCCCCGGCATGGACCGCGAACCGCCGCCGCGCAGAGGGCTGCGCGGCAACCGCGACTTCCGGCTGCTGTGGATCGGCGAGACGACCAACCGCGTCGGCATCAACATCACCGCCGTCGCCATGCCCATGGTCGCCCTGGTGACGCTCAAGGAGAGCGTCTTCTCCGCGAGTCTGCTGGCCGCGGCGCCCTGGCTGCCCTGGCTGCTGATCGGCCTGCCGGCCGGCGCCTGGGTGGACCGGATGCGGCGGCGCCCGATCATGCAGATCTGCAACGTGATCCCGCTCGTGCTCCTGGCCAGCGTGCCGGTCGCGGGCTGGCTCGGCATCCTGACGATGACCCAGCTGCTGACCGTGGCGCTGATCAACGGTTTCGCCGCGGTGTTCTTCGGGATCTCCTACAAGGTCTACGTGCCCTCCATCGTCGAGCCCGAGCACCTCCAGGAGGCCAACGCCAAGCTCCAGGGCAGCGAATCGGTCGCCCAGGTCGCGGGTCTCGGCGGGGGCGGGCTGCTCGCCCAGGCCTTCGGCGCCACCTCCGGTCTCCTCGCCAACTCGGCGACGTTCCTCGTCTCCGCGCTCTGCCTCTCCGGCATCCGCAGCCAGGAGGAGCGGCCTGAGCGGCCCCCGGAACGCCCGGCGCTGAGGCAGGACATCAAGGAGGGGCTCGGCTTCGCCTTCAAGGACCCCTACCTGCGGGTGCTCACCCTCTACGGCACCGCCACCAATCTGGTGCTCACGGCAGAGGCGGCGGTCCTGCCGGCTTTCATCCTCCGCGGACTCGGGATACCCGAAGGCGCCGCCGGATGGCTCCTCGCGTCGAGCAGTATCGGCGGCATCCTCGGGGCCACCGCCGCGAAACGAGTGATCGCGCGGTTCGGCTCGGCCCGCGGACTGCTGGTCGCCACGGTCCTCAGCGCCCCGTTCGCCCTGCTCATCCCGCTGTCCGACACGGACTGGAGACTGGCCGCGCTGGTGGCGGGAAGCGCCGTGCTCTCGCTCGGTGTCGTACTCGCCAACGTGATCCAGGGCGCGTTCCGCCAGCGCTACTGTCCGCCCCAGCTGCTCGGCCGGGTCTCGGCCAGCATCTCGGTCGCGAACTTCGGCGTGATCCCCATCGGTTCACTCCTCGGCGGAGGCCTCGGCACCCTGCTCGGCCTGCGGCCCGCCCTGTGGGTGCTCACCGCAGGGCTCGCCCTGACCCCGCTGCTCCTGCTGACCGGGCCGCTGCGCGGAAGGCGCGACCTGCCGGTCGCGCCGGCCACGCGGTGAGACCCGGCTCGCCTGTCTCACTCCCGTAAGAACAGGAGAGACCCCGTGGAACACACCCTGCCGAGGGTCGTACGTGAGCTCCCACCCCCCGGCTCACTCGACCTCTGGCTCCTGAGGGTCTCGGATGTCCCCCTCGGCATCCTGGACGAACAGGTACTCGACGCGACCGAGCGTCAACGAGCCGCCGGCCTCATGCACGCCGTCGACCGCACCCGGTTCACGGCCGCGCACGTCGCCCTCCGCCGGCTGCTGGGCTCGTACCTGAGCCTGCGCCCGGAGGACGTCCACCTCGGCCGGGACACCTGTCCCTGCTGCGGCGGACCGCACGGCCGGCCCACCGTGCTCGACGCCGAAGAACAGCTGTTCTTCTCGCTGTCCCACCGAGGCGACCTCGCCGTCGTCGGCACCGCTGCGGCCCCCATAGGGGTCGACGTGGAGCTGGTGGGCGACGAGGAGGGCACCGCTGAACTCGCCTCGATGCTGCACGTGGACGAACAGGCGGAACTGGCCGCGCTCAGCCCGGCGGAGCGACCTCGGGCGCTGGCCAGGCTGTGGACCCGCAAGGAGGCCTACCTCAAGGGCCTCGGCACGGGCCTGGGCCGCGACCCCGCTCTCGACTACGTCGGCTCCGGACGCCCCGAGGGGCCGTACCCGCCGTCCGGCTGGACCCTGCTCGACGTCCCGGTGGACCGGGGCTACGCGGCGGCGGTGGCGGTACGCGGCGATCTGAGCGTGGAGGGACCGTTCGTCAAGAGGCTCTCCGGCCTCGACGTCGTACGCCACGCCCGCGATGCCCTGCGGACGGCGGGAGCCCCGCCCTGACCCGCCCGGTCCGCCGGGTGCACCCGACGCGGTGATCACCCGGCGGCGGGCACGTACCACCGGCCGGCACCGCCGCGGCCCCCGATCACCGGAACGGATTCGACAACACCCCTACGGCCTTTTGGAACTGACGATGTCAAACGCTGTGCAGCAGGCCCCCGCGCCCCTCCTCCCGCAAGTGCGGACCCGTCCCACCGGGCAGCCGGACACCGGCGCCGAGCACGTGACGGGTGCCCAGTCGCTCATCCGCTCTCTCGAAGAGGTCGGCGCGGACACCGTGTTCGGCATCCCGGGCGGCTGCATCCTCCCCGCGTACGACCCCCTGATGGACTCGGCCCGGGTCCGTCACGTCCTGGTCCGCCACGAGCAGGGCGCGGGCCACGCGGCCACCGGCTACGCACAGGCCACCGGCAAGGTGGGGGTGTGCATGGCGACCTCGGGTCCGGGCGCCACCAACCTGGTGACCCCGATCGCCGACGCGCACATGGACTCCGTGCCGCTCGTCGCGATCACCGGACAGGTGCCCTCCAAATCGATCGGCACGGACGCCTTCCAGGAGGCGGACATCGTCGGCATCACCATGCCGGTCACCAAGCACAACTTCCTGGTCACCGACGCCGACGACATCCCGCGGACCGTCGCGGAGGCCTTCCACATCGCCGCCACCGGCCGCCCCGGACCGGTGCTCATCGACATCACCAAGGACGCCCTCCAGGCGGCCACCACCTTCCAGTGGCCGCCCGCGCTGGAACTGCCCGGCTACCGCCCGGTCACCAAGCCGCACGCCAAGCAGATCCGCGAGGCCGCCCGGCTCATCGGCGAGGCGCGCCGGCCGGTCCTCTACGTCGGCGGCGGGGTCCTCAAGGCACGCGCCACCGCCGAGCTGCGCACCCTGGCCGAGCTGACCGGGGCCCCCGTCGTCACCACCCTGATGGCGCTTGGCGCCTTCCCCGGCAGCCACCCACAGCACATCGGGATGCCCGGCATGCACGGTGACGTCGCCGCGGTCGCCGCGCTGCAGAAGGCGGACCTGATCGTCGCCCTGGGGGCCCGGTTCGACGACCGGGTCACCGGCAGACTCGACGGCTTCGCCCCGCACGCCAAGGTCGTCCACGCCGACATCGACCCGGCGGAGATCGGCAAGAACCGGCTCGCGGACGTCCCGATCGTCGGGGACGCCCGCGAGGTGCTCGACGCCCTGTCCGTCGCCGTGCGCGGCGACCGGGACGAGGGGCGCTCGGGCGACTACACGGCCTGGTGGCGCGAGCTGGACCGCTGGCGGACCACCTACCGGCGCGGCTACGAGCTCCCCGCGGACCCGGGGCTGCTCTCCCCGCAGCAGGTCATCGAGCGGATCGGTCAACTCGCTCCGGCCGGAACACTGTTCGCGTCCGGCGTGGGCCAGCACCAGATGTGGGCGGCGCAGTTCCTCCCGCACGAGGAACCGGACACCTGGTTCAACTCGGGCGGTGCCGGGACGATGGGGTACGCGGTCCCGGCGGCGATGGGTGCCAAGGCCGGGATGCCGGACCGCACGGTCTGGGCGATCGACGGTGACGGCTGCTTCCAGATGACCAATCAGGAGCTCACCACCTGCGCGCTCAACAACATCCCGATCAAGGTCGCGATCATCAACAACGGCGCGCTCGGGATGGTCCGCCAGTGGCAGACCCTCTTCTACAACCAGCGGTACTCCAACACCGTGCTGCACACCGGCGCCGACACCGACGGCCTCCCGGCGAAGGGCACCCGGGTGCCCGACTTCGTACAGCTCTCGGAGGCGATGGGCTGTGTGGGCCTGCGCTGCGAGAACCCGTACGAGCTCGACGCGATCATCGACAAGGCCAACTCGATCAACGACCGCCCCGTCGTAGTGGACTTCATCGTCCACGAGGACGCGATGGTGTGGCCGATGGTCCCCGCCGGCACCTCCAACGACGACATCATGGCCGCACGCGACGTCCGCCCCGACTTCGGCGACTCCGCGGACGACTGAGAGGACCTCCCGACATGTCCCAGCACACGCTCTCCGTCCTGGTCGAGAACACGCCCGGCATCCTCGCCCGGGTCGCCGCACTGTTCTCGCGCCGCGGCTTCAACATCGACTCGCTCGCGGTCGGCACCACGGAACACCCCGATCTCTCCCGCATCACGATCGTCGTCCGGGTCGATCACGAACTCGCCCTTGAGCAGGTGACCAAGCAGCTCAACAAGCTGGTCAACGTCCTGAAGATCGTCGAGCTGGAGGCCGACTCGGCCGTCCAGCGCGAGCTGGTCCTGGTGAAGGTGAGCGCCGACAACGCCTCGCGCGCCCAGATCGTGCAGATCGCCGAACTGTTCCGGGCCAGAACCGTGGACGTCTCGCCCGAAGCCGTCACCCTTGAGGCGACCGGCTCCGGCGACAAGCTCGACGCGATGCTCAGGGTGCTCGCCGCCTTCGGTATCAAGGAGCTCGTCCAGTCCGGCGCCATCGCGATCGGCAGGGGCTCCCGGGCGCTGGCCGACCGCACCGCGCGCGAGGCCCGGCCGATCCGCCTGACCCCGGCCGCCGGCACCACCGCGGTACGCGCGCAGAGCGCGTAACCCCCCGGCCGTCCCCGCTGTTCCCGTCCGTACACCCTCATATTCCAGGAACCAAGGAGAACTCCCCATGCCTGCCGAGATGTTCTACGACGCCGATGCCGACCTGTCCGTCATCCAGGGCCGCAAGGTCGCGGTCCTCGGCTACGGCAGCCAGGGCCACGCCCACGCGCTGTCGCTGCGCGACTCGGGTGTCGACGTCCGTGTCGGTCTGCACGAGGGCTCGAAGTCCAAGGCCAAGGCCGAGGAGCAGGGCCTGCGCGTGGTGACGCCCGCCGAGGCGTCCGCCGAGGCCGACGTCATCATGATCCTGGTTCCGGACCCGATCCAGGCCCAGGTCTACGAGGAGTCCGTCAAGGACAACCTCAAGGACGGCGACGCGCTGTTCTTCGGCCACGGCCTGAACATCCGCTTCGACTTCATCAAGCCGCCGGCGGGCGTCGACGTCTGCATGGTCGCCCCGAAGGGCCCGGGTCACCTGGTCCGCCGCCAGTACGAGGAGGGCCGCGGCGTTCCGTGCATCGTGGCCGTCGAGCAGGACGCCACGGGCAAGGGCCTGGAGCTGGCGCTCTCGTACGCCAAGGGCATCGGCGGCACCCGCGCCGGCGTCATCAGGACCACGTTCACCGAGGAGACCGAGACGGATCTGTTCGGTGAGCAGGCGGTGCTGGCCGGTGGTACGGCGGCGCTGGTGAAGGCCGGTTTCGAGACGCTGACCGAGGCGGGTTACCAGCCGGAGATCGCGTACTTCGAGTGCCTGCACGAGCTGAAGCTCATCGTGGACCTCATGTACGAGGGCGGCCTGGAGAAGATGCGCTGGTCCATCTCGGAGACCGCCGAGTGGGGCGACTACGTCACCGGCCCGCGCATCATCACCGACGCGACCAAGGCCGAGATGAAGAAGGTCCTCGCCGAGATCCAGGACGGCACCTTCGCCAAGAACTGGATGGCCGAGTACCACAACGGTCTGCCTAAGTACAACGAGTACAAGAAGGCCGACAGCGACCACCTGCTGGAGACCACGGGCCGTGAGCTCCGCAAGCTCATGAGCTGGGTCAACGACGACGACGCGTGACAGCGCACGGGCCGCAGCACACCGGCCGCCGGATTCCGGCGGCCGGTGGCCGGCGCCCTGCGGGCCTCCTCCAGGGGGTCCGTCAGGCGATCTCGATGAGCAGATCGCCCGCCTCGACCTGCTGGACCCGGCCGATCGCGAGACGCCGGACCGCCCCGGCGGACTGGGCGGTGATCGACGCCTCCATCTTCATGGCCTCGATGGTGGCGACCGTCTGGCCCGCGGAGACCGAGGCGCCCTCCTCCACCTGGAGGGTGACGACCCCGGCGAACGGGGCCGCGACATGGCCCGCGTTGCCCCGGTCCGCCTTCTCGGCGGCCTTGACCTCGGTGGCGACGGACCTGTCCCGCACCGAGACCGGCCGCAACTGCCCGTTGAGGGTGGCCAGCACGCTGCGGAAGCCGCGCTCGTCGGCCTCGGAGATGGCCTCCAGCTCGATCAGCAGGGTGACACCCGGGTCGAGCGTGACCGTGTGCTCGGTCTCCGTCTCCAGCCCGTACAGGAAGTCCGGGGTCGGCAGGACGGAGGTGTCGCCGTACGCCTCGCGGTGGGCCTCGAACTCCTTGGTCGGGCCGGGAAAGAGCAGCCGGTTCAGGGTCGCGCGTGGCGACTTCTCCAGCCCCTCGCGGTCCTCGTCGGAGAGCTGCGGCGGCTGCGCCTTCTCCGGGCGGCCCTTCAGCGCGCGGGTGCGGAACGGCTCGGGCCAGCCGCCGGGCGGGTCGCCCAGCTCGCCGCGCAGGAACCCGATCACGGAGTCCGGTACGTCGAACTTGCCGGGGTCGGACTCGAAGTCGGCCGCCTCGACGCCCGCGCCCACCAGATGCAGCGCCAGATCGCCCACCACCTTGGACGACGGCGTCACCTTCACCAGCCGCCCGAGCATCCGGTCGGCCGCGGCGTAGCAGTCCTCGATGAGTTCGAAGCGGTCGCCCAGACCGAGGGCGATGGCCTGCTGGCGCAGGTTGGAAAGCTGCCCGCCGGGGATCTCGTGATGGTAGATCCGGCCGGTGGGCGAGGCGAGACCGGACTCGAAGGGGGCGTAGACCTTGCGGGTCGCCTCCCAGTAGGGCTCCAGGTCGCCGACGGCCTGGAGCGAGAGGCCGGTGGCCCGTTCGGTGTGGTCGGTGGCGGCGACCAGCGCGGACAGCGAGGGCTGGCTGGTCGTACCGGACATGGAGGCGACCGCAGCGTCCACCGCGTCGACGCCCGCGTCGATGGCGGCGATGAGGGTGGCCAGCTGCCCGCCGGGGGTGTCGTGCGTGTGCAGATGGACGGGCAGGTCGAACCGCTCGCGCAGCGCGGTGACCAGGGTGCGGGCGGCGGGCGGACGCAGCAGCCCGGCCATGTCCTTGATGGCGAGGACATGGGCGCCCGCGTCCACGATCTGCTCCGCGAGACGCAGGTAGTAGTCCAGGGTGTACAGGGTCTCGCCGGGGTCCGAGAGGTCCGCGGTGTAGCAGAGCGCCACTTCCGCGACCGAGGTGCCGGTGGCGCGCACGGCGTCGATGGCCGGGCGCATCTGGGAGACGTCGTTGAGGGCGTCGAAGATCCGGAAGATGTCCATTCCGGCGGTCGCGGCCTCGGCGACGAACGCCTCTGTGACCTCGGTGGGGTAGGGCGTGTAGCCGACCGTGTTGCGGCCCCGCAGCAGCATCTGGGTGCAGATGTTGGGCACGGCCTCCCGGATCTTCACCAGCCGTTCCCACGGGTCCTCGGCCAGGAAGCGCAGCGCCACGTCGTAGGTGGCGCCGCCCCAGCATTCGAGGCTCAGCAGCTCGGGGGCGGTCCGGGCCACGTGCGGGGCGACGGCCAGCAGATCGCGGGTCCGCACCCGGGTGGCCAGCAGCGACTGGTGCGCGTCCCGGAACGTGGTGTCGGTGACGGCGACGGCGGGCCGGGCGCGCAGCTCGGCCGCGAAGGCCTCCGGGCCGAGGGCCGCCAGGCGCTGGCGGGAACCGGCGGGCGGCGACCCGGTCGGCAGGGCCGGCAGCTTGTCCGCCGGGTCGATGACGGAGGGGCGGGGGCCGTAGGGCCGGTTGACGGTGGTCTCGGCCAGGTAGCCGAGCATCCGGCTGCCCCGGTCGGCCGAGGGGCGGGCCCGGATCAGCTCCGGGTGTTCCTCGATGAAGCTCGTCGTGATGCGCCCGGCCCGGAAGTCGGGCTGGTCCAGTACGGCGCCCAGGAACGGCAGGTTGGTCGCCACACCCCGGATGCGGAATTCCGCGATGGCCCGGCGTGCCCGGCGGGCCGCGTTGGCGAAGTCGTGCCCGTGGCAGGTGAGCTTGACGAGCATCGAGTCGAAGTGGGCGGACACCTCCGCGCCGGTGTGGACGGTGCCGCCGTCCAGCCGTACTCCGGGCCCGCCGGGGGAGCGGTAGGCGGAGATGGTGCCGGTGTCCGGCCGGAAGCCGTTGGCCGGGTCCTCCGTGGTGATGCGGCACTGCATCGCGGTGCCGTTGAGGGTGATGTCGTCCTGGGAGAGGTGCAGTTCGGGCAGCGTCAGGCCGGCCGCGATGCGCAGCTGGGCGATGACCAGGTCGCGTCCGGTGACCTGCTCGGTGACGGTGTGCTCGACCTGGATGCGCGGGTTCATCTCGATGAAGACGTGGTTGCCGCGCTCGTCGACGAGGAACTCGACCGTGCCCGCGTTGACGTAGCCGATGTGGTGGGCGAAGGCGACGGCGTCGGCGCAGATCCGGTCCCGCAGCTCCGGGTCGAGGTTCGGGGCGGGCGCGATCTCGACGACCTTCTGGTGGCGGCGCTGCAACGAGCAGTCCCGCTCGTACAGGTGCACGACATTGCCCTCGGCGTCGGCGAGGATCTGCACCTCGATGTGGCGGGGGTTGATGACCGCCTGCTCCAGGAAGACCGTCGCGTCACCGAACGAGGAGCGCGCCTCGCGCATGGCCGCGTCGATCGACTCGCGCAGTTCGCCCGCCGTGGCGACCCGGCGCATGCCGCGTCCGCCGCCGCCCGCGACGGCCTTGACGAAGACCGGGAAGCCGATGTCCTCCGCTGCCGCGACGAGCGCGTCGACGTCCTCGGAGGGCTCGGAGGACTTCAGCACCGGCACCCCGGCCTCCCGCGCGGCGGCGACCGCGCGGGACTTGTTCCCCGTCAGGTTCAGTACGGAGGCGGGCGGTCCGACGAACGTGATGCCGGCCTCCGCGCACGCGGCCGCGAGGTCCGGGTTCTCCGACAGGAAGCCGTAGCCGGGGTAGACCGCGTCGGCGCCTGCCTTCCGGGCGGCCTTGATGACCTCGTCGACCGAGAGGTAGGCGCGCACCGGATGGCCGGGCTCCCCGATCCGGTAGGCCTCGTCCGCCTTGGCCCGGTGCAGTGAGTTGCGGTCCTCGTGGGGGTACACCGCCACCGTGGAGATCCC
The DNA here is from genome assembly GCF_042887885.1 of Streptomyces sp. NPDC057900. Taxonomy (NCBI): domain Bacteria; kingdom Bacillati; phylum Actinomycetota; class Actinomycetes; order Kitasatosporales; family Streptomycetaceae; genus Streptomyces; species Streptomyces sp. NPDC057900. Next base: position 105,138 of record NZ_JBHVOI010000006.1, read on the forward strand.
GAGTTCGAACGCGGCGCGGAACGCGCGGATCGCGATCTCTCCACGGTTGGCGACCAATACCTTCTCGAACATCAAACTCCCCAGTCGTGTCACGGGCGCGTGGCGTCAGGACGGGCGATGTCGCACGGGCGCACCGGTCGGTGTCCCGTGGTCACTCTGCGGCGGCGAACCGCTCCGGGCCTTCCAGGGACTGTCCGGCCCGAAGCGTTCGACACCGTACCGGAGACCTACCCACGGATCGCGGACACAGAGGATGGTCTGCGTCACGTGCGCCGGTGCGGTCCCGCGGCGCGGGCCTCACCCCGGTTCGCCGGCCGCCTTCGCGGCGAGGTAGCGGGCCGGGAACTCCCCGCCGCCGTGCACCGCCAGATCCGCCCCGTTGACGTATCCGGACAGTTCGCTCGCGAGGTACAGGCAGGCCTGGGCGACGTCCTCGGGTACGGCCATCCGGCCCATCGGGATGACGCCCGCCACCGAGGCGCCGCCGTCCGCGCCGTAGACCTCGGCCGCGCCCGGCGTGCGGATCAGCCCGGTGGTGATGTGGTTGACCCGGACCGCCGGTGCCCACTCCAGGGCCAGCGCCCTGGTGAGTGCCAGGAGCCCGGCCTTGGCGGCGGTGTAGGCGGCGGTGCCGGGCTGCGGGTGATGGGCGGAGACGCTGCCGATGTTGACGATCGAACCGCCGCCGGCCCGGTCCCGCATGACGCGGTTGGCCGCCTGCGCCACGTAGAAGGGCGCGAGCAGATTGAGCGCGACGACCTTCTCGACGAAGCGCGGTGAGACGGTGGCCGCGTCGGCGTCGGGCGAGCCGCCCGCGTTGTTCACGAGCACGTCGAGCCGGCCGAAGCGCTCCACCGCGCTGTCCACCAGGGAGGCCGCCGCCGCCGGATCGCGGACGTCGGCGGCGCGGAAGACGGCCTCCCGGTCCCCGGCGCGGGGCAGGGTGTCCGGGGTGGTGCGGCCGCAGACGACCACGTCCGCCCCGGTCCGGAGGAAGGCTGAGGCGATGGCGGCCCCGATGCCCTTGGTGCCGCCGGTGACCAGCACCACGCGCCCGGTGAAGTCCAGCGGGCTTTCGGTGTCCATGATGTGAGGCCCTTCCCGTCCGGTCCTGCCTGATCCTGTCCGACGGTTCCAGCGGGTCGCCGGCCCGTCCGGCCGCTCTCCCGCGTGTGCGGTCAGCCGGCCAGGACCCGCGCCCGGCACGCGGCCGGGGTGCCCCAGGCGTCCCGCAGCGGACGGGCCTTGCGGATCCACAGCGACAGGTCGAGCTCGTCGGTGTACCCCACCGCACCGTGCAGTTGGAGGGCGGTGCGCGCCGCCCGGTACGCGGCCTCGCCCGCGGTGACCTTGGCCGCGGCGATATCGCGCCCCGCCCCGTCGTCCCCGGCGGCGAGCGCGAGGGCGGCGCCGTGCACCAGCGGCTCGGTGAACTCCAGGGCCAGCAGGGTGTCCGCCAGCCGGTGCTTGACCGCCTGGAAGGAGCCGATCGCCACCCCGAACTGGGTGCGCTGGGTGACGTAGGCGACGGTACGGGTGAGCAGGGCGCGGCCGACCCCGAGCGCCTGGGCCGCCGCGGCGAGCGCGGCGACATCGGCCGCGTACCGCGCCGCGGCGGTCACCTCGGGACCCCGGGCGACGACCGCGCCCCCGGACGGCCGCGACAGCCGCCGCGCCGGATCGGCCGACGGCTGCACGGGACCGGGACCGGCGGTGAGGCGCAGGGTGTCGCCGTCCACCACGAACACCGCGTCGGCCGCGTCCGCGTCCAGGGCGTACGGGCCGAGGGAGGTCAGGCAGAGCGAGACGAGGGACGTGCCGGAGGCGATGGCGGGCAGCCGGGCGGCGGCCGTGTCCGGGTCCCCGAGCCGGTCCAGCAGCGCCGCCGCGGCCACCGTCTCGACCAGCGGTCCGGGAACCGCGTGGCGCCCCAGCGCCTCGAAGGCGACGGCGAGTTCGACCGGCAGCGGGCCGAACCCGTCGTGCTCCTTCGGGACCGCGAGCGCGAACACCCCGGCCTCGGCCAGCCGTGTCCAGAGCGCCCGCCCCGGGGCGTGGTCGCCCGTGGCCCAGGACCGGATCACGGCCGGGGTGTCGCCGGCGGTGAGCAGGGCGTCGAGCGAGCGGGCGAACTCCCGCTGCTCGGCGTCGGGGAAGAAGCGCATCACCGGCGTCCCTTCGGCAGGCCGAGCAGCCGCTCGGCGATGATGTCGCGCTGGATCTCGTTGGTGCCCGCGTACACGGGACCGGCCAGGGAAAAGGTGTAGCCCTCGGCCCAGGCCCCGGCGGCGGGCGATTCGCCCGCGTGGTCCGCGAGTTCGCCGTACGGGCCGAGCAGGTCGAGGGCCGTCTCGTGCAGGGCGATGTCCAGTTCGGACCAGTAGATCTTGTTGAGGCTGGAGGCGGCCTGGGCGGGCCCGCCCTCTTCGTGCAGCACGTGGGAGGCGCCCCGGTAGGAGAACAGCCGGTAGGCGCGGGCCCCGATCACGGCGTCGGCCACCCGGTCGCGCAGCGCCGTGTCGGCCGGATCGCCGTGTTCGCGCCACAGCGCGGTCAGCCGGTCCGCGGCGGCCGTGAACCGGCCCGGACTGCGCAGGGTGAGTCCGCGTTCGTTGCCGGTGGTGCTCATCGCGACCCGCCAGCCCTGTCCGGGCTCACCGATCACGTCCCTGTCGGGGACGAAGACCTCGTCCAGGAAGAGTTCCGCGAAGGCGGGCTTCCCGTCGAGCCGCCCGATGGGCCGCACGGTGACACCCTCCGCGTCCAGCGGGAACATCAGATACGTCAGTCCCCGGTGCGGCCGGTCCGCCTCCGGGTCGCTGCGGAACAGGCCGAAGGCGCGGTCCGCGAAGGCGGCCCGCGAGGACCAGGTCTTCTGGCCGCTGAGCAGCCAGCCGCCGTCGGTGCGTACGGCGGTCGAGCGCAGCGAGGCCAGATCGGAGCCGGACTCCGGCTCGGACCAGGCCTGCGCCCAGATGACCTCGCCGCTCGCCATCGGGGGCAGGATCCGGGCCCGCTGCTCTGCGGTGCCGTTCTCGAAGAGGGTGGGGGCCAGCAGGCTGATGCCGTTCTGGCTGACCCGGCCGGGCGCCCCGGCGGCGTAGTACTCCTCCTCGAAGACCAGCCAGCGCAGCAGTGAGCCGCCGCGTCCGCCGAACTCCTGCGGCCAGGACACCACCGACCAGCGGTCGGCGGCCAGGGTGGCCTCCCACTCCCGGTGGGCGGCGAACCCCTCGCGGGTCTCCAGGGACGGCAGCGGGACGGCCGGCACGTGGGCGGCCAGCCAGTCGCGCACCTCGGTCCGGAACTCCTCGTCGGCCGCGTCGAATTCGAGGTCCATCAGGCACCCGCCCTCTTCATCGCCCGGATGTCCATGCCGCCCAGCGCGTCGGCCGCGGTCTCGGCGTTGTGGGCGTGCGCCAGGTGGTGCAGGCCGAACACGGAGTCCATGCCGGTGTGCATGCCCTGCAGATCCTCGGCCTGGTTGACGGCGCGTTTGGTCAGGGCGAGGCCCAGGCGCGGCATCTCCGCGATCCGCAGCGCCAACTCTCGTGTCCGCTCGGGCAGTTCCACCCGGGGGACGACCCGGTTGACCATGCCGACCTCGTACGCGCGCCGCGCGCTCATCCGGTCGCCGGTGTACAGGAACTCCTTGGCGATCCGGGGCGGCATCACCCAGGGATGCGCGAAGTACTCGACACCGGGGATGCCCATGCGGACCACCGGATCGGCGAAGTACGCGTCCTCGGAGGCCACGATCAGATCGCAGACCCAGGCCAGCATCAGTCCGCCCGCCACACACGCGCCCTGTACGGACGCGATGACGGGTTTGGGCAGCTCCCGCCACCGGCGGCACATCCCCAGATACACCTCGGACTCCCGGGCGAACCGGCTCTCCGCGCCCTCCTTGTCCGAGTGGTCCCACCAGAGTCCCGCCCGGCGTTCGAAGGGCAGATGGGCGTCGCGCTCCGGGGTGCCGATGTCGTGCCCGGCGGAGAAGTGCCTGCCCGCTCCGGCCAGGACGACGGCCTTCACCTCGCTGTCGTCGGTGGCGCGGTAGAAGGCCCGGTCCAGGGCGTAGGTCATGGCGGAGTTCTGCGCGTTGCGGTAGTCGGGCCGGTTCATGGTCACCGTCGCGACGGGTCCCCGCTTCTCGTAGCGCACCGGTTCGTCATGGGCAGCGGACATCGGCCCCTCCTTCCCTAACAAGTGTTTGGTAGATTAACGTACCGGCATGAGCAGCGTCGAGGAGTTCCGCACCGTCACCGCCGAGCGCGTCATCGGCCTGCCGGAGGAGAGTCGCCCGTGACCACCCAGCCGCCCTACGTAGCGGGGCACTCGCTTCTGGCCGGACGCACCGCCGTGATCACCGCCGCCGCGGGCGCCGGGATCGGCGGCGCCACCGCCCGCAGGTTCCTGGAGGAGGGCGCCCGGATCGTCATCGGTGACGCCCACGCCCGCCGGCTGGGGGAGAGCGCCACCGCCCTGGCCGAGGAGTTCGGCGACGAGAACGTCGCCGCCCTGCCCTGCGACGTCACGGTCCAGGAGCAGGTCGACGCCCTGTTCTCGTTCGCCGCCGAGCGCCACGACGGCCTCGACATCGTCGTCAACAACGCGGGACTCGGCGGCACCGCCGACCTCGTCGAGATGACCGACGAGCAGTGGTCGAAGGTCCTCGACGTCACTCTGAACGGCACCTTCCGCTGCACCCGCGCCGCACTGCGCCACTTCAAGGAGCGTGACAGCGGCGGCGTCGTCGTCAACAACGCCTCCGTCGTGGGCTGGCGCGCCCAGCGCGGCCAGGCCCACTACGCCGCCGCGAAGGCCGGCGTGATGGCCCTCACCCGGTGCGCCGCCCTGGAGGCCGCCGGCTTCGGCGTACGCGTCAACGCCGTCGCCCCCAGCCTGGCCATGCACCCGCACCTGGTGAAGGTCACCACCCCGGAGCTGCTGGCCGAACTCACCGAACGGGAGGCCTTCGGCCGGTACGCCGAGCCCTGGGAGATCGCCAACGTCATCGTCTTCCTGGCCAGCGGCTACTCCTCGTACATGACGGGGGAGACCGTCTCTGTCAGCAGCCAGAGGGCGTGACCGCGATCGCCGGGAGCGCCAACGCCGAACGACGCGCCGAACTCCTGGCCACCGCCGCCGAGGTGTTCGCCGCCCTCGGCTACAACGCCACCACCGTCCGCCGGATCGCGGACGAGGCGGGGCTGCTCGCGGGCAGTCTCTACTACCACTTCGACTCCAAGGAGTCGATGCTGGACGAGATCCTCTCGGCCTTCCTGGACGAACTGTGGGCGGGCTACGGCACCGTTCTCGCCGCCGGACTCGGACCCGGTGCGACCATCGAGGCGCTCGTCACCCAGTCCTTCCGGCAGATCGACCGGCACGGCCCGGCGGTCGCCATCTACCAGAAGGAGTCCGGCCGGCTCTCCGCCCAGCCGCGATTCGCCTACCTCACCGACTCCCGGGCGAAGTTCGAGGACGCCTGGCTGCGGACCCTGGAACGCGGGGTGGCCGAGCGGGCCTTCCGCGGCGACCTGGACGTCAGGCTCGTCTACCGCTTCGTCCGCGACACCGTCTGGGTCGCCGCCTCCTGGTACCGCCCCGGCGGTACCCACACCCCGGAGGAGATCGCCCGCCAGTACCTGTCCATGGTCCTGGAAGGCATCACCCCACGTACCTGACACGCCATCAACACGCCCACGAAGGAGCAGTCATGGCCGAGGCCTACATCGTCGACGCGGTACGAACCCCGGTCGGCCGCCGCAAGGGCGGGCTGTCCGCCGTCCACCCCGCCGACCTCGGGGCGCACGTCATCAAGGCGCTCATCGAGCGCAGCGGGGTCGACCCGGCGGCCGTGGAGGACGTCGTCTTCGGCTGCCTGGACACCGTCGGCCCGCAGGCAGGCGACATCGCCCGCACCGCGTGGCTCGCCGCGGGCCTCCCCGAGGAGGTGCCCGGCACCACCGTCGACCGGCAGTGCGGCTCCTCCCAGCAGGCCGTCCACTTCGCCGCCCAGGGCGTGCTGTCCGGCACCCAGGACCTGGTCGTGGCGGGCGGCACCCAGAACATGTCGATGATCCCCATCGCCTTCGCCAGCCGCCAGGCCGCGGAGCCGCTCGGGCTGACCGACGGCCCGTACGCGGGCTCCGTCGGCTGGCGCGCCCGCTACGGCGACGCACCCGTCAACCAGTTCCACGGCGCCGAACTCATCGCCGAGAAGTGGGGCATCAGCCGCCAGGACATGGAGGAGTTCGCCCTGCGCTCGCACCGGCGGGCCCTGCGCGCCATCGACGAGGGCCGCTTCGACCGCGAGACCGTCGCCTACGGGGACGTCCGGGTGGACGAGGGGCCGCGCCGCGACACCTCGCTGGAGAAGATGGCAGGACTCAAACCGGTCGTCGAGGGCGGCAGGCTGACCGCCGCCGTCTCCTCGCAGGTCTCCGACGGCGCCTCCGCGCTGCTCATCGCCTCCGAACGGGCCGTCGCCGAGCACGGCCTCAACCCCCGTGCCCGCGTGCACCACCTCTCGGTGCGCGGCGAGGACCCGATCCGGATGCTCTCCGCACCGATCCCGGCGACGGCGTACGCCCTGAAGAAGGCCGGGATGTCTCTCGACGACATCGACCTCGTCGAGATCAACGAGGCGTTCGCCCCGGTCGTCCTGGCCTGGCTGAAGGAGACCGGCGCCGACCCCGACAGGGTCAACGTCAACGGCGGCGCCATCGCGCTCGGTCACCCGCTCGGCGCCACCGGCACCAAGCTGATGACGACCCTCCTGCACGAACTGGAGCGCACCGGCGGGCGCTACGGACTGCAGACCATGTGCGAGGGCGGCGGCCAGGCCAACGTCACCATCATCGAACGCCTCTGATACGTCCCGGCCGGGCCGGGTGACTCACCGGGCCGCCCGGTCCGGGACCGTCGGAAGAACCTCCTCGGCGATGTTGAGGAGGACGCCGTCGTCGGGGAGGGCTCCGGACCGGCTCCAGACGGTGATGTCGTAGTAGCCGCCCGCGTCCTTCTTGTCGAGAGCCACGGTCAGCGTCCTGGCGAGCGGGCCTTCCTCGACGGGCCCGCTGGAATCCTTGCTTCCGAGGTTGATCTCGAACCTCATGGTGGGATCCGAGGAGAAGACCGCGGGCCGGCCGAGAATCGTGTCCGTCCTGTTGTACTCACCTCCGGTCTTCATCATCTTCACGTACTGGGCGACCGACAGTTTGTTGTACGTGGCCGAGAGGTTCACGGTGTACGTGTCGAACTCGACCCGGGCCTCGGGCTCGGCCACCTTCCCGTCGGTCAGGGCCGAGGTGCCGCTGGTACCGGTGGCCGAGGTCGCCCTCTCGTCCGGCGTTCCCACGAGCTGTGCCAGGTCGGAACGGTTGAGTGCCTCGCACAGCTCGTCACCCGTGACGGCCTTCGGAGTCCTGGCGTACGCCTTCGGCAGCTTCCCGTCCTCGCCGCCCGAACAGGAGGCGGGCGCGGCTGTGTTGCCGTCGCCGTCCGCCGCCGTCATGTGCGGAGCCACCCACACCGCGGCCGCGAGCCCCCCGAACAGGGCCACGGCCGCGAATGCCTGTCCCCAGGCGTTGGGCTCCTTCTTCGGCGTCGCGGGCACGGCTCCGGGCCGCGGCTGCGGCAGCGGTTGCGGCACGGTGCCGTCCGCCGGGTCCGGCTGGTCCGGCCGGCCCGGGTTCCGGCGGGCGCGCAGTGCGCGGACCACGGTGTGGACGCGAACCGCGGTGAACACGAGGAAGGCCGTGCCGATGCCGGCCGCGGTCCAGTTCCGTTCGTGAGCGGCGAGATACATGATGCGTACGCCGAAGACGGACCCGACCAGGATGAAGACGGGCTCGCGGACCCAGAAGGGCAGGAGGCGAAGGAGGAGACCGAGCATTCGGTGATCTCACCAGAGCACCTCGGTAACCGCTGTGATGGAAGCCATAATTCCGGTCTGGTGCAGACTTTTCCGGCGCACTGCCCTTTATTTGTGTACGTCAGGAACTCCGCCCCGCCCCCGGCAGCGACTTCAGCACGGCCAGCGCCTCGGACATGATCCGCCCGACCAGTTCCGCGCAGGACGGCAGATCCTCGATCAGACCCGCCACCTGACCCGAGGCCATCACCCCGATATCGGTGCGCCCCTCGACCATCGAGGCCTTGAGCAGCATCGGCGTGTTGGCGGCCAGCAGCACCTGGCTCCAGGCCAGTTCCCTGCCGTGCTTCATCGCCAGTCCGTCGCGGATCAGCCCGCGCCAGCTCGAACCGGTCTCCTTCCGGAAGGCGGAGGCGTGCCGTACCGCCCCCAGCAGTGCGGCGGCCCGGCCGGAACGCTCAAGGGAGTCGACCATCTCCGTGCGCAGCATGCGGTGCGGCATTCCGTCGACCCGGTCGGTGACCGTGACGTCCTTGACGGTGGCGGCCAGGTACTTCGCCTTCACCGCCGCCGGGACGGTGCTGTCGGAGGTGAGCAGGAAGCGGGTGCCCATCCCGATCCCGGCCGCCCCGTAGGCGAGCGCGGCCACCAGGCCGCGGCCGTCGTGGAAGCCGCCCGCCGCGATGACCGGGATGTCCACGGCGTCCACGACCTGGGGGAGCAGCACGGTGGTGGCCACGTCGCCGGTGTGGCCGCCGCCCTCGCCGCCCTGCACCATCACCGCGTCGGCGCCCCACGCGGCGACCTTCTCCGCGTGCCGCCTGGCACCCACGGACGGGATGACGACGACACCCGCGTCCTTGAGCCGCGCGATCAGCTCCTTCGACGGGGCGAGCGCGAACGACGCCACCCGCACGCCCTCCTCGATCACGATCCGTACCCGCTCGGCCGCGTCCCCCGCGTCCGCGCGCAGATTGACGCCGAACGGCGCGTCCGTACGGGACCTGACCTCGCGGACCGCCGCGCGGAGCTGCTCCACGGTCATCGTCGCGGAGGCCAGGATGCCGAGCGCGCCCGCGTTCGCGGAGGCGGACACCAGCCGGGGACCGGCCACCCAGCCCATCCCGGTCTGTACGAGCGGATACCGCACCCCGGTCAGTTCGGTGAGCGCGGTCGGCAGCGGCGCGGGCCCGGTCATGCCGGGACCTCGCGCTCGCGCAGCCCCTTCGGGTCGATGACCTCCCGGATCAGCCGGAGTTCCGCCTCCGACGGGTCACGGGTGAGCGGCACCCGGTCGGGGACCGTGAGGGCGAAACCGGTGGCCCCGGTGACGTCCTCGACGCTCACCCCGGGGTGCAGCGAGCGCAGCCGCATGGTGCGGTCGGGGGTCTCGAAGTCGAAGACGCCCAGGTTGGAGACGACCTCGGGGATGCGGTGGTAGCGGGTCGCGGACGGGCCGGCCGCCGCCGCCCGCTCGTACCCGACCCCGCTGACCATGTCCACGTGCTCCACGAACACCCGGGACGAGTGCTTAGGGACCCAGTAACTCGTCGGATTGTTGAGGGTGTTGACCGGGGCGCCGCGCACCCCGAGCAGCTGCCGCGCGGGCCTGGCCCAGTCGCCGATGCAGGAGATGTTCTGGTTGCCGTGCCGGTCGATCTGGCTGGCGCCCATCATCACGTGCCGGCGGCCGGTCGCGGTGAGCGTCAGGTGCTGGCGGAACGGCAGCCAGCCCTCGATGCTCGCGGCCCGCGCCCCCAGCGCGGGGGTGTCGCCCGTCAGCAGGGCCTCCCCGTCGGTCAGCAGCAGATCGGGCGAGAAGGTCAGCCTGGCCAGCCGCGCCCCGATGGCCGGGACGGTGCCCATCGGGCTGGCGAGGATCTCGCCCGCGTCCCGCCACGCCTCGGCGCACGCCACCACGCAGTACTCCGCACGGGTCGCCGCCGCGATGCCGGTGGACTCGGTGCCGCTCATGCTTCCTCCTGGTGGAACGCGGTGACGGCGGCCTGGTAGGCGGCCTCGTCCCCCGACAGGAACCGTTCGACGAAGGCGGGCCAGCCCTCGGGGTCGCGGGCGGCCCGGACATAGGCGCGCTGGAAGCTCTCGTCCCGGTCGTGGTCGGGCACGCAGGAGGTGAAGTGCGCGCCGTTCGGCGTCTCGACGACCCCGTCCACGAACAGCCGCTTGACCAGCAGTGTCTGCGGCCCGTGCTCCTTGAGCAGATCCGCCGTCTCCACGATCCGCTCACAGGAGACGTAACTGTGGTCCGCGGCCTCGCAGAACAGGTCGTCGAAGTACGGATCGGGGCCCAGATACTGGCCGTTGCCGTGCACGTCCGCCCGGTTGAGGTGAACCAGGGCGGCGTCCAGTCGCAGGGCAGGCGCCGCGACCAGCTTCTCGCCGTCCTCGTACGGCGAAGTGACCGTACGCAGAGCCGGGTTGACCTTCATCAGATCGGAGCCCAGACCGGCCCGCACCGGCATGAACGGCAGCCGCTGCGCGCCCGCCGTCAGCCCCCACATCATCATCGCCTCGTCGAGCTCGACCATCTCGAACGCGCCGCGCTGCCGGGCGGCCGTGAAGTGCGGCTCCAGCGGTATCGAGTCGAGCGTCCCGAACGCCGCGACCAGCTTGCGGATCCTTCCCGCGGCGGCGAGCAGCCCGACGTCGGGCCCGCCGTACGACACCACGGTCAGATCGGTGACGTCGGACCGCAGTACCGCCCTGACCAGGGCCATCGGCTTGCGGCGCGAACCCCAGCCGCCGATGCCGACCGTCATCCCGCTCTCCAGCCGGCCGACGACGTCGTCGGCCGTCATCGTCTTGTCCTGTGTCACGTCTGCTGCTCCTTGTCCGTGCCGAAGGTGTCGCGCACGCGGTCGGCGACGCCACTGAGGTTGGCCTCGAAGGTGAAGCCCTGCTCGAAGCGGTAGCTGCGGCGTACGTCGACCGGGTCGATGCCGTTGATGGCCGCCTTGGCGAGCCGGATCAGGTACCCGTCCTTGGCCGCGATCTCCCGGGCCAGCTCCCCGGCGGCCCGGGGCAGTTCGGCGCGCGGGACGACGCTCCACACCGAGCCGTGCCCGTGCAGCTCCTGGGCCGTGACGGTGCGTGAGGTGTAGTAGAGGGTCCGCATCAGGTGCTGCGGAACCAGCCGGGCCAGGTGCGTGGCCGCGCCGAGCGCGCCCCGGTCCAGCTCCGGCAGCCCGAAGGTCGCGTCGTCACTGGCCACGATCGCGTCCGCGTTGCCCACCAGGCCGATGCCGCCGCCGAGGCAGAAGCCGTGTACGGCGGCGACCACGGGGACCTCGCACTCGTAGACCGCCGCGAACGCCTCGAAGCAGCCCCGGTTGGCGCCGATCAGCGCCTCCGGCCCGTCCGTGCGCTGCATCTCCTTGATGTCCACGCCCGCGTTGAACCCGCGGCCTTCCGCGGTGAGCACCACGCAGCGGACGTCCGGGTCCGCCCCGGCCGCGCGCACGGCGGCGGCGAGGTCGTACCAGCCCTGTACGGGCAGGGCGTTGACCGGAGGGAAGTCCACGGTGACGACGGCGACGCCCTCTTGGGGGGCGGAGGTGGAGACACCCATGAGCAGATCAGCTACCTTTCCACCAAACGTTTGTTAGATTCAACGTAGCAGTGATACGGACGCCGTGGGAGAGCGTCGGTCCACCCGGTGCTCCCGGCGCCCCGTTCTCCGCTCGTCGCCCCTCGAAAGGACACTCGTCATGACCTCATCGACAGCCCTGTGCGCCGGTCGCGTCGCCGTCGTCACCGGCGCGGGCCGCGGACTCGGCCGCGCCCACGCCCTGGCCTTCGCCGCCGAGGGCGGGCAGGTCGTCGTCAACGACCTCGGCGTGGGCCCCGACGGCTCCGGTACGGCCGACGGCCCCGCCCAGCAGGTCGTCGAGGAGATCCGCGCGGTCGGCGGCGAGGCCGTCGCGCATTACGGGGACATAGCCACCGCGGAAGGCGCGGCCTCGCTCGTCGCGACCGCCCTCGACTCCTTCGGCCGCCTCGACACCCTGGTCAACAACGCCGGGTTCCTCCGCGACCGGATGCTGGTGAACCTGGAGGAGGACGACTGGGACGCGGTGACCCGCGTCCACCTCAGGGGCCACTTCCTGCCGCTCAAGCACGCGGCGGCGCACTGGCGCGCCGAGGCGAAGGCGGGGCGGGTGCCGGTGGCCAGGGTCGTCAACACCGGTTCCGGGGCCGGGCTGCTGGGCAGCGTGGGCCAGGGCAGCTACTCCGCCGCCAAGGCCGGGATCATCGCCCTGACCCTGGTGGCCGCCGCCGAGATGGGCCGTTACGGGGTGCAGGTCAACGCGATCGCCCCGGCCGCCCGGACCAGGATGACCGAGGAGACCTTCGCCGAGACCATGGCGGCACCGGCCGGGGGAGGGTTCGACGCGATGGCCCCGGAGAACGTCTCGCCGCTCGTCGTCTGGCTGGGATCGGAGGCGTGCGCCGGGGTCAGCGGCCGGGTCTTCGAGGCCGAGGCCGGGCGGATCACCGTGATGGAGGGCTGGCGGCCCGGCCCCACCGCCGACAAGGGCGCCCGCTGGACCCCGGCCGAGGCGGGGGCGGCCGCGTCGGAACTGCTCGCGGCCGCCGGGACACCGCAACCGGTGTACGGAGCGCGCTGAGGCGCCCCGTTCAGTCGGAGTGGACGAGCGCACCCCCGACGTACGTCCGCAGCACCCGTGCCCCGGAGATCTCCTCCGGCGGCGCGGTGAGGATGTCGCGGTCCAGGACCACCAGGTCGGCCAGGTTGCCGGGGAGCAGACTGCCCGCGTCGTCCAGGCCGTTCACATGGGCGCTGCCCGCGGTGTACGCGGCCACCGCCGAGGCCGGGTCGAGGCGCTGCTCGGGCAGGAAGACCCGGCTGTCCGTGGTACCGGGCTCCCGCCGGTTGACCGCGACATGGATGCCCTGGACCGGGTCCGCGCTGCTGACCGGCCAGTCGCTGCCCGCCGCGAGGGTGGCGCCCGCCCGCAGCAGATCCCCGAACGGGTACTGCCAGGCGGCACGTTCGGGACCGAGGAACGGGATGGTCAGCTCGTCCATCTGGGGCTCGTGGGCGGCCCACAGCGGCTGGATGTTGGCGATGGCGCCGAGCCGGGCGAAGCGCCTGATGTCGTCGGGGTGGACCACCTGGAGATGGGCCAGGTGGTGACGGTTACCGCGACGGCCGTTGGCCTCGACGGCGGCCTCCACCGCGTCGAGCGCCTCGCGGACCGCCCGGTCGCCGAGCGCGTGGAAGTGGACCTGGAAGCCGAGGGCGTCGAGCCGGGTGACATGGCCGCGCAGGGCGTCCGGCTCGACGAAGCTCAGTCCGCTGTTGGCGGTGGCGCAGCCGCAGCCGTCCAGGTACGGGGCGGTCATCGCCGCGGTGAAGTTCTCCGCGATGCCGTCCTGCATGATCTTCACAGAGCCGGCCCGGAACCGTCCGTGGCTGAGCCGCTCGCGCCTCGCGACCAGTTCGTCGATCTGCTCGGCCCCGCGCTCGCGGTCCCACCACATCGCACCGGTGACCCGGGCGGTGAGCGAGCCGTCGCGGGCGGCGGTCAGATAGGCGTCCGACGGATCGGTGTTGCCGTTGAACACGCCGAGCAGGGCGTCCTGCCAGCCGGTGATACCCAGGGAGTGCAGCAGTCGCTGCGAACGCAGCAGCCCGGCCAGCCGGTCCGCCGGGGTGATCGGCGGCACCAGCCGGGCGACCAGTGCCTGTGCGCCCTCCTGGAGCACCCCGGCGGGCGAGCCGTCCGGCTCGCGTTCGATGCGGCCGTCCGGGGGATCGGGGGTGGCGGCGGTGATGCCGGCCAGTTCGAGGGCCCGGGTGTTGGCCCAGGCGCCGTGGTGGTCACGGTTCGCCAGCAGGACCGGGCGGTCGGGGACCACGGAGTCGAGCAGCTGCCGGGTGGGCAGTCCGCCGTCGAAGCTCTCCAGCGACCAGCCGCCGCCGGTGATCCAGGCCCGCTCCGGACGGGCGTCGGCATAGGCGCGGATCCGGGTCAGGTACTCCGCGGCGCCGACGGTGCCGGTCAGATCGCACTGGGCCAGCTCCACCCCGGCGAACACCGGGTGGATATGGGCGTCCTGGAAGCCGGGGAGCAGCAGCTTCCCCGTGAGGTCGACGACTTCGGTGCCGGGACCGATGAGTTCGTGGACCTCGTCGTGCCCGACCGCGGTGATGCGGTCGCCGGTGACGGCGAGTGAGGAGGCCCGGGTGCGGGCCGGATCGGCGGTGAAGACGGGGCCACGGGTGAAGACCAGATCGGCCGTGGTCATACGGTGCTCCAGAGGTGAGAAGGGATGCGAGGTGAGACGGGGCGTCGTGCGGACGGCTCGGGCGGCCCCGCGCCATGGCGTTGCCATCAGGTCATGCGCCGGCCTCCCGCGAAGCGTCGGCGGCGTCCGGAGTGCGGGCTCGGGTGAAGTACGGCGACCGGCGGTGCCAGCGGGCCCACGCGGCAGCCACCAGCCCGGAGCCGATCATCAGCACCGGGACGAGCAGGGCGAACCAGCCGTTGTCCGCGGAGACCTCGAAGTGGTCGGTGGACGTGTAGAAGGTCCAGGTCAGGTAGGCGCCGGTGGCGAGCAGCACGAGCGCGCCGAGCAGCGGCCCGACGACCGCGCGCAGCGCCTCCAGGGGCGAGGTGCGCAGCAGATGGCGGAAACGCACCGCGGCGGCGGTGGCGGTGAGCGCGTAGTAGAGGGCGACGACGATGCCGATCGCGTTGACGGCGGCGAAGATCAAGTCGTTGACGGTGGGGATGACGAGCGACAGCACGGCCAGGAGCAGCGCGATCGCGGTGATCAGCTGGGTCCCGGCGGCCGGGGTCCGGTGCTTGGGATGCAGCCGCGTCCAGACGGGGCCGAGGACACCGTCGCGGCCCATCGCGTACATCCCCCGGGCGGTGGGGATGACCGACGCCTGGAGCGAGGCCACCGCGGAGAACATGAGAGCGACGAGCGGCAGCGCGGCCAGTGGCTGCTCCGCGAGTTTCGTGCCGAAGTAGGCGAGCCCCTGCGCGCCGTTGTCGGCCAGTTCGTCCAGCGGCAGGACCCGCTGGAACGCGGTGCCGGCCAGCAGGAAGAGCAGCAGCATGACGACCAGGGCGATGAACCCGCCGCGGGAGGCGTCGCGCGGATCACCGACCTCCTCACCGACGCTGAAGACCGACTCGAATCCCCAGTAGCAGAAGACTGCGAGCATCATGCCCTGGGCGAGTGCTTCGGCCGACGGGATGTCGAAGGGGTCGTACCAGGTGAGCGAGAAGGGCTGGTCCCCGGCGAACAGGCCATAGACGCAGAACGCGATCAGCACGCCGTACTCGAAGACCAGCAGGTACTTCTGGAGACGCGCGGCGAGGTCCAGCCCGCGCACGGCGACCAGCGAGGCGGCGAGCAGCACGGCCATGCCGAGGAGCGTGGACTGCAGGGTCGAGTCCGGATCGAGGGAGAGCCCGGCGACGCTGTCGACGGTCGCCTGACGCAGGAGCTGGATGATCGCCGAGCCGGTCACGGTGGTGGTGTAGGCCATGAACACGACGGTGCCGACGACGTTGACCCAGCCGGTCAGGAAGCCCAGCCAGGGGCTGAATATCCCGCCGACCCACTTGTAGCTGCTGCCGGCGTCGGGTTCGCTGCGGTTGAGCCGCCCGTATCCGCCGGCGATGCCGAGCACCGGCAGGAAGGCCAGCAGCATGATGGCCGGCAGATGCAGGCCGACGATGCCCGCCATGAGGCCGAGCCCGATGCCGATGCTGCTGGTGGCCGCCGTGCTGGAAGCGGCGAGAACGACGCCGTCGACGACGCCTATGGACTTCCGCATCGCGGTCCGGGGCGCCTCGGCGCCACTGCCCGGCCCGGGATTCGCATTCTTCACTACTGCTGCCAACGGATCGTCGCCTTGCCTGGGGAAGGGGGCTGGAGAGCCTGGATGGCTGGTCATGAAACCCGCCGTCTCCTTCACAGGTCAATGGTGTTGTCATAAGCTCCGGGCCATGGTTGAGCGGGTGGTTCCGGAGCCGCAGCGACGGCGCAGACGGCCGACGAAACAGGGCACTGTGCTGTCCGAACAGGTCATCGTGGAGACGGCGCTGCGCCTGGTAGGGCAGCACGGAGCGGACGCGTTGACGGTCCGCCGGCTGGGCGGTGCGCTGGGCGCCGACCCCAGCGCGCTGTACCGCTACTTCCGCAACACCGACGAACTGCTGCTGGCGGTCGCCGACGAGCTCATCGGCCGTTCGCAGCGCGGCTGGAGCCCCACCGGTCGGTGGCGCTTCGACCTGTGCGAGCTGGGTCTGCGCATCCAGGCCTCGTACCGGGCCCATCCGCAGGCAGCGCTGCTGGCCGCACACCGGACGACCGGGCGGGACAACGAGCGGCGGGCCGTGGAGACGATCCTCGGGGTGCTGCGCTCCGCGGGCTTCGGCGACCGGGAGGCGGTCCGCGTCTATCACGCCTTCGTGGACCAGGCCCTCGCCTTCGCGGCCCTGGACGCGGCCGCCCTCGCGCTGCCGGCCCCCGCGCAGAAGGCCGATCTCCAGGTGTGGCAGGACCGCTACGGCCGGCTGGACGCGGACGCCTACCCGCACATCGTCGCCACGGTGCGTCTGCTGGCCCACGAGATGAGGTTCAGCGGCTATCCGTTCGCGCTTGAGCTGCTGCTCGACGCGGTCGAGGCCAGGCTGCCGTCGTCGGCGGACGGGAAGACCGGGAGTCAGTCCACTTGAGGATCAGTCCGCTTCGGTGGTGTCGCGGAGCCGCTCGATGGCGTGCCGGAGGTCGTCGAAGGCCCGCTGCTCCTCCCTGGGCGTGACCCGGGAGGCCGGCAGGATGCTGTCGCGCGCCCCTTGGATACGGGCATAGGCGTCGAAGCAGGCGAGCACCTGCTGGATCACCGATTCATGGGGTATGGCGGGAGGCGGCGACGAGGGGCGCTGCGGGGACATCTCTGAACTCTCATCCAGTCGAAGCTGCCGGGCAGACCGAGGCGGGGCGCCCACAGGGCACCGAGGGTTCGGCTTGCGCGGCACACGGGGTGTGGCTCTGTCGACGACGAGTCGCACGCCGGACCGGCGGACACGAGAAGCGACGGACACGGCAAGCCTTTCCGGGCGCACGACAGCTACGTCGCCGACCAGGCTTCCCGGCACACCACCCGCTCCTCAGCAATGAGAATGAGACGAGACGCGCACATGCTATCCGCCCCGGCGGGCCGTGCGGTGACCGCGGCCAGGTCACTCCTCGCCGCCAAGCGGTAGCCGCGCCCATCCCGGTGGCTCGGGCACTCCTCGCGGGCGATCACGCTCGGCTACTATGTTCACTTCACGCCGGAGGCCGGCGGCAAGGGGCGCGGCACCGTCGACGGTCCGCTCGGGGAGCGGGGGAGCGGCTCGCCGGCCGAGACCTCCCGGGTTCTTCCTCAGCGCCGCCAACCGGTGGATCCTTCCTTGTGTCCCACCGGAGCCTCCACGGATGACAAGGCTGAAGAGACAGGTGGCCTGGGAAATGCTCAAAGAGGTGATCGCGACCCGGTACGTCACGCCCCTGCGTGAGGGCGGTTCGCTTCCGGGGATCGTCGAGGCCGACGACTTCGGCACGTACGTCATGAAGTTCACCGGTGCCGGTCAGGGACGCAAGACGCTGGTCGCGGAAGTGATCTGCGGACAGCTCGGCCGCCGGCTCGGGCTGCGCGTCCCCGATCTCGTACAGATGCAGCTGGACCCGGTCATCGGTCTCGCCGAGCCCGACCAGGAGGTCCAGGAGCTCCTGAAGGCGAGTGGCGGCCTCAACCTCGGGATGGACTTCCTCCCCGGTTCCCTCGGGTTCGACGCGCTCGCCTACCAGGTGGATCCGCGCGAGGCGGGGCGCGTCGTCTGGTTCGACGCGCTGATCAACAACGTCGACCGGTCCTGGCGCAATCCGAACATGCTGATCTGGCACGGCGACCTCTGGCTCATCGACCACGGCGCCACCATGATCTGGCACCACAACTGGCCGGGCGCCCAGGCCTCCGCCGCCAAGGCCTACAACGCCTCGGACCACGCGCTGGCCCCGTTCGGCCCCGACATCGCCGCGGCCGCCGCCGAGCTCGCCCCGCTGGTCACCGAGGAACTGCTCACCGAGGTAGCCGCCGACGTGCCCGACGAGTGGCTGGTGGACGAGCCCGGGTTCGACTCGACCGATCAGCTCCGGCGCGCCTACGTGGAGGCGCTGCTCGCGCGGGCGGCGACGATCAGCGAGCGGATCACCCTGGACGAGCCCACCGCCGACAAGCCGTCCCAGGCCCCGGGCTGGCTCACCGAACGCCTCGCCCCGAGGCGTGACACCAAGAACAGCGACGAGAGCGGCCGGCCGTGACTGAGCGTGTTGTCTTCGAGTACGCCCTGCTGCGCGTGGTGCCGAGGGTCCAGCGCGGCGAGTTCTTCAACGCCGGCGTGGTCGTCTACTGCCGGGCGAAGGGGTTCGTCGCCGCCCGCACCGAACTCGACGAGGTGAAGCTCAAGGCGCTGGACCCCGACGCCGACGTCACCGGCGTGCGCGCCGCGCTGCACGGCATCGAGGGCATCTGCCGGGGCGGTACGGAGGCGGGCCAGGCCGCGGGCGACGACGCCGGGCGGCGCTTCCGCTGGCTGATCGCCCCGCGCTCGACCGTCATCCAGCCGAGCCCCGTGCACAGCGGTCTCACCACCGACCCCGCGGCCGAGGTGGAACGGCTGCTCGACCTTCTGGTCCGCTGATCCCGGTGTGACATGCGCCGCTGCGTCCGTGGGCCGTTGACACCGGGTGCCAGGCCTTCTAGCGTCTCGACCGGAGAAGGTACTAAGCGGTTGCTCAGCTATCGGGAACCATTTCGCAGGGAATGTGCCTGACGTCCGCTGAGCCGCGATCCAAGGGCGAGGAGAACCAAGCATGTCCACCACCGAGCAGCGCGTAGCCATCGTGACGGGAGCGGCACGGGGCATCGGTGCCGCCACCGCGGTACGCCTGGCGGCCGAGGGCCGCGCCGTCGCCGTACTCGACCTGGACGAGGCGGCCTGCAAGGACACCGTCGAGAAGATCACCGCCGCCGGGGGCCGGGCCCTCGCCGTCGGCTGCGACGTGTCGGACAGCGCCCAGGTGGAAGCCGCCGTCGCGCGGGTCGCCGCCGAGCTCGGTGCCCCGACGATCCTCGTCAACAACGCGGGCGTGCTCCGTGACAACCTGCTCTTCAAGATGAGCGAGTCCGACTGGGACACCGTGATGAACGTGCACCTCAAGGGCGCGTTCCTGATGGCCAAGGCCGTCCAGGGGCACATGGTGGAGCAGAAGTTCGGCCGGATCGTGTCGCTGTCCTCCTCCTCGGCGCTGGGCAACCGGGGCCAGGCCAACTACGCCGCGGTCAAGGCGGGCCTCCAGGGCTTCACCAAGACCCTGGCCAAGGAGCTCGGCAAGTTCGGCATCACCGCCAACGCCGTCGCCCCCGGCTTCATCGTCACCGAGATGACCGCGCAGACGGCCGCCCGGGTCGGCATGGGCTTCGAGGAGTTCCAGGCCGCGGCCGCCACCCAGATCCCGGTGCAGCGCGTCGGCTTCCCCGAGGACATCGCCAACGCCATCGCCTTCTTCTCGGGCGACGACGCGGGCTTCGTCTCCGGCCAGGTCATGTACGTCGCCGGCGGACCGCTCAACTGACCCGAAGGGCTGCGGACATCATGACTGTGCAGGACAGTGGCAAGGTCGCGCTGATCACCGGCGCGAGCCGGGGCATCGGCTACGGCATCGCCCAGGCGCTCGTGGCCCGAGGCGACCGGGTGTGCATCACCGGACGCGGCGAGGACGCGCTCAAGGAGGCCGTGGAGACCCTCGGCTCCGAGCGCGTCATCGCCGTGCCGGGCAAGGCGCACGACGAGGCGCACCAGGCGGTGGCCGTCGAGCGCACCATGGAGGCGTTCGGCCGGGTCGACTTCCTGGTCAACAACGCCGGTACGAACCCGGTCTTCGGGCCGATGGCCGAGCTCGACCTCAACGTCGCCCGCAAGGTCTTCGAGACGAACGTGATCTCGGCGCTCGGCTTCGCGCAGCAGACCTGGAAGGCGTGGCAGAAGGAGAACGGCGGGGCGATCGTCAACATCGCCTCCGTGGCGGGCGTCTCCGCCTCGCCCTTCATCGGCGCGTATGGCATGAGCAAGGCCGCGATGATCAACCTGACCCTTCAGCTGGCGCACGAGTTCGCGCCGGTCGTGCGGGTCAACTCGATCGCCCCCGCGGTCGTGAAGACCAGGTTCGCCCAGGCCCTGTACGAGGGCCGCGAGGCGGAGGCGGCCGCGCCCTACCCGCTGGGACGGCTCGGTGTTCCCGAGGACATCGGTGGCGCCGCGGCCTTCCTCACGTCGGAACAGTCCGACTGGATCACCGGGCAGACCCTGGTGGTCGACGGCGGGATTTTCCTGAACGCGGGCGTTGGCTGAGAACGGCCTGAGCGGGTTTGGCCCTGATTGACTCAAGTGCCCCGCCGGTCCTGCGGATTGACCCGGCGGGGCGCTGCGGTATGGTCTGCCGACCCATGGCTGATCGAGGAGCGTGCACGTGTTCTACCGGGCCAGTCTGCAGGCCGCTGCAGCCCTTGCTTCCCTGTCTCTGCTGGCCGGCTGCGGTCTGTTGTCCGACAGTGGTTCGGATGTGGAGCAGAAGCTAGCTGTCGGGACGACCAGCCAACCCTCCACCCTCGACCCGGCGGCGGCGTGGGACGGTTCCTGGGAACTGATGCGCAATGTGTTCCAGACCCTGGTCAGCTTCCCCACCGGAAGTACGAGCCCGGAGCCGGACGCCGCGGACCACTGCAAGTTCACCGACACCACCAGCACCGCGTACCGCTGCACGCTCCGCGAGGGTCTGAAGTTCTCCAACGGCGAGAAGCTCGACGCCGAGGCGGTGAAGTACTCCATAGACCGGATCAGGACGATCGCGGTCAAGGGCGGACCGGTCGGCATGCTCGGCTCGCTGGACCGGGTGGAGACCAAGGGTGACCTTGAGGTCGTCTTCCACCTGACCAAGCCGGACGCCACCTTCCCGTTCATCCTGGCCACGCCCGCCATGTCGCTGGTCGCACCGGGCGAGTACTCGGCACACAAGATCCGCGACGACGGCAAGGTCACCGGGTCCGGGCCGTACCTGCTGGACGCGTACAAGCAGGGTGACCGCTCGGAGCTGGTGAAGAACCCCGACTACAAGGGCTTCGCCGACCGCAAGAACGACGCCGTGACCATCCGGTACTTCAAGGAGTCCGGCGCCATGGTGAAGGCGCTCAAGAAGAACGAGATCGACGCCACCTACCGAGGGCTGTCCGCGGAGGAGGTGGTCAGCCTGGAGGACGGCCAGGACAACAAGAGCAACCTCCAGCTCGTCGAGTCGGTCGGCGCCGACATCCGTTTTCTGGTCTTCAACCCCAAGGACCCGGCCGCCGGGAAGCCCGCGGTGCGGCGGGCGATCGCCCAGCTGGTCGACCGGGACGCGCTGGTCGCCAAGGTCTACCGGGGTACCGCGGAACCGCTCTACTCCATGGTGCCCAAGGGCATCGCCGGCCATACGACCAGCTTCTTCGACACCTTCGGCGACCCGGACCGGAAGAAGGCCAAGAAGATCCTCACGGACGCCGGTATCACCGAGCCCGTGGCGATGACCTTCTGGTTCACCACCGACCGGTACGGATCCTCGACGGCCCCCGAGTTCGACGAGCTCAAGCGTCAGCTGGAGGCCTCCGGCCTCTTCAGGATCACGCTGAAGAGCCGGCCCTGGAACACCTTCCAGGAGGGTTTCACCAAGGGCGAGTACCCCGTCTTCGGCCGGGGCTGGTTCCCCGACTTCCCGGACCCGGACAACTTCATCGCCCCCTTCGTGGGCAAGGACAGCATCACGGGCATGCCGTACGCGAAGGACGAGATCACCAAGCAGGTGCTGCCCCAGACCCGCAAGGAGAGCGACCGGGGCGCGGTCAGCCAGCAGTTCGAGGTGGCCCAGAAGGCCCTCGTCGACGACGTCCGGCTGCTGCCGCTGTGGCAGGGCAAGCTGTACGTGGCGGCCGGCGACGACATCGGCGGCGGCGAACGGGCCCTTGACCCGCAGACGGTCATGCAGATGTGGGAGCTGTACCGCAAGGCGAGCTGGTAGCCCGGCGGGCCGCTCGCGGCCCCTCCGGAGAGCGCGGCCAGGAGGCTCCCGGCCGCGTTGTCAGTGGTCGCCGGTAAGTTCTGGGATCAAGAACTGATTGCTTACCGGAGGTTGTTGACGTGACCGACACCGACCAGCTGCCCGAGTCCTGGCGCGGCGTCCTCGGCGAAGAGCTGCAGAAGCCGTACTTCAAGGAGCTCACCGAGTTCGTCGAGGAGGAGCGGGCCGCGGGACCGGTCTACCCGCCCCGGGGGCAGGTGTTCGCCGCGCTCGAAGCGACCCCCTACGACAAGGTGAAGGTCCTGGTCCTCGGGCAGGACCCGTACCACGGCGAGGGCCAGGGGCACGGGCTGTGCTTCTCCGTGCGCCCCGGCGTGAGGACCCCGCCGTCCCTGCGGAACATCTACAAGGAGATGAAGGAGGAGCTCGGCCTGCCGGTCCCGGACAACGGCTATCTGATGCCGTGGGCCGAACAGGGCGTGCTGCTCCTCAACGCCGTGCTGACCGTGCGCGCGGGCGAGGCCAACTCCCACAAGGGCAAGGGCTGGGAGAAGGTCACGGACGCGGTGATCCGCGCGGTCGCGTCCCGGCCCGACCCGGCGGTCTTCGTGCTCTGGGGCAACTACGCGCAGAAGAAGCTCCCGCTGATCGACGAGGAGCGCCATGTGGTGGTGAAGGGCGCGCACCCCTCGCCGCTCTCGGCCAAGAAGTTCTTCGGGTCCCGCCCCTTCACCCAGATCAACGAGGCCGTCGCCGCGCAGGGACACCAGCCCATCGACTGGCGCATCCCCGACCTGGGCTGATGGCGCGCCGGATCCTGGGTGCGATTGTGCGCCGCTGCGGTTAGCGTCGAACCGGCCGGAATCATCCGAAACGGTCTGCAACCGTACGGAACCTCATGGATCCGGCCGGTCGCAGGCGGACGGGTACGAGGGAGACCGCAGTGACGGAGCAGCAGGAGGCGTCGCGGGACGTCGTCATGACCAGAATCGGCCAGGCGGTCATGCTGCTGCACGGCGGTGACCGCGAGGAGGCGCGCAACCGCTTCGGCCTCCTCTGGGCGGAGATCGGCGCGGACGGTGACGCCCTGCACCGGTGCACCCTCGCGCACTACATGGCGGACACCCAGGACGACCCCGCTGACGAGCTGGTCTGGGACCTGCGGGCGCTGGCCGCCGCGCGGGCGCTGACCGACGAGCGCGTCGCGGAACACGGCGACGCGCTCGCGGTGCGGGCCTTCTATCCGTCGCTCCACCTCAACCTGGCGGCGGACTACGTGAAGCTCCGGCGCCCGGCGGCGGCCCGGATCCATCTCGACCGGGCCCGGGACGCCTCGGGGGTGCTCGCGGAGGACGGGGCCGACGACGGCTACGGGGGCGGGGTCCGGGCGGCCATCGGGCGGCTGGAGCTGCGTCTGCGGGAGCTCTGAGGGGGAACCGGCGGGCGGCGCTCCGGGCGCGGCCCGCCGGGTCAGTGCCCGTAGGTGCGGTCGCAGATCCGTGACTGCGGACTTCCCGCCGGCCAGTGCCCGTATCCCCGTCCGAGCGCGCACACATCCGTCCCGGTGACCGGAGCCGGCAGGGCCGGTGCGGGAGGCGCGGGGGGCGCGGCCCCGCGCGGCGGCCGGGGGTGCGCCGCGCCGGGGTCGTGCCGGGGCTGCGGGGCGCGGGGTACGGCACGGGGCCCGGTGTGACGCGCGGCCGGAGGGGCGGCGGACGCCCGGCCGGTGCCGGCGGTCGCGGAGGCCGAGGCGGTGGACGTTTTCGGGTCCGGGACGGCCTCCAGGACGTCGTGGACCGGCGGGCGGCCGATCTGCGGGGCCAGATCCTGGGCGGCCGGGCGGGGCGAGGGGATGGGCGGGGCGCTCGGCCGGGGCTGCACGGACACGCACCCGGACAGGGCCGTGACCGCCACGGCGACCAGGAGCTTCACGGTGGTACTGGTTCGATGCACCTGATCAACTCTGCGGTGCCGACCGGCCGTCGAGCGGGCCGGAACCCCCGGATTGATCCGCACGAGTGACCCCGGTCAGCGCGGCACCCCGCGTGTCGCCACGGCCCGGTGCCTGTGCGTCAGTGCCCGAGCATCCCGCGCAGCAGCTCGCCGAAGCCGGTGCGCAGTTCGGCCTCGGAAGGCACGGAACGGCTGTAGGAGCCGGCCGCGCACGAGAACATCAGCCCCTCGCACCAGGCGACCAGGGACAGGGCGTGCCGTTCGGGCTCCGGTGACCCGGCCGCCGTCATCAGCGCGACCAGCGGTTCGCGGAACTGCCGGCCCGTCGCGTCGAAGAACGCCCGCAGCTCGGGGCGGCGCGTGGCCTCCAGGGCGAGTTCGTACCGGCAGACGAGCAGTTCGGGGTGGCGGGTCAGATAGCGGTGCAGGGCCAGCGCCAGACCGGCGATCAGCGCGTCCTGGCCGGGGGGCGCGGAGGCGCCGGGCGCCTGGCCGGTGGACGTGGACGGCGCGGCGGCCGGGTCGGGTGCCGCGCCGGGTGCCGGGAGTTCGCCGGGTGCCAGGACGCGGGCCTCCCGTTCCGCCAGCCGCCGCACCGCCGCCTCCAGCAGGGACTGCCGGGTGCGGGCGTAGTTGGACGTCGAGCCCTGGGGGAGCCCGGCCCGTTCGTCCACCGCCCGGTGCGTCAGCCCCCGCATGCCGCGTTCGGCCAGCAGGTCGAGCGCGGCGTCGGTGATCAGATCGGCACGGGCGGAGCCGGTGGTGCGTGTGGCCATGGGATCAACCTACCGCCGGTACTACAGGTGTAGTACGTTGGAGTTGTCACTACAGCTGTAGTTCAGGTGTCGGGATCGAGGAGAAGTCATGCGCGCACCCCGTGCGGTCGTCATCGGCAGCGGAATCGGTGGACTCACGACGGCGGTGGCCCTGCACCGGTCGGGATGGCAGGTCACCGTGGTGGAACGGGCCGCGTCGCTGGAACCCGTCGGTGCCGGCATCAGCCTCGCCCCCAACGCCCAGCGCGCCCTGGACGTCATCGGCCTCGGCGACGAGATCAGGTCCCTGGCCGCCTGGCAGGGCGAGGGCGGCATGCGCTCACCGGACGGCCGCTGGCTCGCCAGGACCGACAGCGCCGCCGCGGCCGAGCGGTTCGGCGGTCCGCTCGTCCTGCTGCACCGGGCCGCCCTGGTCGACCGCCTCGCCGCCGCGCTCCCCGCGTCCGCCGTCCGCACCGGCTGCCCGGCCCGGCTCGTGGACCCGGGCACCGCGGGCGGCCGGCCCGCCGTGATCGGCACCCCGGACGGGACCGTCGAGGCCGAGCTCGTGATCGGCGCCGACGGCATCCACTCGGACGTACGGGGCACCCTCTTCCCGGACCACCCCGGCCCCTCGTACGCGGGCTTCACCACCTGGCGCGTCCTGGTCCCCGCGCCCGCCGAGCCCTTCGCCCCGCACGAGACCTGGGGACGCGGCGCGCTCTGGGGCACCCAGCCGCTCAAGGACGGCCGGATCTACGCGTACGCGGCGGCGGTCGCCCCCGCGGGTGCGCGTGCCGCGGACGACGAGCGGGCCGAACTGCTGCGCAGGTTCGGCGACTGGCACCGGCCGATCCGCGGGATCATCGAAGCCGCAGCGCCGGGAGGCGTTCTGCGCAACGACGTCCACCAGATGACAGACCCGCTGCCCGCCTTCCACCGCGGCCGCACGGCGCTCGTCGGGGACGCCGCCCACGCCATGGCGCCCACCCTGGGCCAGGGCGGCAACCAGGCCATCGAGGACGCCATCGTGCTCGCCCACCACGTCGCACCCGGCACGGACCTGGGCGCGGGCCTCGCCACGTACACCGCCGAGCGGCTGCCCCGGACCACCGCCATCGTCCGCAAGGCGGCACAGGTCTCGCGGCTGATGCGCCTGTCCGGGCCCGTCTCCGTCGCGCTGCGCGACTTCACGATGTCCACGGCCTCCCGGTTCGGGCCGGGTCTCGTGCTGCGCACGTTCGACGGCATCGCCGACTGGCGCCCGCCGCAGCACACGTATGCTGCCGGGACGAACGACGCGCCGGTCGTACAAACGCGGCGGACCACCACGGACGAGAACCGCGACGCACGGCGCTGAACAGCGAGAGGGAAACCCTGTGAAGGTCGGCTGCATCGGGCTCGGAGACATCGCGCAGAAGGCGTACCTGCCGGTACTCAGCACCCTGCCGGGGGTCGAACTGCATCTGCAGACCCGCACCCCCGCCACCCTGGCCGCCGTCGCGGAGACCCACCGGATCCCCGCCGCGCAGTGCCACACGGACCTCGGCTCGCTGCTCGCCCAGGGACTGGACGCGGCATTCGTACATGCCCCCACCGCGGCGCATCCGGAGATCGCGGGCCAGCTGATCGAGGCCGGTGTCCCCACCTACGTCGACAAGCCGCTCGCCTACGGACTCGCGGAGTCCGAGCGGCTGGTCGAGCTGGCGGAGGCCCGCGGGGTCGGCCTCGCCGTCGGGTTCAACCGCCGGCTGGCGCCCGGCTACGCCCAGTGCGCCGAGCACCCGCGCGAGCTGATCCTCATGCAGAAGAACCGGGTCGGGCTGCCGGAGGACCCCCGGACCATGGTGTTCGACGACTTCATCCACGTGGTCGACACCCTGCGCTTCCTGGTCCCCGGCCCGGTCGAGCACACCGTCGTACGGGGCAGGATCCGCGACGGCCTGATGCACCACGTCGTGCTCCAGCTGTCCGGCGACGGCTTCACCGCCATCGGGGCGATGAACCGGCTCAGCGGCTCGACGGAGGAGCGCCTTGAGATCTCCGGCCAGGACTCCAAGCGCGAGGTCGTCAACCTCGCGGAGGTGATCGACCACAAGGGCCAGCCGAGCGTACGGCGGCGCGGCGACTGGGTGCCGGTGGCCCGCCAGCGCGGCATCGAGCAGAGCGTATGGACGTTCCTGGACGCCGTGCGGGACGGGCGGACGCCGAGCGCCCGGGACGCCCTGGAGACGCACGAGCTGTGCGAGCGCGTCCTGCGCGACCTCGACTGCGCGTAGGGCTCCGCGCGGGACCGGTCGCGACGCCGGTCGCCGCTCCTGGGGATGCGTGCGGACCGGGGGCGATGCAGGCTGAGGAGATGGACCCCCGGCCCGCGGAGGTGACCTCGTGAAACCCCGCCACGAGCCCCAGGGCTGGAGCGCGCTCCAGCCCCCGCCCGGCTACTACTCGGCGGACGGCCGTCCGCCCGACGCGACGCGGCGCGGCCTGATCCTCGACTGGGCGGTCAGCCAGCGGATCGCGAGCGGCTGGCGCGTGGAGTCCCGCTCCGAGACCCAGGTCGTCATGGTCAGGGGCCGTCCCCTGAACCACGTGCTGCACGCCGTCCTGACGGTCTTCAGCTGCTTCCTGTGGGGCGTGGTGTGGCTGGTGCTCGGCGTGACCAACAAGGTCGAACGGATCGCCCTCACCGTCGACGCCATGGGCGACATCGTCGCCGTCAACGGTCCGGCCCGTAACACGTTCTGAACGCACACCCGCTCATGAGTCACCGCGCGGACCCGGTCACCGCGGAGGCTCCGTCCGGGCCCCCGCCGCCCGAGGAGAGCGCACCCAGCGGAACGGACCGGCCGGACCTGCCGCGCACGGACCGTACGCCCGCGAACGCGCAGAACCCGGCCAGCACCACCAGCGCGCCGTACAGCGGCCAGTCACCCAGCCGGACGTAGAGCGTGGTGCCGCTCGCCATGGGCACGTCGAACACCTCGGCGCCGCTCGTGCCCGTACCGAGCGGATCCCCGACCCGCTCGCCTTCCGGGCCGTACACCGCGCTGACGCCCGTCAGCGTGGCGTGCACCATCGGGCGGCCGTTCTCCGCGGCCCGCAGCGCGCCGAGCGAGGCGTGCTGGGCGGGTGCCCAGCCGTGCTGGAACGACGACGTGGAGGACTGGGCGACCAGCACCCGCGCACCGT
The DNA here is from genome assembly GCF_042887885.1 of Streptomyces sp. NPDC057900. NCBI lineage: Bacteria > Bacillati > Actinomycetota > Actinomycetes > Kitasatosporales > Streptomycetaceae > Streptomyces > Streptomyces sp. NPDC057900. The sequence continues at coordinate 133,083 of NZ_JBHVOI010000006.1, forward strand.
CCCGGGTCAGCCGGCGGCTCATATCGGGAAACGCGGACTCGAAACAGACCAGCGGGCCGATGCGCGGCCCGTCCGCACCCGGCAGCGCCATCGTCACCTGCCGGGCGCCGCGCAGCCGGTCCTCGCCCGCGGCCCTGCCCATCGAGGTCGCCCAGCCGAGCGCGGAACGGGCCGGGATGTACTCGCCGAACGGAACGAGCCGCATCTTGTCGTAACGGTCCCCGGTCAGCCCGTGCGGACCCACCAGCACCGCGCTCTTGAAGATGCCGGTCCGGCCGGAAGCGTCGGTCTGTCTGGCGTCCACGTTCACCAGCACGTCCGCGCCCACCAGCCGCGACAGCGCCGCGATCCGGGCCGCGACATCGGGCCGCCGGACCGGATCCACCGCGACACTGCTCTCGCCCCACACGACCAGGTCGAGATTCCGGCCCGCCAGCGAGCGCGTCAGCTCCTCACTGCGGGCGAACCGGCGCTGCACACTGCCGGGCCCCTCGATCACGCCGGGCTGCACGACGGCGATCCGCGCCACCCCCGACCGCTCCGGCCGGGGCGCCCACACCCACACCGTGCCCACCAGCACGGCGCCTGCCACGAGCGAGACGACCGCCGCCGTGCGGGCGGCCGAGGCCACCAGCAGCACGGTGAGCGCCGTGTTCACCGCCACCACCAGCAGGCTCACCAGCCACACCCCACCCACGGAGGCCAGCCGGAGCGCAGGCGCCACCTGCCACTGGCTCGCGCCCAGCAGCCCCCACGGGCCGCCGAGCGCCTCCCAGGAGCGGGCCAGCTCGATCACCAGCCAGCCGCACGGCACCACGATCACGGCCACCGCCACCGCCGTACCGGACAGCCGCCCGCTCAGCACACGGGAGACGAGCAGGCCCCACGGAGCCCACAGCAGACCGAGCAGCGCCGCCAGCACCACGATGAACACATGGAGACTCGGCATCAGCCAGTGGTGCACGGCCAGCATGTATCCGGTGCCGCCGAGCCACCCGTCGACGGCCGCCCTGCGGCCCGTGCCGGCGGACCGGATCAGCAACAGCAACGGCACCAGGGCCACGTACGCGAACCACCAGAGCGCGGGAGCGGGGAAGGCCAGCGCCGGCAGCGCGCCGGCGAGGAGCGCGACTCCACCACGCCACACGGCGGATCCGAGTATCCGTTCGCCCCACTCGCGCCGCTGCCCGGCCCCGGTCCACATGGAGCGCCTCCTCGTCCTGCCCGCATCGTCCTGCCCGCGCCGCCCGGTCCCTCGGGAACCCGTCTCCGTGTTCTCCCCCAGTGTGGGGCAGCGGAAGCGGACCGGCGCGGATCAGTCGGCGGCCAGGGCGCCCGTCATGCTCCGCCACTTCTCGTGAACGGTCACGCCCCGGATGCGCCAGCCGCCCTCCGTACGGACCAGTTCGAAGGCGTAGCGCCCACCGGAGACGAAATTCGGCGCGGTCGGACGGTCTCCGTCGGTACCGCTCCCGGCGCCACCGGTGTCGTCGCCGAGCCGCATCGGGTTCATGTAGTCGGCCCGGACCCGGGCGCCGTCACCCGGGTAGCCCCCGAGATCCTGGAGGTCGAGCCGGCGGTTGACGATCAGGTGCTGCCGTACGGGAAAGAGCAGCATGGTCTGCGAGAGCCATTGCGCCACCTCGGCGGCGGGCCCTTCGATACCGCCCGCGGTGCGGTAGTCGGCGCGGCCGTCCGGGGTGAACAGTGCCAGATAGTCCGCCCATTCGCCGTCGTCCACCGCCACCGCGTAGCCGGTGATCACCGCGTCGATGGAGATCCGGTCCATCACGGTCGAGAGATCCACACGCTGTGTCATCGGGTCAGTCTGGGCCCAAGGGCGTCAGGGGCCAAGAGCCGTGCACCGGCCGCGCAGATCACGCGTGACATGGACGCTGGTCCTCGTCTGCCGTCGCGCCTGCACCTATGCTCGCGGGATGGAGCAGAGCGAAGTCGTGAAGCGTGTGATCGGCATCCTCACAGAGGCGGGCGAGATGCGCAGGCTCTTGGAGGAGAACCCTGACCGCGGTGACCCCAGCAACGACTCGACCGTGGTGACCGCCCTCCTGAACGAGACGATGCCACGGATCGCGATCCCGGAGGACGCCACGATCGAGGACGTGGTGGGCCTCGTCGGCCGTGAGGTCGGCGGTGCGGTGGAGCAACTGGTCGGAGCGTTCACCCTGGCGTTCGCGATGCTGGCGCAGGTGCACGACTCCGGCCAGACGGACGTGTCGTCCGCCGATGTGCTGCAGGACCTCGCGCTGCGGGCCGAACAGTTCGGCACCGAGGGGCCGGGGGAGACGGAAGTCTGAAGTCTCCCGGCCGGGGCATGTCCTACCGGCTGCTCACCGGCGCGGCCGGCGCGGCGCCCCGGCCTGGAGGACCTCCTGCCCCGGGCCCCGCTTCGTAGCGGCCGGCCAGGGTCCGTACCGTCTCGGCGATACGGTCGCGGAGTTCAGCCGGTGCCACGACCTCGACATCGGCGCCCAGCCGGAGGAACTCGCCGTGGGCGTGGTCGACCGACTCGATGGGCACCCGGGCCTCCGTCCACCCGTCACCGGTGGGGGTGACGCCGAGGCGGCGTGCGCCCTCCGGAGTGAGCCGTAGCAGGGCCTCCCCGGTGTGCAGCCGCGCTCGGAAACCGGCCAGATAGCTGTTCCAGTGCCTGGTCAGGTCGAACCCGTCCTGGATGGTGAACTCCTCTTCCAGTGGCTGGAGTTCGAGAATCTGGTCGATCCGGTAGGAGCGGATCCCGGATGGCCCGTCGGCGACGAGATACCAGCGGCCGGCCTTGAGTACGAGCCCGTACGGTTCCACCCGCCGTTCGATCTCCTCGGGCGCCCGCCAGCGCCGGTATCGCAGCACCACCGCCCGCCGTGCCCACACCGCGGCGGCGGCAGCGGTCAGGTGAGGCGTACGGTCGGCGTCGCCGTACCAGCCGGGGGCGTCGAGCAGGAAGCGCTCCTGGATCCGCGCGGCGTGCTCGCGCAGCTCCGCCGGAAGGGCCGCCCGCAGCTTGAGCCGGGCGGTGGCGAGCGCCTCGCCGAGGCCGAGCTCGGCGGCGGCGCCGGGGAGCGCGGCGAGGAACGCGGCCTGCGCCTCATCCGCGGTCAGTCCGGTGAGCCGGGTCCGGTAGCCGTCGACCAGGCGGTAGCCGCCAGCGTGTCCGGCGTCTCCGTACAGCGGGATACCGGCGGCGCCGAGCGCCTCGACGTCTCGGTAGACGGTCCGTACGGAGACCTCCAGTTCGCCGGCCAGCTGCCGGGCCGTCATCCGGCCCCGGTCCTGGAGCAGCAGGAGCAGGGTGACCAGCCGACTCGCACGCATGCCGCTCAGTATCCACTGACAGTGGATGTCAGTGGACCGGCCCTAACCTGCGGCGCATGGACGACTTCGATTTCCTGCACGGCTCCTGGGACGTGGCCAACCGCCGTCTCACCGCACCGCTCGGCCCGGGCCCCGGCACCTGGGTGGAGTTCCCCGGCCACGCGGTGGTCCGGCCGCTCTTCGGGGGCGCCGGCAACATCGACGAGATCAGCTTTCCCACCCTCGACCTGCGGGGGGTGACCCTGCGGCTGTTCGACCGGGAGACGGAGCAGTGGTCCCTCCACTGGTCCGACAGCCGGACGGGCCGTCTGTATCCGCCGCTGATCGGCGGGTTCACCGGTGACCGCGGTGATTTCCACGGAGCGGACACCCACGACGGCCGACCCGTCCGCGTGCACTTCGCCTGGTACCGCCTCGGCCGGGACACCGCCCGCTGGGAGCAGGAGTTCTCCGCCGACGACGGCCGCTCCTGGGAGCTCAACTGGACCATGGACCTCACCCGCACCGGGAAGGCCGGCGGATGAGCGTCGTCGAACTCCGCCAGTACACCCTGCGTCCCGGAGCCCGGGAGACGCTGATCGAGCTGTTCGAGCGCGAGTTCGTGGTCGGTCAGCAGGCGGTCGGGATCACCGTTGGAGGCCGGTTCCGTGACCTCGATGACCCGGACCGCTTCGTCTGGCTGCGCGCGTTCCCCGACATGGCGCACCGCAGGCGGGCGCTGGAGGCGTTCTACACCGGCCCGGTCTGGCGGGAGCACCGCGACGCGGCCAACGCCACCATGGTCGACAGCGACGACGTCCTGCTGCTGCGCGGTCCGGGCTTCACGCCCGCGCCCGGCGCCCGTGAAGTGTTCGCGACCGTCTGCCACCCCGCCGACGCGGCAGCCTTCGACGCGTACGCCGCCCGGCACCTGAATCCGGGTAACGCGCTGCACCGCACCGAGCACGCCGAGAACGATTTCCCCCGGCTGCCCGTCCGAACCGGGGAGGAGGCCCGCGTCTGGTTCGGCCCGGCCGAGCCACCTCCCTGGCCGGCCGGGCGGCTGCGGCTGGAACCCGTGGCGCGGCCACCGGCAGGCGGTCCGGTATCGCCCGCACGGCCCTCTGGCACCGGCTCGTTATCGGCTGCTCAGGGTACGAGTCGGCTTTTCCGGTGTGTTAAGTCATATTTTCGCACTCATTCATGCGATCTCTTAGGCGATCAATCGATCAGTACGACAATCGTCTCGGTTTGAAGGAGTTCAGCATGCGTATTTCCGCTTCCGTCCGTAGCCGCAGTGTCCGTGCGGGGGGTGCCGCAGTCGCCGCGGTCGCCATCGCCGGAGCGACGCTGGCTGGAGCATCCGCCGCCTACGCCGCGCCCGGCGACAGCGGCAACATCGACATCCGCTCGGTCGGCTGGAACTCGCGCGGCCAGGACGGCGTGGAGGTCTGCAAGTTCGTCCTCAACGCGAGCAACTTCGAGTCGTTCCCGGCGGTTCCCTGGACGATCACCGCGCAGCCCCCGACCGTCCCGCCGGGCGACACCCTGCAGAGCACCCTTCCTCTCGTGAACGGATCGGCGCGCAGCCAGGAGTACCTGCTTCCCGAGGGCACGTACCAGCTGGTGTGGATCGTCCCGGCGGGCCCGAAGCAGAAGAGCTTCCGGGTCGACTGCTCCAAGCCGGCCGACAACGGTGGCCGTGCGGACAGGAACGACCGCGACTCGTCCGCTTCCGCCGCCGAGTCGAACTACGAGAAGCCGTCCGGTGGGGTGCCCGCCGGTGGCGGCGGCGTTCCGGACATGACGAACCTCAGCTCCGACAGCGACTGGAGCGTCGGTACGTCTGCCGCGCTGGCCGCCGGGACGGTCGGGGCAGCAGGTCTGGTGATGGCCCGCCGAGCCGCACGACGCCGTGCCCGCAACGAGGCCTAGGCCCCGCAGACGACGGCGGGGGCCGACCCGTGCGTGCCGTCTCACGATGACACTGTGCGTGTTCTCCTCGCTGATGGCCGGCATCGTCTGGGCGAGTTCGTCCGACGACCCGTCGGTCTCCACCGCCTACGGCGGCGACGCCGCGGGCGGTGGAGACCTGCCGGCGCAGCGCGTCGAGCACCTGCCGCTGTCCCCCTCACGGCCGGTGAAGATCGCGGTTCCCGGCATCTTCATCGAGGCCCCGGTCATCGGTCTCGGCCTCGACGCCAAGGGGCACCTCGGTGCCCCGCCGCTGAGCAGGCCGAGGGTGGTGGGCTGGTATCGGAACGGACCGTCACCCGGTGACGCGGGGACCTCTTTGATCGTCGGTCACCGCGACACCGAAACGGGGCCGGCCATCTTCCTCAACCTCAACGCCCTGCACCGGGGCGACAAGGTGAGGGTCTCCAGGGCCGACCGGCGTACCGCGGTCTTCGCCGTCGACGAGGTCAAGACCTACACGAAGGACGATTTCCCGGACGACAAGGTGTACGGCACCACCAACCGCCCGGAGCTCAGACTCATGACGTGCGGCGGGCGCTTCGACAAGAAGAACGGCTACTCGGCCAACGTGGTCGTCTTCGCCCACCTGACGTCAATGAAGAAGCAGGCGGCCTGAAGGCCGTCAACGGCGTGGGAGCGGTCGGTACCTCGGGGGCGAGGTACCGACCGTCCGCGTGTGCCCGTCGGGTCCCCCGCGCCCTGCCCGCCGCTACTCCACCGGGCGTACGGCCACCGCCTTCCGGTGTACGACGACGTGCCGGCGCGCGCCGGGGGATCCTGCGGCACATGGAGAAGCGGACGACAGCGACAGCCCCGGCCGGATGGGCGGACGGCCGCGTTCCCGGCCGGGCCGCGCCCTTGCGAGGTCGGCGCGAGGTACGCACGGCCGAGGGGCTCTGCTACGCGACAGGGGCCGCACTGATCGCGTCGGGGCTGGTCCACCTCGTCGTCCTGCTCGTCGACGGCGGCTCCTGGGACGGCCCGGTGTCCTGGCGCAAGCCCGTCACGTTCGGCCTCTCCTTCGGCCTGACACTCATCGCGATCGCCTGGGTCTCCTCCTACCTGCGGATCGGCGTCCGCGCCCGGACCGTGCTGCTGGGGCTGTTCGCCGCGGACTGTGTACTTGAGGTCGCCGGGATCACCGTGCAGGCCTGGCGCCATGTGCCGTCCCACTTCAACATGGAGACCGCCTTCGACGCCGGCGTCTCCATGACGCTGGCCGTCGGCGGGGGAGGGCTGGTCGTCATTCTCTCCACGCTCTCCGCCGCCGCGTTCCTCCGGCGGCCCGGCGGACCGCCCGGCATGGCGCTCGCGCTCCGGGCCGGCTGCGGGATTCTCCTCATCGGGCTGCTGTCGGGTGCGGCCATGATCGCGCGCGGGGTGTATCTCACCCGCACCGGGCATCAGTTGGCCGGATACGCCTCCACGGCCTCGGTCAAGCCCCTGCACGGCGTCAGCCTGCACGCCGTCCTGGTGCTCCCGGTACTGGCACGCCTCCTGGCCATGACATCGTGGAGCCCACACACCCGCGTGTCCGTCGTGCGGGCCGCCGCCGGCTGCTACGCGGCGGCCGTCGCGGCGGCGCTGGTGTGGGCGGTCGTCGCGTACTGATGCGGCCGTGAAGGCGAACACGGGGCGCACCGGCGACGGTGCCGACGGCCGGACCAGCGGCAACGGATAGTCTCTGCAAGCCTCGTCGGATATACCGGTGCCCTGGTGGGTGTGGGACCGGGACGATGCCACACCCCCGTCGTCGCCGCTGTCCACGGACCGGCCGGCCACGGGGCTCTCACAGCAACTGCGATGTACAGGAGACCCGATGGCTGAAACCCCGCCCCGCCAGGCCCAGCGGCGCTCGGACGAGAGCGCCGCAGGCCCGGTGGCCGAGGCCCCGGGCCGTGTCGAGGCGGTACCGACACCGCGTTACCAGGGGCTGTTCGTCGAACCCGATCTTCCGCCCTTCGTCGAGACCGAGTGACGAAACGCGTACCCGGGGGCCCGTAGGCCCGCACTGCCCCTGTTCCCGTTCCGGCGGGCACGGGGGCAGTGCGGTATCCGGCCCCGTGCCCGCGGCTGTGCGTGCGCACCGCATCATGGAAGCTGTCGGCATGAACATCTCTGCCTCTGCCGGCGAAGGCTCACCGGACCGAGCGGGCTACCGGCGATCGGCGGGATCGCCGCGCGGTGAGGCCCGGCGCCGGGAACTGCTGGACCGGGTCACGGAGGACCTCGCGGCCAACGGGATCGTGGACTTCTCGCTGCGACGCGCCGCACGCGCGGCCGGCACCACGCACAAGGTGCTCCTCTACCACTTCGACGGCGCCGACGACCTTCTCGTACAGGCCACCGTCCAACTGCGCCGCCGCCGCATCGGAAAGGCACTGGCCGCCGCCACCGAGGACGGGGCCCGCCGGTCACTGGGGGAATGGGTGCGGGCGATCTGGCCCATTCTGCTGAGCGACGACGAGGCGGCGGTGCTCGATCAGGCCATCGGCCTGGCGATGTACGACTCCGGACGCTACGCCGCACTCGGCCGCGAGGCGTCCCAGCAGTACCTGCCCACGCTGCTCGCGGTCTGCCCGGAGCACTGGTCCGGGCAGCGGAAGCTGGAGGTCGCGGAAATGGTCCTCGCGACACTGCGGGGCTTCCTGGTGGACGCCCGGACCAGCGGCGACACGGCCGGGGTAGCCGCGGGGTTCGAGGCGCTGGTGCGCGCGCTGGAGCGGGAGGAGGCGGCCGGGGAGTGAGCGTTCTCGCCCGTTGCGGCGCAGCGGGCGCGGCCGGGCGATGGACATGATGTGAACCACGTGGTTCACTTTTTGGGAGGGATCGATCCCGCCCACCCGGAGGTCGTCATGAGCACGTCCGCGGAATCCCAGCAGGTCCCATCCGCCGGAAGCACCCTTGGAGGCGCCGTGGCGACGGGTACGAAGGAGATCGAACTGTCCGCCGGGACGGTCGTCTACGAGGACACCGGCGGCGACGGCCCCACAGTGGTCCTGCTGCACGGACTGATGATGGATGCGTCCCTGTGGGACGGGACGGTGGCCGGGCTGTCCGCCGGATACCGGTGCCTGGCGCCGACGCTGCCCCTCGGCGCGCATCGGCATCCGATGCGCGCGGACGCCGACCTGTCGCTCCGCGGGACGGCCGGGCTGGTCGCGGAGTTCCTCGACCGGCTGGACCTGCACGACGTCACGCTCGTGGGCAGCGACACCGGTGGGGCCCTGGTCCAACTGCTCATCGCCGAGGGGGACGGCGGCCGCGCCGCGCGGGTGGGCCGGATCGTGCTCGTCTCCTGCGAGGCGTTCGACAACTACCCGGCCCGGGTGACGGGCCGGACTCTCGCGCTCGCCGGGCGGCTGTCGCCCCGTCTCTTCGGTCTGTTCATGCAGCAGATGCGGCTGCGCCCGGTCCGCCGCCTCCCGGTCGCGTTCGGATGGCTGACCCGGCGGGGCGACGCGGCCACCAGGCGGTGGACGCGCCCCGTCATGACCCGGCCGGGCATCCGCCGCGACGCGGTCCGGACGCTGCGGGCGGCCGCCGGGGACGCCAGGGGGCTGGCCGGTGCCGCCGACGCCCTGGAGACCTTCGACCGCCCCGCGCTCGTCGTCTGGGCGGCCGGGGACCGCGTGATGCCGCCCGCGCACGGCCGGCGCCTCGCGGAGCTCCTCCCGCAGGGGCGGCTGACCGAGATCCCCGACAGCCGCACGCTCGTACCGCTGGACCAGCCGGATCGGCTGGCCCTGGCGATCCGGGAGTTCGTGCCCGCGCGCCGCCGGTGACGCCACGGCCGAACCGCCGTGGCCCCCTCGCCGTCCGGATGCCGGGCGCCTACTCGCAGCCGACCCCGTCGCCGTCGCGGTCCAGGTGCCGCCCGTAGCCGGGTTCACCGGCGTGGATGGGGGCGGCGCCGGCTGCCCGGACGGCGGTGCAGTTGGCGTAGTACGCCGACCCGGAGCCACCGCCGGACGTGGAGCCGCCGCCGGACCCGGAGCCACCGGAGCCGCCTGACGTACCGGAATCGGGTGCGACGGTGACCCGGACGGTCTTCGTCCGCGTCACGGCCGGAACCGGCTTCGGGGTGGCGGTCACGGTCTCCGTCACGGCGGGCAGGGGTTCGGCCGACGCGGTCGCCGTGGCCGTTGCCGTCGTGGTGACGGTTGCCGTGGGCGCGGCCTTCGCGTCGGCGGTCTTCTCCGTCCCGGCGCCGTCGTCGGAGCCGCCGATGGCGACGCCGACGCAGAGCAGGACGACCGCCGCGGGAATGATGATCCGCTTCCTCGTCCAGCCCGGCCGGCCCCCGGAAGGCGCCGCCGGCACATACGGGTTGGGCCCGGTGGGCTCGGGCGGCTGCCCCCAGGGCGGCTGTTGCGGCGGCGGAGTGTGCGACATGGGACCCCCAGGTGATGCGGTGAGGGACGACCGTAGCCAGGCCGTACAGGCCGGTGTGAGCCGTACATTCCATGAGTGATGAAGTTGTGACCAAATCGTGCGCGAGAAGTGGACGCTTCGCCGACCGCACGTGAAGCCCGCAAGGGAAAGCCGTGCGAATCCGGCACCGAACGGGCGTCCGAGGCCTACGCTCGACGGGGTGGGAGCAGCCCGCACCACCGGTGGCACCGACCGAACAGGAGAGGTGATTGATCACCCCAGCACCGCCCCGGCGCCCGTGCCGCCGTTACGGCGCCGACGGCACCGCGTGCTCCAACACCACCAATCGCGCCGACGGATGGTGCGGCCGGTGCGACGGCTACACGACCGTGACGCCCGCCGTGACCCGTGACGCCCCGGGGCCGCGCCGCTCCGAGTGGCGGTGGGGGCCCGGCGCCTGGACACCCGGCACCCTCGGTATGGACTCCGACGAGGCGTACGAGGTCGACGTCACACCCGGCGCCGTCGCCACGTACGCCAGAGTGCACTCCGTCGTGCCGCAGATCGCGGAGACACAGATCCGCTCCCTGCTCGAAGACCTCATCTCCGAGCGGGCCACCACCGAACGAAGCGGTACCGGCACGTGGCGGATCTACTTCCGCAGACACGGATACGGCCTGGTCATCAGCGCGGACCGCAGCCACGTCCTGCGCTACTGCACCCGTCACGCGGAACGCACCTGGGCCCAGTACCGCACCGGCGTCACCTCGCGCATCAGCGGATCCGGTGGCCTGGCGGCCTGGAAACGGGAGGCACTGTCAGGACACCTCCCCCTGCCCATCGGCGGCAAGGCCCTCAACCTGTACGCCAGGCACACCCTCGGCCTGAAGGTCACCCGTGACACCATCGACGAGATCGCGCGGCGGCTCGCCGCCCACCTTGCCGACAACGTCCTGCCGCACTGGCCCCGCACCGAGGAGGCGGTCATCGACGACGGTCACGGGAACACCTGGGTCGTGCTGCGCAACGAGCGATTTCCCGACGGCATCATCGCCACGGTGTACGCGACCGGCAGTGAGCCGGTGAAGCCGTCGGACCGGCCCAAATAGCTGCGGCGGGCCCGTTCACGAACAATCATGGCTGCCATGGAACGACCGAGGCCCGTCATCGAGTGCGGAGATATCGCCCTGCGCAGCTGGCGCGGACAGCGCGACTTCTCCTCGGCGCACCGGCTGATCGAGGAGTCCGTGGATCACCTGCGCCCCTGGGAACCGTGGGTCGCCCTGCACAGCGAGGCGAACACCCGTGGCTTCCTCGCGAAGTCCGGTTCCGGCTGGGCCGGTGGCCGGGTGTACAACTACGGCGTCATCGAGCACGGCACCCTCGTCGGCATGTGCCAGGCCTACCGAGGGCCCGAACCGGCGGGCTGGTTCCTCGGGTACTGGCTGCACCCCTCCGCCACCGGCCGGGGCATCGCGACGAGAGCGGCCTCCGCACTGATCAGCGAGATGTTCACGCTGCCCGCCGTGCGGTATCTGGAGATCGCGCACGACTCGGCCAACAGCGCGAGCGCGGCCATACCGCGCCGACTGGGCTTCACCGAGGTCCGGCACGAACTCGCCGCACCGCCCACGGCCCCCTCGGGGACCGGGGTCGAAGTGATCTGGCGGCTGTACCGCCCTGCCCCGCCGGCCGACGGCATGCCCCACCCGTGACCGGCCACCGGGAGAAGTCCGGCGGGGGTCAGCCCGCGGACTCGCCCGCGTGCGGGCTCAGGGAGCCCGCGCCGACCAGGATGAACAGCGCGACACCCAGGGCGATCCGGTAGATCACGAACGGCATGAAGCTCTTCGTCGTGATGAACTTCATGAACCAGGCGATGACGGCGTACCCCACACCGAACGCGATGAACGTGGCGAAGATCGTCGGCCCCCAGGCCACATGCCCCTCGCCCGCGTCCTTCAGCTCGAAGACGCCGGAGGCGAGGACCGCCGGGACCGCGAGCAGGAACGAGTAACGTGCCGCCGCCTCACGGGTGTAGCCCATCAGCAGACCGCCGCTGATCGTGGCGCCGGACCGGGAGACGCCCGGTACCAGGGCCATCGCCTGGCAGAAGCCGAAGATCAGGCCGTCCTTGACGCCCAGTTCCTTGAGGGACTTGCGCTCCTTGATCGCCCGGTGCTTGCCGCCGGTCTCGTCACGGGCGGCCAGCCGGTCGGCGACGCCCAGGACGATGCCCATCACGATGAGCGTGGTGGCGATCAGCCGCAGGTCGCGGAAGGGGCCCTCGATCTGGTCCTTGAACGTCACGCCCAGCACACCGATCGGAATGGAGCCGACGATGACCAGCCAGCCCATCTGGGCATCGTGGTCGCTCCGCATCGAGCGGTCCGTCAGCGACCTGAACCAGGCGCCGACGATCCGGACGATGTCTTTGCGGAAGTAGATGAGGACTGCGGCTTCCGTGCCGATCTGGGTGATGGCGGTGAACGCCGCTCCCGGATCGTGCCAGCCGGCGAACGCCGCGGTGAGCCGCAGATGCGCGCTGGAGGAGATCGGCAGGAACTCGGTCAGTCCCTGAACGAGGCCGAGGACGAAGGATTCGAACCAGCTCATGGGGCTTGGGCCATCCTGAAGTGATCATGCATCGTCCGCCGGATATCGGAGCCGGTCGGCAGCGTGCGGATTGCGGGCGTGTGAGGGCAGGGCCGCCTGGGGCCCGGAGATCGTCTGTCGGTCGCGGGAAGCGTATCGCCCCCGGGTGAACAGGGTTACGACAACCCCCGGCCGTACCGCCGCGTCACTCGGCGCCCAGCCGGTGACGCCTGCGCCAGGCGACGACCACCGCGCCGAGCCCCGTCAGCACGATGAACCCCATCGCCGCGAGGAACGCGGGCGAGGTCGGTGAGGAGGCCTCGCTCCCCGCCACGACGTACGCGGCCGTGTTCGGGATCGAGCCGAGACCGGTTGCCACCAGGAACGGGGGATATCCCATGCGCGACACGGCGGCACAGTAGTTGGCGGCGGCGAAAGGCACTCCGGGGAAGAGCCGCAGCGCCAGCATCGAGCGGAATCCGTGCCTGCTCAGCTGCCCGTCCGCCGCCCGCATCCAGCGCCCGCGCAGCAGCGTACGGAGCGCGTCCTGCCCCAGCGCCCTGCCCAGCCCGAACGAGACGCCCGCGCCGAGCACCGTGCCCGCCAGCGCCGCCGCGAGGCCGGCCTGGGTGCCGAACAGCGCCCCGGCGGCGAGATTGAGCAGCGGGCGCGGTACGAACGCCACCGTGCACACGCCGTACGCGAGGCCGAAGAGCACGACCGCGGCGGCGCCGCCGCTCAGCTGGGCCGGCCAGCCGGAGGCGAGCAGTTGTTGTGGCTTGAGGAGCAGCATCGTCGTCGCGGCGGCCACCAGCACGGCCACGAGCAGCGAGAACCTGGACCAGGGCGAGAACAGCACCCGTGTGCAGCGCGCGGAGAGACCGACGGCGGACCGGGTGGCGGGGACGGGGTCGAGCATTCGGGGAGAGTATCCGAACACCGGGTGTGATCGTCGTAATGTGACCGTTATAGGGGCGGATTCCGCGAGACGGAGCCGAAACCGTCCGCCCCGCGGCACGGGCGGGCGTCACGCCTCCGCCGACACCGTCAACTCACCCGCCGCCGCCCGTAAATCGCTCGACGGGCCCGCCCGGGTCGGACATGATCGAAGCATGTTCCGGTACGCCTTCCTCGCAGCATGGCCCGCAGTCGCGGCCGCGCCGAAGGCTGCCGCGAGCCCTGCCACCGCAGCAGTCACGGCAGCCGTCACCGCTGCCGCAGCGCCCATCGGCGGCGCCCGAAGCTGACCCTCCCCCGACAGTCCGGCGGACCCCGTGAGGGGAGGGTCGGCGGGGCCCTGGGGTCTTCTCTCTCAGCTTCGAGAACCAAGGAATGAGCCATGTCCAAGACGGCATACGTGCGCACCAAGCCGCACCTCAACATCGGCACCATGGGCCACGTCGACCACGGCAAGACCACCCTCACCGCCGCCATCACCAAGGTCCTGAGCGAGCGGGGCACCGGCACCTTCGTCCCGTTCGACCGGATCGACCGGGCGCCGGAGGAGGCGCGGCGCGGCATCACGATCAACATCGCGCACGTCGAGTACGAGACCGGCACCCGGCACTACGCGCATGTCGACATGCCCGGACACGCCGACTACATCAAGAACATGGTGACCGGCGCCGCCCAGCTCGACGGGGCGATCCTCGTCGTGTCGGCGCTCGAAGGGATCATGCCGCAGACAGCAGAGCACGTGCTGCTCGCCCGTCAGGTGGGCGTCGACCACATCGTCGTCGCCCTCAACAAGGCGGACGCGGGTGACCCCGAGCTGACCGACCTGGTCGAGCTTGAGGTGCGCGAGCTGCTGTCCGCGCACGGCTACGGCGGCGACACCGTGCCCGTCGTGCGGGTCTCCGGGCTGCGGGCGCTGGAGGGCGACCCGCGCTGGACGGGGGCGGTCGAGGCGTTGCTCGACGCCGTCGACACCTATGTGCCGATGCCGGTGCGCTACACCGACGCGCCGTTCCTGCTGCCGGTGGAGAACGTCCTGACCATCACCGGCCGGGGCACGGTCGTCACCGGCGCGGTGGAGCGCGGCACCGTCCGCGTCGGGGACCGCGTCGGCGTGCTCGGCGCGGACATCGAGACGGTCGTCACCGGCCTGGAGACCTTCGGCAAGCCGATGGAGTCCGCGGAGGCCGGCGACAACGTCGCGCTGCTCCTGCGCGGGGTCGAGCGCGACCGGGTGCGCCGCGGACACGTCGTCGCGGCGCCGGGCAGCGTGACCCCGAGCCGGCGCTTCACCGCGCAGGTGTACGTCCTGTCGGGGCGGGAGGGCGGCCGGACCACCCCGGTCGCCACCGGCTACCGGCCGCAGTTCTACATCCGCACCGCGGACGTCGTCGGCGACCTCGACCTCGGCGCGGCGGCGGTGGCGCGCCCCGGTGAGACGGTCACCATGACCGTCGAGCTTGGCCGGGACGTACCGCTGGAGACCGGCCTCGGCTTCGCGATCCGCGAGGGCGGCCGCACGATCGGGGCCGGTACGGTCACCGGCCTGCTCTGAGCCCGGAGCCGTAACGCCGCACGGCCCGGTCCGTCTCCCGAACCCGCGGGAGACGGACCGGGCGCGGGGTGCAGCGGTCATGAACAGCCGTCCGGGCACCGCACAATGGGGGAGTGAACGAGTCGATACCGGTCATCCGCGACGTGGACCGGGGCACCGCCAGACTGCTCCCCGACGTGGACCGGGAGCGGGCCTGGCTGCTGACCGTCGACGGGGCGCCCCAGTCGTACGTCGACCTGGACGCTCCGGAACACCTGGAGTTCGAGTACACGAGGCGGCTCGGCCACGTCGTGGACCGCGTCGCGGAACCGGGCGCACCGCTCGACGTGCTGCACCTCGGCGGCGGCGCCCTCACCCTGCCCCGCTACGTCGCGGCGACCCGCCCCGGATCCCGGCAGCACGTCGCGGAGGCCGACCGGGGCCTGCTCGCCCTCGTGGCCGAGCACCTTCCGCTGCCGGCCGGCAGCGGGATCACCGTGCACGGCACGGACGCCCGCGAACACCTGGAGGCGACCTCGCCCGGCTCCGTGGACCTCCTGGTCGCGGATGTCTTCGGCGGCTCGCGGGTGCCCGCCCACCTGACCACCCTGCCCTACGCGCGGGCCGCGGCACGTGCGCTGCGCACCGACGGGGTCTACGCCGCCAACCTCGCGGACGGGGCGCCGTTCGACTTCCTGCGCCCGCAGCTGGCCACCTTCGCGGCCGTCTTCGAGGAGCTCGCGATCATCGCGGAGCCGGCCGTGCTGCGCGGCCGGCGCTTCGGCAACGTCGTCCTGGTCGCCTCCCGCACCCCGTTCGACACGGCCGCGCTGATCCGCCGTTGCGCCGCCGACGCGTTCCCCGCCCGCGTCGAGTACGGCGCCGACGTGGCCCGCCTCGTCAGGGGCGCCGGGCCGGTCGGTGACGACGAGGCGGTCGACTCACCCGAGCCGCCCGAGGGTTCCTTCGGCATCGGCTGACGCCGGGGCGCCCTTCGCCACCACCTCTGTGGGGGCGGTTCTGCGGGTCAGGTTGCGCACGTCCGGCACGAACAGCACGGCGCCGGTGACCAGGACGACCAGCGCGGCGCAGCCCCACAGCGCCTGGCTGCGCCCGACGAGCGACTCGACCGGACCGGCGAGCGCGGTGGCGAGCGGCACCATGGCCACCGAGCCGAACCAGTCGTACGCCGAGACCCGCGACAGCTTCTCCTCCGGAATCTCCTGATGCAGGGCCGTCATCCAGGACACGCCGAACACCTCGATGGCGGCGCCGCTGACGAACATCACCGCGCAGAGTCCGGCCACCGGGAGGGGCACGGCGAGCCCCGCCGAGGGCAGGGCCAGCGGGAAGACGCAGAGCGTTCCGGCCAGCAGCAGCCGCCGCGGCTTCCACCGCATCATCAGGACCGCCCCGCCCAGGGTGCCGACGCCGAACGCGGCGAGCGCGAGGCCCCAGGGGCGGGCGCCGCCGAGTTCGTCCCTGGCGACCAGCGGTCCGTACACCGCCTCCGCGGCCCCGACCGCGGCGACCACCACGGAGAACTGCGCCACGACGGCCCAGAGCCAGGTGCGGCCGACGAACTCCTGCCAGCCGTCCCGGAGATCGGCGAGCAGCCCGCCACCGGGTTCGCGCGCGGGGATGTGGCTCACGTCGAGGAAGGAGCGCAGCGCCCCGGCCACCGCGAAGGCGGCCGCGTCGATGGCCAGCACCCAGCCGGGGTCCATCGCGGCGATCATGGCGCCGCCGAGCGCCGCACCGCCGATGGCGGCGCCCTGCATGGACATCCGGAAGAGGGCGAAGGCACGGCTCGCCTGTTCTGCGCTGACCGTGGACATCAGCATGCCCTCGGCAGCCGGGTTGAAGAAGGCCTGCCCGGTGCCGCAGAGCGCGGTGAGCACCATCATCTGCCACAGCCGGGCGTCACCGGTCAGGACCAGCCAGGCGAAGACGGCCTGCGAGACGCAGTTGAGGGTGTTGGACGCCACCATCACGCGGTGGCGCGGCAGCCGGTCCGCGACCGCCCCGCCGATCAGCAGGAAGAGGACCAGCGGCGCGGTCCTGGCGGCGGCCACCAGCCCGACGTCACCGGCGTCGCCGCCCGACTCCAGAACCGCGAACGCCGCCGCGATCAGCGCGCCGTTGGTGCCCAGGCCCGTGATGATCGCGGCGGCGGTCAGCAGCCGGTAATTGCGGCCCGCCCGGGAGGGGCGGTCCGATGGGGGTGCGAGGTCGGCGGCTGTCACCAGGGGACTATCGCTGGCTTGACCCCGTCGTGCCAAATGGATTGCCGCGGAGCGTCAGGACTTGGTGATCTTCACCAGGCGCACGGTGCTCAGGATCTTCATGATCGTCGTGTCCGGCAGCTCGTCCGGGACGGAGTCGGCACCGTACAGAACCCAGGAGGAGAACGCCCCGTCGCTGTTCTTGAAGGTGAAGGCGATGGACTTGCCGTCCGTGTCGCACTTCTTCTTCTTGGTGACGTTGGGCGCCTTGGCGGTCACCAGGCTGCCGGTCAGACCCGACTTGGTGGTGTACTGCTTCGGCTTGCTGATCTTGATGGTGCTCTTCGGCATGTGCTGCGCGTAGGCGGCCCATACCCAGGTGCCCGCCTCGTTCCTGGCGTTCACATCGGCGTCCGTGGCACCTTCGGCGCCGCGGGTGCCGGTGCCGGCCAGGCTGCTGTTCTCCTTGATGCCGTCGTGGTCGGAGTCGTCGACGCACCACTTGCTCTTGAGGTCCGCGGGTGCGGTGAAGCCGATCAGCGGTGAGCCGTCACCCTTCTTGTCGTCCTCGAAGAAGGAGGACGTGGTGGGGGACGAGACCTCCCAGTCGCCGGGCACGTCGAACTGCGTGCCCCACTTCGGGTTGGTCACCACCTTCCAGCCGGCGATGAGCGGCTTGGCGTCGTCTTCGCCACCGCGCGGGTTCTCCTCCGGCGACGACGCGGACCCGGAGGGCTTGGCGGGCGCGGACGACTTCTTGTCGTCGGCGACGTTCTTGCCGTCCTTGCCGTCGTCCTTCTTGTTCATCACGACGACACCGGTGACCACCGCGGCCGCCACGACCGCGACCGCCGCGACGATGGCGACGACGGTCGTCTTCTTCTTGTCGTTGCCGGGCTGGGGCGGACCGGGCGGGCCGGGAACCGCGTACTGCGGAGCGGTCGGCTGCTGGTACGGATTGCCCTGCGGGTAGCCCGGCTGTCCCTGCTGCTGCCCCGGCTGACCCTGTTGCGGGTAGCCGTATCCGGGCTGCTGCCCGGACGCGCCGGGCTGCTGGTACCCCGGCTGCTGGTAGGGATTCGGCTGCTGGTAACCCGGCTGCTGATACGGGTTCTGGTTCTGGTCCTGCGGGTTTTGCTCGCCCCCGGGCGGCTGCTGTCCTGGCCACATGGCGAGTAACGATAGAGGTGCGCCGCACGGGCGGCTACGGCCGCCCCCGTGAGCGGACGGTGAAGAACATGACCGGGTGCGGACCCGATGATCCCGGGGGCATGGCCAAATATGACTACCGGCCGGTAACATCTGGCCCATGAGCGCTGAACAGATGACCGCGGGCGAGATGGTCGCCGCGACGGTTCCGATGGTCCGGACCCTCAACCTCGAATTCCTGGAGTCCACCGCGGAACGCGCGGTGGTCCGCCTGCCGGACCAGGCGGACTTCCACAACCATCTCGGTGGACCGCACGCCGGGGCGATGTTCACGCTGGCTGAATCGGCGAGCGGCGCGATAGTCATCGCCGCGTTCGGGGACCAGTTGACGCGCGCCGTCCCGCTCGCGGTGAAGGCGGAGATCGGCTACCAGAAGCTGGCCATGGGCGATGTCACCGCGACCGCCACCCTCGGCAGGCCGGTGGCCGAAGTCGTCGCGGAACTGGACGAGGGCAAGCGCCCCGAGTTCCCCGTGGCCATCCGGATCCAGCGCGCGGACGGCGCGGTGACCGGCGAGATGACGGTGGTCTGGACGCTGCGCCCGAACGCCTGATTCCGGCCGTCCCGACAAGGGCCGCCTCCCGCCCGCAAGGGGTGCGGGGGCGGCCCTTCTCGCTGTCGGTGCCGCCCGCGCGGCCGGTAGGGTTACCTCCGTGCGCCGAGGGAGCTGTCCGGCGGCCGACAGGACATCACTACGGAGGAACCGGCGTTGCACATCCAGGAATGGCTGGAGACCGTCCCCGCGATCAGCGTCTACCTCCTGGTGGGCATCGTCATCGGCGTGGAGAGCCTCGGCATCCCGCTGCCGGGCGAGGTCGTCCTGATCAGCGCGGCTCTGCTGGCCGCGGGGCACGACGGCATCAACCCGTGGATCCTGGGTGCCTGCGCGACGGCCGGGGCGGTGATCGGTGACTCGATCGGCTATGCCATCGGCCGCAAGGGCGGACGTCCGATGCTGGCCTGGCTCGGCGGCAAGTTCCCCCGCCACTTCGGCGAGAGCCAGATCGCCACGGCGGAACGCTCGTTCCAGAAGTGGGGCATGTGGGCGGTCTTCTTCGGCCGCTTCGTCGCACTGCTGCGCATCTTCGCGGGACCGCTCGCCGGTGTCCTGCACATGCCGTACTGGAAGTTCCTGATCGCCAACGTGCTCGGCGGGATCGTCTGGGCGGGCGGCACCACGGCCGTCATCTACTCGGTGGGTGTCGTCGCGGAGGACTGGCTCAAGCGGTTCTCGTACCTGGGACTGGCGATCGCGGTCCTCATCGGACTCGGCTCGATGCTGGTCGTCAGGAACCGGGCCAAGAAGGCGGCCGCCCGGTCCGCCGCGCAGCCCGCGCCCGAACCGGGGACCGTACCGGCGGCCGACTGACCCGCGCTCAGTCCTCGAACGCCTCGCGGTGTGCCTTCGCCAGCTCCACGTAGCCGACCGCGTTGAACTTCACGCCGTCGAGCTCCTCCTGGGTCAGCTGCCGCTTCACCTTGGCGGGCACACCGGCGACCAGCGAGCCCGGCGGCACCCGCATCCCCTGCGGGACCAGTGCCTGGGCGGCGACCAGCGAACCGGTGCCGATGTGCGCACCGTTCAGGACGGTGGCCCCCATGCCGATCAGCACGTCGTCCTCGACGGTGCAGCCGTGGAGCACCGCGTTGTGCCCGACGGAGACGCGCTCGCCGACCGTGACCGGGAAACCGGGATCGACGTGGACGCTGCAGTTGTCCTGGATGTTTGAACCGGCGCCGATGACGATGGGACCGCAGTCCGCCCGCAGCACCGCGTGGTACCAGACGCTGGAACCGGCCGCCATGGTGACCTCACCGATCACGACCGACGTCGGTGCGGTGAAGGCGGACGGGTCGATGTCCGGCTCCTGACCTCCCATTGCGGTGATCAACGCCTGTTCTGCCATCGCGCGTTCCTCCGTGCTCCGGTGCTGTGGGTCGCGGTCCTCCGGCCGGGCGCCGTCCGGTTCCGCCGGGGAAACCGTATGCGACGGGTACGAGGGCCGGCGGCCGGGTGGGGTGAAGATCACAGGCCGGTGCGGATACCGGTTCCGGGCGCCCCGACTACCGTGTGCGGGTGCCGAAGAACAGAGACACGGTCTCCTCCCTGACCGCCTGGCGGCGGCGCGCCCTGTCGGGGGCCGTCCACCGCTGCTGGCGCTGGGTCCGGGAGGCGGGCGCGGTGACGGCCACGCACCCCGGCGGGCTGCGGTTCGGCCGGATCGGCGAGGGCACCCGGCTCGCCTTCCCGCAGGGCACGGTCTTCGGGGAACGGTGGATCGAGCTCGGCAACCACTGCGTCATCGGCGAACAGGTCACCCTCACGGCGGGCCTCATGCCCGATCTGGACCTCGGCGCCGATCCGATCCTGACCCTGGGCGACGGAGTGGTGCTCGGCCGGGGCAGTCATGTCGTCGCGGACACCACGGTGACGATCGGCTCCGACACCTACTGCGGGCCGTACGTCTACATCACCTCGACCAACCACAGCTACGACGATCCGCATCAGCCGGTCGGCCGGCAGTGGCCGCGGATGGAACCGGTCGCCATCGGCCCCGGCTGCTGGATCGGCACCGGAGCGGTGATCCTCCCGGGCGCCCGGCTCGGCCGCAACGTGGTCGTGGCGGCCGGCGCGGTCGTCCGCGGCGAGGTGCCCGACCACGCGGTGGTGGCCGGCGCCCCCGCCCGCGTCGTACGCAGCTGGGACCCGGACAAGGGCTGGCAGCCGCCCCTGCGCACGCCGGCCCCGGTGCCGATCCCCGAGGGCGTGACGCCCGAACAGCTGCTGGCCGTGGCGGAGCTCGACGAGAGCTGAGGGTGCCCGGCCGCGAGGAGCCCCCCGGCGGACACAGCGAACAGCGCGGCACGCGAGGGCCTCGCAGTACAGTGCGATGAACGGTGGGTACACCACACCGTAGTGCAGTATTTTCGTCTCCGGCATCCAGAATATTGGACGGAATGTGACTGATCTCGACCAGCTGACCCAGTCCCTCGCGCGCAACCTCAAGCGCTGGCGCGGGGAGCGGGGTTTCACTCTGGACGCCCTCGCCACCCGCGCCGGGGTCAGTCGCGGCATGATCATCCAGATCGAGCAGGCCCGCACCAACCCGAGCGTCGGCACCACGGTCAAGCTCGCCGACGCGCTCGGCGTCGCCATCACCACCCTGCTCGACCACGAGCAGGGCTCCCCGGTCCGGCTGGTCCCCGCGGACCAGGCCGTACGCATGTGGTCCACGGAGGCCGGGAGCGCCACCACCCTGCTGGTCGGCACCGAGGCCCGCGGCCCGCTGGAACTCTGGCACTGGCGGCTGGCGCCCGGTGAAGGCAGCGCGTCCGACCCGCACCCCGAGGGCACCGTCGAGCTGCTCCACGTCACGACGGGCGAACTCACCCTGGTCGTCGGCGGCGCCTCGTACACCGTCCCCGCCGGAACCTCCGCCACGTTCGAGGCGCACCACCGCCACGCCTACCGCAACGAGGGCCCGGAGCCCGTCGAAGTCACCATGGCCGTGTCCGTCCCGCCCGTCAGATGAGACGTCCAACCGGTCCGGTGAGCGCGGCTGTTAGCGTGCACGCATGCGCGCACCCATCGGCTCCTTCGAGGACGCCTGCCCCGCGGTCGAACGCCTCGAACTGCTCACCGCCCCGGTGGCCGCAGCGGTCCGGGAGGGCTGGGGCGGGTTCCCCGCCGAGCAGATCATCCACGTCGACACGGACCCCGAGATCGCTGACACGGCGGCGTTCGTCGAGCACCACGGGGCCGATCTGCTGAACTGCTCGGCCAACTGTGTCGTCGTGGCCGGAAAGCGCGGGGGAGAGGTCACCCTGGCCGCCTGCCTGGTGCTGTCCCACTCCCGCGTCGACGTGAACGGAGTCGTCCGCCGGCACCTCGACGCCCGCAAGGTGCGGTTCGCCCCGATGGACACGGCGGTCGGCGACACGGGAATGGAGTACGGCGGCATCACCCCCGTCGGACTCCCCGCCGACTGGCCCCTGTTGATCGACCCCGCCGTCGTGGACCAGGAATGGGTCCTCATCGGCAGCGGCAGCCGACGGGGCAAGCTGATCATGCCGGGCAAGGCGCTGGCGGCGCTCCCGGGGGCTGCCGTCGTGGCCGGTCTGGGCATCGGCGGCTGACTCCGCGGCCCCGGTGCGCCGGCAACCACCCCATCGCGAAGGCGACCGCCGCCGGGAAACGGAACAGCCGGCCCGTGGCGGAGCCGACCGCGGCGGTGCGAACGGCGGCGCCCCGGTCCGACCGCGCGAAGTCCTCGCCCAGTCGCGCGAAGTCGCCGTCGTCCAGGGCCACGTCCTCGTACTCCCACCACCGGCGCCCGCCGCCGTCCCGCACCACACAGCGATAGGTGCGGCGGGGCGGCGAGGGCACCCGGTACTCCGCGAGGTGGAACGCCGTGCAGGAGCCGAATCCGGTGCCGAGCAGCAGGACCTGCGCCCGCAGTTCGTGAAGGCGGGCCAGCGGGGAGTCCTCGCCGAGATGGCAGTCCGGACGGTGGTCCGCCACCACGTGGCCGGCCAGCGGGCCCAGGGCGGCGAAGGAGGTCTGCGGATGCGCGCTGCGGACCGAGCCCGGTGAACGGCGCACCGCTTCGGAGAGCCGGCCCATCGACGGGGCCGCCGTGATCGCCGGATCGAACGCGGGCATCGCCGCCCGCACGGCCTCCCGCTCCCGCTCGCCGAGGCCGTGGACCCGGGCGCGGTACTGCGGGGAGGTGTCGGAGTTCTCCGGGGTGAAGGAAGGGACCACCAGGGTGCCCTCCGGACCCAGCGCCTCCCGCAGCGCGGCACCGACCGTGTCCGCGCCGCCGTCGACCGCCCCCACCGCGCTCAGTGACGCGTGCACCATCAGGACGCCGCCCCGCTCGATGCCCAGCGCGGCGAGCTGACGGGACAGGCGGGCCCGGCTGTGGGGGACGGCGGACACGCTCGGGACGTAGGCAGTACTCACAGCCGGTCATCCTCCCAGCCAGGAGCGGAATGTGATACCCCGCACATCTGGCCGCCGGGTGCACTCAGCCGTTCAGCGCGGGGATCTCGATCGCCGGGCAGCGGTCCATGACCATGTCGAGCCCGGCCGCCCTGGTGCGCTCGTACGCCTCCTCGTCGATCACTCCCAGCTGGAACCAGACCGCGGAGGCGCCGATCGCGACCGCCTCGTCCGCCACCGCCCCGGCCAGCCCGCTGTTGACGAAGACGTCCACCACGTCGACCGGGAAGGGGATCTCGGCCAGCGAGGCGTAGCCGTCCTCGCCGTGCACCCGCTCGGCCCTGGGGTGGACCGGCACCACCCGCTTGCCGAAGCGCTGGAGCACCTCCGCCACCCCGTAGGCCGCGCGCGAGCGGTTGTCGGACAGCCCCACCACGGCCCAGGTGTCGCCCGTCCCGGTCAGAATCCTGCGGATCGTCTCCGTGTCTGCGTACATGATCGTCACAACGGACGGCCGCCCCCGGCCATTCCCGGGGCTGCGCATAGGCTGGCCGGATGCAGGAGCAGTACCGGACAGTCGCCCGCGCGGGCGTGCACGAGACCGAGATCAACCGCTCGCGCTTCATCTGCGCGCTCGCCCCCGCCGCCACCGAGGAGGAGGCCCAGGACTTCGTCGCACGCGTCCGCAGGGAACACCCGGCCGCTTCCCACAACTGCTTCGCGTACGTGATCGGCGCCGACGCCTCCGTACAGAAGGCCAGTGACGACGGCGAGCCCGGCGGCACCGCGGGCGTTCCCATGCTCCAGATGCTGACGCGCCGCGAGATGCGGTACGTCGTCGCCGTCGTCACCCGCTACTACGGCGGCGTGAAGCTCGGTGCCGGCGGGCTGATCCGGGCGTACGGCGGGGTGGTCGGTGAGGCCCTCGACGCGCTGGGCACCCTCACCCGGCAGCGGTTCCGGATCGCGACGGTCACCGTGGACCACCAGCGGGCCGGGCGGCTGGAGAACGAACTGCGGGCCACCGGACGCAGCGTGCGCGAGGTCCGGTACGCGGAGGCGGTGACCATCGAGATCGGGCTGCCGGACGCCGATGTGGAGGAGTTCCGCCGCTGGCTGGCCGACGCGACGGCGGGCGAGGCGGAACTGGAGCTGGGCGAAAAGGCGTACGGGGACGCCTGAGTACTGTGGTGCGGGAGCGCGGGCGCGGGGCCGCGCCGGTGTGACGGACACCGGCCGCGAGGTCCGGCCCGTTCCGGAGCGCGGGGGCCGCGGCCGCACGGGTGGAGGAAACGAAACATGCAGGTCGGAGCCTGGTCTTGAAGATTTTGCACACATCGGACTGGCACCTGGGCCGCTCCTTCCACCGGGTGTCGCTGCTCGAAGCCCAGGCCGCCTACCTCGACCACCTGGTGGCGACGGTCCGTGACCACGAGGTCGATGCCGTGCTCGTGGCGGGTGATGTGTACGACAGGGCGGTGCCGCCGCTCTCCGCCGTCCAGCTCTTCGACGACGCGCTGCACCGGCTCGCCGAGGCCGGCGTACCCACCGTGATGATCTCCGGGAACCACGACTCGGCCCGCCGGCTCGGCGTCGGCGCCGGTCTCATCGGACGCGCCGGCATCCATCTGCGCACCGACCCCGCGCACTGCGCCACCCCCGTCGTCATCCCGGACGCGCACGGCGACGTGGCGTTCTACGGGCTCCCGTATCTGGAGCCCGCCCTCGTCAAGGACGAGTTCCGGGCGGAGCGGGCCGGGCACGAGGCCGTGCTGGGCGCCGCCATGGACCGGGTCCGCGCGGACCTCGCGACACGGCCGGACAGCACCCGGTCCGTCGTCCTCGCCCACGCCTTCGTCGCGGGCGGCGAGCCGAGCGACAGCGAACGCGACATCACGGTGGGCGGCGTGGCGGCCGTGCCCGCCGGGGTCTTCGACGGCGTCGACTACGTGGCACTGGGGCACCTCCACGGCTGCCAGACCGTCTCCGAGCGGGTCCGCTACTCCGGCTCCCCGCTCGCGTACTCCTTCTCCGAGTCCGGCCACCGCAAGACCATGTGGCTGATCGAGCTGGACGGTACCGGTGCGGTCACCGCCGAACGGATCGACTGCCCGGTGCCCCGCCCGCTCGCCAGGCTCACCGGCCGGCTCGACACCCTCCTCGACGACCCCGCCCTCGAACGGCACGAGCACTCCTGGGTGGAGGCCACCCTCACCGATCCGGTCCGCCCGGCCGAGCCGATGGCCCGCCTCGTCGAGCGGTTCCCGCACACCCTCGCCCTCGCCTTCGAACCGGAACGCGACCCGGAGGACCCGCGGACCTCCTACGCCGAGCGGCTGCGGGGACGCGACGACCAGAGCATCGCGGAGGACTTCGTGGCCCATGTCCGGGGCGGGTACGGCATCGACGAGTCGGAGCGGACGGTGCTGCGCGGCGCCTTCGACCACGTACGCGTCGACGACGGCGTGCGCGAGGTGAACCGGTGAGGCTCCACCGACTCGGCATCACGGCCTTCGGACCGTTCGGCGCCACTCAGGAGATCGACTTCGACGCGCTCTCCGCAGCCGGGATCTTCCTGCTGCACGGACCGACCGGCGCCGGCAAGACCTCGGTCCTCGACGCCGTCTGCTACGGCCTCTACGGCGCCGTGCCCGGCGCCCGGCAGAGCCCAGGAACCTCGCTGCGCAGCGACCACGCCCCGGCGGACCTGCCGACCGAGATCCTGCTCGAACTCACCGTCGGCGGGCGCCGGCTGGAGATCACCCGTAGCCCCGCCCAGCCCCGCCCCAAGAAGAAGGGCGACGGCTACACCACGGAGAAGGCGCAGAGCCGGCTGCGCGAGTACGTCCCCGGCGAGGGATGGCGGGCGCTGAGCCGGTCCAACCAGGAGATCGGCGAGGAGATCACCCAGCTCATCGGGATGAGCCGGGACCAGTTCTGTCAGGTGGTCCTGCTGCCGCAGGGCGACTTCGCCCGCTTCCTGCGCGCCGACGCGGAGGCGCGCGGGAAGCTCCTCGGCCGGCTCTTCGACACCCGTCGCTTCGCCGCGGTCGAGGAGCACCTCGCGGAGCTGCGCCGGGCCGCCGGGACCCAGGTCAGAGCCGGGGACGAACGGATCCTCGCGGTCGCCCAGCGGATCGCCCAGGCGGCCGGGCCCGCCGCCGAGGAGCACCCGCTGCCCGGCATCCAGCCCGGCGAACCGGGGCTCGCGGACGCCGTACTGGAATGGGCGGCGACCGCCCGCAGCGGCGCCCGGGAACGGCTCGACATCGCGGCCTGCGTGCTGTCCGCGGCCGAGACCCGGCAGTCGGCCGCCCGGCAGGCCCTGGACGCCGAGCGCGAACTGGCCGGGCTCCAGCAGCGGTACGCGGAGACCCGGCGGCGCGCCACAGAGGTGGAGGCCGGGCGGTACGAGCACGACCAGGCGCGGGAGCGGCTGCGACGTGCCCGCAAGGCGGATCTCGTCGCCCCCGCGCTGGAGCTTCGCGAGGAGGCCGGGCGGGCGCACCGGCGGGCGGGCGCGGCCCGCGACCGCTCCCGGGCCGGGCTGCCCGGCGAGCTGGCCGACGCGGGCGCCGAACAGCTGACCGCGCTGGAACGACGGCTCCGCGAGGAACTCGGCGCGCTGGACGCCGCCCGTCGCGCCGAGCATCGCAGCGCCGAGATCGACAGCGAACGGGCCGCGCTGGAACGGCAGGCCAGGGCGGACGACGAACTGATCCGGGACGCCCAGAGCTGGCTGGCCGGCTGGGAGACCACCCGGCACCGGCTGCACACCCGCATCGAGGCGGCCCAGGAAGCGGCGACCCGCGCCGAACTGCTGGCCGGCCGGCTGGACCCGGCCCGACGCCGACTCGACGCTGCGGGGCGCCGCGACACGCTGGCCGCGCGGGTGTCGGAGGCGGAGGACCGCCTGGCCACGGCCCGGGAGGACGCGCTCACCACCGGCGAGACCTGGCTCGGCCTGCGCGAGCGGCGGTTGCGTGACATCGCGGCCGAGCTCGCCCGGGAACTGGTCGAGGGCGAGGCCTGCCCGGTCTGCGGATCGGCCGGCCACCCGGAGCCCGCACGGGCCGGGGACGGACACGTCGACCAGGCCACGGAGGACGCCGCGGAGGCCGCCCACCGCCGCGCAGAGCAGGCGCGCACCGAGGCGGAACACGCGCTCGGCGCCGTACGCGAGCGGTATGCGGCCGCCCGCGCGGAGGCCGCGGACAACCCGGAAGGGCAGACGGCGGACGCGGCCTGCGAGCCGACCGTCGGAGCGCTCACCGATCTCGTGGACACCCTGACCAGGGAGCACGCGGAGGCCTACCGGACCGCCACCGGGACGCACGCGGCGCGCGAGGCCCTCGCGGCCGCGGAACGCGAGCAGGAGCAACGGGCCGGGGACCGGCAGCAGGCCGAACGCCGGGCCGCGGCCCGCACCTCCCGGCGCGAGGGACTCGACGCGGAACAGGCGGCCCTCGCAGAGGTGCTGGCCCAGGCGCGCGGCGGATCCGGCAGCGTCACCGAGCACGCCGCCCTCCTGCAGCGCCGGGTCGCGCTGCTCGTGGAGGCGGCCGAGGCTCTGCGTGAGGAGGAGAGCGCGGCGGCCCGGCTGAAGGAGTCCGACGCCCGGCTCGCGGACGCGGCGTTCCGGGCCGGTTTCGACACTCCGCAGGACGCCGCCGCGACGATGCTCCCCGACTCCCGGCAGCGGGCGCTCCAGCACCGGATCGACGCCTGGCAGGCCGAGTCCGCGGCCGTCACCGACCGGCTGGCGGAGGCCGACGCCCGCACCGCCGCCGGCCGTCCCCCGGCAGACCCCGCCGCCGCGCAGTCGCTGTACGACAGGGCCGAGCGGCTGCTGCGGGACGGGGCGGGTGCCCACACCGCCGCCCGGGAACGCTGCGCCGAACTCGGCCGGCTGTCCCGGCGCGCGGCGGAAGAGGTGCGGGCACTGGGGCCGGTGCGCGAGGAGTACGAGCGCATCGCGCGGCTCGCCGGACTCACCGCCGGCACCTCGGCGGACAACGAACGCAAGATGCGGCTGGAGTCCTACGTACTGGCGGCCCGCCTCGAACAGGTGGCCGCGGCCGCCACGGCCCGGCTGCGGCGGATGTCGTCGGGCCGCTACACCCTGGTCCACTCCGATGCCAGAACCGGCGGCCGCAGGGCCGGTCTCGGGCTGCACGTCATCGACGCCTGGACCGGCCGGGAACGCGACACGGCCACGCTGTCCGGGGGCGAGACGTTCTTCGCCTCGCTCGCCCTGGCGCTCGGCCTCGCGGACGTGGTGACCGACGAGGCCGGCGGCGTACGGCTGGACACCCTCTTCATCGACGAGGGGTTCGGCAGCCTGGACGACCAGACGCTCGACGAAGTGCTCGACGTGCTGGACTCGCTGCGGGAGCGGGACCGCAGCGTCGGCATTGTCAGCCATGTCGCGGATCTGCGCCGGCGCATTCCGGCCCAGCTCGAAGTGGAGAAGGAGCGCCACGGATCCGCGGTACGCCACCGGGCGGCGGACGGAGTCAGCGGCTGACCGCCCGGCGCGGCAGCGGCGAGGAGTAGACGACGCTCGTGGTGACGGACCCCAGGGCGCCGATCCTGCCCGACACCGCTTCCAGATGGCTCATGGAGCGGGCCGTCACCTTCAGCACGAAGCAGTCGTCGCCGGTGACATGGTGGGCCTCCAGGATCTCGGGCGTGGCGGCGACGAGATCGTGGAACGGCTTGTAGTTGCCGTTCGGATAGCGCAGCCGGACGAAGGCGAGGATCGGCAGTCCGAGGCGGTCCGGATCGACCACCGCCGCGTACCCGCTGATGATCCCGGCCTCCTCCAGCCTGCGGACCCGCTCGGTCACGGCGCTCGACGACATCGCGACCGTCCGGGCGATGTCGGCGAAGGTGGCGCGCCCCTCACGCTGGAGGACATCGAGAATGCGCCAGTCGGTGTCGTCCGGGGAATAGTCGGTCATACACAGAGAGAACAGGGGAACGCCCGGCGGATCAAGTCCGGTGCCGGGGATCTCTTCTTCCGGCGGGGCGCCGCCGGTCATAGATTTTCGACCATGACTCCACCGCCCGCCATCACCGCGGACAACCCGGTACTCCGGGTGCCGCCCGCCGCTCCGGCCGAGGCAGCCGCCTACTTCGGCGCCTCGCTCGCCTTCCACGCCGACGTCTCCGACGTCGCCGCCGCACTGGCGGCCGACGGGGACCCCGGCTTCGTACTCCTCGACTCCCGCTCCACCGAATCCTGGGACCAGGGGCACATTCCCGGCGCGGTCCACCTGCCGACACCGCTCATCGCCGGGCGGGCGCCGGGACTGCTCGATCCGGCCGTGCCCGTCGTCACCTACTGCTGGGGTCCCGGCTGCGACGGCGCGGCCCGTGCCGCGCTCGCCCTCGCCCAACTCGGCTACCGGGTCAAGGAGATGCTCGGCGGCTTCGAGTACTGGGTGCGCGAGGGCTTCGCCTTCGAGACCCGGCAGGGGCACGGACGGCGCGCCGCCGACCCGCTCACCGCACCGGCCGGCTCCGGGGACTGCGGCTGCTGACGGCGGCGGGCCGGGCCCGGTTCCGGGCCCGGCCCGCCGGACCGGTCAGAGCTTGGAGAGCTCGTCGACCAGGTCGTCCAGACCCAGCGGCCCCTGCGAAAGAGCGGCCATGTGCCAGGACTTGAGGTCGAAGGCGTCCCCGTGCGCCGCGCGGGCGTTCTCCCGGCCGAGCAGCCAGGCGCGTTCACCCAGCTTGTAGCCGATGGCCTGCCCAGGCATCGAGAGGTAGCGGGTCAGCTCGCTCTCCACGAAATCGGCGGGCCGGCCGCTGTGGTTGCCGAAGAACTCCTGGGCCAGCTCCGGCGTCCACCGCTCACCGGGATGGAACGGGGAGTCCGCCGGGATCTCCAGCTCCACGTGCATGCCGATGTCCACGATCACCCGGCAGGCGCGCATCATCTGCGCGTCCAGATACCCCAGGCGGCGCTCCGCGTCGGGCAGGAAGCCCAGCTCGTCCATCAGCCGCTCCGCGTACAGCGCCCAGCCCTCGGCGTTGGCGCTGACGATGCCGATGGACGCCTGGTAGCGCGAGAGGCTCTCCGCGACGTGCGCCCACTGGGCGAGCTGGAGGTGATGACCGGGAACGCCCTCGTGGTACCAGGTGGAGACCAGGTCGTACACCGGGAACCGGGTCTCGCCCATGGTCGGCAGCCAGGTGCGGCCGGGGCGGGAGAAGTCCTCGGACGGGCCCGTGTAGTACGGCGCGGCGGCGCCGCCGGGCGGAGCGATCCGGGACTCCACCTTGCGGACCCGCTCGGCCAGTTCGAAGTGCGTGCCGTCCAGGGCCTCGATCGCCTCGTCCATCAGCCCCTGCAGCCAGGCCTGGACCTCGTCGACGCCCTCGATGTGCTTGCCGTGCACGTCGAGATGGGCCAGCGCCTCCCAGGGACCCGCGCCGGGCAGCACCTTCTCGGCCTCGGTCCGCATCTCCGCGAGCAGCCGGTGGTATTCGGCCCAGCCGTACGCGTACGCCTCGTCGAGATCGAGGTCGGTGCCGTTGAAGTAGCGCGACCAGCGGGCGTACCGCTCGCGGCCCACCACCTCTGGCGCGCCCTCGACGGCGGGGGCGTACACCTCGCGCATCCACTGCCGCAGCTCCTCCAGGGCCTGCGTGGCCTGCCGGGCTCCGTCGTCGAGGTCGTCGCGCAGCGCGGCCGGACCGGCGGCGGCGAAGTCCTGGAAGAACCCCGTGGAGCCGTCCCCGATCCACTCGTCGAGCTGGCCGATGAAGGTGGTCGTGGCGCGCGGACCGCCGTACAGCTTGCGCTCCAGACCGAGCGCGAGGGACTCGCGGTAACCGGCCAGCGCGGCCGGAACGGCGCGGAGCCGGTCGACGACCGCCGCCCAGTCCTCGTCCGACTCGGTGGGCGTCACCGTGAACACCTCACGGACCGAGTGCGCGGGGGAGTGCAGGTTGGAGACGGCGCGCAGCGCCTCATCGGCCTCGTGGACGGCGAGTTCGGCGGTCAGCCGCTCGCGGAGGAGGCGGCCGCAACGCCGTTCGGCGTCGTCGGCCGCGCCGGGCAGCTGTTCGGCGCGGTCGAGCCGGGCGAGTGTGGCGCGGGCCAGCGCGGCCAGTTCCTCCTGGCCGGCGGGGGAGAAGTCGGGAAGGCGGCGCGAGCTTTCCGCGACACCCAGAAAGGTGCCGGAGATCGGGTCGAGCCGGATGAACGCGTCGACGTAGGCGTCGGCGACCTGGCGGGGCAGTGCGCTGCTGGGAGTGTCTGACATGTGGACATCCTCATACGGAGAGGGGCTCCGCGTCACCATCAACCGGGCTCGGAGACCTGACACGCGGGCGGCCGGGCGGTGGTCGCGGCGGGCGGCAGCAGCGGTCCGCACTCCCACTGCTGGAAGATCAACCGGGTCTCCACCCGGGCCACTTCGCGGCGCGAGGTGAACTCGTCCAGCACCAGCCGTTGCAGGTCAGCGGTATCGGTGACGGCCACATGCACCAGATAGTCGTCCGGTCCGGTCAGATGGAACAGTGCCCGGGACTCCGGCAATGTCCTGATCCGGTCGACGAACGGGCCGATGAGCTCCCTGCGGTGCGGCCGCACCTGGACGGACAGCAGCGCCTCCAGACCGCGTCCCATCCTGGCCGGGTCCAGTCGCAGCTGATGGCCGAGAATGACGCCCGTGCGGCGCATCCGGGCGACCCGGTCCAGGCACGTCGAGGGGGCGACCCCGACCTCGGCCGCGAGATCCCGGTAGGTGGTCCGTGCATCGTTCTGCAACAGGCGCAGAATGTGCAGATCCACCGTGTCCAGGGCGATGGAATCGGTCATCTGCCGAACGTAGCACGGCCCTTGGTACGGATATCCCGGCAGCTGTTCAGAGTAGTGACATGGACACCGAAGCCTCGATGGCGCCCTCGACGACAACCCGGTCCAGGGCGCTGGCCACCGAAGCCGTACACGCCGGACGCGACGATCTCGCGGCTCTCGGCCTGCACGCCCCGCCGATCGACCTGTCCACCACCTACCCCTCGTACGACTCCAGGGCGGAGGCGGAGCGGATCGACTCCTTCGCCGCCACCGGCGCCCGGCTCGACGGGCCGCCGGTCTACGCCCGGCTCGACAACCCGACCACCGCCCGGTTCGAGACGGCCCTGGCCCGGCTCGAAGGGACCGCGAGCGCCGTGGCGTTCGCCAGCGGGATGGCCGCGCTCACCGCCGTCCTGCTGGCCCGCGCGAGCATCGGACTGCGCCACGTGGTGGCCGTCCGCCCGCTGTACGGCTGCAGCGACCATCTGCTCGGCGCCGGGCTGCTCGGCACCGAGGTGACCTGGACCGATCCGGCGGGCATCGCCGACGCGATCCGCCCAGACACGGGCCTGGTGATGGTGGAGACACCGGCCAACCCGACGCTCGGGGAAGTGGATGTCCGGGCGGTCGCGCACTCCTGCGGCTCCGTGCCGCTGCTCGTCGACAACACCTTCGCGACCCCGGTTCTCCAGCGTCCCGTCGAGCACGGGGCGCGGATCGTGCTGCACAGTGCGACGAAGTACCTGGGGGGCCACGGGGACGTGATGGGCGGAGTCGTCGCCTGTGACGAGGAGTTCGCCGCCCGGCTGCGCCAGGTGCGGTTCGCCACCGGCGGGGTGCTGCATCCGATGGCCGGATACCTGCTGCTGCGCGGTCTCTCCACGCTTCCGGTCCGGGTGCGCGCCGCGTCCGCCAGCGCCGCCGAACTCTCCCGCAGGCTGGCCGCCGACCCGCGGATCGCCCGCGTCCACTACCCGGAACTGGGCGGCGCGATGGTGTCCTTCGAGGTCTTCGGGGACCCGCACCGGGTCATCGCCGCGGTACGGCTCATCACGCCCGCCGTCAGTCTCGGCAGCGTGGACAGTCTGATCCAGCACCCCGCCTCGATCAGCCACCGCATTGTGGATGAAGGAGACCGGCGGGCGGCGGGGGTGGGCGACCGGCTGCTGCGCATGTCGGTCGGCCTGGAGGACGTCGAGGACCTCTGGGCCGATCTCTGCCAGGCGCTCAGCGGCGAGGAGCCCGTGGTACGTCAGGGATTCAGTGATGTGCCCGCAGGTGCGGGGGCAGCGGCAGGGACCGTTCCGGAGCCGAGCTCAGCCGGGCGGTGATCACCAGCGTGCCTTCCTCGATCTGGTAGTCGAGCGGCAGCGAGAGCGCGCGCATGGCGGCGACCATGCCGGTGTTGGACGCCTGGGTGACGGCGTAGACGCTCTCGCAGCCGGCCTCGACGGCGAGCGCGACCAGCCGGGCGAGCAGCTCGGAGCCGATGCCCCGGCGCTGCCAGTCGTCCTCGACGAGGAGGGCCACCTCGGTCTCGTCGCCGTCCCAGAGCAGATGGCCGAGGGCGACCAGCCGCCCGGAGGCCGTCTGCACGGCGAGGGTGCGGCCGAAGCGGGGGCTCAGCAGGTGGTCGAGGTAGCGGTCGGCGTCGCGGACCGGGCCGTGGTAGCGCAGCCGCAGCGTCTGCTCGGTGCAGCGGTCGTGCATGGCGCGGGCCGCTTCGAGGTCGGCGTGGTCCGCCCGGCGCACGGTGATCTCGTTGCCCTCGGGGAGGGTGAGCACGTGCTCGCTGCGCGGGACCCGGGGGCCGAGCCGGGCATCCAGCTCGACCAGGGCGCGGGCCCTGG
The DNA here is from genome assembly GCF_042887885.1 of Streptomyces sp. NPDC057900. Classification (NCBI taxonomy): domain Bacteria; kingdom Bacillati; phylum Actinomycetota; class Actinomycetes; order Kitasatosporales; family Streptomycetaceae; genus Streptomyces; species Streptomyces sp. NPDC057900. The sequence goes on from NZ_JBHVOI010000006.1 coordinate 166,867, forward strand.
CGAACTCGGTGGGCGTGAACGGAAGATAGGGGCGCTCCACCGTGATGACGCCGCCCGACGGATCACGCAGCCGCATCACCGTCTCCTCCAGCACCCCTTCGACGGGCGCGGTCTCCCCGGTGGCGCGTCCGGTGACCGAGACGGCGGGCAGCGAGTGGATGGTGCACCGGCCCAGCAGCTGTCGCAGGGCGAGCGGGAGTTCCGCGGCGTCCAGCGCGGTACGGGTGGCGAGGCCGAGCACCCGGGTCGGGGCGTCCACCAGGTCATGGGCGTCGGCGCGCTCGATCCAGGTGGAGCTGCCGCCGGCGTCGGAGATCGCGCGGGTCAGCCGCGAAGCCGGCAGCGCGGCGGGTGCGCGCAGCAGGAACTCGTCGACCGTCCCCCGGGCCAGCGGGTGCGTCTGCAGGGTCAGGATGTCGATACGGTGCTGGGCCAGCACGATGCAGAGGGCGGCCAGGCTGCCGGGCGCGTCCCTGACCGTGGTGCGCATCCGCCACAGCGTCGTCCCGGCGGAATCGGTGCCGGCTGCCGGTGCCGGCGCTGATGCCGGGCCCGGGTTCAGGTGGACGGCCGCCGTGGCCGGCGGCGGGGCGGCGTCGGGGCCGGTCGCCCCGTCGGTATCCGGCGGCGGGGCGTGGCTGTGCCGCCGAGCCCACCAGGTGTGGAACGCGGCGGTCGCGGTCAGCGCCAGGGCCGAGGCGATGAGCAGATACGGCCCGTCCGGCTGGTGCCCGATCAGGTTGGCGATCGCGTCGGCCACGGCGACCGCGGTGAACAGGGCGGCGAGTTCGATGAGATCCCGACGCCAGTGGTGGGGGCGGCGGGCGCTCCTGGCGGATGTCACATCAGTCATGCCTTCACTGTGACGCAGCGGTGTTGCCTGATCACGAACGCCTTGTGACCGATGGGTTAAGTGTGGATCTAGTCGCCTATCGTCGGTTTTTGGCCGGTTGGCCGGGGTGTTCGAGCCACGCCCCGTGCTGCCCCGGGCGGTGGGCGTTCCTCTCGGCGCGAGCCCTGCTGAGCCTCCGCCAGCAGCCGTACCCCGCGCGCGATGTCCACCGGTGCCAGTTGCGCGTAACCCAGCACCAGGCTCACGGAGCGGTCCGCCGGGCGCACGGTTCCGCAGTCGCTCATCAGCCGCAGCGCGATTCCGGCCTCAGCGGCGCGGGCGGCGAAACCGGCCTCTGGACCGTACCGTTCGGGCAGCCGGGCGATGATGTGCAGCCCGGCGGCGATACCGCTCACCTCGGTACCGGGGAAGTGCTCGGCCAGCGCGGCGGTCAGGGTGTCGCGGCGCGCCCGGTAGGCGCGCTGGCAGCGCCGCAGCTGACGGTCATAGCCGCCCCGGGTGACGAAATCGGCGAGAACCGCCTGGTCGACGGCAGGATTTCCGAGATCCATCGTGCGCTTGCGGTCGACGATCTCTTCCGTCATCGACGCCGGTGCCAGCAGCCACCCCAGCCGCAGACCGGGTGCCAGCGATTTGCTCACGGACCCGGTGTACACGACATGTTCCGGATCCAGCCCCTGCAGCGCTCCGACGGGCGCCCGGTCGTAGCGGAAGTCACCGTCGTAGTCGTCCTCCATGATCACCCCGTCCACCTCCCTCACCCAGTCCAGGAGCCGGCTCCGGCGGGCGGCGGAGTACGCGATCCCGGTGGGGAACTGATGGGCCGGTGTGGTCATCACGGCACGCACCCCGGAGCGCGTCAGCGGCTCCATGGCCAGCCCTTCGTCATCCAGCGGCAGCCGGTCCGTGGCAAGGCCCGTAGAGGCGAAGAGCATGGCGTGCTCGGGGCTCCCCGGATCCTCGACACCGACGGTGCGCAAACCGCGTTCACGCAGTACGAACCCGAGCAGCGTCGTCGCCTGCGCCACGCCCGAACAGACCAGCAGGCGCTCCGGATCTGCCACCACCCCGCGACGCCTCGCCAGCAGGGCGGCCAGCGCCACCCGCAGCTCGGGCAGCCCACGTGGATCGGGATAGCCCAGGGCGCTGTGCGCCAGCCTGCCGAGCACCGAACGGTGAGCGGCGGCCCAGGCACTGCGCGGAAAGAGCGAGAGGTCCGGCGTACCGGGCCGGAAGTCGACGAGGGTGCCGGGTCCGCGCGGCGCGAGATCGCGGGCCCGGTCCGCGGCGGCCCGGACCGATCCGCTCACCCAGGTGCCCGCCCCGCGCCCGCTGTGCAGATAGCTCTCGGCGGTCAGCTGCTCGTACGCTTCGGTGACCAGACCCCGTGAGACACCGAGATCGGCCGCGAGCTCACGACTGGACGGAAGCCGGGTGCCCGGCGTCAGGCGGCCCGACCGGACGGCGTCGCGCAACGCCGACTGGAGGGCGCGACCGCGACCGCGCGCAGGGGCGGACGCTGCCGGAAGCAGCAGCTCCCACGCGGCGGAGACCGGTTCCCCGTCCCCGTCGCCCCCGCCGCCGTCGCTGTCCGGTCCTGGATTGGTCCCCGAAGACGTCATGGAAGTGGACCTTAAACCGGACCGCCGCGCTCCATAGCGTTGGCACCATGAATTCGACCTCTCTGCGCGGCGCACTGCTCGCCGCCTTCGCCTGCATCCTCGTGGGTGCCTCCTTCACCGCCAACAGTGTCCTCGGCGACTACCCGTACGCGGGCGGCCAGGCGCTGCGCTACGGACTGGCTGGGCTGCTGCTCCTGCCTCTGCTGCGACGGGGCGGAGCGCCCCCGCCCACGGCCACGCTGCGCACACTCAGCGGCCGCCAGTGGGCGCGCCTTGCCCTGCTCGCGGCGGTCGGAATGGTCGGCTTCAACCTGGCCGTCCTGACCGCGGAGCGGAGTGCGGAACCTGCTGTTCCGGGCGTCTTCGTCGGGTGCGCGCCGATCGTCGTGGCGGTGCTCGTGCCGCTGCTGGACGGGCGCCGGCCGACGCGGCCCGTGCTCTACGCGGCGGGGCTGGTCGCCGCGGGAGCCTTCACCGTGCAGGGCTGGGGCCGTACCGACCTGGCGGGCATCCTCTGCTCCGTCGGCGCGCTGGCCGGTGAGGTGGGCTTCGCGGTCATCGCCGTACCCGTTCTGCGTCCGCTCGGTCCGCGGCTGCTGTCCGCCACGGTCTGTGTGATCGCCGCGGTGGAATCGGTCGTACTGGGTCTGCTGCTGGACGGCGGAGGCTTCCTGCCGATGCCCACGGGCGGTGAGGCGCTGGCGCTCCTGTGGCAGGCCGCCGTCGTCACGGTCATCGGGTTCGTCTGCTGGTACATGGGCCTGGCGCGCATCGGCGCCGAGCGCGCCACGCTCTTCTGCGGGCTGGTCCCGGTCTCCGCCGCGCTCACCGCCCCCCTGGTCGGCACCGGCTCCTACGGTGTCGCGCAGGCCGCCGGAAGCTGCCTGGTCGGGCTGGGCGTGGCCTTCGGCTCGGGTGTCCTGAACCGGCGTGGGGCCGTGCCCGTGCCGGATTCAGCGGCTGGTGTCGAGAACGACCCGCGCCACGAGAGCGGGGTCGTCGCTCATCGGGACATGGCCGCAGCCGGGCAGCCGGACCAGCCGGGCACCGGGAAGGGTCTGCTTGGCCCGGATCCCCTGGCGGCGCAGGAGCAGCCGGTCGCCGCTGCCCCACGCGATGGTGACCGGCAGCCCCGGCACGTCGTCGGTGAACATGACATCGCGTCCGGCGGCCAGCGTCTGGTGGAAGCCGGTGGCCTCGCGCAGGGCGACCGTCTCCCGTACCGCAGCCTCAGGTGAACGGCGGCCGGGCCGGGCGTAGATGGTGCTCGTCAGCACCGCCCGGCCGGCCGGCGTGCGGGAGAGCCGCTCTATGAGCGGCAGCGGTATGGAACCGGCGGCCAGCCGCATGGCGCGCAACGTGCCGAAGGCGTAGCGCCGCTCGCGCTCGGTCCAGAACCCGGCGGGCGAGAGCGCCGTCACCGAGCGCACGCGCTTCTCGCGCCCCAGCTCCAGCGCCAGCAGCCCGCCGAGCGAGTTGCCCGCGACATGGGGGCGGTCCAGGCCGAGCTCCTCGCAGAAGGAGTCCAGCAGCGACGCCACGGTCGTCAGGTCGTACCGGAGACCGTCGGGCAGTGCGGGCGAGGCGCCGAAGCCCGGCAGGTCGACGGCGATGACGTCCCGTTCCACGGCGAGGACGGGGACCACCGGGTCCCAGGCCTGGCGGTGGTGGCCGATGCCGTGGAGGAGCAGCAGCGGTTCCCCGGCACCCGTCCGCTCGTACGCGACGGACACGGGCCGGGGCCCGGCGGGTGTGCCGACGGTGAACGAGGCCGTGGTTGCCATGGGGACGCTCCCGGATATTCCGGCACGGGGCGGCCGCGCCTGTCGACGACTTAGACAAGTCGTCAACAACAATTACCGTCAGGTAGCTTGGAGTTCAAGAGGTCCTCGCGATTCGAACTGGACAGCGTGCGGCCCGTCGGCTGGGATGGGGCGGTGACAACCGACATCGTGACCGACGTCTTTGAAGAGCACAGACCCGTGCTCACCGGGGTCGCCTACCGCATGCTCGGCCGGATCGCCGACGCGGAGGACGTGGTCCAGGAGGCGTGGCTCCGCTGGTCGACCGTGGTGCGGGAGGACGTGCGCGAGCCGCGCGCCTTCCTGGTCAGGACCGTCACCCGGCTGGCCATCGACCGCCTGCGCCAGCTCCGGTCGCGGCGCGAGGCGTACGTGGGGCCCTGGCTGCCCGAACCCCTCGTCACCGACTTCGGCCCCGCGGTGCCCGATACGGTGGAGCGGGCCGTGCTCGCCGACTCCGTCTCCGTCGCGGTGCTCGTCGTCCTCGAATCGCTGTCCCCGCTGGAGCGCGCCGTCTTCGTGCTGCGTGAGGCCTTCGGCTTTCCGTACGGCGAGATCGCCACGACACTCGACCGGACGGAGGCCGCCGTCCGCCAGCTCGCCGGGCGGGCCCGACGCCATGTGGAGGAGCGCAAGCCCCGCTACGACGTCGATCCCGTCCAACGCCGCGACCTGACGGAGCGTTTCCTCGCGGCGGCCGCGGGCGGAGACATCGATGCGCTGCTCGCGCTCCTCGCGCCGGACGTACGCCTCGTCGGTGACAGCGGCGGGAAGTCGAAGGCGCCCCTGCGGATCCTGGAGAGCGCGGACAAGGTCAGCCGCTTCCTCCTCGCCGTCGCACAGGAGCCGATCCCGGACGTGGAGATCCGGAGCCTTGAGCTGAACGGCGGGCCGGCGCTGCTGGTCCTCATCGGCGGCAAGCCTGATTCCGTCATGCAAGTGGATGTACGGGACGGGCTTGTCCGGTGCGTGTATATCGTTCGAAACCCCGACAAACTCACGTCATTCGACGACGTGTGATCGCCGGGATCCGTCGCCTGTCGCAATCGCGTGATTTCTTCGCGTTCCCGCTGATTTCCGTGCATCTTGTTCCGGCTGCTCCTGCGTGAAGTCGCCGCCCGGTCACCGTCGTCGGCCATCAGTGCGCGGAACGTTCTTGAAGCCCCACGGACCTGCCCGGACGTGGGGCTTTGTGCTGCGTACGGCTCACCGGTCCGCGAACGCCCTGTGAACGCTCTGCGACAGCGCCTCGTTTCACAGGGTTACCGGCTAAGGATTGGTCTTGACCAAGGGGGTGCGCCGTCCTATGGTCGCAACGTTAAGACAGGAACCTTTAATAAATAACGTCGCGGAAAAGCCGCTGGGCGATTGCGGAGGACAAGGGTGGGGACCACGCAGCTGGAATCGGTACCGGAGCCGAAGTACTGGCACCTGAAGACCGTGCTCAGTGAGGCACTCGACTCGGACTTTGCGGTGGGGGAGATCCTTCCCAACGAGCGGGAGCTCGCCGCCCGGTTCGGCGTCGCCCGAGCCACGCTCCGGCAGGCGCTGGAGCAGCTCGAACTCGAAGGCAGACTGCAGCGCCGGCGGGGGGTCGGGACCACGGTCGCGCCGCCGCGCGTGGGTGTCGCCGTCTCCACCGCTCAGCACGACTGGAGCGGAGGCGGCGCGGGCGAGGCGTGGCAGCCGGTGGACTGCCGGGCCGCGACCGCCCCTGCCGCGGTGGCCGAGGTGCTCGACGTGGCGGGCGACGAGCTCGTCCACGTCGTGCGGCGGATCCGCGTCTCCCACGGGCAGGCCGTCGCGGCGGAGCTGCTGTACGTGCCGTCGTCCTCCGTTCCCGAGCTCTCCGCGATAGACGCCCCGTCCGGCTCCGCCAGGGCCCGCGGTGTCGTGCGTGAACTGCACCGGCTCGGGCTCGACGGGCAGGACCGTTCGGTGGAGCTCGGCTCCGCCCGCGCGGACGATGCCAAGGAGCTCGACCGGCTTCCGGGGGCCCCGGTCCTCGTCGTCACCACCCGCTACCTCGCCGCGGGCGGCACGGCGGCCGTCTCCATCGCCACCTACCGGGCCGACACGTGCCGGCTCACCTTCGGTGACTCGGGCGACGTGGAGATCAGCCACCACGACCAGGAGCGCCAGGCCTCCTGACGGCCGGGCCTCCCGGTCGGCTGTTCACCGACCGGCCGCCTACTGACCGGCTGTTCACCGACCGGCTTCCTGCTGACCGGCTGTCTCCTGGCCGGCTGCCTCCCGGCGGGTGCGCCGGGACTCGCGCCCTACGGCCCGTCGCGCTCAGCGGCGGGCCGTCACCGTTCCCTCCACCGCGAACAACTGCTCCTCCACGTGGTCGAGCGCCAGCCGCAGCGCCCCTGTCGCCACAGCCGCCTCGCCGAGCAGTGACAGAGCCACCCGTGGGGGCCGCAGGCAGTAGCGGGCCAGCTCACCGCGGAGGGGGTTGAGCACCCCGTCCAGTCCGGCCGCCCACCCTCCGACGACCACCAGCTCAGGATCGAGCGCCAGCACCAGCGCGGCGACATCGTGGACCAGCCGCTGGATGAAGCGCTCGACCGCAGCCTGCGCCTGCTCGTCGCCGTGCCGCGCCTTCGCGAACACCGCGGCCACCGCATGCTCGTCGAGCGGGTCCAGAGGTGTGTCCGTCGTGGACAGCAGCCGCTCCGGTGTGACGTCACGGCCGAGCAGATGCAGCGCACCGATCTCGCCCGCCGCACCGCCGAAGCCGCGGTGCAGCCGTCCGCCGATCAGCGAACCCGCCCCCGGACTCAGCCCCGCCAGCACGAACACGATGTCGTCGGACTCGGTGGCCGCGCCCTTCCAGTGCTCCGCGACCGCTGCGGCGTTCGCATCGTTCTCCACGAGCACAGGGCAGCGGAAGGACCGCCGAAGCCGCTCACCCAGGGCCAGGCCGGTCCAGCCCGGAAGCGCGGTGCCCAGCCTGACCGTGCCGTCGGCCTCCACGATGCCGGGGCTGCCGACCCCGACCGCCCGCAGGCTGCTGCGGGCCACACCCGTCCGCCGCAGGACCTCGGCGACCACGGTCCGCACCTTGTCGAGGCGGTCGTCGGCACAGGCGGTCTCGGACACCGCACGTGAGCCGGCGCCGATGATCCGGCCGTCCAGGCCCGACAGCAGCGCCGAGACCCGGTGCGGGCCGATCTCGATGCCCAGCAGGTGCCCGGCCTCGGCGCGGAACCGGAAACGCCTGGCCGGGCGCCCCTGCCGTCGTGCCTCGGCGCCGTCGGGCGCCGACTCCACGACCAGGCCGGCCTCGAAGAGCCCCTCGACGACGCCCTCGACCGTCGGCCGCGAAAGCCCGGTGATCCGCGTCAGGTCCGTGAGGGTCGGGGAACCGGCGCCCCTGAGGGCGTGCAGTACCACCGCGGAATTGATCCGACGCAGCAACGACGGGTCCCCACCGGTCAGCCGGCCCACGGTGTGTCCTCCCAGCTCGTGCGCATGTCAGGCGGATGGTACTCGTTGCACAGGGACGGGGCGACCGCGGGACGCGACGCCGCCCGCGAAGGACCGCGACCATCCGGCCCCACGCCCGATTCCGGTCCGGGCCCGTCCCGCAGCCGGCCCGCGTTCAGCCCGGCTTCGGCCTGGCTCTGCCCTGGCTTCGGTCTGTGTTGTAGCCCTCCTCCGGTCCGGCTTCGGCCTGGCTTCGGTGCTGTGCTGTGGTTCTGCCCCGGTCCGGCTCTGTTCCTGGTGCGGTCCCGGCTCAGCTGGGTGCGACGAAGCCGGACTCATATGCGGCGATGACGGCCTGCGTGCGGTCGCGGGCGCCCAACTTCGCGAGTACGGCGCTGACATGGGTCTTTACTGTCTGTACCCCCACCACGAGCCTGTCCGCGATCTCCGCGTTGGACAGCCCCCGCGCCATCAGCCGCAGCACAGCGGCCTCGCGCTCGGTGAGCGAAGCCCGGTCCATGGCCTCGCGCGCCCTGTTCGTCCCGTACTCGGCGGCCAGCTGCCGGACCGCCGCCGGGAACAACAGGGACTCGCCCTCCGCCACCAGCCGCACCGCGTTCACTATCTCGGCGGGCCGGGCCCGCTTCAGGAGGAAACCGTCCGCCCCCGCACGCAGCGCCTCATAGACGTACTCGTCATTCTCGAATGTCGTCACCACAAGGATCTTCGGCGGATCCGGCACCGTGCGCAGCACCACTCTGGTCGCCTCGATCCCGTCCATCAGCGGCATCCGGACATCCATCGCGACGACATCGGGCCGCAGCTGACGGACCAAGGGGATCACCGCGGCCCCGTCTCCCGCCTCACCGACGACCTCGATATCGGGCTGGGCTTCCAAGACCGCGCGCAGACCCGCGCGGACCAGGGGTTCGTCATCGACGAGAAGAACGGTAACCGGCATCAGGTCAGCGTATGTGCTCCAGTGGAAGGCTCGCGTGCACCATCCATTTCCCTTCGTACAGGCCTGTCTTGGCGATTCCGCCCAGCAGGGCCGCTCTCTCCCGGATCCCCCGCAGCCCCGTTCCACCCCCGGGTGTACCGGTCGGACCCGTGAACGGGTTGGTCACCTCCAACTCCAGACGACCCTCCGCCACGCTGATCCGGACCCGGACGGGGGAGGCCCGCGAGTGCCGCAGGGCATTGGTGAGGGACTCCTGAAGGATGCGGTACCCCTCACGCGACACCGACCCCGGTACCTGCTCCAGGGGACCGGACACCTCGGCATCGACTCTGGCCCCGGCTCCCCGCGCGGAGTCCAGCAATCGGTCCGCCTCGATCAGGGACGGCCGTTGCCCCGGCGGCGTACCGGACTCGCGCAGTACCCGCAGTACCCGCTCCAGGTCTTCGAGCGCGCAGCGGCCGGTCTCCTCGATCGCCACCAGCGCCCGTTCGGTGAACTCCGGGTCGCGCGCCGCTCTGGCGGCCCCTGCCTGCACCACGGCCACCGTCAGGGCGTGCCCGATCGAGTCGTGCAGTTCGCGCGCGATCCGGTTGCGTTCCAGGAGCTGTTCGGTGCGCTCCTCCAGCACGGTCAGTCGCTGGACGGGTGTCGGCCCCAGCAGCCAGCGGGCCGCCGCAGTGATCAGCTCCCCGCAGCCCACGATCACCGGAAACATGATCAGCAGGGGGACGGGCGCGAGGAGCGCGGCCCACCAGTGCGGTCCGAGGCCGGTGGCGAACCATTCGTCGCTCGGTCTCGAACCGAGCGACGAGCGGACGAGATCGACCGTCGTGGCCGGCAGCCACACCGTCGCGAGACCGGCCAGCCCCGCACACAGCAGCCGCACCTCCAGCCAGAGCGCGGTCCGCCAGCGCTCGGACCAGGAAGTGGAGGGTGCGACAGAGATGGTCGCTTCGGGGGTGCCGCGCTCCGCAGGCGTGAGCAGGAGCTGCGCCTGGACCCCCTCCGCGAGCCGCATGCCGGGTATCAGGCCGACCAGCGCCGCGAGGACGACGGGGACCCACGGCGTGTCCATCGAGATGAACATCCACACGCTCACGGCGGCGGACGGCATGAGCAGATGCAGCCAGCGGGTGTAGGTGACCTGCGCGGTCAACGGGCGGAGGAAGCGGAGCATGCTGCTCATCGTGCCAGCGTGCTCGGGCCCGGCGGCTCCCCCGAGAGAGGGAGATGATCCACTCCTGCGGGGGAGGACCGTCGCCGGCGGGGCGGCCAGGCTGAGGACATGACCAGTATCGATGTCCACGAGCTCACGAAGGACTACGGCGGGACCCGCGCCGTGGACCATCTCACCTTCAGCGTGCGGCCCGGCAGGGTCACCGGATTCCTCGGGCCCAACGGTGCAGGCAAGTCCACCACCATGCGCCTGGTCATCGGGCTGGACCGGCCCACAGGCGGCTCCGCCACCGTCGGCGGTCAGGCCTACGCGACCCTCAACGAGCCGTTGCGCCGGGTTGGGGTGCTCCTCGATCCGCAGGCCGCTCATGGTTCGCGGACGGCCCGCGACCACCTGCTGATGCTCGCGACGAGCAACCGCATGGGCCGCGGCCGAGTCGAGGAGTTGCTGGAGGAGGCCGGCCTCGCGCAGGTGGGCGGACGCCGGATCAAGACGTTCTCTCTCGGCATGCGCCAACGGCTCGGCATAGCGGCGGCGCTGCTCGGTGACCCGGACGTGGTCATGCTGGACGAGCCGTCGAACGGGCTGGATCCGGAGGGAATCGTCTGGATCCGGGAGCTGATGAAGCGGCTCGCCCGCGAGGGCCGCACCGTGCTCGTCTCCAGTCACCTGATGAACGAGACGTCGTCGTTCGCCGACCATCTGATCGTGCTCGGGCGCGGCCGGCTCCTCATCGACCTGCCGATGCAGGAGTTCCTCGACTCCCGTAGCCGGCCCAGGGTGCGGATGCGCACGACGGAATCCGCCCGGCTCGGCGAGGTCCTGGCACGCGACGGCTACCGGGCCGCGCAGGGTGAGGACGGCCGGTGGACCGTCGAGGGCGTCAAGGCTCAGGAGATCGGAGCGATGGCAGCCAGGGAGGGCATCGCGGTCCTGGAGCTCGTGGACGAGCAGACCACCTTGGAACAGGCCTACCTGGATCTCACCGCTGGTGCCGCCGAATTCGCTTCCGCCGCCGCGCACACCACACCTCAGGAGACCTGACCATGTCGACAACCACAGTCCTGCACTCCGAGTGGATCAAGATCAGATCGCTGCGATCCGTCGCGGGATCCCTGATTGCCGTATTCCTCGTCACCATGGTCGTCACCGTGCTGACTTTCGCCACTGTCGGTCAGGCCGAGGCGGCCGACGCGGACGCCGAACTCGTATTCGGCGCCTTCTACGCGCTGAACTTCGGCCAGATCGCGGCCATCAGCTTCGGCGCGACGGCGATTTCGTCCGAGTATCTCAACGGCGCGCTGCGCATGTCACTCGCGGCGGTTCCGCGCCGCACCCACTTCTACACGGTCAAGATGTCGCTCATCGGAGGAGCGGCGCTGGCAGTCGGCCTCCTCACCACCTTCAGTTCGTTCCTGGTGGGGCAGCTCTTTATGGGGGAGTACGCCATCGGCCTCGGAGAACCAGGCGCCCTGAGAGCAGCGTTCGGAGGAGCGATATACCTGGCGCTGATGGCACTGTTCGCGGCGGGGCTGACCGTCCTGCTGCGCAGCGCGATTGCCGTGCTCAGTCTGCTCATCCCCTTCATCCTGATCGTCTCGTTCGTCGTCGGGGACGTAGCCGGCGGTGCGGCCGGCTATCTGCCGGACCGGGCCGGACAGTTGGTGCTTCACCAGCACCCGGAAGGCAGCCTGGGCCCCTGGACCGGACTCGCCGTCACCGCCGGCTGGGCCGCGGTCACGCTGTTGGCCGGATGGTGGGCGCTCCGACGCCGCGACGCCTGAGGACTCAGCTCTCGGCGGCGCTGGTGGGAGACCCCGCGGCGACAGCACTGCGGAGCCGTCCGTACTCCGCGGCCATTGTCTGAGCGGTCCAGTGGGCGTTGAGGCCACTGGGGTTGGGCAGAGCCCAGACGCGGGCTCCGCCGATCGTCCGTTCCTGCTGCCCGATCTGGGCCCGCCGTTCACCGAACGCCGTCCGGTAGGCCGTGATGCCGACGACCGCCAGCCACTGCGGTTGTAGCCGTTCCACCTTGGCGGTGAGGATTTCTCCCCCGGCGCGGAATTCCTCGGCGGTGAGTTCGTCGGCACGGGCTGTGGCCCTGGCGACCACGTTGGTGATGCCCAGCCCGTGCTGAAGCAGCTCGGACTGCTCGGCGGGCCTCAACTGCCGCGATGTGAAACCCGACAGATGGAGTACCGGCCAGAAACGATTGCCGGGGAAAGCGAAGTGGTGGCCCGTGACAGCAGTCATCAGGCTCGGATTGATTCCGCAGAACAGCACACGAAGGCCGCCCGCGGCCACATCGGGAACAGTGCGGCCACGGGCGGCCTGGAGCTCTTCGGGTGTCATCGTCCGCTGTCGCGCGACATCAGAGGATGGAGCCAGGCGCGTACCCGGCAGCCTCCGGGTGCTGCTTCGTGATCTCCTCGATCCGCGAGACGAGCGCTGTGACCTGGTCACCGGCTGCGCCCGTGAACGAGAGCTTGTCGGCCATCAGCTCGTCCAGCTGGGCGCGATCCAGCGGGATGCGCTCGTCGGCGGCCAGCTTGTCGAGCAGCTCGTTGCGCTCCGTGCCCTGCTCACGCATGGCCAGGGCGGAAGCGACCGCGTTCTCCTTGATCGCCTCGTGGGCGACCTCACGCCCGACACCCGCGCGGACCGCGCCCATCAGCACCTTGGTGGTGGCGAGGAACGGGAGGTAGCGGTCCAGCTCACGGGCGACCACGGCGGGGAAGGCGCCGAACTCGTCGAGCACCGTCAGGAAGGTCTCCACCAGACCGTCGAACGCGAAGAACGCGTCCGGCAGCGCCACCCGGCGCACCACGGAGCAGGACACATCGCCCTCGTTCCACTGGTCGCCCGCCAGCTCGCCGGTCATCGACGCGTAGCCGCGCAGGATCACCATCAGACCGTTGACGCGCTCGCAGGAGCGGGTGTTCATCTTGTGCGGCATCGCGGACGAGCCGACCTGACCGGGCTTGAAACCCTCGGTCACCAGCTCGTGGCCTGCCATCAGCCGGATCGTCTTGGCGACCGAGGAAGGAGCGGCGGCCAGCTGTACCAGCGCGGTCACCACGTCGTAGTCGAGCGAGCGCGGGTAGACCTGGCCGACGGAGGTGAATGCCTGTGCGAAGCCGAGGTGGCCTGCGATGCGCTGCTCCAGGTCGGCCAGCTTCCCGGCGTCGCCGCCCAGCAGGTCGAGCATGTCCTGGGCGGTGCCGACGGGTCCCTTGATCCCGCGCAGCGGATAGCGGACCAGCAGATCCTCCAGCCGGCCGTAGGCCACCAGCAGCTCGTCAGCCGCTGTCGCGAAGCGCTTGCCGAGCGTCGTGGCCTGGGCGGCGACATTGTGGGAGCGACCGGCGATGACCAGCTCGCGGTACTCGCCGGCCAGCCGGCCGAGCCGGGCCAGCACGGCCACGGTGCGGTCACGCATCAGTTCCAGGGAGAGCCGGATCTGGAGCTGCTCGACATTCTCGGTGAGGTCCCGGGACGTCATGCCCTTGTGGACCTGCTCATGGCCGGCGAGAGCGTTGAACTCCTCGATGCGGGCCTTGACGTCATGCCGGGTGACCTTCTCGCGCTCGGCGATGGAGGCCAGGTCGACCTGGTCGAGGACGCGCTCGTAATCGGCGAGAGCGGCGTCGGGTACCTCGATCCCGAGGTCCTTCTGGGCGCGCAGCACCGCCAGCCACAGCTGACGTTCCAGCTTCACCTTCTGCTCGGGGGACCAAAGGACAGCCAGCTCCGTGGAGGCGTAGCGGCCGGCCAGGACATTGGGGATGCGAGGCTTCGCAGACACAGCAGTCACGTGTCGTGAGCTTACCCGCCTTCTTCAGCGGCTCGTGAGCGTGCACCGGCTCCAGAAGGTCCAGGTCGGAGGCTTCCGGGCACTGTCCCGCGTGCAGCGCATGAGTCATGCGTGAGACGAATCCCCGGGCGCACTGTCCGGAAGCGCGGTGCGGCCATGAGCGATGTCGTTCCGGGTTCCCGATCCGGGCAAGTTCCGAGCAAGTTCTGAGCCGGTTCCGAGCACGTGGAGTGACGGGGCGAAGCGGGAGGCGTGGTCCGTATCGGTGCGCAGGGGCAGGGCGGGGTATGGGGCTCCCGAGGGGGATCGTGGGCTATGCCCCCGCATGGACGTATGTTGCCCATATATGTGGTTTGTCCGGGATGCGGCGTCGCAGCTGGCGGACCGTTTCGTGCAGCGCGTGCGCGGCATTGGGGCTGTCCGGGGCGGTCGTGCGGCGATAGAAGTCCCGCGTCATCTGGTCCGCGTGCATGCTGTCGATCTTCCACAGGGTGCCGACCGCCGTCGGGAAGCCCGCAAGCAGGAAGGAGCTCGTGATGTGGATGGCCTCGTCCACCAGGCGTTCGGCCGCGCGAGCGGTGCCGCAGGCCGCGAGGAAGACGAGCTGTGCCGAGCGCGGGCGCACCCGGCAGATTTCCAGGACCGAGACCGGCTCGCCACTGGGCAGATGCAGCAGGGCACCGGAGGGTTCCGCCGGGTCCGACGCCGCGTGGCAGCCGAAATGCGCCCACGAGGCCTCGTGCAGCGCGGCGAGCACGGCCTCGCGGGTGGCGGCCGGGCCGATCAGCGGTGGCCGGGCACCGAGGAGCTCGGCCGCGTGGGCCGCCGCGGCCGCCACGCCGGGGAGATCGTCCTCGGCCGCGGCCACGAGGAGCGCGCTGCCGTGGTCGGCCGTATCGCGCTGCCGGGCGCGTGCTCGCGCGTACGCAAGGGTCTGCAGCCCGGGCGCGTACGACGAGATCACGGTGTCGAGGGCGGCGCCGCAGCCGTCCTCCGGGCAGTCGGGCGCCGTGCATTCGGCCGCATGGAGCGGCAGGGCGCTGAACGCGCCGGTCGCCACCCACCAGACGCGCGGCCACGAGCCGTCACGGGGGGTGGGTTCCACCGGCCCGACGGACTCCAGGACCGGGCGCACGATCCGGTGCCAGGTCCACGCCAGAGTCTCGCGGACCGTCCTGCCCGCGGCGACGAGTCGAAGCGGGGAGGGGCGGGACATCCCCCGGGCGTTGATCGCGTCGACGGCGTCGCGCAGCCGGCGCGCCGCGTCGGTGATCTCGTCGGCCCCGGGAGCGAGGAGCAGCGAGGTGACCGACTGCTGGGTGATGACGAGGGCGTGGCAGCGGTTCTTGCCGTGGTTGAGGACAACGATGGGGCCATCGGCGGCGAGCGCCCTGAACCCCTCCGTGGTCAGCGGCCGCAGGAAGCCCTCGAACCCCGGCCGGGTGCGGATGTGCCGTACGAGATCGTCCAGTTCGTTCGACGCGCGCAGGGCTGCGAGGCGGGCCCACTCGGCAGCCCCCGGTGTCCCGGCGTCAGGCTCGGAACGGGAGTCGAGCCGGTCGGTCAACCGCTGGAAGGATTCGGCCAGTTCCGGGAACGCGGCCCGCAGATCACTGATGTCGGCGCGGGCCTCGATGCGGCGTGCCAGCAGCAGGCCACGGCCCCGTTCCAGCAGTTCGGCGGTACGCGCCACTTCGGGGGCCCGGACCGTGTGGTCGAGGGCGGGGAGGCCGTCGAGGCCGGGCGCCTGTCCCGCCTTCTGCGCTCGTAGGTTCTCTTCCATGAGCCGCGTCCGCTCCGCGATCCGCGCCGCTGACTCGCGCATTTCGAGGGTGCAGAGGATCAGCTCGACCAGCCCTCTGATGTCGCCCTCGAAGATGGACAGACCGTGCTCGGCGGATGTCTGGTCACTGCCCCGGTCGGTGATCCCGGTCATCGCCTCGACGGCCGCTTCGAGGTGTGTCAGCGCCGGGCCGATTCCCTGCTCCCCGCGGCCGATCTCGCGGGCCGCCGCGCCGATCTCGCCGTTGGCGCGCATCCACGTGGAACCGACGAGGTCGTCCCAGCCCGCGGCGGGCTCGCGGCCGGCGAGGCGGGAGCGGAGCCCGTCCGCGAAGGCGGCGAGCGGCCCGAGCAGGACACCGGCACCGCGCCCCGGCTCCTGGGCGTCGTCGTCGGCCCCGGACGGCTCCGAGCCGGGTACGGGACCGGAGGCGTGGTCCGTCCCCGGTGCCTCCCGGTGGTCCACGGGGCCATCGGTATCCGTGGCGGACATCTGCGGAAGGCGGTCCAGGCCGATGAGGTCGAACATCGGGCCCATCACGTCGGCCAGGTCGACCGGTGAATCGCCCGGTGTCACGTCCTTCAGGGCGCTCTCCAGGGCCCGTGCCTCGGTGAGCAGGGCCCGCGCCCTCTCCGGTTCGCCGGTGCGGAGAGCCGCGGAACGCTGCATCAGGACCCTGACGAGCGTCATCGCCGTCATGGGCCGCATCGGGTGTCCGACCGGGCAGGCCGCGAACGTCCTGCGGCACTGCTCGACCACCGCGTCGTCGAGGTCGGACCGAGGGCCTCCCGGCCCCACGGATTCGACCAGGTCGACATAGGCGTCGCCCATCAGGTCGTACCAGGGCCGGTCGTCACCTTCGGACGCCCCTGCCCGGGTGAGGTCCCGCAATCCGTGGGCGATCCGCCGGGCCCGTTCCAGCTGTGCGGGGTCATGGCCGAACACGTAGTTCTGCAGGGCGTTGTGGAACTCCGCGCGTGCGGCCAGCACTCTCTGGTCGGTCCGGGTCAGGCCCGCGTCCTCTTGGAGCGCCGCCTCCTCGGGGGTCGGCTGCGGTGCGGAGGCGAGCAGGGCCGCCGCCTCACGCGCGCCCTCCGCGTCGTGGGAGCCGAGCGACAGAATGCTGAGGGCGTGCGCGAGCATCCGGTCGTACTCGCTGGGTGAGTCGCCGGAATTGGCGCCGGCCTCGCGGAGCAGCCGTACGACCTCTTCGAGCACAGCGGGATCGGGCCGCTCCGCGGTGCCGGCGGACAAGGCGCTGCCGAGGGCTCCCGCCAGGTGCCGGCGCAGCTCGGGGTCGTCATCGTCCGTGGAGTCGAGGATCTCGCGGAGGGTCGCGACGGCGGAGTCGAGGTGTTCCGGGCGGTCGAGGCTGATGCCGGACAGCCGGGACAGCGCGTCGAGCGTCCGGCGGATGTCGTCGGGCATGTCCTCCTCCCGCGTGATGTCCGCTGTGACGGCGAGGACCGCGACGGGCAGCGCCACGTCCAGGATCCCTCGGCGCAACAGGTCCGTCGCGGGAAAGCCGGGCGGGGCGGTGGCGAGCACCTCCTCGGTCAGCTCGCGGGACTCGATGTCCAGCAGTCCGGCGCGGGCGGGCTCGCTGGAGCGCAGGGCCCCGGCGCGCAACCCGGTGAGGGCGGCCAGGACCGCGAGGTGCGCATACCGCTTGGGGTGATCGGCCGGGAGGACAGCGAGGGCGGAGCGGTAGCGGCCGATGCGCTCGTCGGCGCGCCCCACGCCGTGTTCGACGGAGTTGGATTCGGATCCGGAGCCGGAGCCGGAGCCAGAGCCAGAGCCAGAGTCGGAGCCGGCTCCGGAGTCGGATGCGACGTCGGCGGGGTCGAATCCGCTGATCAGCGAGAGGGCTTCGATGTCGAGGTCCACCGGCCGGCCCTCGCGGGCGGCGTTCGCCCTCTCCTGTACGGCGAGGCGGTCCAGGAGTGGCGCGGCCCGTCTCAGGGCGTCCGGATCGTCGCTCTCGCGCAACGACTCGAACTCCTGGTACGTGGCGAGCATGTCGCTGTGCTCGTCGCTCAAGGCACTGGCAGAGGAGAGCAGCCGGGCCGCCTCCAGGGCCGTGTCGTCGTCCTCGCGCACCTGGGCGAGCGCGCTGAGCGCCCGGCCGAGGGCTACGGCGACCGTGCCGTGTTCGGGGTGGCCGGCGGGAGTGTCGTCGTACGCCGCCCGCAGCCGTCGTACGCCGCAGGCGACACGTCCCGCGTCCTGCTCGGCGATGCCCGCGTCAGCGATCGCCGTACCGACGTGCAGGTCGAATTCACCGGGCCAGGTGACGGGCTGGGCATCCAGCATCCGCAGGAACCGCAGCCCTTCCGCGGTCTGCGGAGTGACGGTGTCCCGCGGCACAGCCGTGATCAGCCGCTCGACCCGCGCGAGTCCGGGAGAGCCGAGGAGCCGGGCGGAGTCGACCACCGTGCGCAGGCAGGCCGAGGCCGCGGCGCGTGCCGCGTCGGAGTCGAACAGGCCTGGCGCGGCGGCCATCCGCCGGCACACCTCCCGGCCGTAACGGGCGGCATTGGCCAGGCCGTCCGGGTCGGCCTGCGTCTGGAACCGGAGCATCCACAAGTCGTGTGCGTAGACGGACAGCTCCACGACCCCTACCTGGTCCTCGGCGTCCACGAGTTCATGAGCGGCGTCCGACCAGGCGAGGGCGCGGCCGAGTGCTGCCGGCCGCTCCTGAGGCGTCCCGCCCACCGCGACGCCGGCGTGGACCGAGCACACCAGGTGCGCGAAGCGCGCTTCGTGGGACGGGTCGGTGGCGTCGAAGCCCTCCTTGAGGGATTCGGGGAGTCCGGCCTCCGGGGGCAGCCGCGGGCACAGGAAACCGAAGGTGCAGACCGCGACCTCCGTGTTCCGCACGGCATCCGGATCCTCCGCGCCCTGGTGGCGGCCCCAGAACGTCCAGAACACGGCGGCCACCGCGTCGAGGTCGATCGAGTCCTCCGGTGAAGACGTCACCTCGGCGAGCAGGGCCAGTGCCTCGGCGACGGCCTCCTGGCCGCGCAGAGGCGTGACATCGCCGGTGCCGAACGCGGCGGTGAGACGTTCGACCACTCGTTCCCGAACCTCGGACATCACACCTACATTAGTCTGATCAACAGTCAGGAAGCTTGGCTTGCACAGGATTAGAGGCAGGATTAGAGGGGGGTTCGGGTGGGCGACGGGGCGAAGGCGCACAGCGTGTACGAGGACGCCGTGGAATACCTGTGCCGCAACGTCGAGGAGCTGCGTCCGCTCATCCCGTCCGCCGTATGGGAGTCGGCCTTCCCGGCCGTACGGGACGCCGATCCGGCCGGTGCCGAGTGGCGGAACGCCGTACGAGCGCTGCACGACGCGGTCGAGGCGGCCGGCGTCCCGAACGGGCTCGGACTGCCCGCCACCATGGGCGTCGGTGACTGGCCCGGCGCTCCCACCCCGCAGTCGGTGGGCTGGGTCTGCCCCACGAGCCGCTGCGGCCGGGTCGAACTACGCGCCGGGACGGCTACCGCCACACCGGCCTGTGACCTGGCCGGGGGGCCGATGCGACTGGTGGACGGCTGACGGGTGATGGGCCTGCTCATCGAGTTGCAGAAGCGCATACCCGACGGCTGGTTCCTGCGACGGCTGCTGCCCGCCGCACTGTTCGTCATCGTCGCGGCCGTCGGCGGCGGGGACCTGGGCCATGCCCACTGGAACGACATCGCCCTCGCGCGCGAGCGGATGGCCGATGCCCTGCGAACGGGCGGCGGCCCGACAGCGGACACCGTGGCCTCGCTCGTACTCGTCGCGGTGCCGGTGCTGGGAGCCGCCTTCGCGGTGCCCTACGCGGCAGCCTTGGTCGGCTCGCTCGCGGCGGGCGCCTGGCCGTGGTGGCTGATGCCGGTGGGCCGACGGGTGACCAGGTGGCGGGTGCGGCGGTGGGCCGAACCGGACGTGCTGGCCCGGCGCTCCGTGCGCGCCCGCGCCGACGGCCACGCGCTGCGTGCCGACCGCCTCGACGCACGGGCCGCACGGGCCGGAACGGGCGGGCGGCCGAAGTCTCCGACCTGGTCGGGCGACCGCCTGCGCCGCACAGAGGAGAACGTCGGACGGCAGACCGGCGGGGACGTCGCCGGAAGCTGGACCACCCTCCTGCTCAGTGCGGCCGACCAGCCCCGCGCGGCGCTGGCCCAGGCCCGCGACGCCTATGACGCGGCCTGCGAGGGCCTTGTCTGGGGCACGGCGTTCACGGTGCTCGGCGCCTGGTGGTGGCCCGCGGCTCCCTTCGGCATCCTCCTGGGCCTGACTTCCTGGCGCTCCCTGCGCTATGCGGTCCAGGCGCTGTGCCGTACGACGGAAGCGGCGTTCGCGCTGCGCGGGACGGGACAGCCGGGCACGCGGCCATGAACCGTTCGGCGGTGAGAGGTGGGCGGCATCGCACCGCAGCGCTCTCCAGAGCCGACCTTCCCGGTCGCCGCGCAATCGTGTTGACCGTTCCGGCAGGCAGTGCTTGAGTCGGCCCGTGGACAGCATTTCGGCCAACCGGCAGTTCTGGAACCAGTTCAGCGGCGCCTACCAGCACAAGCACGACCCGCAGATCGGCGCAGCGCCCCGGCTCTGGGGCACCTATGCCATCCCCGACGCGCACCTGCGCGCCCTGGGCGACGTCACCGGGAAGCGCGTCCTCGAACTCGGCTGCGGCGCCGGCCAGTGGTCGAGGGTGCTCGCCGCCGAGGGCGCCACCGTGGTCGGGCTCGACCTGTCCGAGGCTCAGCTCGACGCGGCGGCGCGCGCGATGGGGGCGGCCCGCTACCCGCTGGTGCAGGGCGCCGCCGAACACCTGCCGTTCGCCGCCGACAGCTTCGACCTGGTGTTCTGTGACTACGGCGGGCTCAGCTGGGCGCCCCCGCAGCTGGCCGTTCCGCAGGCCGCACGCGTCCTGCGCCGTGGTGGGCGGCTGGTGTTCAACGTCGCCAGCCCATGGTTCGAAGCCTGCTACGACGAAGCCGCCGGCCACGCCACCACGACGCTGCGGCAGGACTACTTCGGGCTGGACACCATCGCCGAGGACCAGGGCGCGGTCAGCTATCAGCTCACCTACGGCGACTGGATCAGGGTCCTGCGCGGCGCGGGTCTCGTCGTCGACGACCTCATCGAGCCGCGGCCCGAACTCGGAACGGCCAACGGCTACAACCGGACAGACCCGCCCGACTGGGCGCACCGCTGGCCGGCCGAAGCGCTCTGGGTAACCCGCAAACCGTAAGCACCGCCCGCACCGGGACGTTCAGCTGTCCCCTTCCTGGCCGGCCCTGGAAGACCGGTGGGGATCGTCCGTTACGGGGCCGGGCACGAGGCGGGTGAAGTACTCGGTCCGGATGATCGTGAGGCGGGATTCCGCCGGCCGGCGGGCCAGGATGCCGGGCAGAGACCGTTCGCGGGCGGCTTCGCTCCGATGGGCGAGGATCGCGCGCCATTTGGCCGCGACCCACGGGGTGACGTCGACGGTCGTGCTCACATACGCGTCCGGGACGCTGAGGAGGGTCTTGCCGACGCCCGTCAGCAGGGGCCCGAGTTCGCCGATGCCGCTGTCGGGGTGGGTCGCCGCGTACAGGGCGCGAGGCTGCCAGGGAGGCCCCGCTTCGGGGTAGAGCGGCCCGAGTCCCGCGGCTTCGACAGCGAGGAGGGTGATCTGGTGGGTGCGGCGGTGGTCCGGGTGGCCGGTCAGCTGCCCGAGCGCGTCGTGCGTGACCACGACATCGGGACGGAACTCCCTCAGGTGGTACACGACGTGGCCGACGGCCTCGTCGAGCGGTACATCGAGGAGCCGGGCCCGGCCGGGGGCGGACGAGGGGTTGCGGGCATCGGCGTGGCCGAGCATGCGCGGCTGGCCGGCGCCGAGCGCACCCAGGGCGTCGCTGAGCTCAGCCGCGCGGGGACTGTCAGGCGCCCACGTGGTGGTGACGACCGCCGTGCGGGCACCGCAGGCGGCGCTCCGCGCGAGCACACCGCCGGCCAGCAGGGACTCGTCGTCGGGGTGGGCGAACACGCCCATCAGTGAGGGTGCGAGCCGGTTCGTGCCATCGGCGGACGGACCGTTGGCCAGGCTCGTCATGTGTTCTGCCCCACGACGACGGTTTCGCCCGGAGCGTCCGGCGCGGTCCCCCGTACGCCCGGAGCGTCCTGCCCGGTTACGCGGACGCCACGGCCTGGCCAGCCGAGAACCAGTCGCGAGGCCGGTTTTTCGAGCACGTCACCGGGCGGCAGGTGGTCGTCCGGGGTTCCCCCCGGGTGGACGCTCATGGACGGGTAGCCGCTCGCGCGCACATCCCGGTCCCACGTGCGCACGCACGCGGCGAACCGCCGAGCGAGCTCCGGACCGGCCGGCCCGTACGCGTGGATGTAGAACTCGTGGCGGGAACCAGCTGGTTCAGGCGCTTCGTGGACTTTGACGAGGGTCAGATAGGCGAGCGAGCCGTCGGCCACGACCGCCGCCGCGTCACGCTGGGCGACGAGCTCGGATCCGTCCGGGACGGTCAGCCGGCAGAACCCGGCCAGCGTACTCGCCGCGAAGATCTGCAGCGTCTCGAAATTGAACCGGCCGGACACGACGAGGCCCGTGGCGAGCTCGTGGCGCGGCCCGCACAGGGCATCGTCCAGACCCCCGGTGTCACCCGGGACACCGTTCTCCCACCGCACCGCGACCGCCCCGTCAGCCAGCCGGTCCACGGGGACCGCACGGGCGGCGGCACCCCGGTCGCGTACGAACCCGCAGTACGTCCAGTGCTCCGCGTGCAAGGTGTCCCCGCGCCGGACCAGGGTGACCGAGCGGGTGTATCCGCCGATCTCCAGAGGGACGACCAGCCTGCCGCCTTCGGCCAGTTGATCGCGCCAGGCCGGGGCGATGTCTGTCGCGGTGTGCGTGATGATGATGCCGTCGAACCCGCCCGCCGGTACATGTGCGGGCGCCCCGCCGCCGCCGTCACCGAGTACGGCCGTGACCCGGCCGCTCCCGGCCTCCGCGCACAGCCGTCTGGTGCGGTGCACCACGTACGGGTCGAGATCGACGGTCACCACACGGCCCCGCTCCCCGACGATGTGCGCGAGCAGCTCCGCGTTGTACCCGCCCGAACCGACCTCCAGCACGTTCATCCCCGGCTCCAGGCGGAGTTGCCCGGCCATGTCGGCCTGGAGCCAGGCCGCCGAGACCGAACTGACGGCAGTTCCGGGGGCCTCGCGGACGGTCACTACGGCGTGATCGTCGCGGTACGCCGCAGTGAGCGGGACCTCGGGGACGAAGCGGTGCCGGGGCACCGCGCGGAGCGCGGCCCGCACCCGGGCGCAGGGGGCCCAGCCCTCGTGGATCACGCGGTCCGCCATGCGCTCGCGCAGCCGGGCCGCCTCCGCGGGTTCGCCCGGCACGGGCGGGACGGCGGAGACGCACGGGTAGGAGTGCACCGGCGGCAGTCCCGGAAGTACCCCGGGGAAGACCGCGTTCAGCGATTGGGCGGAGGGCATGAAAATCGTCCCGAGGGTGGCCAGGGTGTGCAGCGGGTGCCACTCCCAGCGGACGAACTTGTCCGGCTCCCGCAGCGTGAGTTCGCCGTCCCATTCGGTGACCCGGACGACGGGGGAGATGCGGCGCATGTCCAGCCGGTCGTCGTGCAGGACGGTGATGACATGGGCGTCCTCCACCCGGGCCGTCAGCCCGGTCTCCTCCGCCAGCTCCCGTACGGCGGCGGCCTGCGCGGACTCGCCCGCCTCGATACGGCCGCCGGGCAGCTCCCACATGCCCTTGACGGAACGGCCCAGCAGAACCCGCCCGGCCGCGTCGGTGACCACGGCCGCGGCGCCCGCCACCGCTTGCGGGTTCGGCCGTCCTTTCTCCACCGCGGTGAACGACCCGTCCGCACCGCGCAGTACCAGCACCGCCAGGCCATCCGCTTCGAACCTCAGGGCTTCCTCGAAACCGTCCGTGATCGAGCTGAGCTCGTTCTCGTCCAGGGCGATGTGCCGCTTGTCCGGTGGAGTGTGTTCCACCACCGGCGTGATGACGACGATCGCCCCGCCCTCCCGCAGCCGCGCCCGCAGAGCACGCAGTACGGACGATCGGTCGCGGAGGAAGGCGACGCTCAGGCGGAGGGTGACCAGGTCGTATCTCCCCTCGCCCCCTTCGTCCCCCTCGCACCCGTTGTCCCCGTCGTCCCCATCGGCCGGGCCGGGCAGTCCGGGCAGGCCGCACTGGTCCAGGTCCAGCCGCAGCCATCGCACCCCGCGCACCGTGGCGTGCTCCGCTCGGGCCCGGACGAGCGCGCCTTCGGCGAAGTCGACCGCGTCCACCCGATAGCCCATGCCGACCAGCGCCACGGCAAGCTCACCGGTTCCGCATCCGGCGTCGAGGGCCCGTCCGCCCTCGGGCGCCGGGACGTGCTCAGCCAGCAACGCCCGCTCCGCGTCGCCCAGTGGACGGAACCCCCGGCCGCCCTCGTAATGCTCCTGCCAGGCTTCCTTCCGGACCTGCCTCAACGTGTCGCTCCCCTCGCCGTCGTACCGTTCCTGACGTCTGATCCCTGAGCACCAGTGGGCCCGCACGGCGTCGGCCTCCCGCAGATCGCCCGGCCGCACGATGGTCAGCCGTTCCCCCAGCCCCAGGAGTCGAAGTAGGCGGTCGTGCCGGTCAGCCGAGCCGTCATCACCGCGTCCAGGCGGGCGAAGTCCTGCGACGGCATGAGCGGCTCCCATTCCTTCAACGTGAGGACGCGCAGGGCGTCATGCTCGTCCGGGTCCAGGACGATGGACCGGATCTGTGCGTCGGAGAGCCGGCCGCCGTCGAAGACACATCCCGTCGTGGAGTACGGCCAGTCGCCCCCGGGCGGTCCGAAGACCGAGGCGAGCAGCCGGGGCGGCCCCGCCACGTCGATGCCGGTCTCCTCACGGCATTCGCGCTGCGCCGTCTGCCAGGGCCGCTCACCGTGATCCATCGTGCCGCCGGGGAACTGCCAGGGGTGCGCCTCGGAGTAGGTGGCCCGCAACTGCACCGGGCGGTCGTCCCGGTCGGTGAAGAAGATGAAGGCCGATCCGGTCGACTTGGGCACGGAAGAGGCGTACTCCTCCGGTGGGAGCAGCACTCGTCCGGTGGGCGGCTCGACGCGGGCGGCCGCGCTCACGAGCCGCGTCATCCGCATCAGCGCGGGATCGGCCGCGAACCCCAGCTCCCGGTAGAGCGGTGTGGCCTCCTCGCCGGCGTGCAGCTCGAAGAGCGTGACCCCGTCCGCCTGGAGGCGGTCGAGGAGGGCGGACAGCGTCTCCCTGGCGAGGCCGAGGCGCCGGAACTCCGGCCGGGTGGCCACCGCGTGCACGCGCGCGGCCAGCCCCCTGGGGTAGGCGGGCGCCGGGAGGACCGGGTGGATCAGGCCGAGCGCGCAGGAGACGACCGACCCGTCCGGCGCCAGGGCGACCTGGGCGCGGGCGTCTCCCCCCGGGGACAGGCGGCGGGCGAGCTGGGTACTGCACAGCGTCGTCCACTCCGGGTCCAGGGGCTCGGAGAGGATGAATTCCGACCTCAGACCGATGATGCCCTCGGCGTCGGCGGGACCGGCCGCGCGGGTGGCCGGGCGCTCGGTCCGGGCCTGCGGCCCCACCGTGGCGGTGGGGGCGAGGTCGCGCTTCATGGAACAACTCCTGTCGTCGAGTGGGATGGGCGGCGCCCGGCGCGCGGCCGGGTCGGAGCCCGTCGGCCCTTCGGGCCCCCTATGCACGGGGCGTCCCGTACGTGTCGTCGTTCTCCTCGCAGGTGACCTGGTAGGACAACAACTGCTTGAACAGGCCGTCTTGTTCGGCAAGAACCTTGTACGTGCCCTCCTGTACGACCCTGCCGCCGTCGAGGACCACGATCCGGTCGGCGACGGCCACGTTCGTGATCCGGTGGGTCACCAGCAGTACGACCCGGTCCCGGGCCAGGTCCCGCAGCCGCTGGAAGATCCGGTACTCGGCGCGGGGGTCGAGGTTGGCGGTCGGTTCGTCGAGGACCAGGAGCCCGGCCTCGCGGAAGAACGCCCGCGCGAGGGCGATGCGCTGCCACTGGCCACCGCTCAGCTCCTCGCCGTTCAGCCACTCGCGGGCCAGGAGGGTGTCCAGGCCGGCGCCGAGCTTGTCGATGACCTCGTCGGCGTCGGCGGCCTCGCACGCTTCGCGGACCGCGGCGTCGCCCCGGGCCGTGGGCTGACCCTGGGTCACGTTCTCCCGCACCGTCAGCGGCCAGTGCGCGTAGTCCTGCGGCACCAGGGCGACCTGCTGCCACAGCGCCTGCGGATCGGCGTCGGCGGTGGGGACCCCGTCCCACAGCACCTGCCCGCCCGTGGGCACGTACAGACCGCTGACCAGCTTCGACAGGGTCGACTTTCCCGAGCCGTTGAAGCCGACCAGCGCGGTGACCTCGCCGCGCCGCAGGGTGAGCGAGACGTCGGACAGCGCGTCCTGGTCCTTTCCGGCGTAGCGGTGCGAGACCGACCTGATCTCGATCTCGTTCGGCGGCTGCGGGCAGTGCTCGCCGCGGCGCATCGCGTACCCGCCGGCGAGGTCGAGGAACCGCGACCAGTCGTCCATGTACAGGCCCGTGCGGACGGCCCTGGCCCCGACGGCGACGAGCCCGCGCACCGACTGGCCCACCGTCTGCAGCGCGAAGACGGCCGTCCCGGCGTGCCCGACGCTGATGCGGCCGGTGGCCAGCAGCCACACCACCGCCGCCCACACGACGGCGGAGCCGAGGCCGCCGCACAGCGCGCCGAGCAGCGACATGCGGGCGCCCTTGTCGGCCGCGGTGCGGTCCTCGCGGTTGATCCGGGCGACTGTCTGCCGGTACCGGCCGGACAGGAAGGCGGCCATCGTGCCGGCCCGGATCTGGTCGGCGGCCTCCCTGGTGAAGATGTGCCAGCGCAGGACCGACAGCATGCGGTTGTCGCCGTTGCTGCGGAGGTTCGCCAGATAGCGCACCCGGGCGGCGCTGACCTGCGCGAGGGCCTGCGGCAGGCTGGCCGCGACCAGGAGGGGGAGGAGCGTCCAGTTCACCCCGGCGAGCACGGCGGCACCGGCGAGGAAGGACGCGGCCGAGGCGATCAGGTCCTGACCCTCGTTGATCAGGTCGCCGGTGACCTGCGCTCCTCGGTCGGCCGCTTCCCGGTCGCGGTTGAAGTCGGGGTCGTCGTAGGCGGAGAGCTCCACCGTGGCGCAGCCGGTGAGCAGCATCTGCTCGGCTTCGCGCGACATGAGGGGGCTCAGCCGGGAGGAGAGCCAGCTGACGGTGATGCCCAGCAGGGCCCGTACGCCGGAAGCGGTGGCCAGCAGCGCCACGGACGGCCATGCCTGAAGGAGCCGGTGGTAGACGTCTCCGCTGGTCAGCAGTGCGGTGAGGGTGCCGCTGATCGCGATCAGGCCCAGCGCCTGCATCACACCGGCCGCCGTCTGGCACAGCAGGAGGCCGATGGTGGCCCGTGGGTCGACGCGGTGGGCGAGCGCGAGGGAGCGCCGGACCAGCTGGGGCAGACGGCGCGCCATGTCGCGCATCCGGATCGACCGCCCGGCCGCTTCCCGGCTGCCCGTCAGGTCCACATACCGCATCTCCGGGACGGCGGAGGCCTGCTCCGGCCCGGTGGCCGTCGCCTGTCCTGTTGCCGGGTCCGGCGGGGTGGGGCGCGGCCCCGGGACGCTTCCGGTCGATTCATCGGTCGACTCACTCATGCCTCCCACCCCGTATCCGGACGTGATGAGCGGCGGGTGTCGTCCATGCGGAGCGTCGTCGCGGCGGCAGGGCGCCGTTCGATTCCGGTCGGCTGATGCACGGGGGTGGGGGCGGGATTCATGACGTTGCTCCATCCGGGCGGCGAAGTGGCACTGGTGCTCTAATAACGCCTCGGTTCGGGCTCCGTCACGGCTCATTTTGTGAACGCACGTTCTGATTGGTCGGATTGGGCGGACAGGACCCGGCGGCGGGCGCTGAAATCAGTTCGACGCGGCCGGTCACCCTTCCGGGGGATTGCCATGCCTGCCGCGCCGCCGGTGCGAAGGCATGGCTGAGCGGGCCGTGGCGAGGATGAGGCACGACCCTGGAGGGCAGAGGGCAGAGGGCAGAGGGCAGAGGGCAGAGGGCGGCTGGCGCAGAGGGTGGAGAGCGGCTGGCGGAGAGCCGTCAACGAAGGACGGCTGACGGAGGGCGGTTACTCGCCCGCGTCCACGCGGCGCCACGTGGCGACCGGGCCCGGGACGACGGCGTCGTCGGGGGTCACCCAGAAGGCCAGCCCCTGCTCGGCGCTGAACTGCGCCCCCGAGCGTCCGTCCCCCGAGGAGCGGCCGGTCAGGCGCCGTCCTATCCAGGGGAACAGGTGCTCACGCGCGAAGCGCGCATCATCGACGCGCCGGGTGGCCCAGTGCGGCGGGACGGCGGCGGGCAGCGGTGTCCGCCAGTCGTTCTCCGCGGGCAGGCCGAGCGTCTGCCACACCGCCTCGGCCACCCTGCGATGCCCCTCGGCGGTCAGGTGCAGCCGGTCGACGTCCCACATGCGGGGGTCGCCCAGCGCCGGTGCCCCGTACAGATCGACGACCTCCGCGCCATGCCGGGCGGCCAGATCGTCGACCAGGGAGAACAGCTCCTCCATCCGGGGCCGGAACCGTTCCATCACCGGTCCGTTGCGCCCCGGGCTGCGCATCAGCACCAGCTTCTTGCACGACGGCGCGAGGCGTTCCACGGCCTCCTCCAGCCGCCCGCGGACCATGCCCATGTCGCACTTGGGGCGCAGGGTGTCATTGAGCCCGCCGACCAACGTGACGACGTCCGCCCGCAGGTCCGCGGCGACGTCCACCTGCTCGTCGACGATCTGGCTGATCAGCTTCCCGCGCACGGCGAGGTTGGCGTACCGGAATCCGGGAGTCCGGGCCGCGAGCCGGGTGGCGAGGACATCGGCCCAGCCCCGGTACGAACCGTCCGGCAGCCGGTCCGACATGCCCTCGGTGAACGAGTCGCCGATCGCGACGAGACTGGTGTAGGTGGCATTCATTTCCATGGCGATGTGATGATATCGCGGGGTCGCCCGGCCCTTCCCGGCCCCAGGAAGCCCGGCCCCGGTCCGGCCCCGGCCCCGGCTCAGGACAGGAGCCGGGACCGGGGCCCAGGCTGGGTCACCGTGCCTGTGGCCGTCCCACGAGTTCCCGGAGCACGTCCTCCATCGTCACCATTCCGGCCAGCCGGTCGTCCTCGTCGACGACCGCCGCGAGATGCGTACGGCTGCGCCGCAGTGCGGTCAGTACGTCGTCCAGCGGAGTGGACGCCCGGACCCGGGCGATCGGCCGCATCGCCGTCACCGGGAACGGCTCGTCGCGAGGCGTCACATCGAGGGCGTCCTTCACATGGAGGTAGCCCAGGATCCGCTGTTCGCTGTCCATCACCGGGAAACGGGAGAACCCGGTCTCCGACGAGAGCCGCTCCAGCTCCTCGGGGCTCGTACCGACCCTCGTGTACATCACCCGGTCCACCGGCAGCACCACATCGCGCACGGGCCTGCGGCCCAGCTCCAGCGCGTGGTGCAGCCGCTCCGCCGCCCGGTCGTCGACCAGTCCGGCGTCCCCGGCGTCCTTCACCAGTCGGGCCAGCTCGTCGTCCGAGAAGGTGGCGGAGACCTCGTCCTTCGTCTCCACCCGCAGCAGCTTCAGCAGAGTGTTGGCGAAGGCGTTGATCGCGAAGATCACCGGACGCAGGGTCCGGGCCAGCGCCACCAGCGGCGGACCCAGCAGCAGCGCGGTCCGCACGGGCTCGGCGAGCGCGATGTTCTTCGGCACCATCTCGCCGAGCAGCATGTGCAGATACGTCGCCACGGACAGCGCGATCACGAACGAGACCGGATGGACCAGCCCGTGCGGCATGCCCACGGCGTCGAAGACCGGCTCCAGCAGATGTGCGATGGCCGGTTCCGCGACGATACCGAGGACCAGGGTGCAGAGCGTGATGCCCAGCTGTGCGGCGGCGAGCAGCGCGGAGACGTGTTCGAGCCCCCAGACGACGCTGCGCGCGCGCCGGTTCCCGTCCTCCGCCTGCGGTTCGATCTGACTGCGCCGTACGGAGATCAGAGCGAACTCCGCGCCGACGAAGAAGGCGTTCACTACCAGGGTCATCAGCCCGATGAAGAGCTGTACGGCGGTCATCGGCCGTCCTCCGGCACATCGTCGGAGCCGGGCAGCGGCGCGTGCAGCAGCGCGCGGGCGGCGCGGCGCCCGGAGGCGTCCACCACGTCGAGCCGCCAGCCGGCGAACTCGACCACGTCACCGACGACGGGGATCCGGCCCACTTCCGAGGCGATCAGCCCGGCGAGGGTCTCGTACGGTCCGTCCGGCACGCGCAGTCCGATCCTCTCCAGCTGGTCGGCCCTGGCGGCGCCGTCGGCCGACCACAGGGTGCGTCCGTCGGCGTCCTCGCCGGCGGGCGCGAGATCCGGTGTCTCGTGCGGGTCGTGCTCGTCGCGCACCTCGCCGACGACCTCCTCGACGATGTCCTCCAGTGTCACCACGCCGGCCGTGCCGCCGTACTCGTCGATGACGACCGCCATGGCGAGCTTCCCGGAGAGCCGGTCCAGCAACCGGTCCACGGTCAGCGTCTCCGGTACGAGCAGCGGCTCGCGCAGCATGTCCCCGACCCGTTTACGGGGCCGCTGTTCCGCGGGGATCGCCAGCACGTCCTTGATGTGGGCGACGCCGACGACGGTGTCGAGGCTGCCGCGGTACACGGGGAACCGGGACAGCCCCGTCGCCCGGGTGGCGTTGGCGACGTCCTCCGCGGTGGCCCGCACCTCCAGCGCGGTGACCTGGACCCGCGGGGTCATCACGTTCTGCGCGGTCAGCTCCGCGAGGTTCAGGGTGCGGACGAAGAGCTCGGCGGTGTCCGCCTCCAGGGCGCCCGCCTTGGCCGAGTGCCGGGCCAGGGCCACCAGCTCCTGAGGGCTGCGGGCCGTCGCCAGCTCCTCGGCGGGTTCGAGCCCGAAGCGGCGCACGATCCGGTTGGCCGTGTTGTTGAGGTGGCTGATGAAGGGCCGGAACAGGGCGGTGAAGACCCGCTGCGGGGTGGCCACGGTCTTCGCGACCGCCAGCGGCGAGGAGATCGCCCAGTTCTTCGGGACGAGCTCGCCGACGACCATCAGGAAGACGGTGGACAGGGCTGTGCCGATCACGAGCGCCAGGGACGACGACACGCCGGCGGACAGCCCGGCGGATTCGATCGGTCCCCGGATCAGTTTCGCGATCGAGGGCTCGGAGAGCATGCCGACCACCAGATTGGTGACGGTGATGCCCAGCTGGGCCCCGGAGAGCTGGAAGGTGAGGCTGCGTACCGCCTTCATGGCGCTCGAAGCGCCACGTTCACCCTTCTCGACAGCTCGTTCGAGCTGTCCCCGTTCGACGGTGGTCAGGGAGAACTCCGCCGCGACGAAGGCGCCACAGGCAAGGGAGAGCAGTACCGCCACGAGCAGCAGAAGCACTTCGGTCATCGGTTCACCTCCGTCCCATGATCGGGCAGGGGCAGGAGGATCGCTCGGTATCGGCGATGTCGGCTACTGGGAGGCTCGCCCATGGACGGACGCTCACACCTTTCGTAAGGAGGTAAGGAAGTAACGATCGACAGGGGAACACCTATAGTAAAGGATCAGCAAAGTCGCCCGCTGCCCCGCGCCGTCTCACCCCTGCAGTGGCTTCACCCAGCGCCGCCAGTGGTCCTCGCGCCGGTAGCCGGCCGCGTCCCAGGTGCGGTGCGCCCGCTCGTTGGCCTCCAGGACCATGGCATCGACGCGCCGCCCGCCGAGCTCGGCGAACCGCTGCTCCGCCGCGGCCATCAGGGCGGTGGCGATGCCCTGCCGGCGGCGGTCCGGAGCGACGGCCAGCCGGTAGGCGGAGCACCGCCACCCGTCGAAACCGGCGATGACGGTACCGACCAGAACCCCGTCACGTTCGGCGAGGAGAAGGGCCTCGGGATCGCGCGCGACGAGCCGCCCCACCCCGTCGCGGTCGTCGCTGATGCTCGTGCCTTCCGCCGCCGCACGCCAGAATCGCAGTACGGAGTCGATGTCGGAGGGGGCGGCGCACCTGATGCGGAGATCACTCATCCGGCGAGCCAAGCAGAGTGCCGCCCGGCGCCGCCAGCCAATACCCGCCCGGCCGTCCGCCACGGGCGGGGAGCCGCACCGGCCTCAGCGCAGACGCACCGGCAGCGACTCGATGCCGTAGACGATCGACAGCTTGCGGAAGGCGAGGTCCTGCGGCGGCACGGCGAGCCGCATCCCGGGAAACCGCCGGGCCAGCGCCGGGTAGGCCGACCGCAGCTCCATCCGGGCCAGTTCGGCGCCGATGCAGCGGTGGATGCCGTGGCCGAAGGCGAGATGAACCGACGGGGTTGCGCGGTCCAGGTCGAAGCGGCCGTCGTCCATGACGTAGGACTCGTCCCGGTTGGCGCCGCTCAGGGAACACAGGACCATGTCCCCGCGCGGAATGACGACCCCGGCTATCTCTATGTCCTCGCGGGCGAACCGGGGGAACGCCATCTGTACGGCGGAGAGGTAGCGCAGCACCTCCTCGACGAACGGCACGGTCGTGGAGTCGTCCGTACGCAGCCGGGTGAGCACGTCCTCGTTCCGCAGCAGGACGAGCGAGCCGAGCGCGATCGTGCTGGCCGTGGTCTCGAATCCGCCGGTGAGTACGCCGTCGGCGAGGCCCGCGAGTTCCTCGTCGTCGACGCTGTCGCCGTGCTCCCGCACGATCATGCCGAGCAGCCCGTCGCCCGGCTTCGCGCGCTGCGCCCTGACGACGCCCCTGAAGTAGTCCAGTGATGCGGACATGGCACCGAAGGGCGCGGTCGTTCCGCCGAAGAGGTCGAAACGGTCCATGGCCAGCTGCTGGAAGTCGTCGCGGTCCTCGTACGGCACGCCGAGCAGTTCGCAGATCGTGAGTGAGGGGATGGGCAGCGCGAACTCGTGCACCAGGTCCACCGGGCCCCGCGCGGCCTCCATCGCGGCCAGCCGCTCCTCGACGATGGCATCGATCCGGGGAGCCAGCCGGCGGAGCCGGCGCATCGTGAACTCAGGGGTCAGGATGCGGCGCAGCCGGGTGTGCACGGGCGGATCGCTGAAGCCCAGTCCGCCGGGACTCTGCTCGGCGGCTATTCCGGCGTTCGTGGCGAGGTGGGCGAAGTCCGTGCTGAATCCCTCGGCGGAGCCGAGCACGGACTTCGACTCCTCGTATCCGGTGACCACCCAGGCGTCCATGCCGAACGGCAGCGAGACCTTGGACACCGGTGCGGCGGCCCGTGCCGCGGCCAGTTGACGTACCGGGTCCAGACCGTCCCTGCGCAGCAGCATCAGGAGATCCTCCGGCAGCAGCCTGATCGTGGAGGATCCGATTCCGTGCTTCTGAATCCTGGCCAGGTAGCTGCGGCCGAACCTGGCGGTGATACGAGAACGGAACGTCGTACTCAAAGTGGACTCCATGAGTAGTCGCGGGATGCTGGACGGCCGGCAGGCGATTCGACGCCTGCCGCGTGGCCGACCGCACCGGCGTCGCCTGCCTGACCTGGAATTATGACTACTTGTTCGGGCGGGGGAGCGGTCGGGTGGGGTATCCGTCGGTTATCTTCCGACCGTAGGTGTGCCGGGGCGCCCACGCCTGTGCCCGGCCGGAGGCCCGGACGGACCGGGCGGCCTGCGCAGATGCGCTCCGAGGGCCGGTTCCCCTTGCCGGTGCTAGCGATCCCGCGCTAGCGTGATGGGGTGCCCAAGACTCAGTTGAACGTACGAGTGGACGAGGCCACCGCCGAGGCCGCGCGACAGCGCGCGCTCCAGAGGGGGATGAGCGTGAACCGCTACATAGAGGAGCTCGTCAAGCAGGACGCGGGCGAGGTCGGACACACCTTCGTCGAAGCGGCAGCCGACTTCATGAAGCAGTACGAATCGGTATTCACCGAGGAGTTCGGCCCGGAGCGCAAAGGCACCCGTTGAATCTCCGGATCCACCTTTCCTGGCTGCTCATGGTCGCGGAGCACAAGACGCCCGGCGACCCGCAGGTCACCGACTGGGGCGCGCTCGTCGCCGCCGTCGCCCGCCACGAGGCGGAGATCTTCGGCAGCCCCGTCTACAGCGACCCGCACTCCAGGGCCGCGTCACTGCTGCAGTTGCTGCTGCACGTCCCCGCGCTGGAACGGTCCAACGCGATGTTCGCCTCCGCCGTGGCCTACGCCTATCTCGTCGCGTCGGGCCTGAAGGTCATCACCTCGCCCGAGCAGGTGCGCGATCTGGCGCTGCTGGTCAAGGAGGGCAAGGCGGACGTCCGCGCGATCGCCGACGAGCTGCGCCAGTGGAGCCTGTGAGCGGTAGGCCGCGCTAGGGCCGCCGCGCCACCCCGACCACGCAGGCAGAGGTGGGGAGCCGGACACCGCTCTCGGGGATCCGGATGTCCCGGTGCGCCTCCACCACGAATCCGGCCGCCTCGATCGCGGCCAGTGCGTCACGCGAGGTGTGGCAACCTCCGGCGAGCAGCGGCCACACCGTCCGGTCCAGGACCCGCTGGACGGCGGCCATGCCCCTGCTGTCGGCCCGCACGTGTTCGAAGAAGCGCACCTCACCGCCCGGTCGCAGGACCCGCCTGATCTCCGCGAGCGACCGCCGCACGTCCCGCACGGTGCACAGCACCAGCGAGACGACGGCGGCGTCGAACACCCCGTCCCTCACCGGCAGCGCCTCCGCCGTGCCCGGCATGACGTCCACCGGAACCCCGGCCCCGAGCGCGGACCGTACGGCCAGCCGCCGCAGGGTGGCTTCCGGTTCGATCGCCACCACCTCGCGGACCGTGGGCGGGTAGTGGGAGAAGTTGAGACCGTTGCCGGCCCCGATCTCGATGACCTGCCCGGAGAGACCGGACAGCAGCTCCGCGCGCACCGGGGCGATGCCCGCGGTGGTCTCCGCGGCCACGCTCATCCGGGCGTAGTAGCGGGCGAAGACGGGATGGTGCACTGCGTCCCGACGCGTCTTCGCGCTCCGCAACCGCATGACGGCCTCCTCCGAGTTTCCTTCCCCGTTACGCCGTTACCCCGTTACCCCGATTCTGCACCGGACCACCCTGGTCCGCCGGGCCGAAGGCCGGGTCCCGCTCGGCCTGCGCCCGTCAGTCCGGCGGACGGACCCCGCCCAGCCCGGCGGTCAGCCAACTGCCTGCCCGCGCCCGGAATTCGGCGGGCGGCAGTGCCCCCGCACCCGCCGGGACCACGCCGAGCAGCGGTGCCCCCGCGGCCACCGGGAGATCCGTGAGATTGCAGCGCTCCGCCAGGTCCGGCTCCGCGGGCATGCTGCCGACCACCACCCCGAGGCAGTCGAGCCCACGGGCGCGCAGCGCCTCCGAGGTCAGCGCCGTGGAGTTGAGCGTGCCGAGTCCGGCCGGCGCCACCACCAGGACCGGCGCCGAGAGCAGCCGCGCCGCGTCCGCCAGGGTGGCCCCTTCGTCGTCGAACCGTACGAGCAGCCCGCCCGCGCCCTCGACCAGGACGAGATCGTGCTCGGCCGCCAGCTTCCCGGCCGCCTCCGCCACCTCGTACGGGCGCACCGGCGGGAGGCCGGCCCGTCTGGCGGCCGTGGCGGGCGCCAACGGTTCGGGGAAACGGGCCAGTTCGACGGCCGTCACATGGCCGCCCGCCAGCCGTACGACCTCGGCGGCGTCGCCCGGCTCACCGGGTGCCAGCCCCGTCTGGGCCGGTTTGAGCACGGCCACCCGGCGCCCCGCGGAGGCCGCCGCCACGGCGGCGGTCACGATCGTCTTGCCGATCTCCGTGCCCGTACCCGTCACTACCAGAACGCTCATCTCAGCCCTCCCGCGCCGCCGCGCACACCGCGCGGCAGATCCGTGCCACATCGTCGTCGCCGGTCACGTACGGCGGCATGGTGTAGACGAGATCGCGGAACGGCCGCAGCCACACGCCCTCGCGCACCGCTGCCGCGGTCGCGGCCGCCATGTCCACCTCGTGGTCGAGCTGGACGACCCCGATGGCGCCGAGCACCCGCACGTCCCGGACCCCGGGCAGCTCCGCTGCCGCCGCCAGGCCGTCGCGCAGACCCGCCTCGATCCTCTTGACCTCCTGCTCCCAGTCCTGGCCGAGCAACAGCTCGATGGAGGCGCAGGCGACCGCGGAGGCCAGCGGATTGCCCATGAACGTCGGGCCGTGGGCGAGTACGGGTACCTCGCCGCGCGAGATGCCCTCGGCCACCTCGCTCGTGCACAGTGTCGCGGCCATCGTCAGATAGCCGCCGGTCAGGGCCTTGCCCACGCACATCACATCGGGGGAGACCCCGGCGTGTTCAGCGGCGAAGAGCTTCCCCGTACGGCCGAATCCGGTGGCGATCTCGTCGAACACCAGCAGTACACCGCTGGCGTCGCACGCCTCGCGCAGCACCCGCAGATAGCCCGGCGAGTGGAACCGCATCCCGCCGGCTCCCTGGACCACCGGTTCCACGATCACCGCGGCCAGCTCATCGGCGTGGTGCGCGATCAGTTCCCGCAGGTGCGTCGCGTACGCGGCGTCCGGCTCCGCGTCGAAACCGGCCGGGGGCTCGTCGGCGAAGACCTGTCGCGGCAGCGCCCCCGACCACAGTTCGTGCATGCCGCCCTCGGGGTCGCACACCGACATGGGCTGCCAGGTGTCCCCGTGGTATCCGCCGCGCCAGGTCAGCAGCCGCTGTTTCGCGGGCCGCCCGGCCGAGCGCCAGTACTGCAGGCACATCTTGACGGCGACCTCGACCGAGACCGAGCCCGAGTCGGCGAGGAACACGTGCTTCAGCGGTTCCGGGGTGATCTCGACCAGCCGGGCCGCCAGCCGCACGGCGGGCTCATGGGTGAGCCCGCCGAACATCACATGGCTCATCCGGTCCAGCTGGCCTCTGGCCGCCTCGTTGAGCACCGGATGGTTGTAGCCGTGCACCGCCGACCACCAGGAGGACATGCCGTCCACCAGCTCGCGCTGCCCCTGGGCCGGTTCGGCGAGCCGGAGCCGTACCCCGGACGCGGACTCCACGACCAGCGGTTCCTGACGGCCCGGCATCGGGCCGTAGGGGTGCCAGACGTGGGCCCGGTCCAGGGCGCGCAGAGCGGCGGGCGAGAGCGGCTCAGGCATTGGGTGCGAGATCCGTTCCCGCGCCGCGACGGCGGACCGACACCAGATCAGTGCGTGCCGCCGGGACCTCCGCGGCTTCGGAGGCATCCGCCTCCGCCACCGGTCCTTCGCCGCAGGGCGTGCAGCCGTCGGAGTGCGAACCGCAGGCGTCCGACTGAGAACCGCAGCTGCCGCCGGCGTCCGCGCGGTGCCGGGGGAGCGTCGTCGTGCCCGCACCCTCGACCTCGAAACCGGCGTCCGCGATCATGTCGAGGTCGGCCTGTCCGGCTTGGCCCTCGCTCGTCAGATAGTCGCCCAGGAAGATCGAGTTGACCAGGTGCAGGGCGAGCGGCTGCATCGAACGCAGATGCACCTCACGCCCGCCGGCGAGCCGTACCTCGACATCCGGGCAGACGAAGCGCACCATCGCCAGGATCCGCAGGCAGCGCTGCGGAGTCAGGTTCCACTCCTTGGCGAGCGGGGTCCCCTCGAACGGGATCAGGAAGTTGACCGGCACCGAGTCGGGGTCGAGCTCGCGCAGCGCGAAGACGACATCGACCAGATCGGCGTCGCTCTCGCCCATTCCGGCGATCAGCCCCGAACAGGCGGAGAGCCCGGCCGCCTGCGCCTGGTGCACCGTCTCCACCCGGTCGGCGTAGGTGTGGGTGGTCGTGATCGCCCCGTACGTCCCCTCGGACGTGTTCAGGTTGTGGTTGTACGCGTCGGCCCCCGCGGAGCGCAGCCGGCCGGCCTGGCCGTCGGAGAGCAGGCCGAGGCAGGCACAGACCTCGACGCCCTCATTCTGTTCCTTGATCGCCTCGATGGTCTGCGAGACCCGGTCGACGTCCCGGTCGGTCGGGCCCCGGCCGCTGGCCACCAGGCAGACCCGCTTGGCACCGCCCGCCACCCCGGCGGCGGCCGCCTTGGACGCCTCATCGGGCTTCAGCCAGGTGTACTTGAGGATCTCGGCCTTGGAGCCCAGCCGCTGCGAGCAGTACGAGCAGTCCTCCGGGCAGAGCCCCGACTTCAGATTGACCAGATAGTTGAGCTTCACGCGCCGCCCGAACCACTGACGGCGTACCTTTCCGGCCGCGGCCACCACGTCGAGCAGATCGTCGTCCGGGGTGGCCAGTACGGCGAGCGCTTCTTCACGGGTCGGCAGCTCGCGCCGCAGCCCCTTCTCCGCCAGCGTGTTCAGGAGGTCCATGGCGATGATCCTGACGCACGGCACGCCTCCGAGCCAAGGAAGAACCGGACAACAGAGAGCCCTCAGGGTGTGTGCATGGCCACACCCTGTCCGGCTTCGCCCCCGGTTAAGGTCTGTGAGTTGCCTACAAAAGGGACTGCCCATGCCCTTCGCCCCGTTCGACTGGACAGACGACGAGGCCCGCCGCCGCGCGGACGCCGGACTGGTCCGGACGCTCCGGCCCCGGCCCGCGGAATCGGAACTGCTGGACCTCGCCAGCAACGACTACCTCGGGCTGACCAGACACCCGGAAGTGACCGGGGCGGCGGCGGACGCCGCCCGCCGCTGGGGTGCGGGAGCCACCGGATCGCGCCTGGTGACCGGTTCCACCGCGCTGCACGCCGAGCTCGAACAGGAACTGGCCGACTTCTGCGGTTTCGAGGCGGCCCTCGTCCTGTCCTCCGGCTACGCGGCCAACCTCGCCGCGCTCACCGCCCTCACCGGCCGGGGCTCCCTGATCGTGTCGGACGCGGGCAACCACGCCTCGATCGTCGACGGCTGCCGGCTCTCCAGGGCCGAGACCGCCGTCGTGCCGCACTCCGATCCCGACGCGGTGCGCAAGACCCTGCACGCGCACGACGGCAGGGCGCTGGTGGTCACCGACTCGGTCTTCTCCGTCGACGGCGACGCCGCGCCGCTGGGCGCCCTGGCCCAGGCCTGCCGCGAAGAGAACGCCGCGCTGCTCGTCGACGACGCGCACGGTCTGGGGGTCCTCGGAGCGGGCGGGCGCGGCGCGCTCGCGGCCGCGGGCCTGGCGGGCGCGGAGGGCATCGTGGCCACCCTGACCCTCTCCAAGTCGCTGGGCAGCCAGGGCGGCGCGGTTCTCGGCCCCGCCCGCGTCATCGACCACCTGGTCAACACCGCCCGCACGTTCATCTTCGACACCGGGCTCGCCCCGGCCGCCGTCGGCGCCGCGCTCGGCAGCCTGCGGCTGCTGCGCCGCGAACCGGAACGTGCGGGCCGGGCCCGTACGGTCGCCACCGCGCTGTACGACCGGCTGACCTCGGCCGGTCTGACCGCCGTACGCCCGGACGCGGCCGTGGTCTCGGTGCGGGCGCCCTCGGCCGACGCGGCGGTCCGCTGGGCGGCGGACTGCCGCGCCGCCGGAATGGCGGTGGGGTGCTTCCGGCCGCCCTCGGTACCGGACGGCATCTCCCGGCTGCGGCTGACCGCACGCGCCGATCTGACGGTCGAGCAGATCGCGACCGCGGTCACGATCGTGCGGCGGACCGCTCCGGGCGCCTGAGACGACACCCGCGTCGTCCGGCGCCCTCGACCGGTCCGCCGCGTCGCGTCAGCGGACCGGGACACTCCTTGGGCTCAGACCGGCGACGAAGGAGGTCCAGGCCTCGGCCGAGAACCGCAGCGGTGGCCTGGACACATCCTTGGAGTCGCGCACGGCCAGCCGTCCGCCGCCGAACGGCGCGGCTTCCACGCAGTTGTTCATTCCCGTGCTGCGGCTGCTGCGCCGCCACCGTAACGCGTGCTGTGCGAGGCAATCCGACATGACGCCCCCCTCGGGCAGTCCGTAGTTACTGACCGCCGCGGTCGATCGTGGCGATCAGGTCCAACGAGTGCTCCGGCGACAGCGCGTGCGCCTGCAGAGTGCGGAAGGCCGAGCTGTACGCCTCAAGGTCTTCTTTCCGCTCCAGATAGAGGCTACTCGTCAAGTGGTCAAGAACGACCACATCCAGATCAGAAGTGCTCGGAAAAGAGAAGATTACGAAAGGTCCGGTGAGGCCGACGTAGCCGCCGACCGAGAAGGGCAGCAACTGGAGGTCCACATGCGGAAGCCGGGCCAGCCGGATGAGATGGCGGAGCTGCTCCCTCATGACCCGCCGGCCACCCACCGCGCGCCTCAGCACCGCCTCGTCGAGCACCGCGCTCAGCCTCAGCGGCGGATCGCTCCTGAGCACCCCCTGCCGGGCGAGCCGCACCTCGACCAGCGAGTCCAACTGGCCGGACGGCAGGCCGTCGAGCGAGGCCCGGGTCACCGCGCGTGCGTAGTCGGCGGTCTGCAACAGGCCCGGCACCACCGAGGTTTCCAGGGTCCGGGCGGTGCGCGCCTGCGACTCCAGACTGATGAAGTCGCGGTACTGGGGCGGAATGAGCCCGCGATAGGCGTGCCACCAGCCCGCCCCGCCACCACCCGCGGAGCCCGCGAGGGTCTCCAGGACCTCCCGCAACTGCCGGTCGTCCACGGCGTACGCGTCCAGCAGCCGGGTGACGTCCGCCGGCCGCACCCCGCTGACGCCCGTCTCGATCCGGCTCACCTTCGACTGGTGCCAGCCGAGCAGTTGCGCCGCCTCCCGGCTGGTGAGGCCCGAGGTGTGGCGCAGACTCCGTAACTCCTCCCCGAGCTTGCGGCGTCGCACCGCAGGGCCGTGCTGCATGTGGTGGCTCCCCTCCCAGTCCCGCCGGCCACTCCGTGCCGAGCGGACAGTGTGCCGCTCCCGCACGGTATCCAGCGAAGAGTTCACCGCTTTGAGCGACAGATATATGCATATCTTGGTGGATCGCCGTCACAGAGGGCAGCATCAGTGGCAATCTGGCGCGAAGCACAGCACGGACCGATCGTGGGTCGGTTCCGGGCGGGAAAGGGGCGGCCGGCCATGGCGGACCAACAAGAGGCGAGTGTCACGCTGCCGAGCGAGCCGGTTTCGGTCTCCGCGGCCCGCAGGTACGTGGCCCGGGTATTGGCCGAATGGGGGCTGTCGGACGGGAGCGACGGCGCCGACACCGTCCGGCTCATCGTCTCCGAGCTGGCCACCAACGCCGTCCAGCACACGTTCGGCCAGTCGCCCACCTTCACCGTGGACCTCCGCCTGGAGCGCGAGGAACAGTTGCACCTCGGGGTGACGGACAGTCACCCGCGCTGGCCCCAGCGGCTGCCCGCCGCCGTTCAGCAGGACAACGGGCGCGGCATGGTGATCATCCGCTCGCTGGCCAAGGAGTACGGCGGCCGGCTGACCGTCACACCCACCGCGGAGGGCGGCAAGACCGTCTGGATCATGCTCCCGTGGAGCGTCCCCGTCCAGAGCTGACCGCGCCCGCGCGCCGGGGTCACTGTGGTGCGGTGGAGCGGCTGAACCCACTGCGCAGCAGGGCCCGCAGGGTCGCCGCCGCGGCGCTCGACCGGTCGCCGCGGTGCACCACGGAGATGGTCCGCCGGAACGCGGCCGGCTCCAGCCTCCGCACCGACAGCGGCGTCGGCGACATCGCCGCGACCATCTCGGGCACCACCGCGATCCCGATGCCCGCGCTGACCAGCGCGCACACCAGCGCATAGCCGGGCGACTCGCAGACCACCGCGGGCAGGGCG
This sequence comes from Streptomyces sp. NPDC057900, assembly GCF_042887885.1. Taxonomy (NCBI): domain Bacteria; kingdom Bacillati; phylum Actinomycetota; class Actinomycetes; order Kitasatosporales; family Streptomycetaceae; genus Streptomyces; species Streptomyces sp. NPDC057900. The sequence goes on from NZ_JBHVOI010000006.1 coordinate 208,012, forward strand.
CCCGCCTCGGCCAGCGCGTTCTCCACCCCGCGCCGTGGCGGATGCGTGGGCGCGCTGCTGATCAGCGGCCGGCCCGCGAGGTCCGTCACCGGCAGCCGCCCGCTCCCGTCGGCCAGCACCTGGCCCACAGCGGTGATCAGGACCAGCTCCTCGACCAGCAGGGGCTCGGCGCTGACGCCCGAGGGCAGCGGCACCGTGGCGGCCGGTTCGTACGCGTGCGTCAGCGCGAGATCGACCTCGCCGGAGGCCACGGCCGCCACCCCGCCGGGCGGCTCGTAATCCGTGACGAGCAGCTCCACATCCGGATGTGCCCGGCGGAAGGCGCTCAGCACCGGGGGCAGCAGATGGATACCGGCCGTAGTGAAGGTGCCGACCCGCAGCCGCCCGCCGGAGAGCCCGGCCAGCCGGGCCAGCTCGTGGCGCGCCTGGTCCATCTCGTCCAGGACCCGCCGGGCCCGGCCCGCGAGCAGCTCGCCCGCGGCGGTGAGCCGGGCGCCCCGGTGGTGCCGGACCAGCAGCGCGGCACCGGCCTCCCGCTCCAGCTTGGCGAGCTGCTGGGAGAGCGCGGGCGCGGTATAGCCCAGCCGGGCGGCGGCCCGGGTGATCGAACCGGCCTCCGCGACCGCCACCAGCGCCGCCAGCCGTGTCGGGTCGTACATTAAGCGTTCCTTTTGGCAGACCCACAGGATTGCAAGTACATGCTAAAGGCCGTTCGGGTCCAGGGTGGAGCCATGGACGCCCAACTGACCGCCTTCCTCGGAGTCGCCGCCGTCATGGTCGCGCTGCCCGGAGCGGACTTCACCGTCGTCGTACGCAACGCCCTCGCCTCGCGCTCCGCAGGGGTGGCGACCGCGCTCGGCGTGGCCGGGGGCCTGCTCGTGCACACCGCGCTCGCCGTCGCCGGGCTGGCCGCCGTGCTGGTGGCGGTGCCGGTGCTGTTCCGCACGGTTCAGCTCCTGGGCGGGGCGTACGTGCTCTACCTGGGCATCAGCGCGCTGCGTGCGGCCCGGCGCGGCCCCGGGCAGGCGGCGGCCGCCGAAACCGCCACCGGGCGGGACGGTGACGCGCACGCCACGAACGGGACGCGGCGCGCACTGCGCCAGGGCTTCCTGACCAACGCCCTGAACCCCAAGGCGCCGGTGCTCTTCCTCAGCCTGCTTCCGCAGTTCGTCCCGGCCGGGGCCGCCCCGCTGCCCCGTACGCTGCTGCTCGCCGCGATCGTCGTACTGCTCGCACTGATCTGGTTCCCGGCCGTGGCGCTCCTGGTGGACCGGCTGGGCCGGTGGCTGCGCCGGCCGCGCACCGCCCGCGCGATCGAGGGCGGCAGCGGCGCGGCACTCACCGTGCTGGGGGCGGTACTGGTGACCGGCACCCTGGTGCGCTGACGCGGGGCGCGGGTCATGCGGCGGGGCGGTGGCGTCAGCTGACCCGGCCGTAGTAGACGCTCTTCGTCCAGATCTTCTCCAGCCGCACCACGGCACCGGTCTTCGGTGAGTGCCAGATCTTGCCGCTGCCCGCGTAGATACCCACGTGGAAGACGCTGCGGCCGGAGTGGAAGAAGACCAGATCCCCGCGCTGCCGCTTCGAGGCGGAGATGTGCCGGGTCTTGTTGTACTGCTGCTGGGCGGTGCGCGGGAGCTTCTTGCCCGCTTTCATGAACGAATAGAGCGTCAGACCCGAGCAGTCGAAACGGCTGGGGCCGGTGGCGCCCCACCGGTACGGCGATCCCTTCTTCGACGCGGCGATGTTGAGCGCCTTCATCGAATGAGTCGCGGCCTGGGCGTCGGTCACGGCGCCGGGGACGAACAGCGTGCCGCCGACGGCTGCGAGAGTCAGAACCGAGGCCGTGGTGGCTCGGGTGAGGAGAGACGGGACATGAACCTGCGCAGTCATGCGCAACCCTTCGTCAGCCGCCTGTGAAGGATGACCTGTCGGGTTCGGGCTGGCGAAGTCGCCCGGCCGCACGTGGCGGCTTCACCCCGAGGGACGACCGGATCTCCGGTCGGCCCGTTGTGCTCGGGTCCTCCACTCCTGCCGATCCACTCCTGTCGACCAGGCATCCGGACAGCGGCAGGACTCGGCGTCCGCCCGGACCGCCCCGCCGCGGTGGCGGGGGCTTGTCGTCCCAGGGATCTTGACTCACCGAACGCCGGATTTCCGAGGTGAAACAGTGATATGTGAGGCTCATCACGACTGACCCGTTCGGGTGGACAGGGGCCCTTACGGGGGGTTGCCGTACTTCTCCTTCCAGTGCCGTACCAGGGGCGGAACGGGAGATTTCACCCACGACCCACTTCGAAAGCGCAAGTTGGCCTGTCCCTCCTGCGAGGTAACACCTACGCCGAACGAGCGAGATAATTCGGTCCAGCTGTCGGGCGTGTCGGCGCAAGGGAGTTGATCAACTCGGCGGGTCGGGCGGCAGGGTGAGCCGCCCGGCGCGGCGCTCCCCGTCCAGCACCCGTAACGCCCGCGTCAACGTGGCGGAGTGGATCCGGCTTTCACCCCGCTCGTGCATCAACGTGAGCGCGTCCCGCAGGGCCGCGGCGTGCGAGGCGAGCGCCTGTGCGGCGCGCAGCGCCCGGTAGGTGTCGTCGGCGCGGGCCGGGTTGATCCGGCCCAGCTGGTCGACGACTTCCAGGTATCGGTCGACGAACTCGCCCTCCGCGCGGGTCAGGGCGGGCAGCGGCGGGAACTCGGGTGGCCGCATCGCGGGTTCACCTCGCGGCGGGCGGCAACAGGGGCCCGCGGTTCTGCAGGACGTGGTCGATCAGCCCGTAGGCCTTGGCGCCCTCGGCGTCGAGGATGAGGTCGCGCTCGGTGTCGTCGGAGATCCGCTCGGCGGGGCGGCCGGTGTGACGGGCCAGCATGCCCGTCAGCGTCTCGCGCATCCTGGCCAGTTCCCGGGCCTCGATCTCCAGGTCGGACGGCTGTCCCCGCACCGGCTCCGGGAGTTCGGGCTGCTGCAGCACGACCCGCGCGCCGGGCAGCGCGTGCCGCTTGCCGGGAGCTCCCGCGGCCAGCAGGACGGCCGCGCCGGCACTGGCCTGGCCGAGACAGAACGTCTCCACCTCGCAGGTGAGGTAGGCCATCGTGTCGTACACCGCCGTCATGGCTCCGAACGTGCCGCCGGGGGAGTTGATGTAGAGCTGGATGGGCCGGTCGGGTGCGTCGTGCTCCAGGTACATGAACTGCGCGACCAGGTCGTTGGCCGCGACGTCGTCGACCGGGGTGCCGAGGAAGACGACGCGTTCGGCCAGCAGCTTGGAGTACGGGTCGAGCGTGCGCGTCCCCTGGGACGTGCGCTCGGTGAACTCGGGAAGGACGTATCGGGCGGCGGGGCGGTGCATGGCGCGGGACCTCTCCTCCGGGCGTGCGGGGTCCATGGGGGCACCGCGCGCGCTTCCGTAAAAAATGTACAGGACGTACGGAAGTTACGATGTGGAGCATGGCCTACGAGATTCCGGTGACGCAAGCCCGAGCTGAGCTCGCCGAGCTGATCAACCGCGTCGTCTACGGCGGTGAGCGAGTGGTCGTGACGCGGCACGGCAAGCCGCTCGTGGCCCTGGTGTCGGCCGCTGACCTGGAGAGACTTGAGAACGAGGAGGCGGCGGAGCAGGAGCAGGTGATCAGTTCGGTCTCCTCGATCCACTCCTCCTCTTCCGCTGCCGGCGAACGAAGCCGCTTCGGGATCGCGGCGGAACACCGAGGGCACCACGACCCCGGGACCTGATATGGAAACGCCGTGCGCCCCCGGCCCGTGGAGGGCGGGGGGCGCACGGCATCGCGTGAGGCGGGTCAGCCGGCGAGTGCGGGCTGACGCTCGGGCGCGGCGGCGGGCGCCACGGCCCCGGTCCTGCGGCGGCCGCCGACGAAGACCGCGACCAGCCCCAGTACGGCCCACAGTCCGAGCGCCAGGAGCGGCAGGCCCGCCGCGTTGCCGTCGAAGAACGCGACGGACCGCAGCAGTGACCCGGCCGCGCCCGGCGGCAGCCACTGACCGATCGCACCGATCGGCCGGGGGAGCAGTTCGGGTGCGCTGGTGACGCCCGAGAAGGGGTTGCCCACCAGCACCATCACCAGCGACCCCAGCCCGACGCCCGCCGTGCCGATCAGCGCGGCGAGCCCCGCCACCGTGCCGCCGATCGCGAGCACGGTGAGCCCGAACGCGCCCGCCTCGCTCCACCAGTCGCCGGTCAGCACCCCGAGCCAGCTGTCCGTGAGCGCGGCGGACACCATCCCCACCAGTGCGGCGACCCCGAGCAGTGCCGCGGCCGCCCGGCCGCCGCGCAGGCCCAGCAGGGTCACCGCGGCCCCCGTGGCGACGCCCGCGATGGCCAGGGGCAGGATGCTCGACCCGAGGACGCTGCCGCGCGGATCCGCGGCCGGGGCCGCCACCACGTCCGTGACCGGGACCGCCGCGCCGTCCGGGGCCTGGGCGGCGACCGCGTCGTGGAGCAGCTGGGCCACCACCGGGCTCGCCGCGGAAGCGGTCAGCAGCTCGGGGCCCCGCGCGGTGACCGCGACCGCTCCGTATACGGTCCGGTGCTCGATCGCGGTGCGGGCGGCGGCCCCGGATTCGTACCGGTGGATCTCGAAGGCGCCGTCCCGCGCCTCCAGCCGGTCCTGGAGCTGATCGGCGGCCGGTCCCGAGCCCACGACGCCCACGGGCAGATCGCGCGGGGCCATCCTGGCGGCGGGCCAGGCGAAGGCCCAGAGGACCAGGGCCACCACGAAGGGGACCAGGAGAACGACCGCCACCAAACGGCGGTTGGGGGCAGCGGACATGACGCGGACCTCGATTCGAAGAGACTGATCGATTTCAGGCAACTAAAGAGAATGATCGTTCGTTTTATCTCGCACCACTGTCCCGGCGGTGGGGGAGCTTGTCAAGAAAGAACGTTCGTTTTAGATTGGATCCATGGCCCGTGTATCCCAGGAACACCTCGATGCCCGCCGTCGGCAGATCCTCGACGGGGCCGCGCGCTGCTTCGCCCGCGACGGATTCCACGGCACCTCGATGCAGGACGTGCTGAAGGAGGTCGGGCTGTCGGCGGGCGCCGTCTACCGCTACTTCAGCGGCAAGGACGATCTGATCGCGGCCATCGCCGGGGAGGCGGTCGGTGGCGTCAGGCAGGCGTTCGAGCGGGCCTCCCAGGTCGACCCGCCGCCCACGCCCGACGTCCTGATCGGCCGCGTGGTGCGCACCTTGTTCGCCGAAGGGGTGGACGGGGGGCGCGGCCTGGACCGGAGGGCGTACGCCGGCCTGATCGTGCAGGTGTGGTCCGAGGCGCTGCGCAGCGACCGGCTGGCGGCCACTCTCGTCGAGGCGTACGACGGGCTGCGGGCGGCCTGGGCCGAGCTGGTCGGGGTGTACCGGGAGCGGGGCGTGCTCACCGCCGACGTGCCGGACGAGCGGGTCGCCCGCACGCTGATCGCCGCCGCCCAGGGATTCATCGTCCAGATGGCGATGTTCGGTGACCCCGGTCCCGAGACCATGGAGGACGGCCTGCGGGGGCTCATGGCCATGGATGTGCAAAAGATCAGTTAACGCGCCGGAAAAACTTCGGCTCTAACGTGCAATACCTCGCCGCGCGGAGCCAGTTCGGTATTCAACAGTCTGTTGAAGAGGGCTAGTGTCGCGCTGCGCCCAGGGCCGGTACTGGGCGGATGACTGTGAGGTGGACACGTGCAACTGACCCCGCACGAGCAGGAACGTCTGCTCATTCACGTAGCCGCGGAGGTGGCGGAGAAGCGCCGCGCCCGCGGGCTGCTGCTCAACCACCCAGAGGCGGTGGCCCTCATCACCGCCCATCTGATGGAGGGTGCCCGCGACGGCCGCACGGTCACCGAACTGATGGCGTCCGGGCGCAAGGTGCTCAGCCGCGACGACGTCATGGACGGCATAGCCGAGATGATCCATGACGTGCAGGTCGAGGCGACCTTCCCTGACGGCACCAAGCTCGTCACCGTCCACGACCCGATCGTCTGACGGGCCGCCGCCGATGATCCCGGGCGAAATCCTGTACGCGGACGGGCCGGTGCCGCTCAACGCGGGCCGCGCCGTCACCCGCCTCACCGTCCTCAACGCCGCCGACCGGCCGGTCCAGGTCGGCTCGCACTACCACTTCTCCGAGGCCAACCCCGGTCTGGAGTTCGACCGGGCGGCAGCCCGTGGCCTGCGGCTGAACATCGCCGCCGGAACCGCTGTCCGCTTCGAGCCCGGTATACCCGTCGACATCGAACTCGTGCCCCTGGCCGGACGGCGGATCGTCCCCGGCCTGCGCGGCGAGACCGGAGGTGCCCTCGATGGCTGAAGTCCATCGCGCCGTGTACGCGGACCTGTTCGGTCCCACCACCGGCGACCGGATCCGCCTCGCGGACACCGATCTGCTCGTCGAGATCGAGGAGGACCGCTGCGGCGGGCCCGGACTCGCGGGCGACGAGGCGGTGTTCGGCGGCGGCAAGGTGATCCGCGAGTCCATGGGGCAGGCGCGCACCACCCGCGCCGAGGGCGCCCCCGACACGGTGATCACCGGCGCCGTCATCATCGACCACTGGGGCATCGTCAAGGCGGACATCGGCATCCGCGACGGCCGGATCACCGGGATCGGCAAGGCCGGCAACCCGGACACCATGGACGGCGTCCATCCCGAACTGGTCATCGGTCCGGAGACGGAGATCATCGCGGGCAACGGGAAGTTCATCACCGCGGGAGCCATCGACGCGCATGTGCACTTCATCTCGCCGACCCTGATGGACCAGGCGCTCTCCAGCGGCATCACCACGCTCGTCGGCGGCGGCACCGGTCCGGCCGAGGGCAGCAAGGCCACCACCATCACCCCGGGCCCCTGGCACCTCGCCCGGATGTTCGCGGCGCTGGAGGCCTACCCCGTCAACATCGGCCTGCTCGGCAAGGGCAACACGATGTCCCGCGACGCCATGCGCTCCCAGCTGCGCGCGGGGGCGCTCGGATTCAAGATCCACGAGGACTGGGGCGCGACACCGGCCGTCATCGACGCCTGCCTGAGCGTCTGCGAGGAGACCGGCGCGCAGCTGGCCATCCACACGGACACGCTCAACGAGGCCGGGTTCGTCGCCGACACCCTGGCCGCCATCGCCGGGCGCTCCATCCACGCGTACCACACGGAAGGGGCGGGCGGCGGGCACGCGCCCGACATCATCAGCGTCGTCTCGGAGCCGCACGTCCTGCCCAGCTCCACCAATCCGACCCGGCCGCACACCGTCAACACCATCGATGAACACCTCGACATGCTGATGGTCTGCCACCACCTGAACCCCACCGTCCCGGAGGACCTGGCCTTCGCGGAGTCGCGGATCAGGCCCTCCACCATCGCGGCGGAGGACATCCTCCACGACCTCGGCGCCATCTCGATCATCTCCTCCGACTCCCAGGCCATGGGCCGCATCGGTGAGGTCGTCCTGCGCACCTGGCAGACCGCGCACGTGATGAAGAGGCGTCGTGGCGCACTGCCCGGCGACGGGCGCGCCGACAACCGCCGGGTCCGTCGCTATGTCGCCAAATACACCATCAACCCGGCGGTCGCCCAGGGCCTCGACCAGGAGATCGGCTCCGTCGAGAGCGGCAAGCTCGCCGATCTGGTGCTGTGGGAACCGGCGTTCTTCGGAGTGAAGCCGCAGACCGTCATCAAGGGCGGCCAGATCGCCTACGCGCAGATGGGGGACGCCAACGCCTCCATCCCGACCCCGCAGCCCGTCCTGCCCCGCCCGATGTTCGGCGCCGTCGGCCGGGCACCGGCCGCCAACTCCTTCAACTTCGTGGCGCAGGCGGCGATCGACGACGGGCTGCCGGAGCGGCTCGCGCTCGGGAAGCGCTTCGTCCCGATCACCAGCACCAGAGGGGTCACCAAGGCCGACATGCGGGAGAACGACGCGCTGCCACGGGTCGACGTCGACCCCGACAGCTTCGCCGTCACCATCGACGGCGAACCGGTCGAACCGGCACCCGCCGCCGAACTTCCCATGGCCCAGCGCTACTTCCTCTTCTAGCGCTGTTGCCCCCTACGAGAGTGGTCTCCCGATGAACCGAGCAGCCCTGCTCGTACTGGCCGACGGCCGGTTCCCCGCCGGAGGGCACGCCCATTCCGGCGGCGCCGAACCGGCCGTCGAGGCGGGGCGCGTCCGCGACGCGGAGGACCTCGCCGCGTTCTGCCGGGGCCGCCTCCACACCGCCGGGCTGACCGCCGCCGCGCTCGCCGCGGCGGCCGCCCACGGCCACGACCCGCTCGCCCTGGACGAGGCCGCCGACGCCCGCACCCCCTCGCCCGCGCTGCGCGCCGTCGCCCGCAAGCTCGGCCGCCAGCTGATGCGGGCAGCCCGTGCGACCTGGCCCAGCGACGAACTCGACGCGCTCGCGCGGGCCCGGCCGCGTGGCGTCCATCAGCCCATCGTGCTGGGTCTCACCGCCCGCGCGGCGGGGCTCGGCCCAGAGGACGCCGCGTACTGCGTCGCCTACGAAGCGGTGAGCGGACCGGCCACGGCGGTGGTCCGGCTGCTCTCCCTCAACCCGTTCGACGCGACCGCCGTCCTGGCCCGGCTCGCTCCCGAACTCGACCATGTCGCCGGGCTGGCGGCGGCCGCCGCCGCCGGGAGCATCGACGAGCTGCCCGCCGCCTCCGCCCCACTCCTCGACATCGCCGCCGAGGCCCACGCGGCCAGGCCGGTACGGCTGTTCGCCTCGTAGCCCAGCCTCGTAACCCAGCCCCGTAGCCCAGCCCGCACACCCATCCACTGGCCGGCCCGCAGACCAGCACCGCGGACCCGCTCTTCGCCCCGAAACAGCACAGGAGCCGCACCATGCACCTCGACCACTCCCATCCCGGCCCGGCAGCCGTCGGCGCCGACGCGGCACGCCCCGACGGCACCCGGCGGGCCCTGCGCATCGGGCTCGGCGGACCCGTCGGCTCCGGCAAGACCGCGACCGTGGCCGCGCTCTGCCGCACCCTGCGCGACCAGCTGTCCCTCGCGGTCGTCACCAACGACATCTACACCCGCGAGGACGCCGCGTTCCTGCTGCGCAACGCGGTGCTGCCGCCCGAGCGGATCCAGGCCGTCGAGACCGGCGCCTGCCCGCACACCGCGATCCGCGACGACATATCCGCCAACCTCGAAGCCGTCGAGGACCTGGAGGACACGGTGGGACCGCTCGACCTCATCCTGGTCGAATCCGGCGGCGACAACCTCACGGCCACCTTCTCCAAGGGGCTCGTCGACGCCCAGATCTTCATCATCGACGTGGCGGGCGGCGACGACATCCCGCGCAAGGGCGGCCCCGGGGTCACCACGTCCGACCTGCTCGTGATCAACAAGACCGACCTGGCCCCCTACGTCGGCTCCGACCTCGACCGGATGGCCCGCGACGCCGCCGAGCAGCGGGGCGAACTGCCCGTCCTGCTTACCTCGCTCACCTCGGGCGAGGGCGTCGGGCCGGTGGCCGACTGGGTGCGGGGGCGGCTCGCCTCCTGGACCGCATGAGCGTCCGGGCCACCGCCCGCGTCACCGCCGTACGCGACGACCGGGGCGCCACCTCGCTGCCCGTACTGGAGAGCGAGGGACCCCTGGCCCCGCGGCGGACCAGGTCCCTGACAACCGGGTCGGCCCGTGTCACCGTCGTCGGCGCGATGAGCGGGCCGCTCGGCGGTGACCGGCTGGCCATCGAGGTCAGGGCCGAGCCGGGGGCCCGGCTCACCGTCGACTCGGCGGCGGCGACGGTCGCGCTGCCCGGCCCGGGGCCCGGCAGCGGACCCGCCCACTACGAGGTACGGCTGACGGCGGGGGAGGGGGCCGGGCTCGACTGGCTGCCGGAACAGCTCATCTCCGCCCACGGCAGCGAACTGATCATGCGGACGACCGCCGAACTGGCCCCCACCGCACGGCTGGTGCTGCGCGAGGAACAGATCCTCGGCCGCCACGGAGAGACCACCGGCACCCTGTTCAGCCGGCTCACCGTCCGCCGGGCCGGTCGTCCGCTCCTCGACCAGCAGACGGCCCACGGACCCGGCGCCCCCGGTGGCTGGGACGGTCCGGCCGTGCTCGGCGGCCATCGCGCCGTCGGACAGCTGCTGGTCGTGGAGCCGTCGTTCGAGGAGCAGGGGCCGGAGAGCAGACTGCTGGGCCCGACGGCCGTGCTCACCCGTCTCGCCGGTCCCGCCGTGCTGGTCACCGCGGTGGCCGCCGACGCCAGGGCGCTGCGGGCCGTGCTGGACCACGCGCGGCAGGAGCTGAAGACCGACGGGCCCGGCTGACCGCTCACCCCTTCCGGTCGTACCGCTCCAGCCAGGCGTCCTCCGCCGCGTAGTCGAAGAGCCCGGTCCCGTAGGACCGCGCCATGGCGGGGTAGGCGTCCGTCCAGTCGCGCCCCGCCAGTCGCTCGGTGATCCATTCGACGGTCTCCGGGAGCGACTCGGTGTAACCCGTCACCGGCCGGTAGCCGAGCTCCCGTTCGGCGGCCGTCAGGTCGTACACGATCGGATGAGGGGCGCCCCAGGGTGACAGGCCGACGCCCTCGGGCGGGGCGGCGCCCGCGATCAGCACGGTCTCTGTCTCCCGGCCCAGCACCGCGTCGACCGCCTCGCCGATCTCCGCGACCGTCGGCGCCTGCGGGTCGGCGGCGTTGAGCACCCGGGAGCCGGGGCGCAGGGCGGCCAGCCGGATCAGCTCCGCGGCGTTGGAGGAGTGCAGCGGATGGAAGCGCGAGCTGCCCCCGTACGCCAGCACGCGCCGGGCGCGGCCGTCCAGAGCGCGCTTCACGAAGTAGAGCTCGCGCGGCGAGCGGCAGTACGGGCCGTGCACCGCACCGGCCCGCAAGAGCGTGACGGGCAGCGCCTCGCCCGCCGCCAGGAGATCCCGCTCCAGCTGGATCTTCCGGGTCCCGTACGTGGAATCGCCCGGCTCGACGGTCGGCTGCGACTCCGGGATCGGCACCGGGTAGCAGGGCGATCCGTCGGGCTCGCCCTGCGTATCGAAACTGCGGCCGCGCTCGTCCGCGTACACCGCACCGCTGGAGACGACGACGGCCGAACCGATCCGGTCCGCGAGGTCCGTCAGCTGCCGGGCGTGCTCCCCGTCGTACGCGACCATGTCGACCAGTACGTCGCAGCCGTCCCCGAGCGCCGCCGCGAGCGCGCCCTCCTCGTCGCGGTCCAGCGCGACCGTGCGCACCCCTTCGTCCCAGCGGTCGTCACGGCCGCCGCCGCGCGAGGCCGCGGTCACCGTCCAGCCGTCCTCGACGAGCGAGCGCACGGCCGCCCGCCCGATCTGGCCCGTCGCTCCCAGCACCCATGCGTGTCCCTTGCTCATGCGGAGCACGCTATGAGGTGTGTAAGGCCCCGACCAGCGGGGTTCACCGACCGCGAATCCGCCGTCAGCGTCGCAGTTTTGGGAACTTTCCCGGGCGTTCAGCCTGTTCGGCGGCCTTCACCTTGGCCGCGTACTCATCGACGTACTCCTGTCCGGAGAGGCCCAGGATCGCGTACATGATCTCGTCGGTGACCGCCCGGATCGCCGCCTTCTCGTTCTCAAGACCGGCGTAGCGGGAGAAGTCCAGCGGCTCGCCGAAGCGGATGGCGACCTGCTTGAGGCGCGGCACGACCTTGCCGGGAGGCTGGATCTCGAAGGTGCCGACCATGGCGCACGGCACCACCGGCACCTGCCCCTTGATGGCCATCACCGCGACCCCGACCTTGCCCTTGTAGAGCCGGCCGTCGTGCGAACGGGTGCCCTCCGGATAGATGCCCAGCAGCTCACCCCTGCCCAGCACCCCGAGCCCCTCGCGGATGGCGGCCTGCCCCGCCTCCTTCCCGGACCGGTCCACCGGGATCTGGCCCGCGCTCCGGAAGAACGCGGCGATCAGCCGGCCCTTCACACCGGGACCGGTGAAGTACTCGGCCTTCGCGAGGAAGGTGATGCGGCGCTTGATGATCGCGGGCATCAGGAAGTGGTCGGAGAACGACAGATGATTGCCGGCGACGATCGCCGCCCCGTCCGCCGGAATGTGCTCCGTGCCCTCGATGACGGGGCGGAAGAACAACCGCAGAAGCGGCCCAAGGACGACGTACTTGAGCAGGTAATAGAACACGGGGCGGCTCCCAGTTCGACTCCACAGCTGCGTTGTACCAGGTCAGCGGAGATCTCGGCAGAGGACACCATATGTGCAGCCGTCGTCCCGTCTACCCGCCCCCGGGCGGGTCGATGCCCGTGCGTCGGGATCGGCTCCGGAACGCCCCGGCACCCACACCGCCCCCTGCCGGGTATCCGGCAGGGGGCGGTGGAGCGGGCGGGCAGGGTGGAACGGGTGGGACGGATCAGGGCGCGGTGCCCCAGGAGAGCGCGCCGGTCACGTACACGCCGATCTTCGGCGCGTCGGCGTAGCTCGTGGTCGTGGAACGGCTGTAGTCGTCCGCCTCGTTGAAGTTGGACCAGTCGCTCTTGTTGATCCGCAGCTGCATCTCACCCGTGGAGGCGCCCGCGGCGAGCGTTCCGCTGCCGAAGCCGACCTCCAGGTAGTGGCTGGCACCGGCCGCGGAGCTGCCGGAGGACTGCACGCCGTGGGTCAGGTTTCCGCAGCCGATCGCCGCGTAGTCGCACGCGGTGCCGAAGGTGGAGGCCCCGGCCTCCGGGGTGAACCAGTACCGCACCTTCACCGTGGACAGGTTCACAGCGGTGCTGCCGGTGTTGACCAGTTGCAGACCCATCCGGATCTGGTTGTCGGTGGCTGAGGAGTCGGTGTTCTTGTACTGGACCTTGAGCGTGCCCGTCCCGGTGCCGCCGCCCGCGGAGGTGGTGACGGAGAGCGCGCCGGAGGCCGCGGACACATTGCCGGCCGCGTCCTTGGCCTTGACGGTGTAGTTGTAGGCGGTCGAGGCCGTCAGACCGGTGTCCGTGTACGAGGTCGTGGTGGTGGAGCCCACCTTCGTGCCGCCCCGGTACACGTCGTACCCGGTCACCCCGGTGTCATCGGTCGACGCGGTCCAGGACAGCGAGACGCTGCCGCTGGTCTTCGCCGTGACGGTCACGCCGGTGGGCGCGGTCGGCGCCTGGGTGTCGTCATCGCCGCCGCCACCCGGGGTGCCGTCGAGCGCGGGGTAGGCGTTGCGGACGAGCTCCTGGAACTGCGCGGAGAACCAGTGACCCGCCAGCGGGGAGTTCGGCAGCGCGCCGGTCAGGTTGTTGCCGTTGCGTCCGTTACCGGTGTACGTGGGGTCGCACATCCGGTCGAAGCCCTTGCCCTCGTCGTTGTCGATGGGGGCGCTGTTGCCGTCCGACTCACCCGGCGGCTTGGCCCAGACGTACGCGTCGATGCCGGGCTCCGGGGCGGTGGTGGGACGTTCTCCGATGCCCGCGCCGCTCTGGTTGCACCAGTTGCCCGCGTGGATGCGCCGGTCGACCCGGCCACCGTCGACATAGGCGTCCACACTGGTCTGCGGTCCGGGGCCGGTGGGCCGGTCGCTGCCGCCCCAGCCGTTGCGGGCGGTGTCGATCAGCATGCCGATGTTGGAGGCGAAGCCCTGGCTCACCAGCTCGGTGCGCAGTGCCTGGGCGAACGACAGCTCATCGGTGTAGTAGTTCCAGTCGATCCACTTGGACTGACGGACCTGGGCGCCGTTGACCGTGTCGGTGATCTTGAAGTTGGGCTCCTTGAGAGCCGAGTAGTTCGCCGTGTTCACGATGAAGCCCGTGACGTCGGAGACCGTGGCCCCCTCCGACGTGGCGGCCTTCTTGAACTCCTGGGCGGCCGGGACGAAGTTGGAGTCCCAGCCCAGCCAGCCGTGGTGGGCGGCGTCGATGTAGTTGTAGACGTTGGGAATGGCACCGAGGGTGTGCAGGGCGTAGCCGACACCCTTCTCGTAGTTGCCGTTCGCCTTCATGGTCGCGCAGGCCTCTGTGGAGCCGGCCGAACCGCCCGCGTTGGTGACGATGTTGGGCAGCGAGTCCGGCTCGATGATCGTGACGATGCGCAGGTTCGCGTACGCCGGGTCCGCGAGGATCTCGGAGATCGGGTCGATGTACTCGTCCTTGTACCGGTCCAGCTCGGTCGGCCCGAGCTCCCCGTTGGACGCCAGCGCGGCGCAGTCCCGTCCCGGCAGGTCGTAGATGACGACCTGGAACAGGTTGGCGCCCTGGTCCAGCGCCGTGTCCAGGTGCTCGCGCAGGCTCATCGCCTCGGACGAGCCCTCGATGGCCGCGATGCGGTCCATCCAGACGAATCCCGGTTCGTCGGCGATGGCACTGCCGCCCGGTTCGGCCGCCGCCTTGGCGGACCAGTCGGGGTTCACATATGCCGTGGCGCCCACATAGGGGTTGTCGACGCGTGCCGCCGCCGAGGCGGGGGCGGGGACGGCGACCGCCAGTGCCGCGCCCATGGCCAGGGCGGAGAGTGCGGCCAGCCTGCTGCGTAGCCGGTGCGTGATGGTGCCTCTGGTTCTCATTGCGGCTCCGTGCTCCTCTCGTACGTCCGCGGAAGCTCCCCGCGGACGGATTCGTGGGGGTGTTGCCAGGGGCGGGACCGGTCGGTGGACCCGTAGCGGATGGCCACTTACCGGAGGCCGACCGTCGTGGTATCGGTGTTCACGAGTTGGAGACCCGGCCGACGCCGGGCGGACCGCGACGACCGGTCGGCAGGACCGGGGGTCCTCCGCTGCGGCGGTGCCCGCAGCGCTTCATCAAGCTCATGACAAACGCCTTCCTCTGCCGGGCGTCGAGGGGCCCGCCGGGAGCGCGGCTGCGCCCCGAAGTGCCCGTCTCGGCACCCGGTATTGGGGGAGAAGGGAGGGGATTGGAATGTGCAAGTCTTGATTGTGGGAGCGCTCCCAAAGTGGCGTGGTGATAGGCACCTGTCAAGACTTAAATCACAACTGGCTTACGGGCGCGTTAACGCGGCCATACGTCGAACGGTTGCTGAACGGCGCCTGGTTGCAGGCCCCCGGGTGCGGCTGCCGACCCCGCCCGCAGGTGTTCGCATACGCGTCGGAACGGCCGCGCGAAGCCTCTTCAGGGCGTGCGCGGTGGCGTTCGTGGCGGATGCGTACGGTGACGACGGAGCCGTCTCGCGTCGGTTGAATTCCGGCGCCGGGGCAGTCCCGGCGCGGCCACCGGGAAGTGGGGGAGAGGCGGGGAGAAGGGCCTGCCGGGACGTGTGGAAGCGGAGGCGAGGGGCAGCGGAACGCGCGCCGGGCGCGTCCCGGATCGCGCGGCGCGGAACGCTCGTGCCCGGTGGCCGCGGTCTCGCACCCGCGCCGACCGGGTGCGTACCTCACGTAACGTAAAGTGACGGACAGTCGCTCGCCGTCCGAAGGGCCGCGATGTGCCCCCAACGTGACGTTCCCCGTACGCGATGGCACACGGGGGCCGTGAACGCGTGCCAGGAGTGCGCCCGCGCCGCGCTCGACGCGGCCGGGGCGAGTCCGGTGCCCTCGCCGGTGGCTCAGGTCTCGCGGGTGGCGACCATTCCGATCGTGATCAGCCCCAGCACCACCCAACCGAACCAGAGCCAGCCGTTGCTCCCCAGCGCCACCGTGTACCCGGTGACCGTCACCAGGGCACCTATGGTGAGCACTCCCATGGTCTTCGTGGATCCGGACATGCGCGCACGCTCCTCGTCGGCCGCGCGGCCGTTACTGCCATCGTCACCCCGAAGGCATGTCCGGCGCTACTGTCCGCGCGCCTGCAACGAGGCGAGATACGCGTTGTACGCGTGAAGCTCCTGGTCGCCGTCACGGTCCGCCGCACGGTCCGAGCGCTTCGCGGTCCGCTGATCCGAGCGGTACCACTGGAAGACCAGAGCGAGCAGCACCAGCACCGAGGGGATCTCGCTGAACGCCCAGGCGATCCCGCCCGCCGCGTTCTGGTCGGACAGGGCGTCGATGCCGAGGGAGGCCGACGGGTTCTTGTAGACGTCGACCATGGGCTGGGAGGCCATCATCAGCGCGAT
Source organism: Streptomyces sp. NPDC057900 (assembly GCF_042887885.1). Taxonomy (NCBI): domain Bacteria; kingdom Bacillati; phylum Actinomycetota; class Actinomycetes; order Kitasatosporales; family Streptomycetaceae; genus Streptomyces; species Streptomyces sp. NPDC057900. The sequence continues at coordinate 223,979 of NZ_JBHVOI010000006.1, forward strand.
GCCGAAGAACGCGTGGAACGGCATCCCGGCGAACAGCTCCAGCATCCGCAGCAGATAACCCGGGCGGTGCGGCCCCGGGTCGATGCCCATGATCGGCCAGAAGAAGACCAGACCGACCCCGAGGAAGTGCACCATCATCGCGAGGTGCCCGGCCGTCGAACCCATCAGGAAGTCGAAGAGGGGGGTGAAGTACAGGCCGTACAGGCTGGCGATGAAGAGCGGGATGGTGAACACCGGATGCGTGACGACCTTCATGTACCGGCTGTGCAGCAGCATCAGGAGCAGCTCGCGCGGCCCCTTGCTGCCACGCGAAGCGACCGGCAGAGCACGCAGCGCGAGCGTCACGGGCGCGCCCAGCAGCAGCAGGATCGGCGACAGCATGCTGATCACCATGTGCTGCACCATGTGCACGCTGAACATGACCATGCCGTAGTCGTTGAGCTTGGTGCACATCACCAGGGCGATGCTCAGCACACCGATGACGAAGAAGACGAGCCGGTTGACCGGCCACCCGTCCCCGCGCCTGCGCAGCCGCACCACCGCGTACCCGTACAGGAGCACCGCGAGCACGCAGCCGATCAGGAAGATCGGGTCCGCGGAGAACTGGAGTCCGCGTCCCAGCGTGAACGGCGGCAGATCCATGTTCATGCCGTGCCCGCTGTGATCCATCTGTTCACTCCTGAAGGGGGCGCCGGGACGTCCCCGTTTCGTGCCGGTTGTCCCGACCAGAGTAGAACTGCCCCCGGCCGCACTCGCGGCCGGGGGCAGTCCTCAGAGGGTGGTGTCGCTCAGAGCACGCACTCGGCCTCGCCGTACCGCTCGGCCGGGACGGTCTTCAGGGTCTCCACGGCGTCCGCGAGCGGGACCATGGTGATGTCCGTGCCGCGCAGCGCCGTCATCATGCCGAACTCGCCCCGGTGCGCCGCCTCGACCGCGTGCCAGCCGAACCGGGTCGCGAGGACCCGGTCGTACGCGGTCGGCGTTCCGCCGCGCTGCACATGGCCGAGGATCACCGGGCGGGCCTCCTTGCCCAGGCGCTGCTCCAGCTCGATGGAGAGCTGGGTCGCGACGCCCGCGAAGCGCTCGTGCCCGTAGATGTCCTTGACGCCCGACTGGAACTCCATGGAGCCCTCGCGCGGCTTCGCGCCCTCCGCGACCACGACTATCGCGAACTTCTTGCCGGCCGAGAAGCGCCGGCCGACCAGCTCGGTCAGCTCGTCGATGTCGAAGGGGCGCTCGGGGACGACGATGGCGTGCGCGCCGGCCGCCATGCCGGAGTGCAGGGCGATCCAGCCGGTGTGACGGCCCATGACCTCGACGATCATGACCCGCTGGTGGGACTCCGCGGTGGTCTTCAGCCGGTCCAGGGCCTCGGTGGCCACGCCCACGGCGGTGTCGAAACCGAAGGTCACATCGGTGGAGGCGATGTCGTTGTCGATCGTCTTCGGTACGCCGACGATCGGCAGCCCCGCCTCCGACAGCAGGTTCGCCGCCTTGAGGGTGCCCTCGCCGCCGATCGGGATGATCGCGTCCAGACCGAGGTCCCTGACATGGCCCCTGGCCTGTTCCACGCCACCGCGCAGGTGTGCGGGCTGCACCCGGGAGGAGCCGAGGATCGTGCCGCCGCGGGCCAGGATGCCACCGACCGCGTCGAGGTCGAGCTTGCGGTAGTCGCACTCCAGGAGGCCCCGCCACCCGTCGTGGAAGCCGATGACCTCGTCACCGTGGTCGACCACCGCACGGTGGACGACGGAACGGATGACCGCATTGAGGCCGGGGCAGTCGCCGCCGGAGGTGAGCACACCAATTCGCATTGCCCGGGAAACCTTTGCAACGTGGGCCGACGACCGGACCACGTCGTCCGGCTGGAATCCCGCCACCCTACCGGCGCAGGGTGGCGGGACCGAACCGGGCGTCCGCCTGCTGGACTCCGCTCAGCTGAGCGATTTTCGCCTCATCAGACGGGCTGTGTCGCGGACGCGATCCGCTCGGCGCGCAGCGCCTCGTACCAGCGGTCGTCGGTCGGCGGCAGCGCGTTCACATCGAGCGCCAGCTTCAGCAGCAGGTCCGCGATGAGCGGGTTGCGCGCCATCACGGGCCCGTGCATGTACGTGCCGAACACGGTGTCGTTGTACGCGCCCTCCGTGCCGTCCCCGGTGCCGTTGCCCCGGCCGAACTGCACCCGGGCGAACGGGCGTGCCGTCGGGCCGAGATGCGTGACGCCCTGGTGGTTCTCGAAGCCCGTCAGCGGCGGCAGTCCGAGGTGCGGGTCGATGTCCGCGAGCACGTCGCCCACGCACCGGTCGCCCTCGCCGCGGGTGGAGACCACGTCGAGCAGCCCGAGACCCTGCTCGCGCTCACCGAGGTCGTTGACGAACTCGTGGCCGAGGATCTGGTAGCCGGCGCAGACCGAGAAGATGATCGCGCCGTTGGACGCGGCCCGGCTGAGACCGCCGTCACGGCGCAGCCGCTCCGCGGCGAGCCGCTGCGGACGGTCCTCACCGCCGCCGATCAGATAGATGTCGCCCGACGTGGGAACGGGCTGGTCGCTGCGCACGTCGACGCGCGACACGTCGAGTCCGCGCTGGCGGGCCCGGCGCTCCACCACCAGGGCGTTGCCCTGGTCGCCGTAGGTGCTGAGCAGGTCCGGGTAGACCCACACCAGCCGCAGGCTGTTGTTGCTCATGCTTCGTCCTCTCCGGAGGGGGCCGGGGCCGGGGTCAGTTGCCGACACGACGGCGCAGATCCTGGAAGGCGGTGTAGTTGGCGATGACCTCGATACGGCCGGGCGGTGCCTGCTGCACGGCCTCGTCGAGGTTCTCGCAGACCCGGAAGTCGAGACCGGCCACTTCGAGCCGGACCGCGAGGTCGAGCTTGCGGTCGCCGAGCACGAAGATCGGGTGGCCCGCGAGCTGGGTGTAGTCCACGTCCCAGAGCCAGGAGGTGTCCGTGCCGTCGGCGCCGCGGGCGTTGACGGAGAGGATCACCGGGGTGGGCGGCGGGTCGATCAGCGAGAACGTCTCCAGCCAGCCGGCCGGGTTCTTCGCCAGCAGGAGCCGCAGCTCACGGTTGAGGAAGGTGACGACGTCGTAGCGGCCCGCGACGGCCTGCACGTGGTACATCCGCTCCAGCGCGACCTGCGGCGGCACGCCGAAGACGGCGGCCACGGCGGCCGAGCTGGTGGCGTTGGCCTTGTTGGCGCGGCCGGGCAGCTGGAGGTGGATCGGCCAGGCCGAGCCGTGCGGGTCCAGCACGTAGTCGCCGTGCAGCACCCAGCTGGGCGGCGGCCGGCGGAAACCGCACTCGCCGCAGAACCAGTCGTCGCCTGGGCGCTGCATCACACCGCCGCAGGACGGGCAGGACCAGGCGTCGTCCTTCCACGCCTGTCCGGCCGCGACCCACACCACGTTGGGCGAGGAGGAGGCCGCCCAGACGATCAGCGGGTCGTCGGCGTTGGCGATGATCACGGCCTTCGAGCCGGACAGCCCCTCGCGCCACTTCTCGGCGAGCATCCGGGTCTCCGCGGCCCGGTCCAGCTGGTCGCGGGAGAGGTTGAGCAGCGCGATCACCTTGGGCGTCGTGTCGCGGGCGACCCCCGCGAGGTACTTCTCGTCCACCTCGATCACGCCGTACTGCGCGTCCGAGCCGCCGGCCAGGGCCGAGGTGATGCCCGCGGGCATGTTGGCGCCGAGCGCGTTCGACACGACCGGGCCGGCGGCCCGCAGTGCCTCGGCGATCAGCCGGGTCGTGGTCGTCTTGCCGTTGGTCGCCGACACCAGGATCACGTCCAGGTGCTGTGCCAGCCGCCCGAGCAGGTCGGGGTCGAGCCTGAGCGCCACCCGGCCGCCGATCACCGATCCGCTGCCCCGCCCGGCTGCCCGCGACACCGCCGCAGCGGCCTTGCCCGCCGTCACGGCCAGCTTGGCCCGCGGCGACAACGGCTCCGTGTTGCCTGCCATCGTCCTAGATCCTCCTTGCATCGGTCCGCGCCCAGCCTATCGATGTCCGGCGCGGCGGAGGCACGGCGGCACCGCTCGGGGCGTGGAGTTCCGGTGGAATGTAGGGCGCGTGGCGTACCGCCGGCGCGGAAAACCCGTGGGCGGGCGTCCGCACAGCCGGCTCACGGGCGGCTCGCACGGTCCGGCTCCTCCCGGCCGGGCGGGCCTGACTCCCCGTCACACCGCACCGCCCGTGCCCGCCCTCCGGCGTGCGGGCACGGGCGGCCGGGGTGACCGAGGTCACGCCCCTTCAGGCCGCAGATGCCCGGTCGGTGGCCGGGGCGCGCCCGGCCGGGACGGGCCCGGCGGCGTCGAGCGGGCCCCGCCCGTACAGGTCCCGGACCCAGTTGTCCTGGTACACCGTGTCGAGATAGCGCTCGCCGAGGTCGGGTGCCACGGCCACCGCGGTGAGGTCCTGGACCCCGTGCCGGTCCAGCCAGTCGACCGCGCCGCTCACCACCGTGCCCGTGGAGCCGCCGAAGAGGAAGCCCCGGCCGGCCAGCCGGCGGCAGGCGCGGATCGTGTCGGCCTCCTCCACCCGGACCACCTCGTCCACGTAGGACTCGTCCAGCAACGGCGGGCGCATGCTCATGCCCAGCCCCGGGATCATCCTGCGGCCGGGGGTGCCGCCGAACGCGACCGAGCCGGCGGTGTCCACCGCGACGATCCGCACCGGCAGCCGCAGGTCCCGGAAGTAGTGCGCGCAGCCCATCAGGGTCCCGGTCGTCCCGGCGCCGATGAACAGGACGTCCAGGTCCGGGAACGAGCGGGCGATCTCCGGCGCCGTCGTCAGGTAGTGCGCCCGCCAGTTCGCGGGATTGGAGTACTGGCTCAGCCACACGCACCGCTCGTCGGCCGCGCAGAGGCTCCGGACGTAGTCCAGCCGCGCGCCGAGGAAGCCGCCGTCGGACTCCTCGCCCGCCACGCAGCGCACCTCGCTGCCCAGCGCCTCCATCAGCAGCCGCGTCGTGAGATTGCAGCGGGAGTCCGTCACGCAGATGAACCGGTATCCCTTGCTGGCCGCGATCATGCTCAGCGCGACGCCGAGGTTCCCGGACGAGGACTCGACCAGGACGGAGCCGTCCTTCAGCGAGCCGCCGCGCTCGGCGGACGCCACCATCTCGGCGGCGGCCTTGAGCTTGATGGAGCCGGCGAAGTTGAAGCCCTCGCACTTGAGGAGCAGCGAGCGCCCGAAGACCGGCTCCACATCGACGTAGAGGTCCTCCTCGTTGAAGGCCTGGGGAACGGATATGACCGACACGGCTAACTCCTCCTCCGGATGGTGTGCCTTGTCCGTGCTGCGGGCCGTGGCGCTCACCCGTACCGGCGGCGTTCGTGGAAGAAGTCGTCGACGGTACGCAGTTCGCCCGAGCGGTCCACCTCGTCGTAGACGTAGGCGCCGACCGCGAGGTCGAGCACGCCGAGACCGAAGGGCGAGAACACCACGGGCCGGTCCGCCGGCACGTCCACCCGCCCCGCCATCACGTCGTCGAGCGTGCCGCTGACGAAGTCCCGTCCGCCCGTGAGCTGTTCGGTCAGATGGGGCGACGTGCCGGCCCTGAGGCAGTGCTCGATGTCGTCCACGATGTTGGTCGAGGCCAGCAGGACCCGGGGGTCGAGGTCCCGCAGCGAGATGTGGAGCACCACGGGGTTGTGGCCGAACCACGCCGGGTCGCTGACGTGCGGCTGCCCGGCCACGGTCGCGAAGACCACGAGATCGCTCGTACGGATCAGCTCCTGCGGCTCCCGGTGCACGGTGACGGGCGCCGGGCTGCCCGACTGTTCCACGTACACCCGGAAGCCGGCCGCGCTCTCCGCGGACACGTCGTACACCCCGATGTCGTCGAACGACCAGCCGGACCCTTCCAGGAAGGTGTGGATGTACCGGGCGATCAGGCCGGTCCCGAAGAACCCGACGCGGGTCGGGCGGGGCCGTCCCCGGCTGAGCCGGTCCGCCGCCGACGCAGCGGAGGCGGCCGTTCTCGTCGCGCTGATGATCGAGCTCTCCAGGCAGGCGAACGGGTATCCGGTGTCCGGATCGTTGAGGATCAGCACGGCGGAGGCCCGTGGTACGTCCGACGTCACGTTCGCCGGGAAGCTGGCGATCCACTTCAGCCCGTCCACCCGCGAAGCACCGCCGAGCGAGGCGGGCAGCGCGATCATCCGGGCGGTCGGGCGGTCCGGGAAGCGCAGGAACGAGGAGGGCGGGTTCACCGTCCGGCCGGAGCCGTGCAGGCGGTAGGCCGCCTCGACCACTTCCACGATGTCCTTCTCGCGCCCCTCCAGGGCACGCCGGACCTGACCGCCGGGGATCACCGCGAACGACGGGACGGAGATGTCACCGGGTGCGGTGTACCCGGCTGTGCGGTCCTGGACGGTGTTCATCGCTGCCCCACCTCCGCCGTCGGCGAGCAGGTGTCCAGCCGGGTGGGCGACGCCATCGCGACGACCACGTCGCGCGGTCCCTCGTAGGCCTCCCTGCTGTGCGCGGTACGGATGTTGTCGACGAGCAGCAGATCACCGGTCTGCCACGGCAGGCGCACGGTGTGGTCGGCGTAGACCGAACCGATGAGCCGGACGACCTCCTCCTCCAGGGGTTCACCGTCGCCGTAGCGGGTGTTGAACGGCAGTCCGGCGGGCCCGTACTCGTCGATCAGGTACTCCCGTACCTCGGGAGCGAGCGTCCATTCGTTCAGGAACGCGATCTGGTTGAACCAGCAGCGCCGTCCGCCGACCGGATGGCGCACCACCGCCGCGCGGTGCTGCGTGGTCCGCAGTCCTCCGTCGGGCTGCCACTCCCAGGTGATCGCGTGCGCGCGGCAGTAGCTCTCCACGGCATCGCGGTCCGCGGTGCCGAACGCCTGGGGGACGGTGGCCCCGATCTCGTCGTTGTAGCTGCGGTCCAGCAGCCAGCCCTCCCGCTCGAACCGTTCGACGAGGTCGCGGGGCAGGGCGTCGAGCACGGCCGCCGCGTCGGCGAGGCCGACGGCTCCGCCGCTGGTGGGACCGGTGAGGCAGGCGAAGAGCAGCAGGGCGGGGAAGCCGAGTGTGTAGCTCAGCTCGTGGTGCATGCACATCGGCTGGTCCGGTGGCCAGGGAGACGCGGAATGCACTCCGGGGGCGTAGCTCTCCCTGGGCGCGAAGGCCTCCCGTTCCGTCACCGGTTCGACGGCCAGCTGCTCCAGTACCGTCCCGACGTCCGCCGCCTCGCGCAGCTCCAGCCCGCGGACCAGGACCGCGCCGTGCGTGAGGAGCTCGGTGCGGAGGCGCTCGCGCGCCCCGGTGGCCCAGCCGGCCGGGTCGCGGGACGACGAGGCCGTGATTTCGACGATCTCGTTGGTCTCGTCGGTCTCGTTGTTTTCGTTGTTTTCGATGATCTCGACGATCTCGATGGAGGACATGTCACTCTCCTCAGGGGTGGTGATCGGTTCACCGGGCAGCGCGCTCGTCCACGAGCGCGGCCAGATCGGTCAGTACGGGGTTGCGCACGAGGTCCTTGAGCGAGACCTCCCGGTCCAGGGAGATCACGACGCCTACCGCGGAGAGCGAGGTGCCGCCCCGGTCGAAGAAGTTGTCCCGCAGCCCCACCCCGTCCGGCGGGACCCCGAGCGCCTGGGCCCAGGCGGCCGCCAGCCGCCGCTCGGTACGGGTACGGGGGAGCGCGGCGCTCCCGTGGTCGCCGGATGCCCCGAGTTCCCCGGCGAGCCGGGTCAGTTCCGTCCGGTCGGTCTTCCCGTTGGCGGTCAGCGGCAGGGCCCGCCGCCAGTGGACGGCGGCCGGAACCATGTACGCGGGCAGGGACTCGGCGAGGCGGTCGTTCACGAAGGCGGCCGGCAACGGCTGCGCGCCGCTGCAGAAGGCGATCAGGCGCCTCCCTTCGGCCGCCGTCTCCCCGGTGACCACGACAGCGGCGTCACGGACGCCCGGGACCGCCAGCAGGGCGTTCTCGATCTCGCCGGTCTCGATGCGGAAGCCGCGGATCTTCACCTGGCTGTCGCGGCGGCCGAGGAACTCCAGCTGCCCGTCCGGGAGCCAGCGGCCGTAGTCCCCGCTCAGGTGCAGCCGCTGCCCGCGCCGGTACGGATCCGGCAGGAAGGCGGCCCGGGTCCGCTCGGGATCGTTGATGTACCCGCGGCCCACACAGATCCCGGAGAAGGCGATCGCGCCGGGTGCGCCCAGCGGCACCGGACACCTGTGCTCGTCCAGGAGGTACATGCGGGCGTTGCCGACCGGACGCCCGATCGGCACGGCTTCGGTTTCCGGCACCCGGCGCATGACCGCGTGACTGGTGTCGTCCGATGTCTCGGTCAGCCCGTAGGCGTTGACGAGCGGGACCCCCGGCCGGGCGCTGAACCAGCGCCGGACCAGGTCCTTCTTCAGTGCCTCCCCGGTGACCGATACGCGGCGCAGGTCCGGCAGTTCGCGCGGGTGCCGCTCCAGGAAGGCCAGGACGGCGTCCAGGTAGGAGGGCACCACCTGGACCACGCCGGCCCGGCCGTCGGCCAGCGTGTCGACAAAGCGCCTTACATCCAGGACGTCCTCCTGGCCGACCAGGAGGGTGGTTCCGCCGGTGAGCAGGGGGCAGAGCAGCTGCCACAGCGAGATGTCGAAGCACTGGGGGGCGGTCTGGGCGACCACGTCCGTCTCCCCGATGCCCAGATCGTCGATCTTCGCGAGAAGATGGTTGAGCAGACCGGCGTGCTCCACCATCGCGCCCTTCGGCTCGCCGGTGGAGCCGGAGGTGAAGAAGACGTAGGCCAGATCGTCGGCGCCGACCGGGACGCCGGGGCCCGCGCGCGTGCCGGAACCGGCGTCCTGCGGACGCGGTTCGCAGAGCGGGCCGATGAGCAGCTTCCGTACGTCCGGCAGGGAGTCCAGCGCGCGGTCGAGCGTCGCGGTGCTGCCCGCTTCGGTGAGCACCAGCTCGCAGCCGGCGCGGGTGAGCATGGCGGCGACGCGCCCGGCCGGGAAGTGCGGATCGACGGGGAGATAGACGCCGCCGGACTTGAGGATCGCGAGCACGGCCGCCGCCCATTCCAGGCTCCGTTCGGTCACCAGGGCGACGACCCCCTGCCTGCTCAGCCCCGCGCCCAGCAGTGCGTGTGCCAGCCGGTCGGCGCGGGCGTCGAGGTCGCGGTACGTCCACCGCCGGTCGCCGTGGACCGCCGCGACGCGGTCCGGGTGCGCGCGTGCACGCTGTTCGAAGAGCTGGTGGGAGCGGAGGCCGGGCAGCTCGCGGCGCGGCCCGGCGAGTCCGTCGAGCTGCAGACGGAGTTCGCCGGGTGACAGCAGGCTCTGCCGTCCGTGCGCCGCGTCGGGACCGGCGGCCATCAGCCGAAGCGCGTTGAGGTGATACCCGGCGATCCTGGTCGCGGCCTCCGCGTCGAGCGCGTCGGTCCGGTAGCGCAGCCGCAGCACGTCGCGGCCGTCGCGGCGGGAGAACCCGACGTCGATGACGGCGCCCGGTACGGGTTCGGCCGCGCCGGTCGCGTCGAACACCGCCTCCGGCGCGGTGGCGGGAAGGCGCAGCCGCTGCCGCAGAGCCTCCACCGGGTATCCCCGGTGGGCCAGCAGTTCCGCCTCGACGCGGTCCGCGTGCAGCACGAGGGCCCGCCACGAGGCGGCACCGGTCGTCAGCCGGCAGAGCAACGGCCCGGCGTCCACGGCGGGGACGTATCCCGTGGTGACAGCGGGTTCGCCGGACAGCGCGGCGAGGACCCGGGCGTGGCCGGCCAGCAGCGGCGCGGTGGGCGAGACGCCCATCGAGCGCGCCAGCACGTTCAACTCCTCGGCCAGGGCGGCGGGGACGGCCGTCTCGACCGTCGCGGTGCCCGGCGTCGGACGGCGTGTCCACCTCGGTACGGCGGTGGACCCGCCGGCGGCCAGCACATCGCGCCAGTACTCGGCTCCGGTCCGTGCGGGCGTGTTCATCGTGAAGCCTCCTCGCTCCGGGCGCCGTCCGCTCGTATCTGTCGTGCGGGGTTGCCGCCCCACAGCGCGTCGCGCGGGACCGACTCGCCCTTCATCAGGAAGGAGTCCGCGGCGAGAGCGGCCCCGTCGTCGATCGTCACGCCGTAGTGCACGAAGGCCCCGACGCCGAGGGTGCAGTGCGATCCGAGCGTGGTGGGGGCGGATTTGAAGGCGCCGTCCTCCTGCGAGTGGCACTGGACGACGCTGCCGGCGTTGAGCGTGCAGCGGTCCCCGATCGTGACCATCGTGCGTTCCGTCAGATAGCAGCCGTCGTCGAAGACCTCGCGCCCGATCCGGACCCCCAGCGACCGCCAGACCAGAGTCTTGAACGGTGTCCCGTCGAAGACCCGCAGGTACGTCTCGGAGGGCACCTTCCAGAAGCGTTCGCGCCGCCAGAAGCGGCGGTCGTAGATCGAGCAGAACAGCGGGCCCGGCGGGTGGAACGCCGTGACGAGGCGTTCGACCAGGACGAAGTACCCGGCGCTCACCACGACGAGGAGCACATTGCCCAGTGCGACCGCCGCGGCGCCCACCGAGGTGTACAGCTCCGCCGCCCCCGACATCACCAGGGTGACCACGAAGGCGTAGCACCACCGCGCCATCAGGTACAGCCCCATCGAGGCGGCGTTGTGCCTGTTCTTGGCCGCCAGGCCGCCGTGCGGCGTCTCGCCGCTCTTCATACGGTCGAAGCCGCTGTCGCGCCGGACCGACCGGGGGATCTCGAAGCAGGGCGAGCCGAGCAGACCGACGCCCTCACGGATCCTGCCGTCGACCGGGACCATGACCTTGGTCGCCAGCAGGCAGTTGTCCCCGGCCGTGCTCCGCGCCGGGTAGGCGATCCTGTTGCCCAGGAAGCTGTGTGCCCCGACGGCCGTCCGGGAGACGCGGAACGAAGTGCTGGAGTATTCGGCGTTGTTGACCGACAGCCCGTCGGCCACCATCGTCCCCGTCCCGACCGTGCTCAGGTACGGCGTCTCGTGCTTGACCTCGGTACCGAAGTTCGACCCCGTCTGCTCGACGCGCGAGAGGTCGTACCCGAGGAGCCGGAGGTAGGGGACGATGCCGGAGCTGTCGCCGAACAGGCGGGTCAGGAAGCGCCGGTTGGTCAGCAGCGTGATCGCGCGGTGCACCCCGTAGTGGAAGCCGTAGAGCGGATAGACCTTGTCCGGCTCTATGGTGCGGCTCAGCAGCCGGGGAACGGTGGCGAGCAGCAGGAAGGCGAGCGGCACGATCACGAAGAGCAGGACGAACGAGGCCGCCAGGGTGTCCCGGTAGAAGGCCCAGGTGGTGAGCACCGTGGGCCCCGGATCCAGTACCGCCGAGAGCTGCGGGGCACCGGCGAGCAGCATCCCGATACCGCCGACGGCCAGCGGCAGGTACACCAGGAGCGCGCTCAGCAGCTGGGTGCCGCTGTGGACCGCCCTGCGCAGGGTGCCGCAGGGTGCCGGTCCCACCACCTGGTACTCCGCCCCGGCGCGCTGCGCGGGTGAACCGTGCCAGTGCTCACCGGCGGGTACGCGCTGGCCGCGGTGCAGGGCGGAGGCGTGGGCCAGGCGGGCTCCGTCGCCCATGGACGTCCCGATGTCGAGCACCGAGGCCTCGGCGACGACGACGTCCCTGCCGAGGGTCACGGTGCCGGTCTGGATCAGACCGTCATGGGCCCGGTAGCAGGAGAGGAACGAGTCCTTGCGGATGACGGAGGAGTCCCCGACGGTGAGCAGGTCGGTGCAGAGGGGCACGTTGCGGGAGAAGATCACCACACCCTTCCCGATCTTCGCGCCCAGCGCCCTGAGGTAGAGCGTGTACAGCGGCGATCCGGCGAACAGCACCAGCGGGTCGGCGCGGACGAGCGTTCTGACGATCCAGAACCGGACGTACGCCAGGCTCCAGATGCGGATCTCCCGGGGCCTCCAGCGCCCGACGAGAACCCATTTCGCGGCGATCGGCAGCACCGAGAGCCCCAGCAGGGCCCCGGCGCCGAACGCGACCGAGCGGAGGTACCCGGAGAGCAGGCCGGACCCGGCGGATATCCACTCGTAGCCCCGGACGGTGATGAACGCGATGACGCACGAGTAGACGACGAAGGCCACGAGTTGGAGCGCCCCGCACAGGAGATACCCGGCCCGGCCGGTCGGGGCCGCAGCCGGCGAAGCGGAAGGAGCTCCCGCGGCGTGCTCGGCGTGCTCGGCCGGGGAGGCGGGTGCGGTGGCCGCCAGCGCGGTTGCCAGTTCACCGGCCGTGGGGTGCGCGTAGACATCCCGCATCGAGACCGGCGGCAGATCCGCGCGCTTTCTCACCCGGGCGCAGAAGTGGGCCATCACCAGGGAGTCGGCGCCCAGATCGTCGAAGAAGTGGCTGTCCGCCGTCACCCGGTCGAGGCGCATGACATCCGCGAGAACGTCCCGGAACGCCGCTTCGGCGTTGCGCGGTACGGCAGCGGCCATACCGGGGTCCGGGGGCAGTGTGGCGACTCGCTTTCCTGTCATGGGGTCTCCCTGGGCGGCGAATGGCGTCACCGAGGGCGCACGTGGTTCTGTCCCGATGGCTCCAGCTCGGTGGCTCTATGAGGGATTCGAGACCGACGGAGTGGGCGGATTGCCGCATATGGAAGAAATCTCTTTATTTCGCCCAGGGGTGTGCGGGCGCGGTCGCCTCCGGGCCGGATGATGGCCGTCCGTCCGGCGCTGCCCCGGACCGTACGATGGCGGCCATGCGAAACCGCCCGATCCCCGGCAGTTCCGGACGCGTCCGGGCCATGAGCCTGCTCGGTGACCCCGTGCTGCACGGCGCCTGCGAACCCGTCACCGACTTCGGGCCCTCGCTCGCCCGGCTGGTCGAGGACATGTACGCCACGATGTACGCGGCGAACGGCGTCGGGCTCGCGGCCAACCAGGTCGGCGTGGCGCTACGGGTGTTCGTGTACGACTGCCCCGACGACGAGGACGTCCGGCACCTGGGGCACCTCGTCAACCCCACCCTCGTCGAGGCCGACGGCATCACGGTGCGGGGCCCGGAGGGCTGCCTCTCGCTGCCGGGCATCGAGGCCGGCACGCCCCGCTTCGACCACGCGGTGGTCGAAGGGGTCACGGTCGAGGGCGAGCCGGTGCGGGTCAGCGGCACCGGCTTCTTCGCGCGCTGCCTCCAGCACGAGTGCGACCACCTGGACGGCGCCGTCTACACCGACCGGCTGACCGGGCTGCGGCGGGCGCGGGCGCTGCGCGCGGCCCGCCGGGCGCCCTGGGGGCGGCCCGGCTGACCGGCGAGCGGTGTGCGCGGCTTCAGAACCCGGGGCCGCCGGGGCGGTCGCCCGCCGCGGACAGCCTGCCCCACAGAAGATCGGCCAGGCTGCTCACCAGCTGGGCCCGTGAGCAGGGGCGTTCGCCCAGCCACCAGTCGCCCGCCGCGTGCATCATGCCGACGATCCCGTGACCCCAGATCCGGGCCATGACCTGGCTGTCGGCCCCGAGGTCCACCCGCTCCGCGATGACCGTGGCGAGCTCCTCGCCGAGGCGGCGCAGCAGCGGGGCGGAGTGGCGCCCCACGTCGAAGCCCTGCTCGGAGGCGGGCGCCGCGTCGTCGGAGGGGTGCATCAGGAACCGGTAGACCTGCGGACGGGCCTCGATCGCGGCGAGATAGGTGTCGAGCGTCGCCTCGACCCGGGCGCGGCGGTCGGCGGGGGCGTCGAGCGCCGCCCGCAGTGCGCCGAGGAGCGCGTCGGTGTGCCGCTTCGCGAGGGCGCGGTAGAGACCGCCCTTGTCACCGAAGTGCCGGTAGAGGATGGGCTTGGTGATCCCGGCCTCCGCCGCGATGGCGTTCATCGAGGCCCCCGGGCCGTCCCTGAGCACCACGCGGTCGGCGGCTTCGAGCAGCTCCCGGCGGCGGCGTTCTGCCGCGGACCGTTGCCGCTCCGCCTGTCGTGTGGTCTCCATGCTGTTTCTCCCACCCCTGGCTGTGCCTGTCCGTCCTGCCTGCGCAACGTAACACCCTGATCAGCGGGGCGCGGATCTGCGGTTGACCGGTTGACAGAGGCTACTTGCCGGTAACAGACTGTTGTTACCGCAAGTAACGAACGGTTTCGACGGCAGTACTTTGACAGCAGTACGTGGAGGGGAAAATGGCCGAGTTCACGCTCGAACTCAACGACGACCAGAAGCAGGTCCGTGACTGGCTGCACGGATTCGCCGCGGATGTGATCCGTCCGGCCGCTTCGGAGTGGGACGAGCGTGAGGAAACGCCCTGGCCCGTCATTCAGGAGGCGGCCAAGGTCGGCATCTACTCCCTGGACTTCTACGCCCAGCAGTTCTTCGACCCGACGGGCCTCGGCATCCCGATGGCGATGGAGGAGCTGTTCTGGGGCGACGCGGGCATCGCCCTGTCGATCGTCGGTACGGGCCTGGCGGCCGTCGGCGTCCTCGCCAACGGCACGGAGGAGCAGATAGGCACCTGGATCCCGCAGATGTACGGCGACGCGAACGATGTGAAGGTCGCCGCCTTCTGCTCCTCCGAGCCCGACGCCGGCTCCGACGTCGCCTCGATGCGCACCCGCGCGGTGTACGACCAGGCCAAGGACGAGTGGGTGCTCAACGGCACCAAGACCTGGGCGACCAACGGCGGCATCGCCAACGTCCACGTCGTGGTCGCGGTCGTCGACTCCGAGCTCGGCTCCAAGGGGCACGCCTCCTTCATCGTGCCGCCGGACACCCCCGGGCTCTCCCAGGGGCAGAAGTTCAAGAAGCACGGCATCCGCGCCTCGCACACCGCGGAGGTCGTCCTGGAGGACGTGCGCGTCCCGGGCCACTGCCTGCTCGGCGGCAAGGAGAAGCTCGACCAGCGCCTCGCGCGGGCCCGCGAGCGCGCCGCCTCCGGCGGTGGCGAGCGGGTGAAGAACGCCGCTATGGCCACGTTCGAAGCGTCCCGCCCGGCCGTCGGTGCGATGGCGGTCGGCACCGCCCGTGCCGCGTACGAGGTCGCGCTCGACTACGCCAAGACCCGGACCCAGTTCGGCCGCCCGATCATCGACAACCAGGGCATCGCCTTTCAGCTCGCCGACATGCGCACCCGGGTCGACGCGGCCCGGCTGCTGGTCTGGCGCGCGTCCTGGATGGCGGCCGCCGGAAAGCCGTTCGAGTCGGCCGAGGGCTCCATGTCCAAGCTGTACGCGAGCGAGACCGCCAAGGAGGTCACCGCGCAGGCGGTCCAGATCCTCGGTGGCAACGGCTTCACCCGTGAGTACCCGGTGGAGCGGATGCACCGGGACGCCGCGATCTACACCATCTTCGAGGGCACCAGTGAGATCCAGCGCCTGGTGATCGCCCGCACGCTGTCCGGGATGCCCATCCGCTGACACCCGGCCCAGGCCGCACGCACGCCCCGGCCCCCGTCTCCCGCCGCACCGGCAGGGGACGGGGGCCGGTCCTGTGCCGTGGGTGAATGGTGTGCACCTGCCACGCACTGTAGATTCCCCGTGAAAATCGTGACCGGCCGATGGAGGGGAACGCGCCATGCTGAAGTTCACCGGGAGGCGGATCGTGGCCGCCGCCGTGGCGGCGTTCGGCCTCGTCGTCGCCGCCCAGGGCACGGCCGCGGCCGTGCCGAAGCCGATCGAGGCGACCTTCGGCGGGTACGGGGAATGGAACCCCGACCCCTACGGCGGTATCCCCGGCGACTCGATCCGCGCCTGCGACACGGGCGCGGACGGCTGGAGCATCGAGGTGAAGCTCGACATCGGCCGCGACGGGACCTGGGACCGGGTCGTGAGCACCCGAGGTCACAACTCCCCCTACTGCAGCCCCTGGAAGGGCGGCAACATCAAGGAGGGCACGCCCGTGAGCATCCAGGTGGCGAATGTGAACGCCGGCGTCACCTACCCCAAGGGCTCACTCCTGCTCAGCTACGCCTGAGCGGCGGGCCCCCGCGCCACCGGGTGACGGGCGGCGGTCCGGCCGCGGGCCACCCGGCGGCATCGCTTCAGGCGGGAAGCTGGGCCTCGATGGCCGCGACGAGCTCCGGCGCCTCCGGCTCGGTGGCGGGACGGAGCCGCGCGACCGGCTCGCCCGCGGGGGAGAGCAGGAACTTCTCGAAGTTCCACTTCACGTCACCGGCTTCGCCGTCGGCGTCCGCGAGCTTCGTCAGCTCCACGTAGAGCGGGTGCCGGCCCGCGCCGTTGACGTCCGTCTTGGCCAGCAGCGGGAAGCTCACCCCGTACGTCGCCGAGCAGAACGCCTGGATCTCCTCCGAGCTCCCGGGCTCCTGGCCGGCGAACTGGTTGCACGGCACGCCGAGCACGGTGAACCCCCGGTCCCCGTAAGTCTTCTGGAGCCGCTCCAGACCGGCGTACTGCGGGGTCAGCCCGCACTTGGAGGCGACGTTCACCAGCAGGACGGCCTGGCCCCGGTAGGCGCCCAGGGTGGTCGGCTCGCCGGTCAGGGTGTGGAGGGGAATGTCGTAGAGCGTCATGAGGATCTCCTAGTAAATGGCTTTCACTGCCATTCTTACGCCCGTGGGCGCCCACTTATGCCCACAGGTTCATCGGGACGAAGCCGATCGCACGGCCGTCCGGATCCAGCAGCCTGCCCATCAGCTTGACCGCGCGCAGCGCTACCGCCCGGTCGGCGATCCGCAGATGGGGGAGGGCCGCGGCCAGACGCACCTCCAGATCCTGGGCGTCCACCAGCGAGGAGACCCAGACGGTCGCGATCAGATTCTGCGGACCGGCCAGGCCGAGGCACTGCCGGATCTCCGGAAGCCTCGCCAACTCCCTTGCCGTGGACTCCAGATGCTCGGGCGAGACAGTGCCGAAGAAGGTCACGGCGACCGGCGAGCCGGACAGTGAACGGGCCAGGTCGCAGCGCAGCACCAGCCGGCCGGACTCCAGCAGCCGGTTCAGCCGCCGGCTCGCGGTGTTCACCGAGACGCCCAGGGTCTCGGCGAGTTCGCTCAGCGACATCCGCCCGTTCTCGCCGATCGCCGTGACCAGTTCCGCGTACTCGGGAGACTGCTGGGAGCCGCCCAGCGCCGAGCGCCGGGACGCGGCCAGCGCCTCCTGCTGGGAGCGGTTCAGGCTCGTCAGCCGCCAGACGCTCCCCTCCGTGTAGCTGCGGGTGACCAGATGGGCCCGGGTCGCCGTGATCCCGGGGATCGTGCCGAGCCGGTCCACGATGTAGCGCGAGAGCGCGCCGAAGCCGGTGGCCATGGCCGTGATCAGCAGGTCGCGGCCGCCGGCCGCGTGCTCCACGGTCACCGCGTGCGGGTCCGCGGAGAGCTGCTCGGCCACCGCGCCCGCCTGCCCCGGCGCGCAGTCGATCTCGATCAGCGCACCGGCTCCGGAGCCGCCGAAGGGGTACGCGGTCACCCAGGCGTGGCCCGCCGTCCGCAGCCGCTCCCAGCGCCGGGCGACGGTCGCGGCGTCGATGTCCAGCGCCTTCGCCAACTCCGTCCAGGGCGCCCGCGGGCTGATCTGCAGCGCGTTGACCAGGGCCAGATCGAGCTCGCTGAGCGGGGGCAGGTTTTCAGTCATCTGAGATCCGCATCGGGAAGCGTTGTGGGAAAAAACTGCATTGGATCGTGATTCATGACAGAGATAAGCAATTCGATGTCACATCGTGATCGGAGATTAGCATCGCCCTACCTCATCAGATCCAGCCAATTTCCCGCCCGGAGGCGCCCCGTGCAGCAGCCTTTCGCCACCCTCACCGAGGCCGCCGCCGCCCTCCGGTCGGGCGCCGTCGGCAGCCGTGAGCTCGTCGCCGCCGCACTCGCCGACGCCGACACGCTCGATCCGCTGCTCGGCGTGTACGTGACCCGCTTCCCGGAACAGGCACTCGCCGCGGCCCGCGCCGCCGACTCCCGCCCGGCCGCCGAACGCGGCCCGCTGCAGGGGCTGCCGCTCGCCGTGAAGGACAACCTCGCCACCGTCGAAGGCCCGGCCACCGCGCAGAGCCCCGTCCATGACCCGCACTGGTGGCGCGGGCTCGACGCGCCCGCCGTCGCCCGGCTGCGCCGCGCCGGGGCCGTCGTCCTCGGCAAGACCACCATGGCCGAGTACGCCATGGGCCGGCCCGACCCCGCCCACCCCTTCCCGGTGCCCCGCAACCCCTGGGACCCGGAGCGGTGGACCGGCGGATCGAGCACCGGCAACGGCGCGGGCATCGCCTCCGGGCTCTTCCTCGGGGCCCTCGGCAGCGACACCTCCGGCAGCGTCCGGCTGCCCGCCGCCCTGTGCGGCACCACCGGCCTGAAGACCACCTTCGGCCTGCTGCCCACCGACGGCTGCCTGCCGCTCAGCCCCTCCCAGGACGTCCTGGGACCGATGGCCGTCAGTGCCGCCGACTGCGGGCTCCTCCTCGACGCGCTGACCGGGCAGCCGACCCGCGCACCCGGCCCCCCGGACATCCGGGGACTGCGCGTCGGCGTCCCGTACGGGCTCCTCGACACGCCGGGCGTCACCGGACCGTGCCGCGCCGCCTTCCTGGACGCGCTGCGGAACCTGCGGGAACTCGGCTGCGAGACAAGGGAGTTCGAACTCCCGGAGTTCGGGGAGCTGCTCGCGGTCAACGCCGTCACCATGCTCGCGGAGGCCTTCTCCGAACACGGCGAACGGCTCGCCGCCGACTGGGACGGACACGGGCGGGGCTTCCGCCGGCTGGCCGCGGCGGGCGGACTGATCCCCGCGCACCTCTACCTCCGCGCCCAGCGGACCCGCGAACGGCTCACCGCCGCACTGCTGGAGCGGCTGGACGGCCCGGCCGGGGCCGACGTGATCGCCACCCCGACCTGGCCCGCGCCCGCCCGCCCCTACGCCCGGGAAACCGCACCCGGCGACGAACTCAACCTCACCGCCGTCTGGAACCCCACCGGCTTCCCGGCCCTCGCGCTGCCCATGGGCGCCGACCCCGCCGGACTGCCGCTCTCCCTCCAACTGGCAGGCCGTCCCCGCAGCGAGCACACCCTGCTCCGCGCGGGCGAGGCCCTCCAGTCCGTCACCACCTGGCATCTGCGCCGGGCCGCGCCCGACCCCCGGCACCGGCCCGCCCCGCTCCGCGACCCGGACCGCGAAGCACCGGCGCCCGCCGCCTCCGTACCCGGCCCCGGCCGCGCCCCGGACGGTATCGAGGAAGCCCTCGCGGCCGTCGGCATCAAACCGGGCCCGGCCGATCTGGCCGCCGTCGGCGCGGTGGCCCGAGGGCTCCTCGCGGCCGGCCGGCGACCGGCCGCCTGAACCGCCGGGACCCACCCGCTCCCGTCCTTCGAAGTGCCCTCGCGGCCAACTCTTCCTGCCCCACCACCCTCCGCCGCGCCCGTGTGCGCGGCCGTGCCCAAGTGGAGATCCCCATGTCGCGTATCCAGCCCACCGCGGGCGCCGGCGCGCCTGGCCTCGGCGGCGCCCGCGTCGCCGCGGTCGTCGGATTCCTGGTCTTCGTCGAACTGACCAGCGGCATCATCCAGGGGATGATGCCGGCCCTGCTGCCCGAGCTCGGCACCGTCCTGCACGTCGGAGCGGGCGACCTCAACTGGGTCAACGCCGCACAGCTCCTCGCCGCAGCCGTCTCCGTACCGCTGTTCGGCCGGCTCGGGGACATGTACGGCCACCGGCGGCTGCTGCGCATCGCGGTCCTCTGCCTCGTCGCCGGCTCCGTCCTGGTCGCCTGGTCGCCCTCCTTCGAGGTGCTGCTCGTCGGGCGCGTCCTGCAGGGACCGCTCGCCGCGCTCCTGCCGCTGGAGATCGGCCTCGTCCGCGACCGGCTCGACGCGGCGGGCGCCCGGAGCGCCATCGCCCTGCTCGTCGGCGCCCTCACCTTCGGCGCCAGCGCCGGGATGGTCATCGCCGGTCTCCTGCGCGAAGTCATCTCCTCGGTGCACGGCGTGCTCTGGATCCCGGCCGTCACGACCGTCCTGTGCGCCGGAGTCGTTTTCTTCCTGGTACCCGAATCGAAGACCCGCGCCCCGGGCCGGGTCGACTGGGCGGGCGCCGGGCTGCTCAGCGTCGGACTCGCCACGCTGCTGCTCGGCATCTCCCAGGGACCCAAGTGGGGCTGGAGCGACGGCTGGACCCTGACGCTCCTCGCGGTCGCCGCCGCCACGCTCGTCGTCTGGGTCCTGGTCGAACTCCGCGTCGCGGAGCCCATCGTCGACATCCGCCTCACCGTCCGGCGCACCCTGCTCCCCGTGTACGCGGCCAGCTTCCTGCTCGGCACCGCGCTCTTCGGCGCCCAGACCGCCGCCGTCCTCTTCGTGTCCTCGCCCGGCGACAAGCTCGGATACGGATTCGGCTACGACGCCCTCGGGATCGCGTGGCTCATGCTGCCGTCCGGTGTCATGGCGTTCGCCGCCTCGCTCGTCGCCTCCCGGCTCTTCCGGCTGATCGGCGGACGCGGCGCCCTCGTGCTCAGCGGGTTCCTCATGGCGGCCGGCTACGTGCTGCTGATCGTGGCGCACGACGAGCCCTGGCAGTTCGTCGTCGTCAACGCCATCGTCGGCTCGGGCTTCGGGCTGGCCCTCAGCGCCATGCCCGTCCTGATCGTCGAAGCCAGCCCGCACGAGCGCACCGCGATCGCCACCGGCATCTACAACACCGCCAAGACAGTGGGCGGTTCGGTCGCCGGTGCCGTCTTCGCGGCCATCCTCACCGCGATCACCTTCAAGGGCACGAAGATCCCCACGATCGACGCCTACACCACCGTCTGGTGGTGCTGCGCGGGCGTGTCGGTCCTGGTCGCCGCCGCGGCGGCCGTCGTGGCCCGGCCCCGTACCACCCTCGGCTGACCCGCCACCCACCCCGATCCGCACACCCCCCAGGGAAGGAACAGCGCCATGCCCGCTCCCACCACCCCCGTACTCCTGCACAACGGCCTGCTCATCGACGGCACGGGCGCCGAACCCGTCCGGGACGGCGCGGTGCTCGTCGAGGACGGACGCGTCCGCTGGGCGGGCCCGTCCGCGGACTGTCCGGCGACCGAGGAGGGGACCCGGCGCGTCGACGTCCGGGGCGGCACGATCCTGCCCGGCTTCATCGACTGCCACGTCCACATGGCCGCCCCCGGCACCGCACTGAGCCACGCCGAGATAGCCACCATGCCCCGCAGCCTGCTCACCTTCCTCGCCGCACCCCGGATGCGGGCGACGCTCGAAGCCGGGGTCACCACCGCCAGGGACCTCGGCGGGGCGGACGCCGGACACCGGCGGGCCGTCGAGTCCGGGCTGCTGGTCGGCCCCCGGCTGCTGGTGGCCGTCGCCATGCTCAGCCCGACCGGCGGGCACGGCGACTTCCGGTCGGGGAACGACGACCGAGCCAACGACAACACCATGGGGCGGCTGGCCGACGGCACCGCCGAATGCCGCCGGGCGGTGCGCGGCGTGCTGCGCCAGGGCGCCGACTGCGTCAAGATCGCCGCGACCGGCGGCGTCTGGAGCCCCACCGACCAGCCCGACGACGACGGATTCCTGGAGGACGAGATCCGTACGATCACCGAGATCGCCGCCGGACACCGGGGCAAGAAGGTCGCCGCCCACGCGCAGGGCAGGGGCGGCATCCTCAACGCCGTACGGGGCGGGGTCGCCAGCATCGAGCACGGCTACGAGATCGACGACGAGGCCATAGACCTGATGCTGGAGCGCGGCACGTTCCTCGTACCGACCCTCACCACCGCCCACACCGACCCGGACCCGAAGAAGGCGGCGCCCTGGGCGTACGCGAAGAAGAAGCACTGGCAGGAGGTCGCCCGCACGCACATCCCGCACGCCATCGCGCGCGGGGTGCGGGTCGCCATGGGAACCGACTGCGGCATCGCGGAACACGGCACCAACCTGCGCGAACTGGGCCACCTCGTGGACTGCGGCATGACCCCGATGGGCGCGCTGCGCGCCGGTACGGCCGAGGCCGCCGAGCTCCTGGGCATCGCCCACGAGACCGGCACCCTGGAGCCCGGCAAGCGCGCCGACGTCGTCATAGCCCGCGGCAATCCGCTCGACGACATCCGCGCCCTCGGTGACCCCGCGAACGTCCTGGTGGTGATGAAGGACGGCGTCGTCTACAAGGACCTCGACGGACTCGCCGGCTGAGCAGACCCCGGGCCGACCGCCTTGTAGTAGTAGGTGGTCGGCTTGAGGGCCCCCACCGGATCGGCGGCGTAGCCGGGAATCGAGCCGCACGCGGTCCAGTCCGCGGAGCGGTAGAGCCGCTCGGCGGCGCTGTCGCTCTCGGTGTCCAGGACGAGCAGCGTGACACCGTCCCCGGCCGCCGTCCGCTCGGCCGCGTCCAGCAGCCGCCGGCCCAGCCCCCGGCCCTGCGCCGACGGACGCACCATCAGCTTGGTGACCTCCGCGCGGTGACGGGCGTTCGGCAGCGGGGCCCGGACCAGGCCGATGGTCCCGGCGACCCGCTCACCGTCCCGGGCGATCCAGACCTGGAGGCGCCCGGCGGACACCGACGCGGCCTGCTCGCGCCACCAGCGGGCCGACGCGTCCCGGTCCAGCGGTGCGAGGAATCCGACGGAGGCCCCGCCGTCCACGATCTCCACCAGGAGTGCGGCCAGCTCATCGGCGTACGTGACCAGTTCGGGTCCGGACACCTGGACGATCTCGGTCATACGACAGGTCCTTTCAGGGCAGAACGATCAGCAGTGCGTAACGGACCCCGGCCGGGCCCGGACAGTGGAAACGAGAGGGCCCGCGCAGCCGGAAGCGCAGGCAGTCGCCGGTGCGGACGGTGTGCACGGTGCCGTCCACGGTGATCTCGACCGCCCCCTCCAGGACCCAGATGTGCTGTTCGAGACCGGGCACGGGCGGATTCTCGTACGCGATCGAGGCGCCCGCGCCGAGCACCCCCTCGACGACCTCCGCGCGCAGCCCCGGGTGCGGCGGCGAGACGGAGCGGCGTACGAAGCCGGACTCCTCGTCGCGCCACACCGGCTGGCGCCCGGCGGGCACCAGCTGCGGCGGCTCCGCCTCCACTTCGAGGAGCAGTCGCGACATGGTCCGGCCGTGGACCGTGCACAGCCGCCCGAGCAGCGCCGCGGTCGGGCTCAGCTCGCCGCGCTCCAGCCGCGAGAGCGTCGACCGGCTCACTCCGGTGCGGTGCGCCAGCTCCTCCAGCGACCAGCCCGCCTCGGCGCGTAGTTCGGCCAGCCGTGCCGCCAGCCGGGCATCGACGGCGCCCGGCTCGGCGCTCTCCATCTCTCTCACGGCAGAGATTCTATCTCTGATCCGGGACGGTCCGGTTCAGGGCCGCGACGGCGGGCTCAGCAGGACGAGGGTGTCGCCCCGTACCGGTGCGGCCGTGCCGGCACCGGTCACCGGGGTGAGCCGGCCGGCCGCGTTCACCACGAACAGCAGCTCGTGCCCGGCCGGGACCTCACCGTCGTAGGGCCGGTTGACCACCCGCGCCCCGGCCTCGTACCTGCGGGCCAGTTCGGGACCGGTGAGTCCGGGACCGAACAGCGACTCACCACCCGTGTACGGGGCCACCACCCCGTGGCTCGCGGAGGGCGGGCGCAGCCGGTGGACCGGGCCCTCGACGGACTCCCGGAGTGTCATCGACGCGAGCGCGTTGAAGTCGTCCTCCCCGGTCAGCAGCAGCACGTCGCTGATCCCCTCCAGCTCCGCCCCGGCGCCGGTGGCGGAGGCGAGCAGCTCACCGGGGGCCAGCTTCAGCCCCGCCTCCTCGATCCGCGCCCGCTCGGGGGCGGCGCCCGCCCACATCAGTACGTCAGGACCCGCGGAGCGCAGCGCGCACGCCAGGTCCACCGTCCACGCGGCGCCGCCCACCAGCAGCGGCCTGGACCTCGCCGGGCGCAGCACCCGCAGCCGCCGGGCCACCGGGAACGCCGTCAGGCCGTAGAGCGTGACCGTGGCGACGATCACCACGAAGGTGGCCGGGAGGATGCGGTCCGCGCCGCCGATGCCCTTGTCGGCCAGGGTTGCGGAGAACGTGGAGGCGGTGGCCGCCGCGACGATGCCCCGGGGGGCCATCCAGCCGATGAACCACCGCTCCCCGCGCGGCACATCGGTCCCGAGCGTCGCGAGGTGGGCCACCAGGGGCCTGGTCGCCAGAACGAGCAGCGCGACCAGCGCCAGCGACGGCAGCACCACGTGCCGCAGCGAGGCGGGGGTGACCGTGGCCGAGATGGAGATGAAGAGCAGACCGATGGTGAGCGAGACCAGCGTGTCGAAGAAGGGCCGACGCACCGGGATGTCCGGGCCCGGCAGATTGGCGACCGCCATCCCCATGACGACGGCGGAGATCAGCCCCGTGTCGTCGCGCAGCGCGTCACACGCCGCCGCCACGCCGATCACCGCGGCGAACTGCACCGACGTACCCAGCTCCTCGCTCAGCCGCACCCGGCTCAGCAGCAGCCACAGCAGACCCGCCCCGACCGCGCCGCCGGCCACCCCCACCGCCGCGCTGGCCGCGAACTGCCCCAGCTGACGGCCGAACCCCGGCCGGTCACCCGCGAGCACCCCGTGGAAGACCAGCGCCCCCAGGATCCCGCCGACCGGATCGATCAGGGACCCCTCCCAGATCAGCACGCGCTGGAGCCGCTCGCTGGGCCGGACGAAGTTGAGCAGCGGTCCGACGACCGTCGGACCGGAGACGACCAGGATCGACGCGAGCATCACGGACCCGGAGACCGACATGTCGAGTACCGGCACGGCGAACAGCGCGGCCGACACCACGGTGAGCACCGTCCCGATCCAGAGCAGCCGGACCACGACACGGCGGTTGTGGCCCTTGAGCCTGCTGACATCCAGCCCCAGCCCGGCGTCGTACAGGATCACCGCCACGGCCAGTGACACCAGCGGGGAGAAGGCGGTGCCCAGCAGCCGCTCGGGATCGATGTCGTCCGTCAGCGCGCCGGCGGTGAAACCGACCGGCAGCAGGACGAGCAGCGCCGGTACCCGCAGCCGGCCGGCCAGCAGCTGCGAGCCGACCGCCAGCACCACAATCAGTCCCAGGCCGAGGAACACCTGATCGTCCGTCATGACCGCGCCTCCTGCGGTGGGAGCACCGGGCCGGCGCTTCCGCCCCGTGGATCACCGCGCGCGACCACCCTCCGTGGCGGCGAACGGCAGAGGGGGAAGGGCTCGCGCCGGGAGGCGGCCGAGTCCCGCGCTGTCCGCCGGACGGGCTAACGGAGCGCGCCCCGCGGACCGGTGCGGCCGGGGCTGACGCCGGTCACCCGCGAACCCCTCCGGGTGCCGGGCGGGAAGTCGCGCAGTGGCCCCCTGGCTTGAGAGGATCGACGGGTGGAGTCTCCAGAACCCTTCCCCGGATCCGGTACCGAACCGCTGCCGGAGGCCGGGCCGGCGGCGGTCCGCCGCACCGTGCGCTGCCGGCTGTGCGGACGCCCGCTCACCGGCACGGCCTCGCGCCGCAGCGGACTCGGCCCCGCCTGCGACGCCAAGCTGCATCCGGCGCCGCCGGACATCCGCACCCGCCGTCACGAGGTCGATCAGGACCCGCTGCCCGGCATCTGAGCCCGCTCCCGGCGGACCCGGAATCCCCGGCCGTCAGGAGGGCTGCTCGTCCAGCCGCCGGAACAGTCCCTCCTGCACCACGGACACCAGCAGATTCCCCTCGCGGTCGTAGATCCGGCCGCGCGCCAGACCCCGCCCGCCCGTCGCCACGGGCGACTCCTGGTCGTACAGGAACCACTCGTCGGCCCGGAACGGACGGTGGAACCACATGGCGTGGTCCAGGCTCGCCATATCGAAGCCGCGCGGCCCCCACAGCGGCTCCACCGGGATCCGTACCGCATCCAGGAGCGTCATGTCGCTCGCGTACGTCAGCGCACAGGTGTGCACGAGCGGGTCGTCACCGAGCGGGCCGACCGCACGCATCCAGACCGCGCTGCGCGGGTCGGCGTCCGTGATCTCCTCCCGCGTCCAGCGCAGCCGGTCGACGTAACGGATGTCGAACGGCTGGCGCCGCGCCATCCGCTCCAGCGCCTCGGGAAGCGCGCCGAGGTGATCACGCACCTCGTCCGCGACCGTCGGCAGCTCCTCCGGATCCGGGACCACCCGCGCCGGGGGCAGCTGGTGCGCGATGCCCGCCTCCTCCGGACGGTGGAAGGACGCCGTCAGATCGAAGATGGTGCGCCCCTGCTGCACCGCCGTCACCCGGCGGGTGGTGAAGGACCGGCCGTCCCTGACCCGCTCGACCTGGTAGACGATCGGCACTCCCGGACGGCCGGGCCGCAGGAAGTAGGCGTGCAGTGAGTGGACCGGCCGGTCCCCGTCGGTGGTGCGGCCGGCCGCCACCAGGGCCTGCCCGGCGACCTGTCCGCCGAAGACCCGCTGAAGGGACTCGTGCGGGCTGCGGCCGCGGAAGATGTTGACCTCGATCTGCTCCAGGTCGAGCAGGTCGACCAGGCGCTCTGCGGGGTTCGTCATGCTGTTCGTCTCCACTCTCACAACTGGCCCACGGAGGTGACCCGGAGGACCGCCCGGCCCTCCTCGTCGGACGCGGCGAGATCGACCTCGGCGCTGATGCCCCAGTCGTGGTCGCCGCTCGGGTCCGCGAACGTCTGCCGGACCCGCCACAGACCGTGCTCGGCGTCCTCGTCGATCTTCAGCAGCTTCGGGCCGCGGGCGTCGGGGCCGGTGCCCAGCTCCTCGTGCTCGTCCCAGTACGCGTCCATCGCCTCGCCCCACGCGTCCTCGTCCCAGCCCGCGTCGCCGTCCAGCTCACCGAGATCACGGACCCGGTCCAGCGCGGCCAGCTCGACCCGGCGGAACATCGCGTTGCGGACCAGCACCCGGAAGGCGCGGGCGTTCGCCGTGACCGGCTTGACCTCGTCGGCCCGCTCCTGAGCCTGCTCGGCCGTCTCCACCTCGGGATTGGCGAGCTGCTCCCACTCGTCGAGCAGACTGGAGTCCACCTGACGCACCATCTCACCGAGCCAGGCGATCAGGTCCTCCAGATCCTCGGACTTGAGGTCGTCCGGGATGGTGTGCTCCAGCGCCTTGTACGCGCCCGCGAGATACCGCAGCACGATGCCCTCGGTACGGGCCAGCTCGTAGTTCGAGGTGAACTCCGTGAACGTCATGGCACGTTCGTACATGTCACGGACCACCGTCTTGGGCGACACCGGGTGGTCACCGACCCACGGGTGGCTCTGCCGGTAGACGTCGTACGCGTGCCACAGCAGCTCGCTCAGCGGCTTCGGGTACGTCACCTCCTGAAGGAGCTCCATCCGCTCCTCGTACTCGATGCCATCGGCCTTCATCTGCCCGATCGCCTCGCCCCGCGCCTTGTTCTGCTGGGCGGCGAGGATCTGACGCGGGTCGTCCAGCGTCGACTCCACCACGGAGACCATGTCCAGCGCGTACGAGGGGGAGTCGGCGTCCAGCAGCTCGAACGCGGCGAGTGCGAACGTGGACAGCGGCTGGTTCAGCGCGAAGTTCTGCTGGAGATCGACGGTGAGCCGCACGATGCGGCCCTCCGCGTCCGGGGTCTCCAGCCGCTCCACCACGCCGCCGTCCAGCAGCGAGCGGTAGATGGCGATCGCCTGGCGGATGTGGCGCAGCTGCGCCCTGCGCGGCTCGTGGTTGTCCTCCAGCAGGTGCCGCATCGCCTCGAAGGCGTTGCCGGGACGCGCGATGACGGACAGCAGCATGGTGTGCGTGACCCGGAAACGGGAGGTCAGCGGCTCCGGGTCGGACTGGATCAGCTTGTCGAACGTCGTCTCCGACCAGGCCACGAACCCCTCGGGGGCCTTCTTGCGGACGACCTTGCGCTTCTTCTTCGGGTCGTCACCGGCCTTCTTGACCAGCTTCTCGTTCTCGACGACGTGCTCGGGGGCCTGTGCGACGACGAAGCCCGCCGTGTCGAAGCCCGCCCGCCCGGCCCGGCCGGCGATCTGGTGGAACTCACGGGCGCGCAGCGTACGCACCCGGGTGCCGTCGTACTTGGTGAGCGCGGTGAACAGCACGGTGCGGATGGGGACGTTGACGCCGACGCCGAGCGTGTCCGTACCGCAGATGACCTTGAGCAGACCCGCCTGCGCGAGCTTCTCCACGAGCCGGCGGTACTTCGGCAGCATGCCCGCGTGGTGCACCCCGATGCCGTGCCGCACGTAACGGGAGAGGTTCTGGCCGAACTTGGTGGTGAAGCGGAAGTTGCCGATCAGATCGGCGATCTTCTCCTTCTCCTCCTTGGTGCACATGTTGATGCTCATCAGCGACTGCGCCCGCTCGACGGCCGAGGCCTGGGTGAAGTGCACGATGTAGACCGGCGACTGCCGGGTGTCCAGCAGCTCGGTGATGGTCTCGGTGATCGGCGTCAGCCGGTACTCGTAACTGAGCGGGACCGGACGCGTCGCGGACCGCACCACGGAGGTGGGCCGGCCGGTGCGGCGGGTCAGGTCCTCCTCGAACATCCTGACATCACCGAGGGTGGCGGACATCAGGACGAACTGGGCCTGCGGCAGCTCCAGGATCGGGATCTGCCAGGCCCAGCCGCGGTCCTGCTCCGCGTAGAAGTGGAACTCGTCCATCACGACCTGGCCGATGTCCGCGTACTTCCCGTCGCGCAGGGCGATGGCGGCCAGCACCTCGGCCGTACAGCAGATCACCGGGGCGTCGGCGTTGACGGAGGCGTCGCCGGTGAGCATGCCGACGTTCTCCGTGCCGAACAGCTTGCACAGGTCGAAGAACTTCTCCGAGACCAGCGCCTTGATCGGCGCGGTGTAGAAGGTGACCTTGTCCTGGGCCAGGGCAGCGAAGTGCGCACCGGCCGCGACCAGGCTCTTGCCGGAGCCGGTGGGGGTGGACAGGATCACGTTGGCCCCGGAGACCACCTCGATCAGCGCCTCCTCCTGAGCCGGATAGAGGGTGATGCCCTGCGTCTCGGTCCATGACGAGAATGCCTCGAAGAGGTCGTCGGGGTCGTCGGTCGGGGGCAGCTGATCGATTAGGGTCACGCCCCCATCTTGCCTGCCTTCCGCCCGGATGAGGGAACCGGACGACAGCACGAAGATCATGGACGATACGCTTTCCCCTCAACTCGACGACAGCACAACGACGGTGGTCCGTACCCGGAGAGGACGACACCCGTCCACGCGTTGTCCATCACTGGTCAATACCTACGGGGGCGGCAACAGACATGATGGGACCGGCACACTCTCTGTCAGGGGCGGCGGCCTGGCTGGGGGTGGGTGCGGCTGCGGCAGCCACGGGACACACCATGCCGTGGCCCGTCCTGGCCGTCGGCGCGCTGATCACGGCCGGTGCCGCACTGGCACCGGACCTGGACCACAAGTCCGCGACCATCTCACGCGCCTTCGGGCCGATATCCCGGGGCCTCTGCGAGATCGTCGACACGCTGTCGCACGCCGTCTACAAGGCGACGAAGATGCGGGGCGACTCGAACCGCAACGGCGGCCACCGGACCCTCACCCACACCTGGCTGTGGGCGGTCCTGATAGGCGCCGGCGCCTCCGCCGCCGCCATCACCGGCGGCCGCTGGGCGGTGCTGGCGATCCTCTTCGTCCATCTGGTGCTCGCCGTCGAAGGCCTGCTGTGGCGGGCCGCCCGGGTGTCCAGCGACGTCCTGGTCTGGCTGCTCGGCGCCACCAGCGCGTGGATTCTCGCCGGCGTCCTGGACAAGCCGGGCAACGGCTCCGACTGGCTCTTCAGCGCCCCCGGCCAGGAGTACCTCTGGCTCGGGCTGCCGATCGTGCTGGGCGCTCTCGTCCACGACATCGGGGACGCGCTGACCGTCTCCGGCTGCCCGATCCTCTGGCCGATCCCGGTGGGCCGCAAGCGCTGGTACCCGGTCGGCCCGCCGAAGGCGATGCGGTTCCGGGCCGGCAGCTGGGTGGAACTGAAGGTGCTGATGCCGGTGTTCATGGTGCTCGGGGGAGTGGGCGCCGCGGCCGCGATGAACGTCATCTGAGGCCTGGCTCTAGACCTGTACGGGATGTACCAGGCGGCCGTGGGAGATCAGTGAGGCGGCCTGCTTGAGGCGGCGGACCCGGATGCTGACCCCGTACGCGTCGACGCCCGGCACCGCCGCGAGGCGGGTGGTCAGATAGCGGTAGAAGTCCTGGGCGTCCCGGCAGGTGACGATGGCCATCATGTTGTGGTCGCCGCTGGTGGCGCCGGCGAACGCGACCTCCTCGTGCCCGGCGATCTCCCGCCCGGTCCGCTCCAGACAGGCCGGGGCGACGCGCAGCCAGAGAGTCGCGTTGAGGCGGAAGCCGAGGCGCTCGGGCAGCAGATCGATGTCGTACGAGAGCGCGCCGGACGACTCCAGGGACTCCAGGCGGCGCGCGACGCGGCCCTTGGACCAACCGGTGACCTCGGCCAGCCGCGTGTGCGAGGTACGGCCGTCCTCCGCGAGAGCGGCGAGCAGCGGGGCGTCCTCCGCGTCCGGGGGCAGGGGAGGGCCTGCCGGAACGGGGGGCGGGCCGCCGGTCAGCCGCTCCTCCTGCTCGGGCGTGAGATGTCCGCCGTAGCCGGTCCACCCGGGCGCGCCGGGCGCGTCGAAGGGGTGGATGAGCAGATCGATGCTCAGGTCGAGTACGGCGGCTGACCTGGGCAGCTGCTGGAGCAGCATGTCCTCGCGCTGGGCGTCCAGCGGTGAGCGGATCACGCAGATGATCTCCGAGCCGCCGGAGGCGATGCTCGCGTAGGCGATGTCGGGACGCCGGGTGAGGGCGTCGGCCAGCGGACCGACCCGGTCGGGGCGGCAGCGGATGCGCGCGACCCACTGCGCCTCCCCGTGCACGGCGGGGTCGACCAGGCCCACCACCCGCATCACCCCGCTGCGGCGCAGGGCGTGGTAGCGGCGGGCCGCGGTCTGCTCCGACACCCCGTTCACCTCACCGATGAGCCGGAACGGGGCCCTCGGCGCGCACTGGAGCGTACGGAGGATCTGCGTGTCCACTGCGTCCATCACGGAGGAAGTGTGCCACGGAGCGTCGAGACGATGGAGGTATCGCTCCGATGTGAGGAGCCGCTTCGTTGATTCCGGCCGGTGTCACCGATGCTGGCGACCGGGGCGGACGAGCCCCCGTTGAACATCGACCGCGGCGCCGAGCGCCGCCGAGGAGCACATCCGTGAACGTCACACCCCCGGCGAGCGGGCCGGCCGACCGGCGGGCGGCCACGCTCGCCATGGCCTGCCTGGGCGTATTCGTCGCCTACTTGCCGGTGACCACCGTCTCCGTCAGCCTGCCCGCCATTCAGGCGGCACTGGGCGCGTCGACAGCCCAGCTGGCGTGGGTCCAGGACGCGTTCGTCCTGCCCATGGCCGCGTTCATCCTGACCGCCGGAGTGTTCGGCGAGGTCCACGGGCGCAAGAAGGTGTTCCAGGCGGGGCTGGCGTCCTCCGCCGTCGGTGCCGCCGTCGCCCTCACCGCCCCGTCGATCGAACTGCTGTGGGCCGGACAGGCCCTCGCCGGACTCGGTGCGGCCGCGCTGCTGCCCACCACACTCGCCCTGATCAGCCACGCGGTGCCCGACCACCGGGAGCGCGGCAAGTTCATCGGCCTCTGGGCCACCTCGCTCCTGCTGGCGCTGGCCGTCGGACCGCTGATCGCCGGAGTCGTTTTGGAGCACGCCGCCTGGCGGTGGATCTACCTCCTGGTCATCCCCGTCTCGCTCATCGCGATGGCGGTCGCCGCGCGGCTGCTGACCGACTCGCGCGCCCCGCACGGGCGGCGGCTGGACTGGCCGGGCCAGATCACCGCCGCGTCCGCGATCACCGCGCTGGTGTACGGCGTGATCGAGGGCGGCGCCGGATCGTTCACCGACACCCGGGTCCTGGTGGCACTGCTCGTCGCGGTGACCGGTGCCGTCGCCTTCGTCGTGGCCGAGCGGCGCAGCGACAGCCCGATGCTGGACCTGACGCTGTTCCGCAGCGCCGCGTTCACCGCGACCACCCTCGTCGCGATGATCACCTTCCTGGCACTGATCGGCTTCTTCTTCCTCCTGAGCCTCTACTTCGGCCTGGTGCAGCAGCTCGACACCCTCCAGGCGGGCTGGCGGCTGCTCATGGTCACCGGCGCCGCCATCGTCGCCGGCGCCCCCGTCGGCCGGCTGATGCACCGGGTGCCCGCCCGCGTCCTGATCACCGCCGGACTCCTCGTCGTCACCGGCTCCCTGCTCTCGCTGACCACCGTCGACGCGGACACCTCGTTCGCCTCCATCGCCTGGCGGCTGGCGCTGCTGGGCCTCGGCATGGGCGGCGTCCTGACACCCATGACCGCCACCGCCGTCGCCTCCGTGCCCGTCCACCTGGCGGGCATGGCCGCAGCCGGGAACAACGCCTTCCGGCAGGTCGGCGGGGCACTGGGCCCCGCCGTCCTGGGCGCCCTCCTCACCGCCCGCGCCCTCGACACCTTCCCGGCGCACCTCGCGGACGCCGGGATCACCGGAGCCGCCGGGCAGGGCATCGTCGAGACCGCCCGTTCCGGCGGACTCGGCGCGGTCGCCGGAATGCACCTTGACGCCGCCACGGGCCCGGCCCTGAGCGCCGTGGGCGACGCCTTCCTCGACGGCCTCCGCCTCTGCCTGATCGTCGCCGCCGCCCTCACCCTGCTCGCCGCCCTGGTCTCTGCGGTCCTCCTGCGCCGCCCGCGCCGGGCATCCACCGTCGCGGCCTCCTCCACCGGCGTGCCCGCCGCCGCGCAGGCCCCCGTGGGCTGACGGACGCGCGCCCGCGACTGACACCCCACCGGGGGCTCCCGGTGGGGTGTCAGTCGCAACCGGCAGAATTGGGGGCAAGGGAGAACCGCACGAACGAGGAGCACGATGGATTCCCTCTCCACGGCCGCCGCCCCCGCCGTCGCCGCGCTGCTCGACGACTTCTCCCTGGAGATGACCGGCAAGGACGTCCCCGGGCTCGAAGCGGCCCGCGACCGCATCCCGGCCGGCACCCGGATCAACATCACCTTCCTCGGCACGGAGGACCTGGACACCCGGCTGGCCGCGGCCCGTACCGTCCGGCGGCTCGGCTGCACCCCCGTTCCCCACATATCGGCCCGCCGACTGCGCTCCCGGCCGGAGCTGGAAGAGCTCCTCGCCGCCCTCCGCTCCGACGGCACGGGGGACAACGTCCTGGTCATCGGCGGCGACCCGGCCGAACCCCACGGCCCCTACGACGACTCCCTCGCGCTCATCCGGTCCGGGCTGCTCCAGTCGTACGGCGTACGGCACGTCGGCATCGGCGGATACCCCGAGGGGCACCCGGCCATCGCGGGCCCGGCGCTCTGGTCCGCGATCGAGGACAAGACCAGCGCCCTCGCCGGTCAGGGCCTCTCGGGCGACGTCATCACCCAGTTCGGCTTCGACGCGGACCCGGTCCTGGCCTGGGTCGAGGCGGTACGGAAACGGGGCATCGACGTACCGGTGCGGGTCGGGGTCCCCGGCCCCGCCGGAATCAAGCGGCTGATGACGTACGCCACGCGCTTCGGCGTCGGCACGAGCACGTCCATCGCGAAGAAGTACGGATTCTCGCTCACCAACCTGATGGGCACGGCCGGCCCCGACCGCTTCATCCGTGCCCTGGCCGAGGGGTACGACATCCGCCGGCACGGTGTTCTCAAGCTGCACTTCTACACCTTCGGCGGCATCGGGGCCACGTCGCGGTGGGTCACCGAATTCCGGGCGGGCGCGGGCGGCTGACCGCCGCCCGTCTCAGGACGCGGGCGGCCGCCCGCCGTGCCACGAGCGCCAGAGCGCGGCGTACGCGCCGCCGGCCGCGACGAGATCGTCGTGGGTGCCGAGCTCGGTGATCAGGCCGTCCTCCATCACCGCCACCCGGTCGGCGTCGTGGGCCGACTGCAGCCGGTGCGCGATGGCCACGACGGTCCGGCCCTCCAGTACGGCGGCCAGCGCGCGCTCCGTGTGCCGGGCCGTCCTCGGGTCCAGCAGCGCGGTGGCCTCGTCGAGGATCAGCGTGTGCGGGTCGGCCAGTACCACCCGCGCCAGGGCGAGCTGCTGCGCCCTGGCCCCGTCCGGCCGGTGCCCGCCGTGGCCCAGATCGGTGTCCAGGCCGTCCGGCAGCTCCGCCGCCCACTCGGCGCCGACGGCGGCGAGCGCCGCGTGCAGTTCGGCGTCGGTGGCGCCTGCCGAGGCGATCCGCAGGTTCTCCCGGACCGTGCCCAGGAACACGTGGTGCTCCTGGGTGACCAGGACGACGTGCCGGCGCAGCCGGTCCGGGTCCAGACCGGCCACCGGGACCCGGCCCACCGTCACCGAGCCGGTGTGCGGTGCGTCCATGCCCGCCAGGAGCCTGCCCAGAGTGGTCTTGCCCGCCCCGGAGGGGCCGACGATCACCAGTCGCTCACCCGGCCGTACCGTCAGGTCGACCCCGTGCAGGACGTCGTCCCCGCCTTCGTACGCGTAGCGCGCCCCGGCCACCTCGATCACGTCATCGGCTGGACCGGAAGTGGCAACCGGTGCGGAAGTGGCAACCGGTGCGGGAGAGACGGCCGACAGCGCCTGCGCCGTCGTGCCGATCCCCTCCACCCGCGCGAACGAGGCGCCGCTGCTCTGGAGCTGCTCCATCTGCTGGAGGATGACGTCCAGGGGCTGGGACAGCTGGCGCAGGTACAGCGCGGAGGCGACGACCGCGCCGAGGCTCATCGCCCCGTGGTCGTGCAGTACGCCGCCGATCAGCAGAACACCGGCCACCGGGATGACGTAGGAGATGTCCACGGCCGGGAAGAGCACACTGCGCAGGGACAGCGTCCGGGTCCGGGTGCGCCGGCACTTCGCGATACTCTCCCGGCACGCCGCGACACGGCGCCGCTGCAGCCCCAGGGCCTCGACGGTGCGGGCCCCCGCGGCAGTGGCGGCGAGCTGCTCCGCGAGCTCGGAGTTGGCGGCTCCCTCCGCCAGGTACGCGGTGAGCGCCCGGCGCAGGTACCAGCGGGCGGCGAACCAGATGCCGAGCAGGCACAGCACCCCGCAGGCGCCCAGCAGCGGATCGAGGACGAAGACCGCGCCGAGGATGAACAGCGCCTGGACCCCCGCGACGAGGACCTCGGGCCCGGAGTCGCGGAGGGTCGCGCCGACCGCGGCGACATCGGTGGTGCCGCGGGTCATCAGGTCTCCGGTGCCGGCCCGCTCGACGGCGGTGGCGGGCAGCGCGAGCGCCCGCTCGGCGAACTGCTCCCGGATACGGGCCAGGGTCCGTTCACCGAAGCGGTGTGCGACGAGCCCGGCGTAGCGGACCAGCAGCAGCTGCGCCACGGCGAAGACGAGGATGGTGAGCGCGAGGCGGTCCACCTCTGCCACCCCGCCGCCCGCCCGGACCTCGTCGATGATGCGCCCGAGCAGCCACGGGCCGACGAGCCCGGCCGCCGCGGCCAGGGCGTTGAGCGCGGTCATGGCGGCGAAGGCACGGCCGTCCAGCCGGACCAGCCGGAGCGCGGCCCGGCGGACCAGGTGCGGTCCGGCGACGGGCAGGGCCCGGTCCGCCGCCCCGGGGACGGCGGTCATCGAACGGCCTTCCTGGACGCCGGGACGGTTTCGCCGGGGGCGTCGTCGTCCGCGCCGCGGGACACCAGCCCGCGGTATCCGGGCTGTCCGTCCAGGAGTTCGCGGTGGCTGCCGACGGCCGCGACGGAGCCGTCGACCAGGTAGTACACGTTGTCCGCCCGGTCCAGCAGGAGCGGTGACGTGCTGGTGACGACCGTGGTGCGGCCGGACCGCGCGGTGTGCAGCCCCGCCGCGACCGCCGCCTCCGTGTGCGCGTCGACCGCGGAGGTCGGCTCGACCGCGAGGAGCACCTCGGGATCGGCCAGCAGCGCTCGGGCCAGCCGGATGCGCTGGCGCTGGCCTCCGGAGAGGTTGCGGCCCTGCGCGTCGACCGGCGAGTCGAGCCCGTCCGGCAGTCCGCGCACGACGTCCTGCGCCACGGCCGCGCGGACGCCACGGCCGATGGCCTCCTCGTTCCGGTCCAGCGCGCCGGAGAGCACCTCGCGCAGCGGTCCGGCGAACAGATCGGCCTCGTTGTCCGCCACCAGGATCCGGCGGCGGACCCGCGTCAGATCGATCTCGTCGAGGCGTATCCCGCCCCAGGTCGCCGCCGACTCCGCGAACCGGCCGAGCCGGTCGACCACCGCCGCGGAGTCCGAGGGGCGGGCGCTGACGAGCGCGGTCAGCACGCCCGGCTCCACCTCGACACCGGATTCCGGATCACGCAGCGCGGACGGCTCCGAGGGCCCGTCCGAAGTGGCCTCCCCGCCCGGGGAAGCGGGCTCCAGAGACAGGAACCGGATGACCCTGCGGGCGGCGACCAGCCCCCGGCTGAGGTCGTAACCGCCCTCGATGAAGAACGTGACAGGCACCACCAGCACCGCCGTGTACCCGTACACCGCGACCAGCTCGCCCACGGTGATCGTCCCCTGAGCGGCCATCCGGGCCGCCAGCCAGGTCACGACGCCGAGGAAGAGGGTGGGCAGTCCGACACCGAGGGCCTGGATCCAGCTGGTCACCGTACCGACCCGGTACCCCTCCGCCGTCAGCTCCCGCGAACCCTGCCGGTAGCGCTCGCCGTACGCCTCCTTGCCGCCGATGCCGTTGAGGACGCGCAGGCCCCCGACGATGTCCTCGAAACGGGCGGCGAGCCTGCCCTCCTGCTCCCGGTACGCCGCCTCGACGCCTTGCAGCCGCCACAGCAGCGGGCCCGCCAGCACCGCGAGCAGCGGTACGCCGAGCAGCACCACCGCCGCGAGCAGCGGAGAGACGGTCAGCAGGAGCACGGCCACGAGGACATAGGCGAGGACCGCGCCGACCCCGGGGCCGGTGATGGTCAGCGTCCCGGCCATCACGGCGACATCGCGGAACCCGATCGTGACGACCTCCCCGCCCGTGACCCGGCGCGGCAGCTCCGCACCCAGTACGGTCGCCTGCCTGACGACGACCGCGACGGACCGGAACGCGGCGTCCATGCGCACCCTGGTCATCGTGCGGTGGCGCATGATGGCCAGCCACGCGTTGAGCACACCCACACCCAGCAACGCCGCGACCCAGCCCGCCAGCGCGGGCCACCGACCCGGTTCGAGCCCGTCGTCGATGGCGCGCGACAGCAGGTACGGCGGCAGCGTCAGACAGACCATCCAGGCACTGCCGAGCAGCGCACCGGCGGCGATCCGGTGGCACTGGCTGGTGACCAGCCACCACAGGTAGCGCGGTGCGCTACGACAGTCGGGCGTCCCCGGATCCGTATAGGAATCTGTCATGTACCGACATTAACGATCCCCGGAAGTCCGGTGGATCCGGGGCTCCCGGCTCAGCCGTGCCAGGACCGCCACAGCGCCGCGTAGGCGCCGTCCGCCGCCACCAGCTCGTCATGGCTGCCCAGTTCGCTGATCCGGCCCTCCTCGACGACCGCGATCACATCCGCGTCGTGCGCCGTGTGCAGCCGGTGCGCGATGGCCACGACCGTACGGCCGTCCAGCACCCGGGCGAGCGAGCGCTCCAGATGACGGGCCGCGCGCGGATCGAGCAGCGACGTCGCCTCGTCCAGCACCAGCGTGTGCGGATCGGCCAGCACCAGCCGGGCCAGCGCGATCTGCTGCGCCTGCGCGGGCGTGAGCACCAGACCGCCGGAGCCGACCTCACGGTCAAGACCCTCGTCCAGCGCCCTGGCCCAGCCGTCCGCGTCCACCGCGGCCAGCGACGCCCACAGCTCCGCGTCCTGCGCCCCGGCACGGGCCAGCAACAGGTTGTCCCGCAGCGTCCCCACGAACACATGGTGTTCCTGGTTCACCAGTGCGACATGCGTACGCACGTGCTCCGCGGTCATCCGCGACAACTGCGCACCGCCCAACGAGACCTCGCCCGTGCGCGGCGCGTAGATACCGGCCAGCAGCCGCCCCAGCGTCGACTTGCCCGCGCCGGACGGGCCGACGAGAGCCAGCCTGGTGCCCGGAGCGACGTCCAGCGACACCTTGTGCAGGACGTCGAGCCCGGCCCGGTAACCGAAGCGCACCTCGTCCGCCCGCACGTCCCGGCCGTCCGGGGCCACCGACGCGTCACCCGCGTCCGGCTCGATCTCGCGGACCCCCACCAGCCGCGCCAGCGACACCTGGGCGACCTGCAACTCGTCGTACCAGCGCAGGATCAGACCGATCGGGTCGACCATCATCTGGGCGAGCAGAGCGCCCGTCGTCAGCTGCCCCACCGTGAGCCAGCCCTCGATCACGAACCAGCCACCGAACATCAGGACCGCGCCGAGGATCGTCACGTACGTGGCGTTGATGACGGGAAAGAGCACGGACCGGAGGAACAGCGTGTACCGCTCCCAGGCCGTCCACTCCTTGACCCGCCGGTCCGACAGCGCGACCCGGCCCGCACCCAGCCGGTGCGCCTCCACGGTCCGCCCGGCGTCCACCGTCTCCGCGAGCATGGCCGCGACCGCCGCGTAACCGGCGGCCTCCGAGCGGTACGCGGACGGCGCCCGGCGGAAGTACCAGCGGCAGCCGATGATCAGCACCGGCAGCGCGACGAGCACCGAGAGCGCCAGCGGGGGAGCGGTCACCGCGAGCGCGGCGAGCAGCAGCCCCGCCCACACCACGCCGATGGCCAGCTGCGGCACCGCCTCACGCATGGCGTTGGCGAGCCGGTCGATGTCCGTGGTGATCCGCGAGAGCAGGTCCCCTGTCCCGGCCCGCTCCAGCACACCCGGCGGCAGCCGGACGGAGCGCACGAGGAAGTCCTCGCGCAGATCGGCCAGCATCTCCTCACCGAGCATCGCGCTGCGCAGCCGCATCATCCGGGTGACCACGGTCTGGATGACCAGCGCGACGGCGAACACCGCGGCGGTGCGCTCCAGATGGAGGTCGGTGACCCCGTCGGACAGGTCCTCGACGAGCCCGCCCAGCAGGTAGGGCCCGGCGATCGAGGAGACCACGGCGACCGTGTTGAGCAGGGTGACGACGATGAACGGCCCCCGGTGGCGCCGCATCAGCTCCCCGACGTAGCTCCTCACGGTCGCGGGGGTGCCGACCGGCAGGGTGGTGGCTGACTCGGGCGCGGCCGGGTCGAAGGCCGGTGGTGCGAGGCCGGTCATGCCCTCTCCTCGATTTCCTCGTGGGTGTCGATCGCGTGGACCGCTTCTTTCCCGCCCGGCTCTTCCCCGCCCGGCTCTTCCCCGCCCGGCCGGGCGAGGGTCTCGTCGTCGGTCTCGCGGGTGACGACGGCCCGGTAGCGCGGTTCGCGGAGCAGCAGCTCA
Organism: Streptomyces sp. NPDC057900; assembly: GCF_042887885.1. Lineage (NCBI taxonomy): Bacteria > Bacillati > Actinomycetota > Actinomycetes > Kitasatosporales > Streptomycetaceae > Streptomyces > Streptomyces sp. NPDC057900. The sequence continues at coordinate 263,132 of NZ_JBHVOI010000006.1, forward strand.
CGGTGGGTGCCGACGGCCACCACCGTGCCCCGGTGGACCAGCGCCACCCGGTCCGCCAGGTCGAGCAGCAGCGGCGAAGAGGCGAAGGCCACCGTCGTACGTTCCTTGCGCAGCGCCTTGATGCCCGCGGCGACCCGCGCCTCCGTGTGCGAGTCGACCGCGGAGGTCGGCTCGTCGAGCACCAGCGCCTCCGGGTCGGTCACCAACGAACGTGCCAGGGCGAGCCGTTGGCGCTGGCCGCCGGAGAGCGACCGGCCGCGTTCGGTGATCCGGGTGTTCATCGGATCGCCGTCGGAGTCGACGGAGGCGTGCGCCAGGGCGCTCAGGACGTCGTCGCACTGGGCGGCGGACAGGGCTTCCCCGGCGGTCACCCGGCCGGACGACGGCACGTCCAGCAGCTCGCGCAGGGTGCCGGAGAGCAGCACCGGGTCCTTGTCCTGGACCAGGACGGCGGTCCGGGCCGCGTCCAGTTCCAGCTCGTCCAGGGGGACTCCGCCGAGCAGCACGGACGGCACCTCGGGGTCCGCCGTCCCGCCCGCGACGGCACCGTCCTTCGCCACCTCCGGCTGGGCGTGGCCGCCGAGCCGGTCCGCGAGCCTTCCTGCCTCGTCCGGGTCGCCGCAGACCACCGCGGTGAACAGGCCCTCGGGCGCCATGAGTCCGGTGACCGGGTCGTACAGGTCACCGGCCGGTGCGGTGTCGAGCGTCGAGGGACGTGCGACCCGGCTCAGCGACAGCACCCGGACCGCGCGCTGCGCGGACGGCCGCGAGAAGGAGTACGCCATGGCGATCTCCTCGAAGTGGCGCAGCGGGAACAGCAGCAGCGTCGCCGCGCTGTACACGGTCACCAGCTGACCGACGTCGATCTTCCCGTCACGGGCCAGGGCGGCACCGTACGTGACCAGCGAGATCAGCAGAACTCCCGGCAGCAGGACCTGGACCGCGGAGATCAGTGACCACATCCGCGCACTGCGGACGGCGGCCTTGCGGACCTCCTGCGAGGCCTGCCGGTAACGGCCGAGGAACAGCTCCTCACCGCCGATACCGCGCAGCACCCGCAGCCCGGCCACGGTATCGGAGGCCAGCTCGGTGGCCTTCCCCGCCTTCTCGCGCTGGAAGTCGGCGCGGCGGGTGGCGCGGGGGAGGAGCGGCAGCACGCCCAGCGCGAGCACCGGCATGGCCAGCGCCACCAGCACGCCCAGCGAAGGCAGATACAGCACCAGACCGACGCAGATGATGACCAGGGCCGCAGCGGCCGCCACGAACCGGGAGAGCGCCTCGACGAACCAGCCGATCTTCTCCACATCACCTGTCGAAACCGCTACGACCTCGCCCGCGGCGACCCGGCGGGTCAGCGCGGAGCCGAGCTCCGCGGTCTTGCGCGCCAGCAGTTGCTGGATCCGGGCGGCCGCGGTGATCCAGTTGGTGACGGCGGTCCGGTGCAGCATCGTGTCACCCACCGCGATGAGTGCGCCGAGGACCGCGATCAGCCCGCCGGCCAGCGCGAGCCGCCCGCCGGACCGGTCGACGACCGCCTGCACGGCGAACCCGACGCCGAGCGGCAGCCCGGCGATGGAGCACTGGTGGAGCAGGCCCCAGGACATGGCCTTGAGCTGTCCGCGGATCTGGTTGCGGCCGAGCCAGATCAGAAAGCGAGGACCCGACCGGACATCGGGATCGCCGGGATCCGGGTACGGAAGATCGCGAATTTGCATGACGTCCCAAAGATCGGAAGGAGCCGAGGTCCACGAGGACCTCCAGAATCACGTGGGCAGAAGCGTGCGGGGGGACCAAACCGTCCAATCCTCGCGTCCGGCCGTGGGCGCGGCAAACCCTTTTACGCACGGGGGACCGCGCACCGACTCCGGTCCGGGGGTAAAGATTCGGCACGCATTCGCCGCGGCCCGCACGGGTGGTCGGGGCCGGACGCCGTCGGATGCGACCATGTACGGATGCATATAGCCGGTGCGGTACGAGTGGTGGTCTCGGCGGCCGCCTGTGGAGTCCTGCTCACGACCCTGACGTCGTGCGGCGCGGACCAGGACGCGGAGAAGGGCGACGCGCGGTCCGCCGATGCCCCGAAGCCGAAGGGCGAGGCGACCACCGACCTGAAGCGCATTCCGGACGTCGGCGACCGGTTGGCATCGAAGATCCCGGACGACTCCCGTCAGGTCGTCACCGTGTACGGCGAGGGCAAGAACTCCGCGGACTCCACGGTCGTGCTCTACACCAAGTCAGGCTCCACCTGGGACAAGGGCGCCGACTGGAAGGCCCACAACGGCAAGAAGGGCTGGGCCGACAACCACCACGAGGACGACAAGCGCAGCCCCGTCGGTGTCTTCACCCTCAGCGACGCGGGCGGCGTACTGCCCGACCCGGGTGCCCGGCTCCCGTACACGCAGTCGGCGTCCATCCAGGCGCCGCGCTACTGGGCCAAGTCCTACTGGCACGACTTCGACTACGTCATCGCCATCGACTACAACCGCGTCAAGGGCACGCCGCCCAACGACCCGACGCGGCCCCAGGGACAGACCAAGGGCGGCAGCATCTGGCTGCACATGGACCACGGCAGCGGTACTTCGGCCTGCGTGAGCCTGCCGAAGGCGGCCATGGAGAAGCTGCTGCGCACCCTGGACCCGAAGCAGCACCCGGTCGTCGTCATGGGCGACCGCGCGGCGCTTCAGGCCTGACCGGGGCCGGGCCTGGTCGCCCGCTCCAGTTCCATCAGCGCCGAGTAGTACGAACGGCCCGTCGCCCGGTCCATGCCGATCTCGCACATCCGGTTGGCCGATAGATACGTGTCGTACTCCCGGGTGTTGACCTCCGCCGCCTCCTTCGCGGTCGCGGAGGCCGTCAGCTCCTCGTGCAGCATGCCCCGGTCGCCGGCGAATCCGCAGCACGCGGCGTCGTCCGGCAGGACGACCTCCCGGGCGCAGGCCTCCGCGACCGCGCACAGGTGCGCCACGTCGCCCAGATGCTCCATCGAGCACGTCGGGTGCAGGACCGCGGAGCCGGTCCGGCGCAGCACCGTCAGCTCCGGCAGCAGTTCGTCGGCGGCCCAGACCAGTGAGTCGACGACGGTCAGTTCGCGGTGCAACGCCCGGTTGTCGTCGGTCAGATACGGCACCACCTCATGGGCGATGCCCAGCGTGCAGGAGGAGGCGTCGACGACGAGCGGCAGTTTTCCGCCCGCCGTCCAGCCCCAGGCGGCCTCCACGATCCGGTTGGCCATCACGGCGTTCGCGGTGTCGTACCCCTTGGAGTGCCAGATCGTCGCGCAGCACGTTCCGGCGACATCGTCGGGGATCCAGACCGGCTTTCCGGCCCGCGCGGACACGGCGACCACGGCCTGCGGCAGCGACGGGAGGTGCTGCCCCTCAGGGCCGCCGAAGATGCGGTTGACGCAGGCCGGGTAGTAGACGGCGCTCGCCCCCGTCCTCGACGTGGTCGGCAGCTCGCGGGCGGCGGCGCCGGGGATCTCCGGCAGCCAGGCGGGCATCAGATCGGGGCGCACCGCCCGGCGGGCGAGACCGGTGACGCCTTCGAGGAGCCGGTCGTCGATCCGGCTCGCCGCGGCCACCGCGAGCCGGGCCGCCGCCTCCACGGCCCGGAAGTTCTTCGCGGTGAGCGCGGCGATCCGCTCCTCGCGCGGGGAGTGCCGCTGGTGGCGGAAGCCCTTCATCATGGCGCCCGTGTCGATCCCGACCGGACAGGCGAGCTTGCAGGTGGAGTCGCCCGCGCAGGTGTCGACGGCGTCGTAGCCGTAGGAGTCGAGGAGCCCGGTCTCCACCGGGGAGCCGTCCGGCTGCCGCATCATCTCCCGGCGCAGCACGATGCGCTGGCGCGGTGACGTGGTCAGATCGTGGCTGGGGCAGGTCGGTTCGCAGAACCCGCACTCGATACAGGGGTCGGCCACCGGCTCGACGCGCGGGATGGTCTTCAGACCGCGCAGATGGGCCTTCGGATCGCGGTCCAGGACGATCCGGGGCGCCAGCACGCCGTCGGGGTCGATGAGCTGCTTGGTCCGCCACATCAGTTCGGTCGCCCTCGGTCCCCACTCCAGCTCCAGGAAGGGCGCGATATTGCGGCCGGTGGCGTGTTCCGCCTTGAGTGATCCGTCGAACCGCTCCACGGTCAGCCGGCAGAAGTCCGCCATGAACGCGGCGTACCGGTCCACGTCGGACGGTTTCGCCGCGTCGAAGGCGAGCAGGAAGTGCAGGTTGCCGTGGGCCGCGTGGCCCGCGACGGCGGCGTCGAAACCGTGCTCGGCCTGGAGCGCCAGCAACGCCTCGCAGGCGTCGGCCAGCCGGGAGGGCGGTACCGCGAAATCCTCCGTGATCAGCGTCGTACCGGACGGGCGGGAGCCGCCCACGGCGGTGACGAAGGCCTTGCGGGCCTTCCAGTAGCCGGAGATGGTCTTCGCGTCCCGGGTGAACTCATTGGTGACAGAGGTGACGGGCCGGACCAGCTCCAGGCGGCGCACCACACCGGCCGCCGCCCGCTCGTACGCCTCCTGGCCCGCGTCGTCCGGCGCGCGGAACTCCACCAGCAGCGCCGCCGTCTCCTTCGGCAGCCCGGCCCAGTCGGCGGGCACACCCTGGACGCTGACGGAGGCCCGCAGGGTGTTCCCGTCCATCAGCTCGACGGCGATGGCGCCCGCCTCGTTGAACAGCGGCACGGCGGCCGCCGCCGCGGTCAGGGACGGGAAGAAGAGCAGCGCGGTGGAGACGCGGCGGTCCAGCGGCAGCGTGTCGAAGACGACCTCCGAGATGAAGCCGAAGGTCCCCTCGGAGCCGACCATGAGCCCGCGCAGGATCTCCACGGGCGTCGTGCCGTCCAGGAAGGCGTCGAGCCGGTAGCCGTTGGTGTTCTTGATCTCGTACTTGGCCCTGATCCGGGCGGTGAGCTCCGTATCGGCCTCGATCTCGGCCTTCAGCGCGAGGAGCCCCGCGCACAGCTGCGGCTCGGCGTGCGCCAGGTCCTCGTCGGCCGAGGGATCGCCGGTGTCCACCACCGTGCCGCCGGGCAGCACGAAGGTGAGCGAGGACACGGTCCGGTACGAATTGCGGCTGGTGCCCGCCGTCATCCCGGAGGCGTTGTTGGCGACGACCCCGCCGATCGTGCAGGCGATCGCGCTGGCCGGGTCGGGACCGAGCAGCCGGCCGTGCCGGGCGAGGGTCGCGTTGGCCCGCATGACCGTCGTCCCCGGCAGGATCCGGGCCCGCGCCCCGCCGTCCAGGACCTCGATGCCCGCCCAGTGGTGCCGTACGTCGACGAGGATGTCCTCGCCCTGCGCCTGGCCGTTCAGGCTGGTGCCCGCGGCCCGGAAGACGACGTCGCGGCCCTTGCCGTGCGCGTACGACAGGATCGCCGAGACGTCGTCGATGTCCTCCGGGACGAGCACGACCTGGGGCACGAACCGGTAGGGGCTGGCATCGGAGGCGTACCGCACCAGGTCGGAGATCTTCCACAGCACTTTCCGGGGCCCGAGCAGGGCGGTCAGCTCGCTCCGCATCGGCTCGGGTGTGCCCGGTGCCTGCTCGTCGGGCACCCGGTCGTGGGCGGGGCTGCGCATCGCCCCTGGGCTCAGGGCTTCCGGCTTCGGCTCCAGCAGCGGCATTCGAGGTCCCCTCGGCGGCTCGGTGGGGTGCATCGCTCCCCGGTCAGCAGCGGCGCTCCGGCATTCCGTCGACCAGAGCGGTCAGCAGGCCGCCGAGCACGTCGCGCTGATCGGCGGTCAATGGAGCCAGGATCTCCTCCGCGGCCGCCCGGCGCCCGTTGCGCAGCGAGCGGAGGGTGGCGATTCCCTCGTCGGTGATCTCGATCCGGACCACCCGGCGGCTGTCCGGATCGGGGACCCGGCGCACCCGGCCGCTGGCCTCCAGGCCGTCCACCAGGGTGGTGACGGCGCGCGGGACCACATCGAGGCGCTGCGCGAGATCCGCCATCCGTGGCGCGCCGTCGTACTGGGCGACGGTGCGCAGCAGCCGGAACTGCGCGGGAGTGATGCCGGCCGGCTCCAGCTGACGGCTCTGAATGCGCTGGAGTCTGCGGGTCAGCCGCAGCAGCTGTTCGGCGAGCAGGCCGTCGGGGTCGGGGGAATCCATGGGGGAACAATATCAGGACCTCGTTCATTGTGAGTAGAGGTAACAATGAGCTATGCTCCTATCCGCTGAACTGTCGCACGCCTGACGAAGGAGCCCATGAAACCCGACGAACCCACGTGGACACCCCCGCCCCCGGATGCCGAGCAGCCGCCCGCCGAGCTGCGCCGCATCCTCCGTCTCTTCCATCCGTACCGCGGCCGCCTCGCGGTGGTCGGACTGCTCGTCGGCGCCTCGTCGCTGGTGTCGGTCGCCTCGCCGTTCCTGCTGCGCGAGATCCTCGACACCGCCATTCCGCAGGGGCGGACCGGCCTGCTGTCGCTGCTCGCGCTCGGCATGATCCTCACCGCCGTGATGAACAGCGTCTTCGGCGTGCTGCAGACCCTCATCTCCACCACGGTCGGCCAGCGCGTGATGCACGATCTGCGCACCGCGGTCTACACCCAGCTCCAGCGGATGCCGCTCGCCTTCTTCACCAAGACCCGCACGGGCGAGGTCCAGTCCCGGATCGCCAACGACATCGGAGGGATGCAGGCCACCGTCACCTCGACGGCGACCTCGCTGGTCTCCAACCTCACCGCGGTCATCGCCACCGTCGTCGCCATGATCGCGCTCGACTGGCGGCTGACCGTCGTCTCGCTGCTCCTGCTGCCGGTCTTCGTCTGGATCAGCCGCCGGGTCGGCCGCGAGCGCAAGAAGATCACCACCCAGCGGCAGAAGCAGATGGCCGCCATGGCTGCCACCGTCACCGAATCGCTCTCCGTCAGCGGCATCCTGCTCGGCCGCACGATGGGCCGCTCCGACTCGCTCACCAAGGGCTTCGCCGAGGAGTCCGAGCGGCTGGTCGACCTCGAAGTGCGCTCCAGCATGGCCGGACGCTGGCGGATGTCGACGATCGGCATCGTCATGGCCGCGATGCCGGCCGTCATCTACTGGGCGGCGGGCATCACCCTCCAGTCCAGCGGACCCGCCGTCTCCATTGGCACGCTCGTCGCCTTCGTCTCGCTCCAGCAGGGCCTGTTCCGGCCCGCGGTGAGCCTGCTCTCCACCGGCGTGCAGATGCAGACGTCCCTCGCGCTCTTCCAGCGGATCTTCGAGTACCTCGACCTCACGGTGGACATCACCGAACCGGAGAACCCGGTCCGGCTGGAGAAGATCCGCGGCGAGATCCGCTTCGAGAACGTCGACTTCAGCTACGACGAGAAGGGCGCGCCGACGCTCAGCGGCGTCGACGTGGCCGTGCCCGCCGGCGGCAGCCTGGCCGTCGTGGGCCCCACCGGCTCCGGTAAATCCACCCTCAGCTATCTGGTGCCCCGGCTGTACGACGTAACGGGCGGACGGGTCACGCTCGACGGCGTCGACGTACGGGATCTGGACTTCGACACCCTCGCCAGGGCCATCGGGGTGGTCTCCCAGGAGACGTACCTCTTCCACGCCTCGGTCGCGGAGAACCTGCGCTTCGCCAAGCCGGACGCCACCGACGACGAGATCGAGGCAGCCGCCCGCGCGGCACAGATCCACGACCACATCGCGTCGCTGCCCGACGGCTACGACACCCTGGTCGGTGAACGCGGCTACCGGTTCTCCGGTGGCGAGAAGCAGCGCCTGGCCATCGCCCGCACGATCCTGCGCGACCCGCCGGTGCTGATCCTCGACGAGGCGACGAGCGCGCTCGACACCCGTACCGAATTCGCCGTGCAGGAGGCGATCGACGCGCTCTCCGCCGGACGCACCACCCTCACCATCGCGCACCGGCTGTCCACCGTGCGCGACGCGGACCAGATCGTCGTTCTGGACGGCGGGCGGACCGCTGAGCGCGGCAGCCACGAGGAACTGCTCGACCAGGACGGTCGCTACGCGGCTCTGGTCCGCAGGGACACCCAGCTCGCCCCGGCGGCAGGCTGACGGGCGCGGTCCGTCCCGGCGGCAGGCCGACGGGCCGCCGGACACGCCGAGCCGACGAACGAACTTGTTCGTAACGAACACGTTCGTTACCGTGGCTGTGTGCCCCTCGCCGTTCTGTCGCTGCCGAGGGCGCCGGTCCCCGGGAATCCCGCGGCCGGCATTCCCGACGAGCCGGAGGTACCACCATGAGCACCGCGCACCACCCCATCGCGATCATCGGCGCCGGCCTCGGCGGACTCACGCTCGCCCGCGTACTGCACGTGAACGGAATCGAGGCGGCGGTCTTCGACCTGGAGGCCGACCGGAGCGCCCGTACCCAGGGCGGCATGCTCGACATCCATGAGGACTCCGGCCAGGCGGCCCTGCGCGCCGCCGGCCTGTACGAGCTGTTCCGGGAGAAGGTCCACCCCGGCGGCGAAGCCATGCGGATCCTCGACAAGCACGCCCGGGTGCTGCACGAGGAAGCGGACGACGGTTCCGGCGGCCGTCCCGAGATCGACCGGGGAGACCTCCGCGATCTGCTGCTCGACTCGCTGCCCGAGGGCACCGTCCGCTGGGGCAGCAGGGTCACCGGCGCCACGCCCACCGCCGACGGACAGCACGAGGTGACGCTCGCGGACGGCGCCTCCTTCACGGCCGGACTGCTCGTCGGCGCGGACGGCGCCTGGTCCCGTATCCGGCCGCTGCTCTCCGACGCCGTCCCCTCCTACACCGGCGTCTCCTTCGTGGAAATGGACCTCTTCGAAGCCGATGCCGACCATCCCGAGTGCGCCGGGCTCATCGGCGGCGGGATGTTCTTCGCGCTCGGCGACAACAAGGGATTCCTCGCGCACCGCGAATCCGACGGCAGTCTGCACGTCTACGCAGGGTTGCGCGTCGCCGAGGACGGGCTGTCGACGATCGACTTCACCGACGCCGAAGCCTCCAGGGCCGCCGTCGTACAGCGCTTCGCGGACTGGGCACCCGGTCTCCGGCGGCTGATCACCGACGCCGACGGACTGCTGACGCCGCGCCTCATCCACGCGCTTCCCGCAGGGCACCGATGGGAGCGCACTCCGGGCGTCACCCTGCTCGGTGACGCCGCACATCTGATGTCCCCCTTCGCGGGCGAAGGCGCCAACCTCGCCATGATCGACGGTGCCGATCTGGGCCTGGCGCTCGCCGCTCACCCGGGAGACGCCGGGGCGGCGCTGGCCGCATACGAGGAACCCCTCTTCGCGCGCAGCGCCAAGAGCGCCCAGGAGTCCGCCGAGGGGCTGGAAACGATCTTCAATGACCGGGCGCCGCAGCCGCTCGTGGACATGTTCACCTCATTCGCTGCGGGGTGAACCCGGGACGGGGAGTCCGCACGGCGGCGCGGACCGAGCAGTGATCCGCCTCCGGCACCACCGGTTCCGGTGCGGGCGCGTGTCGTCGGAGGCGGGGTGCCCGAGGAGCGGACGGGTGCGGGATAGCGTGCCCGCATGGTGAACGAGTCCCCGGACACCCCGCCCCCTCGCAAGCTCCGCCCGACCCGGCGCGGCCGGCTGGCGCTGCTCATCGGCGCCGTGCTCGTCCTCGCGGTGGCCGCCGCCGTGCTCGTACCCCTGCTGACGCGGGAGCGGGGGAACGAGCCGGCCCGTTCCCTCCTGGTCCCCGAGGGATGGCGGGCCTCCCAGGTGTACGCGGCCGTGGACAAGGTGCTCGATGAGCCGTCCGGCACCACGGAGAAGGCGGTCGCCACGGCCGACCTGCCCCTCCCGGCGGCGGCGAAGGGCAACCCCGAGGGCTACCTCTTCCCGGCGACGTACCCCGTCACCTCCGGTAGCACCCCGGAGAGCCTGCTGCGCTACATGGTGGACACGGCGGTCAAGCGGTTCGGCGCGGACCACATCACGGCCGGGGCGCAGCGCAACGGCGTCACGGTGTACCAGACGGTGACGCTCGCCAGCATCGTGCAGGCGGAGGCGGACACCGAGTCGGACATGGGCAAGGTGGCCCGGGTCGTGCACAACCGGCTCGCGCGTGACATGCCGCTCCAGATGGACTCCACGCTCAACTACGCGCTGAACCGCAGCACCCTGGACACGACCACCGGCGACACGAAGATCGACAGCCCGTACAACAGCTATGAACGCAAGGGGCTGCCGCCCACCCCCATCGGCAATCCGGGGGAGCAGGCGATGGTCGCCGCGATCAGCCCCACCCCTGGCCCCTGGCTCTACTTCGTCACCGTCGCGCCGGGCGACACCCGTTTCACCGCCGACTACGCGGAGCAGCAGCGCAACGTAGCGGAGTTCAACCGCAACCGCCGCGGCGGCGGCTGAGCCGCACCCGGGTCTCCGCTCCGGGGTCCTTCACGCCGCGGACTCCGCGGGTTCGGCGGCCGGTCCGGTGCGGTCCAGCAGCCGTCCGACCGCCCGCGCGGCGGCCCGCCCCGCCCGGTTGGCGCCGATCGTGCTGGCCGACGGGCCGTAGCCGACGAGCTGGACGCGCTCGTCGCGTACCGCCTGAGTCCCCTCGACCCGGATGCCGCCGCCCGGTTCGCGAAGTCTCAGCGGGGCGAGGTGGTCGACGGCGGGCCGGAATCCGGTCGCCCAGAGGATCACATCCGCCTCGACGGTGCGGCCGTCGTCCCAGGCGACACCGTCCGGAGTGATCCGGTCGAACATCGGCAGACGGTCGAGCACCCCCGATTCGCGGGCGCGCCGGACGGCGTCGGTGACCGGCAGTCCGGTCACGCTCACCACGCTCTGCGGAGGCAGCCCGCGCCGCACCCGGTCAGCCACCATGGCGACCGCCGCCCGTCCCCGGTCCGCGTCGAACGGACCCTCGCGGAAGACGGGCGGCCTGCGCGTCACCCAGTGGGTGTCCGCGGCCACCTCGGCGATCTCCATCAGATGCTGGGTACCGGAGGCCCCGCCGCCCACCACGACGACCCGCAGTCCGGCGAACTCGGCGGGCCCCGGATAGTTCGCCGTGTGCAGCTGGCGGCCCCGGAAGGTGTCCTGGCCCGGATAGCGCGGCCAGAACGGCCGGTCCCAGGTGCCCGTGGCGTTGATCAGCGCGCGCGTCGCGTAGGTCCCCTCGGACGTCTCCACGAGCAGCCGCCCGCCGTCGCCCTCGCGCACCGCGCTCACCTCCACCGGCCGGTGCACCCGGAGGCCGAAGGCGCGCTCGTACGAATCGAAGTACTCCCCGATCACCTCGGAGGAAGGCCTGCTGTCGTCGGCGCCGGTCAGCTCCATGCCGGGCAGCGCGTGCATGCCGTGCACCTTGCCGTACGTCAGCGACGGCCAGCGGAACTGCCAGGCGCCACCGGGGCGCGGCGCGTGGTCGAGCACCACGAAATCGCGGTCCGGCTCCAGGCCCGTACGGCGCAGGTGGTAGGCGGCGGACAGACCTGCCTGCCCGGCACCCACCACCACGACATCCACTGGCTGCACCCCGATGTTGTTCACGCTTCTACCAACTACGTGGGATGCGTGGATCTTCCCGGACCCGTCCCCGGCCCGTCGCCGGGCTCAGCGCCCCCCGGCGATCAGCAGCGGTGCGCCACCCGGAGCGGAGGCCGGACGGCCGTTCGCCGCGGGGACCGCGGAGAGCGGGGACGCCGGGACCGTCGACAGCAGCCCACGGGCCGCCAGCTCCGGGGTCACGCCCTCGCCGAACCAGTACGCCTCCTCCAGATGCGGGTATCCGGAGAGCACGAAGTGCTCCACACCCAGGGCGTGGTACTCCTCGATCCGGTCCGCGACCTCTGCGTGGCTGCCGACCAGCGCGGTGCCCGCACCGCCCCGTACCAGACCGACGCCGGCCCACAGATTGGGCGCGATCTCCAGCTTGTCGCGTGAGCCGCCGTGCAGCGCCAGCATCCGCTGCTGCCCCACGGACTCGCTCCGCCCCAGCGCCTGCTGGGCCGCGGCGATCGTGTCGGCGTCGAGATCGCCCAGCAGCCGCTCTGCGGTCGCCCACGCCTCGCGCGAGGAGTCGCGCGAGATGGTGTGCAGCCGGATCCCGAACCGGACGGTGCGGCCCCGCTCCTCGGCGAGTCCCTTGATCCAGTCGATCTTCTTCTTCACGTCGGCGGGCGGCTCGCCCCAGGTCAGGTAGACATCGGCGTGCGCTGCCGCGACCGGCCCGGCGGCGGCCGACGAACCCCCGAAGAAGATGTCCGGCAGCGGATCCGGCGGCAGCGCCGTCAACCCGCCCTCCACCTGGTAGTGCTCACCGTCGAAGTCGAACGGCCGGCCGCTCCACGCCCCCCGCACCACGGACAGGAACTCCGCGGTCCTCGCGTAGCGCCGGTCGTGGTCCAGATGGTCACCGAACCTCCGCTGCTCGGTGGAGTCACCGCCCGTCACGACATTGAGCAGCAGCCGCCCCCGGGTGATCCGCTGATACGTCGCGGCCATCTGCGCGGCGAGGACCGGCGAGATCACACCCGGCCGGAACGCCACCAGGAACTTCAGCCGCTCGGTGTGCTGGGCCAGCGCCACGGTCGTGAGCCAGGCGTCCTCGCACCAGGTCCCCGTCGGCGTCAGCACGGCCTCGAACCCCAACTGCTCGGCGGCCTTGGCGATCTGCGCCAGATACTCGATGTCGGGTGCGCGCACCCCGCTGACCGGAGTGATCCGGTCCCGTTTGATCCCGCCGTCGGTGTACGCGTGCCGGTCGACGAGCGTGCGCCCGTCGCCGCCCGTGGGCAGGAACCAGTGCAGGTGGACGTTCATGAGGAGGCCTTTCCGTACGAGCGCGGGGTCGCGGAGGACGCGGGCAGATCGCGGTTGAACCGGGTGTCGACGAAGTCCTTGAAGACGAAGCGGTGCGGGATGAGCTTCAGATCCGCGAAGGTGTCCGCGATCTCCTGCTCGGAGGCGATCGCTGCCGGATCGATGGCGACGGGGACCCTGGTGCCGGCGGTCAGCTTCACCGCGTCCAGCGCCACCTCGTACGGCAGCCCGGTCTCCTTCGCCCAGACCTTCGCCCACGCGTCGGGGTGTTTGAACACCCAGCTCTGTGCCCGGTTCAGCCGGACGAGCAGATCGCCGATGGCCTTGGACTTCCCGGAATCCTTGAGCGCGGCGGGCGAGGCGACCTGGAACCCGAGACCGTTGACGACCCCTTCACCCGTCGTCAGGACCCGGGCCTTCCCGCCGCGCAGCACCTGCGAGGTGTACGGGTCCCAGATCGCCCAGGCGTCGACCTTGCCCCGGGTGAACGCGGCCAGCGCGTCGGCCGGCTGGAGATACTTCAGCTTCACGTCGGAGAGGCCGAGCCCCGCCTTCTTCAGCGAACTGATCAGCTGGAAATGGGCGGAACTGCCCTGGGCCACAGCGATGGACCTGCCCTTGAGCCGGGCCGGACTCCGCAGCGGCGAGTCCTTGGGAACCACGATCGCCTCACCGGCCGAGGAGCCGTGCGTGGCGCCCACCACCACGACCTTGGAACCGGCGCCCGCGGCGAACACCGGAGGGGTGTTGCCGACCCCGCCGATGTCCACGGCCCCGGCGTTGACGGCCTCAAGCAGTGGCGGGCCTGAGGTGAAGGTGGACCATTTGATGCGGTAGTCGAGGTCGTCCAGCTCACCGGAGGCGCGCAGGATGGCTTCGTAACCACCCTTCTGGTCACCGATGTTGAGCGTTACGCTGCCCTTTCCGTCGGTGCTGCCCGCTGTGGAGGCGGAGCTCGCGCCACCGCAGGCGGTGAGCAGCAGGGCAAGGGGGAGCAGGAGCGCGGGCAGGGTACGGCGATTCATATCGTCTCTCTCCGGTCCGGACAGGGGGGGGTGCGGAAGGCTGAAGGGATCGGTGATTCAGGAGGGGGCGGGGGCTGTCTCCACGCCGAGTTCGGTGAGCAGCCGGGTGCGCAGCGCGGCGAACTCCGGGGTGCCGGGGTTACGCGGCCGGTCCAGGCCCACCGGTGTCTCGTACGCGATCGCGCCGTCCCGCATCACCAGCGCCCGGTCGGCGAGGAGCAGCGCCTCGTCCACGTCGTGCGTGACGAGCAGTACGGCGCAGCCCCGGCGCTGCCAGAGCTCGGCCACCAGCTGCTGCGCCTTGATCCTGGTCAGCGCGTCGAGTGCGCCGAACGGCTCGTCGAGCAGCAGCAGATCGGGCTCGCGGACCAGCGCCCGCGCGAGCGAAGCGCGCTGCGCCTCACCGCCCGAGAGGGTCCTGGGCCAGGCCCCGGACCGCTCGCTGAGCCCGACCTCCGCCAACGCCTTGTCCGCGACAGCCCGTTCGGGCTTCCCGGGCAGCCCGAGCAGTACGTTGCGCCAGACCCGCTTCCAGGGCATCAGCCGCGGTGCCTGGAACGCGACGGCCCGGCGCCGGGGCACCAGTACCGTCCCCCGGATCTCCCGGTCGAGGCCCGCGAGCACCCGCAACAGGGTCGACTTCCCGCAGCCGCTGCGTCCGAGCAGCACGGTGAACTCCCCGGCGCGCAGGGTCAGATCGAGACCGTCGATGACGTCCCGGCCGTCGAAGGAACGGGACAGCCCCTCGACCCGTACGGCGGCCTCCGGCAGCGTGCCGGCCCGGCCGGGGGAGCGGTGGGTCACTGGCCCGTGAAGGTCGGTCGCCATTGCAGCAGCAGCCTTTCGAGAACGCGGACGATGACATCGGCGGCGAGGCCGAGGAAGGCGTAGACCACCAGGCAGACGACGATGACGTCGGTACGGAAGAACTCCCTGGCCTGGTTCATCAGGAACCCGATTCCGGCATCGGCGTTGACCGACTCGCCGAACACCAGCGCCAGCCACGCGGTCGCCAGCGAGTAGCGCAGCCCCGTCATGGCCCCGGGCAACGCCCCCGGCAGCACCACATGCCGCACCAGCCCCCACCGTCCGAGCCCCAACGACTCACCGGCTTCGATCAGTTGGGGATCCACCCCGCGAATGCCCGCATACACGTTGAGATACAGATGGAACGCGACCCCGAGCGCGATCAGCGCCACCTTGGGGGCCTCACCGATTCCCAGCCAGATGATGAACAGCGGGATCAGCCCGACCCACGGGACGGTGCGCAGCATCTGGACGCTCGCGTCGACCAGGTCCTCGCCGAGCCGGGAGAGCCCCGAGACCAGCGCGAGCGCCGTCCCGACGGCGCCCCCGAGCACCAGCCCCACGGCCACCCGCTGGAGGGAGACGGCCATCGCGGAGGTGAGGGTCCCGTCCGCGATCAGATCCCATCCCGCGCGGGCGATGATGCCGGGCGAGGCCAGCACGTCCGGATGCAGCACTCCGGTGGCGCTGAACACCTGCCACAGGGCCAGCAGCAACAGCGGCCCGGCGGTGCGCCGGAGCCACCGCGGTACGTTCCGCAGCCGCACTCCGCGAACGGCGGCCGGTGTCACGGGCTCCAGTTCGAGCGGACGAGGCCGAACCGCGCCTTCCGGCTGGTCTGATGTGACTTTTTCGGCTGATATATCGGGTGGGCCGAGAGCGTGATCGAGAGTCATGTGGGCTCCACGAACGGTTCATGGGAATGGGATGCCCGGCCCTCGGCCCCCAGGCCTCCCGGGCATGCGACGGCCATGCCGTACGGCAGGAGGCCATGGAGGAATCGCCGCGAGCCTCCGGCGGGACCGGGTGCACGGGAGGGGAAGGGGAGGGGGCGGGTCGGGACGCGTACTACGTCAGGAGCGGTCGGGCGCCTCGCGCCCGGTCACTGACGGAAGAGTGCTGAGAGAACGTCAGCAGCCGCGACAACACGCGGCGGAGGCCACCCGCAGCAGGTCGATGTGACCGCGCGAAGTGAGCAGAGCTGATCGGAACATGGCGCTGAACGTAGCGATCCCTCGATGAAACGGTCAATGGTGTCTCGGCACGTGGACGCGCGATCCCGCTGCACGGGCAGGAGAATGAACCCATGTCGACCGCCTTCACCACCAGCGTCCTGCACATCACCACGGGAACCACGGAGACCGTCACCGACCTGACGTCCGACTGCGAACAGTTCCTCAGCCGGACGGCCGCCGGCCGGGACGGACTGCTCAACATCTTCGTACCGCACGCGACAGCGGGGATCGCGGTCCTCGAAACCGGCGCGGGGAGCGACGATGACCTCCTCGCCGCCCTGCACACCCTGCTCCCCGCCGACGACCGCTGGCAGCACCGCCACGGCAGCCCCGGCCACGGCCGCGACCACGTACTCCCGGCCCTCGTACCGCCGCACGCGACGCTCCCGGTGATCGCGGGTCGGCTGGAGCTGGGGACGTGGCAGTCGGTGTGCCTGGTCGACACCAACATCTCTAATCCCAACCGTCAGGTTCGGTTGAGCTTCCTGGGATGACCAAGATCATCGCCCAGGGTGTGGCCGCGATTTCTCCGTACGCTGCGTGCTCGAAACGGAGAGACCTTGCGCGTTACGGACCTGAACATGATCGAGCGACCCTACGACGGATGCGGCAAATGCCTGCTCGGAGTGCGGCGGCTGTCCCGCATGAAGGCAGCGACCTCTTCGCCGGAGCGCCAGCGGGAGGATGTCCTCTCGTCTGCCGCAGCAATCGGTGGCCACATCATCGGTTGGGCGGACGACTGGGAGGTGTCGGGTGCCACAGACCCGATGACCAGGCCCAAACTGGGGCCCTGACCACCTGGGCCGCGAGTTCGGGGACATCATGCAGCGGCTGGGCGTGACCGACGCCGAAGTGGTCCGCCAGACGTACGAGGCGGAGTCAGTGGCCACCGCGCACCTCGCGGAGAAGTTCGCCGGCATCGTCGAGACGCTCCACGCCTTCGTGGCCGCCGCCCCTGGAGCACCTGCCGTCGGGCACGCTCGCCGTGAACACGTACACCGAACTGGTCGACGTCGGCTCCGTCCTGGATCACAACGTCGTCAAGGTCGTCGTTGGGGTCCGTGGCGACGCCCTAATGTTCTCGCGCCAGCCCATTCCCTACCCGAAGGGCGACCGGCCGACGTACCTCCGTCAACTAGGCACTGTCCGGCGGATCATGTGACGTTCTGACCGGTCGCTCGTTGGTTGGGTCCTGGGTAGGAGGATCTGACGAATCGCGAGTGGTCGTTGCTGGAGCCGTATCTGCCTTTGCCGGGTGGCCGGGGCGGCCGGTGGAACGATCACCGAACTGTGCTCAACGGGATCCTGTTCCGGATCCGCACCGGTGTCCCGTGGCGTGACCTGCCCGAACGCTACGGTTCTTGGATGACTGCCTATGAACGGCATCGCCGCTGGTCAGTGGACGGTACTTGGGACCAGCTCCTGCAGGCGATCCTGGCCGACGCCGACCTCGCCGGGGGAATCGACTGGGGCATGGTCGGCGTCGACTCGACGTCCTGCCGCTCCGGACTGCCCCCGCACATCGCGGCGAAGGTCTGCGGCCATGCCGCTCTGGAAACCACCATGGGCTATGCCGCGATCTACCCAGAAGACGTGATCTCCCATCACCGGGCCTTCGTCGCGCGCCGCAGAACCGAGCGGACCAGCGAGGAGTACCGCGAGCTCACCACCTCCGAGTGGGAGGAGTTCCTCTCCGACTTCGAACTTCGCAAGGTCGCTCTGGGAACCTGCGGCCGCGACTACGCGACCCCCTGCCAGCGCGAAAACGCCTGGGTCAGATGTCCCTTCCTTCTCGCGGACCCGGCCCAGATGCCTCGCCTTGAGCAGATCCACGCCAATCTCATCGACCGCCTCCAAGAGGCCAAGCAACAGGGACTGCTCGGCGAGGTCGCCGTCACCGAGACCACCAAGGCCGCCGCCGCGCAAAGCTGGAGGCCGCGCGCGACCGTGCAGGACAGCCCTCCCGCGTTCGCCTCGGCATGCCCCACTTCCGCCGCGATGCCGGACGAAGCAGCACGGACTCCGAGGACTGAGCGCCGACGGAATTCTGATCACCGGACAGCGAAGCACAGGGCCGCCTTCTGCCGCCTTGCTCGCCTTCTCGGGGAGTCGGGCCTGACAGGAAAAGCGGAACAAACCAGCGGCTTCAACCTGCCGCAACCTACTTCAATCCACGTCGATGGATTGAGGCTCGCCCGGCCTTCGGCTCGCGAAGCACGGTCGGCGCGCCGCTGGATACTCACCGCGGCAGGGCGTTCGGGCGGCGGTCGTCCCTCGGCTCGGTTCTGCCCGCCGGGGCGTTGAGCAAAGCGGTCACCAGGGTGCGCAGCGAATCGGCGAGGCGCTGGCCGTCGCCCTGCTCCAGCAGACGCAGGATCGGGTCGCTGTGCAGGGTGGCGAGCAGGATATGGGCCAGGAGTTCGGCGTCCAGGTCCGAACGCTCCTGGCTGATCAGCGAGGTGATGTGGCCGTGCCAGAACTGGTAGACGGGGTGCGCGCTGCGCGGATCCTCTTCGGACTTGTGTGCTGTCGTCACGGCGTGGCCGAGCGCGGCCAGGAGGCCCTTGTTGCGGCCGACCACGCCAACGACGGCGTCGAGGAAGGCGAGGAGGCGCTCTCGTGACGGGGCACCCGGGCCCAAAGGCGGTGGCCCTGTGGTGACGGCTTCGTGCAGGGCAAGGGCCCGTTCTGCCATCAGCGCCCGCATAAGGCCCATGCGGTTGCCGAAGCGGTGGAAAACCGTGCCCTTGCCGACGCCGGCTGCGGCGGCAACTTGTTCCATCGAGATCTGCTCGGGCCGGTGCCGCGCCAGGAGTTCCTCGGTCGCCAGCAGGATCGCGTGCCGATTTCGTGCTGCGTCGGCACGTTCGCGGCGGCCTTCTGTCATCGAGTCCTCACCCCACATGGACAACTGGACTGACGGTCCAGTACGGTCGTCGAAGCTGACCGGAAGTCCACTTTAGCTGCCAGCGGTGGCACCCCTTGCCCGTTGACCCCTCAGGAGAGTCATCATGCGACGAGTCCGCTACTACGAATACGGCGATCCGGACGTCCTCACGATCGAGGAGGCCGAAATCCCCACGCCGGGGCCGGGCCAGGTGCTCATCCGGGCCGAGGCGATCGGGGCCAACTTCGTCGACACCAAGTTCCGGCGCGGGCCGTCCAGCGGGGCGGTCTTCCAGCGTCCCCTGCCCGGCAAACTCACCGGCGACGTGGTGGGCACTGTCGAAGCCGTCGGACTTGGCGTCGACACTCAGCAGGTCGGCCGACGAGTCGCAGGGCTGGCCGAGGACGCGTTCGCCGACTACATCGTCGCCGACGCGCAATGGCTCGCTCCGATACCCGACGGACTCGACCTCGGTGCAGCCAGCATGCTGCCCATGGGCGCCCCGGTTGCACTCCGGATCCTGCGCACTGGCCAGCTTGCGCCGGGTGAGACGGTACTGATCCACGCTGCGGCCGGCGGTATCGGCCACCTGGCCGTACAACTCGCCAGACTGCTCGGCGCTGGCATGGTCATCGCCACCGCCAGCTCACCGGCCAAACTCGACTTCGCCCGCAAGTGCGGCGCCGACATCGCCATCGACTACAGAAACAGAGACTGGCCCGACCAGGTCCGCAAGGCCGCACCACGAGGCGTGGACGTCGTTCTCGACTCCGTCGGCGGCGAGACCCTGCAGCGGAGCTTCGACGTACTGGCTCCGTTCGGCCGGATCGTCATCTACGGAGCCGCGAGCGGCGAGCTGACCAGCCTGCCTGTCACCAACCTCTTCGCCCTGAAGTCCGTGGCCGGGTTCTCGCTCATCGCATGGCGCGCGGCCGACCCCGAGCAGGCCCGCCGAGAAATGACCGAGGTCGCCGAATACTCGACTGCCGGGCAACTGCACACCGCCGTGCACGCCCGCCTCCCGCTCGCCGAGGCAGCCGCAGCACACCAGCTACTCGAAGACCGGTCTCAGCTTGGCCGCGTCCTCCTCCTGCCCTAGGTTCTGTCCGGCGGATCATGTGACTGTCGGGTTGGCGGATCGTTGTGCTCGGCATGGGGCGGGGTGATCTGACGAACGCGGAGTGGGTTCGGCTGGAGCCGCATCTGCCTGCGGGCGGGCGACGCGGCGGTCGTTGGTGCGATCACCGAAAGGTGATCAACGGGATCCTCTTCCGCGTGCGGACCGGCATACCGTGGCGGGATCTTCCTGAGCGGTTCGGCAGTTGGAAGACCCTCTACGAACGCCATCGCCGCTGGTCGGCCGACGGCACCTGGGGCCGGATCCTGTGTGCCGTCCAGGCCGACGTAGACCTGGTCGGCCGACTCGACTGGAGCATGGTCAGCGTCGACTCCACGTCCTGCCGAGCCCATCAACACGCAGCCGGAGCCCGCAAGAAGGCACCCCGCGTTCCGAAAAAAGGTCGACGCCCAGAAACCACCGGCCCGACGAGGGGCTCGGACGGTCCCGGGGCGGCCTGACCTGCAAAATCCACCTCGCCAGTGAAGGCGGCTGCCGCCCGCTTGCCTTCCTGGTCACACCGGGCCAGTGGGGCGACGCACCCCAGTTGATCGAGGTCCTGCAACGGATCCGGGTCCACCGCCCGCAGGGCGGTGACCCGCGAACCCGACCGGACCATGTCGGTGGCGACAAGGCATACAGCTCGCGGCGAAACCGCCGCTACCTGCGAAGGCGCCAGATCAAGCGCACGATTCCCGAGTCGAAGGACCAACGGGCCAACCGCAAACGCCGCGGCAGCAACGGCGGCCGGCCCACCGGCTTCGACAGCGAGATCTACAAGCGCCGCAACGAAGTCGAACGGACAATCAACCGACTCGAGAACCACCGGGCCGTCGCCACTCGTTACGACAAACGCGCCTACGTCTTCCACGGAACTGTCGCTACCGCCGCGATCCGGCTTTGGCTCCGGGCCTGAGCAGACCTGCTGTCTCAGTCCCCGAGGAACCACAGGTAGAGGTGCTGTCCGTCGAGAACCGTCCGGCCCAGGTCCAGAAGCTCACGGGAGAACTCATCGGTGACCACGCCCGGCGGCAGGCGCGGTACTTCTGCAAGCAGGGTGGTCACCTGGCGGCTGTTGAAAACAGTGTCCGCGTATGGCAGCAGGTGCCCCAGCATCGGAAACACCGACTGGTCGAGATGGGCCAGCTCCGGCCCCCAAACCACACCATGCCTGGCGCGCACGGCGATGGTGCCGTCCTCGCTACGGACCTGGAGATTAATCATGGTTCGAGCCTACGGGCCCAAGATCCGCCGGACAGAACCTAGGGCCTGTCCGGCGGATCTTGTAACTGTCGGATTGTCGGCTCGTTGTGTCTGGCATGGGGCGGGGTGATCTGACGAATGCCGAGTGGGTCCGGCTGGAGCTGCACTTGCCGGTGTCGGGGCTGCGTGGGGGGCGGTGGAACGACCACCGCAGAGTGATCAACGGGATCTTGTTCCGGGTCCGAACGGGCATACCGTGGCGAGACCTTCCCGAGCGTTTCGGCAGTTGGAAGTCCGCTTACGAACGGCACCGGCACCGGCGCTGTTCGGCGGACGGCACGTGGGACCGGATCCTGTGTGCCGTCCAGGCCGACGCCGACCTCGCGGACCGGATCGACTGGAGCATAGTCAGCGTTGACTCGACGTCCTGCCGGGCCCATCAGCACGCGGCCGGCGCGCGCAAGAAGAAGCCGCGTGTCCCGAAAAAGGGACGACGCCTCGGAACCACCGCCCCGACGAAGGACTCGGACGGTCTCGGGGCGGCCTGGCGTACCTCTACGACAACCTCGGCCGCCAGACCGAGGTACGCGAGAAGTCCGCCACCGGGACCCTGCGGACCAAGCAGGTCTACGACACGCTCACAGGCGCCAAGGGACAGCTCGCCGAATCCACCCGGTACGTGGACGGCCAGGCCTACACCTCCAAGGTGACCACCTACGACAGGCTCTACCGCCCCACCCGGACCGCGGTCGTCATTTCCGCTGCTGAGGGCGCCCTTCAGGGCACCTACCAGGCGGGGGCCGTCTTCCGTCCCTCCGGCCTCACCGCAAGCGTGAGCTACTCCGCAGCCGGCTCCCTGCCGGGCGGCTCCGCCAACTACACCTACGACATCGCAACCCTCCGCCCAGCCACGGTCTACGGCGAGGGCATGACGTCCAGCGTCAGCTACAGCCTCACCGGCAAACCGCTCCAGTACCAGATGAGCCTGGCCTCCAGCAGCAAGATCACGCAGGTCACCAACACCTACGAGTGGGGCACACAACGCCTCGCCACCTCCCGCGTCGACCGCCAGGACCAGCCCGGCGTCGACCGCTACGCCACCTACCACTACGACGAGGTCGGCAACGTCCTCTCGATCTCGGACAGCTCCCGCACCGGCAAGGACAACCAGTGCTACACCTACGACTACCTCGGCCGACTCACTGAAGCCTGGGCCCAGCCCACAACGACCTGCGCAGCCGCACCTGCGGCGTCCCAGGTCGGAGGCCCTGCCCCGTACTGGCAGTCCTTCACCTACGACAAGTCCGGCAACCGCGCCACGCAGACACGCCACGACGTAACAGGTAACGCCGCCAAGGACCTCAAGGACACCTACACCTACCCTGCCCCAGGCGCACCCCAGCCGCACAGCCTGAGCTCCCGGACCACCACCGGGCCCGTCGGCTCCACCACCGACACCTACGCCTACGACTCCTCCGGGAACACGGTTACCCGCCCGGGCCAGTCGCTCACTTGGGACGCCGAAGGCAACCTGTCAAGCGTCACCAAGAGCGGCAAGACCACCAGCTACCTCTACGACGCCTCCGGCAACCGGCTCATAGGCCGAACCCCCACCGAGACCACCCTGTACCTGGGGAACACCGAAGTCACCCTTCCCACCGGCGCGACCAAGGCGAAGGCCACCCGGTACTTCGACCTCGGCGGCGGCCAGACAGCCATCCGCAACGACGACGGCACCTTCGCCTTCACCATTGCTGATCACCATGGCACTGGCGAACTAGCCATCCAAGCCACCGACCTTGCCATCACCCAGCGCCGCTCCCTCCCTTTCGGTGGAGACCGCGGCACAGCACCTACCACCTGGCCCAGCACCAAGGGCTTCGTGGGCGGCACCAACGACACCAAAACCACCGGCCTCACCCACCTCGGCGCACGCGAATACGACGCTGACCTCGGCCGCTTCATCTCCATCGACCCGATCCTGGACGTAGCCGACCCCCAGCAGATGAACGGCTACACGTACAGCAACAACAACCCTGCCACCTTCTCCGACCCCACTGGCCTGTATCTCGACGACGGCACCGGCCACAGCATGCAGCGCACGGGCAAGCAGCCTGACTGGGCAGGCCCCGCAAGAAGCGCGCCATCGTCCCGGCCGACAAGGCCTACAGCAACGGTCCCTGCTGTCAGTACCTGGACAGCGCGGCCATCCGGCATACGATCCCGGAGAAGGCCGACAGCCAGGCCGCCCGCCTGCGCAATGGATCGCGGGCGGACGGCCACTTGGCTTCGACGAGGAGCGGTACAGGAAGCGCAACACCGTCGAGCGGGCCATCAACAAGCTGAAGAATTCCCGGGCCGTCGCGACCCGCTACGACAAGCGCGGCTACGTCTTCCTTGGAACGGTCACTGCGGCCGCCCTGGTCATCTGGTTGCGGTCATTAATCGGCGCGCTGGCCTTCCGTCCCGGACATGATCGGCTCGGTTTCGAGCGGCCAGCGGTGGCCGGCGTCATGCAACTTGCTCAACGCCAAGTGGTCATTGGCCACCAGCACCTGGGCCAGCCGGGCTGCCGCGGCGACTACAGCAGACCAGCCAGGCGAGTCCAGGTATGCCTCGTCCCGAGCCGCGGCGCCGACCGAATCCTGTACCGCGCCGTAGGCAGCACCGAGACGCGCCATCAGCTCGGCTTCCTCCTCGCTGCGAAGGCACTGCCCAAGCCAGGGCCGAGGATTGTCCGCATCGCAGAAGTCGTCGAAGAGCACGTGGACGGTGTAGTCGAGGTCCTGGAACTGATCCGGATCGAGCCACACCTCTCGCTGCCATGTCGGGCTGGCCAATGCCACGACCGCAGGTACGACATGAAGGCGGTAGTGAGGCAGGGCAATGCCGTGATCAATCACGAGCCAAGGGTACGCATCCGATGATCGGCCGGACAGTTCCTAGCCATTCCAGTCGCGTTCGGCGACCAGGACTCCGGAAATGCCCTGCGGGTCTCCGCCGAATGCGGAGCTGCGCTTCGCTGTGGCATCCGCAATGCCGAGCCGGTCTCGCGCAACCTGTCGAGATCGTTACTGAGGACGTGGTGATGGTCTGTGAGGCACTGTCGGCGGAGGCCACGGCCAGGACGCGGACTTCCTCAGCGCCGTCTACGGCAGCGCGCACTGGGTGCTGGCCATCATCGTGGTCGTGACGTTCCTGCTCCTGTCCAGAGCCCTGAGTCCGTTCTGGCTGCCGGTCAAGGCACTGGTGCTCAACGTGTTCTCGCTCGGCGCCGCGTACGGCATCACGGTCCTGATCCGGCAGCACGGCTGGGTACCGAGTGCCGGTTCGGGCAGTCCGCATCGGGCGCGATCACCGTCTGGGTCCCGATCGCCGTGTTCGCGTTCCTCTCGGCCTCTCGATGGACTACGAGGTAGTCCTGCTCTCCGGGATCCGCGAAGAACACGACGCCGGAGCCGACACGAACACCGCCACGGTGCTGGGCGTCGCCCGGACAGGCGGGCTCGTCAGCTCCGAGGTACTCATCCTGTTCCTCGCCTTCGTCGCCCTGTCACGCGTCCCCACCACCGACGTCACGATCCTTGCCACAGCTGTCGCGCTCGGCATCGTCATCGACGGACCATCGTCTGCGGCGTGCTCGCACCGTCCTCGTCGCGCTCCTCGGCAACGCCAGGTGGTGGCGCACCTCCTGCGACGCAACAAGAGATGAACCACCGCGCCGACCGGGCTGCGCCTCTCCCCGCCGGTCAGGGACGCTCCACCGCCGTTCCCCTCCCGTTCCCGGTGGTCTGGAGATGCGCAGACGGGTGTAAGGCATCACGCTTGAACCATGGCTGAGCACCTCATACCTCCCGGTGAGACCCCTCCTGCCGAGGGCTGCATCGCCGAGGCCCATGAAGAGCGCCCGGACGGGGGCGTGTGGGAGCACCCCAAGATCTGGCTGGGACTCATCGTCTTCGGCGCGGTTCTCATCGCCGCCTTCTTCATCGCCCGCATATTCGCCCTGTGATCCGGTCGGCTGGGTCGGGTCATGGCAACCGCAGTGCGTAGTCAACGTGTTTCACGTCGTAATAGCGGGCGACGCACGCCGTCGACCGGCTTCGCTTCCCGTTGCCGAACGGCTCCGTCATCTTGCCGATGGGCGTCGGCGTGTACGGGACGACCTGCGCCCCGTGTGCCACCCGGGCGCGGATCCAGTGGTCCTGCCGTTCCCAGTCGTGCGCCCGCACCCGCATCTGACTGCCCAGGTGGACGAGCGGGGGCGTGAGGCCGATACATGTGCCGGCGCACAGCACCGCGGCGACCCAGCGCATCGCCGCGACGTGCGGCCGGAACCCCTGGAGCGCCTGCCCGAGCAGCATGCCGAGGCCGGTCGGCAGCACGATGTACAGGAAGAGGAAGTCGTTCCAGAGCCGGGTGGAGGCGACCACACCGGACTTGAAGACGGGATACGCGACGAGTGTGGCTCGATAGCCACTGATGAGGAAGGTGATCACTCCGGCGCCTACCAGCAGGACCGGCCGGCGGGGCGGGCCCGGTGTGGCGCCGCCGGGCCCCCGCAGCACCAGACCGAGCAGGGCACCGGCCGCGACAGCGCCCAGATACGGCCACGCGGAGAGTGTGTCGATCATGATGTGCCCGAAGCTGCGGGTGACCCCGGCCAGGGAATCCGGAGCGATCAGCGAGGTGTCCTTCACGGCGCCGAATCGGCCTCTTCTGCGCCGCGAGCCCGGAGACGTCACCAGGATCAGTGCACCAGCCACTGTTCCGGCCAGGCCGACGGCGAACCAGACCCGCAGCCGAGGGCGTTGCTGCCCGCCCACCGTCCAGAAGGTCAGCACGAGCGCGGCGAGCAGTACCACCAGAGGTGACCCTGGAGACCGGGGTGAGTCTTCGCGCGTTCGTGCTCGGCGGTGCTCTTGAAGTAGCTGCCCGCCCTGCCACCTCAGGGGTGGCCGATCGGGGCGGGCAATGATCCGATGCCTGTCTGAAAAGCGTCTTGGCTAAGGTCTGCCGCATTGCCTAACCCTTAGCGCTCATGGACTCTGGAAGGCTTGCCACGGTGGCGGGCGTTTGGGGGATGTGATGGTACGCCCGGCAGTACGCGACGGCAGTGATCCCAAGGCTGTCCGTGACACGCGCGTGTTGGTCGACTGCCTGCAGGAGCTGGTGCGAGGCGCCTACCGGCCTGTCAGGAACTGCAGCAAGTACCCCGAAACGGTGTGGCTTGCAGATGTTCCAGAGGGACTCGTCCGGCCCGTAAAGGACGCCGACTCCCGCATCATGGTGGTGAAGCACCGTCCACCCCTGGACGCGCCCCGGCTGCCAGCAGTTCTGCAGGGACGCGTATCAGTCGAGGCCGCAGTGACCGCCGCCGCGGAGCCTCCCGAGCTGCTCGACGACACGGCAATGTTCAGTGAACGGACAGGCGCCTTCACTGACGAGGCCGACGATCCGAAGGAATTGGATGTCGGTAGCTCAGATGTGCGTAAGGCATACGAGGGCTGGGCCGGCCGATGGAAGCGATGGGCGCAGAAAGAGCTAGCGGCTGTGTCGCACCGCCGTCTGCACCAGCAGCTGTATCGGATTGCCAAGAAGATCCAACAGGACGGTGACTCCTTCGAAACCGTCTTGGCCGTAGGCCTCCTGCAAATGGGAGCCGAGCGAGCTTCGGCTCGGGTACGCAGGCACATTGTGACGGTTCCTGTCACCCTTACGGTTGATCCGAATTCAGTCAACGTCACGGTGTCTCTGGTGCCGGGTCAGTCAGGTCGCCTGGAAGATACCGAGTTTCTCAGCGAGTCTGATGGCTACACCTCGGAACTACTGGGGGTCGTACGTTCTGAGGTGGAGGAAGCCGCCTTCCACCCCTTGTCAGACCGGGCGTCTGAGGCCGTGCGCTCATGGGCCCAGCGTGCCTTCGGTGTCGAGCGAACACTTCCGTTCGACTCCGGCAGCGGGCACCCTGACCTCACCGCCGACCCCCAGGCACGGTCACTGCATCATGCGCCGGCGATCATCCTGCGCGAACATGGCCAGCGCTCGGTACTCGGTTTCTTCGAAAGTATCGCGCGAGTCTTGAAGCGTCCCGGAGCGCAGGCGCCTTTGGGGCTGGCGCAGCTGCTGTACGACCTCGAACCCGAGCAACGCACCGCCTGGGGGAGCAGTAAGGGTCCCGTCCCTCCGGCACTGGGCCCGGAACCGCTATTCCCCATGCTCACAAACGCGGCCCAGCTGGACGTGCTGGACAGACTGCAGCACGACACTAGCGTGGTGGTCCAAGGCCCGCCAGGCACCGGAAAGACCCACACGATCAGTAATCTCATCGCGGCGCTTCTCGCGGATGGCAAGAGAGTCTTGGTCACCAGCGAAAAGGGACAAGCTCTCAAGGTACTGATCGACCAATTACCGCCCAAACTGCGCAGCATGTGCGTGCTCCAGCGCGATCAGTGGCAGGGCGGCACCTCCGACCTGCGCCAGTCGCTCGGAGCTCTGGCCCACCTGAGCGCGACCACGAACACTGAGCGGCTTCAGCAGCACATCGAGACCCAGCAGGCTCAGCGGCACCAACTTCTGGCTGAACGGGCCAAGCTGCGAGAACGTCTGAGAGCGGTACGGGAAGTGGAGTGGTATGAGCACCCCGAGATCGCACCGGGATACCGCGGCCGCCTCGACGAGATTGTGCAGACGGCCGAACGGGGCAATGCTGATTACCAGTGGCTGCCGCCGCTGCCTGCACAACCAGGGCAACTGCCACCACTGGATACTGACGAAGCTC
The DNA here is from genome assembly GCF_042887885.1 of Streptomyces sp. NPDC057900. Taxonomy (NCBI): domain Bacteria; kingdom Bacillati; phylum Actinomycetota; class Actinomycetes; order Kitasatosporales; family Streptomycetaceae; genus Streptomyces; species Streptomyces sp. NPDC057900. Next base: position 290,908 of record NZ_JBHVOI010000006.1, read on the forward strand.
AGCGGCTATGGCTGCTGGTGACCCAGCACGGCCCAGAGATCCTCGATGCTCACATTCAGTACTGCCCCGATCCAGGCACCTTGCCCGACCTCGACGAGGTCTCAGGTCGCATCAGGGACATAGAGGCAGCTAACACAGTCCTCGAATCGGAGCCCGTAACGCCACTAGCCCAGGCCCTGGCCGAACACGGTGATGTGGAGCTTGCGGTGACGGAACGCCTACTGGAGCAAGCCCAGCAGGCCCTTCAGGGTATGGGGCTGTCCGCAGACTCTGCAGCGTGGCAAGAGAAGACCTGGCCCACTCGCGCGCTTGCGGACGGTATCGCACGACGCTCGCAACAGATGTGGGACAGCATCCGTAACGCCTCACAGCGAGCCCAACAGACCCAACAAGAGATCGCGAATGCCTCCTTCCTGAATGTGGAAGTGCCCCAGCTACCCGAAGGCGAAGAGCGAGAACTACTGGTAAGCAGCCGAGACGTTGAGAAGTACCTCCTGGGCAACGGTCAATTGAACAAACGATGGCCTCGGCCAGCTGTCCTCAAACAAGCCCGGGTCCTACTCGAACAATGCAGAGTCGAAGGCATGGCACCCGCCAACCGAGAGCAAGTCACCGCGGTGGTGCACCATCTGGAGATGCGCTCCCATATCCGTACTTTGCGCAGCCGCTGGGCAGGGGTCGGATGGGACGTCGAGAAGAACACACCAGAGCTACTGTTCTCCGAACTCCTGGACAGGGCTTCCTTGCTGCAGGTCATCGACTGCTGCGTCGCGGCAATCCGCCAAGTCCACACGAGGCTGCTCACCAACGGTATCCCAGTACCTGTCACCACCATTGATCAGTGGCAGAACGTCCGACGAGCCACTGCACAGGCCCGGAACTTGCAACGGGTCAAAGCAGCAGACCGCCAGCTCAATGAGCTTGTCACTAGCCTTCCTCAGCCACAAGCTCAAGGCGTTCAGGAGCTTCGCCAGGCAGCTGATGCCGTAGCTGCCCGCGACGCCGAGGCCTATGCCAACGCAGTGCAAGCACTGACGCTGGCTTACCAGCGTGAAGCGGACCGTCGAGAGACAGGGAGATTGTTCCAGCGACTGAGCGAAGCCCACACTGAGTTGGCGCAGGTGTTCGCCTCCGACCCCCTCGCAGGGCACTGGCGTGATCGATTCGCTGCTTTCCCCCAGGCGTGGGCTTGGCGGCAAGCACAGGACTTCCTCGACACCGTTCTCCTCCCAGGCCGTGAGGAACAGCTTGAAGGTGAGCTGGCGCAGATCGAAGGCAGACTCCACGACCTGGTAGAGGGCCTCGTGTGCGACCGAGCAGCCCTGCACTGCGTGAGCCGCATGACCACGAAACACAAACAAGCCCTGGCCGCTTACGCCAGCGCCATAGCCAATGCCGGCCAAGGGACAACGGACTACGGAAAGCGCCACCAACGACACGCGCGCTCAGCCATGCAGACAGCTCAGGGCGCGGTCCCCGCATGGATCATGCCACTCAGGCAGGTAGCCGAGACGATCAGCCCGGAACCAGACTCCTTCGATGTTGTGATCGTCGACGAAGCCAGCCAGGTTGGTCTGAACGGTCTCCTGCTGCTGTGGCTCGCGCCGCGGATCATCGTCGTCGGGGACGACCGCCAGTGCGCGCCCTACTACACCGGCAGCAAACACGACCGGATCACTCAAATCTTCGACGAACGCATGGATGCGCTTGAACCCTGGCAGCGCGAAGGCTTCGACCCCAAATCCAACCTGTACGAGCTGCTTTCCTCACGCTTCACCGAAGTGGTCCGTCTCACCGAACACTTTCGCTGCATGCCCGAAATCATCAAGTGGTCCTCCATGCAGTTCTACCCCGACAACGAGCTCATCCCGCTGCGTCAGCACGGCTCAGACCGGCTCTCCCCGTTGAAAGTCGTCCACGTACCAGAAGGCCATTGTGAAGGACGCAGAGATAAACTGATCAACCGCCCCGAAGCAGAAGCAGTCGTTGACCAGCTCTGCCGCCTCACACAGGACCCGGCCTATGCCGACCGCAGCCTAGGCGTCATCATCCTGCGCCAAGGCGCCCAGACCCGGCTCGTACAAGACCTCGTCGACCTGCGCATCGACATGCCCGCTCGCGAGCGCCACAACATCCTGGTCGGTACTCCTGAGGAATTCCAAGGCGACCAACGCGACGTCATCCTGCTCTCCATGGTCGTCGACGGCGCCAACGTCATCGCTGCAACTGGTCGCAGCCATGAACGGCGCTTCAATGTCGCAGCCAGCCGAGCTCGCGACCAGATGTGGCTCTTCCACTCGATGACCGTCGACCAACTGAGCAGCAAAGACTTGCGCCGCTCCCTGCTCACCTATATGCAAAACCCGCCCCCGCCCTACACCCACGCCCGCCAGCCGGTCAACGTCACCCCAGACCAGCTATGCGCCCCCTTCGACTCGCTCTTCGAGCAACGCGTCTACCTACGCATCAAGGAACGTGGCTACGACGTAGTGCCGCAATGGGAAGTCAACGGCAAGCGCATCGACCTCGTCGTCACCGGGGGCCACGGACGCCTCGCCGTCGAGTGTGACGGCAGTCCCCACCACTCCACGAGGCAACAGATCCACGACGATGCGGAGCGCGAACGAGAACTACGCCGCGCAGGCTGGACCTTTTGGCGCGTGCGCAGCAGCGCCTTTGCTCTCTCGCCAGAGGATGCCCTGGCCCCTCTGTGGAAACGCTTGACCGACCTCGGTATCCACCCGGATACCACATCAGACAATTCCGCAGATGGCACAGAACCTCTAGCGGTGTGGGCGCCGGTCGGTCTGGCTGAAGCCGAGGCCGAAGAGGAAGAGGAAGAGGCAGACCCTTATGACGGTGAACTGGACGACGACAGCGAGGCAGTCTGACATGGAAAACTTCGACGAAAGCACTCTCGAAGAGCTTGCTTCCATGATCAGCGGAGATGAGGCTGGCATGAAACGCCGCGGAGGCTGGGAGCTGGCGCCCTTCCTCCGCCGGGCCGGCTGGAAGGACGTTCCCGATCACGACGGCAGCCCACGAAACCCATGGCTTCTGGATCTCCTGCGCGAACGTAAGGAAGACGACGCAGGAGACATCGAACGTGTCGTTCTACGCCTGGCCGACCGGCGCGAGTACCAACAACAACCCAGCGAGTACACCCCCGTCATCGAACGCCTCCAAGAAGTCCTGGCCCTTGAAGGAATCCGCGTCGACTACCGCAACGGCCGACCCAGCCTTACTGAATACGACCCCGACGAACCACCACGGCCGCAGCGCGTCGAACTCAAGGTCACCATCACCGACATCGTCGCTGATCCCGACTTGGCCCGCGCCGTCCAGCTACGTCTTGACGAAGCGCACACTTGTCAAGAACACGGCGCTTACACCTCAGCGGTCATCATGCTCGGCAGCCTCCTCGAAGGCGTGCTCGTACACGCAGCCGAAGTCAGGCCTGCCAGCGAGCCGCTGTCCAAGCCGCTGCGCTCGGCCGGGATGCAGGACCTCGTTCAGCATGCTTACGTCAATGGATGGATCGACCAAGACGCGAAGATGGCTTCGGAGCTCCTGCGGACCTACCGCAACCTGGTTCATCCGCTCGCCGAGAAGCGAGCCAAGCACAGCGCAGACTTCGATACAGCCGACCTCTGCTGGTCCACTGTCAACGCCGTCCTCAATGACCTGGCGGCAAGCCGCGTTTAGCCCCTAGTAGGGAGACGGGAGCGCGTAGCTATGGTCGGCTGGTTGTCCCCATCCAGGAGGCTGAGGGCAACCAGCCGACAAGGTCATTTGTGAGCTCGCGCATGGGTTCGTTGTCGTCTGATGGCATGGAGCCGACCGGGCGCCCGACGTCCGAGGTGGGTCACGCTAGCGGTCTGAGCTGGGCCATTCGTACACGGTCGATTCCACTGCCCTGTCCCGTACGCGCTTGAGGCGGACGTCTGTCGGCGGTTCGACTTCGAAACGGTGTACGGGGTCGTTCACCAGGCGGAGGGTCGGCCTGCCGGCGTCCTTCTCCAGGTGCGAGGCGATCACGAGCGTGTAGTTCTCGCCTTCGCTCCAGGCCCGTACGAACTCGGAACGTGTAAGCGTCAGTTCGCTTGGCACCGCGCCCCCGTGGGCCTTGATCTCGTAGTAGCGCCCAGTCGAGTCGTACGCGTCGGCGCCCATACCTGACGCACCCCGCTGGTCGTCCAGCTTGACTCCTCGCTCTTGCAGGATTCGGCGAAGAGCCTGGATGACGAGCTCTTCCTTGTCATGGTCCGCGTAGCCAAGCGGTGAGGCCTGGCTGCGGGGTGGGGCCCCTCCGGGCCTGGGCTGGGGGAGTGGGGCCCCGTGTCGGCGGGGCGAGGGATTCGCCAGCCCTGACGTACGGGCAGGGGTGTTGCCCGGTGTGTACGGCGCTCCAGTGCGGGTAATGCTGCCGGGCAGGGCTTCGAAGGCGGACGCGTCCACCAGAGGGCGTGCGGCCGGCGCGTGGTGTGGGCCGGATGGGGCGCTGGACCCGGGGTTTGCGGACGAAGGCGCGGTGACCGAACCGCTGCGGGGTGGCGGGACGACGACGGCCGGGCCGATGCTGGCGCCCCTTTGCGTGGGCTGCTTCCCGTTCGGCATCGGCGGGACGGAAGCCCGCTGTGCGCGTCGGCGCAGTTCTTCGGCGAGTCGCTGCCGTTCTTCGTGACTCTGCTGCCCTGACGATGTGAGCGCGGTCCCGGACTTTGCTTCCACTAGATGTTCCTCCCAGACATCCCGCCAACTGTGGCCCACGCGCGACCTTTCCTCCGCGAAGTGGGCGGCGATAGCCGTGCCCGCTCCCGCCTTGGTGGTCAGAGCCGCGTTCGAGTTCAGGAACAGCGTGTTGCGGCCGCGGTCGATCTGCGCTTCGACGGGGAGCTCGATGGGTGCGTGGGTGGCTCCCGGATCGAGGCGAATCATCAGGCCGGGGAGCAGCCGGACTTCCAGGGCCGCCAGCCAAGCCCAGCCGGTGAAGGCCTCGGCCGTCTCGGGCTCGTCGCGTACCAAGAGGTCCTGGAGTGCGGCGACTCCCTGCTGGAACTCTTCCGTCAGGCTCCCGTCCGCCGGCTGGTTCAGCACTGCGTCCCCAGCCTTGCCCATGCCTCCGGACTCGTACGTGATCTGGGCGCCCGCGACGTCCAACGGAGTGATGCGCAGTGGACCGAACAGCGCCGTGAACTGCTGCACGTTCCCTCCTGGCTTCCACAGCGGCAGACGGCTTGTCAGCGCCCGCTCGACGCGAGAGTCGGCCACGGCGAACACCGCGTTGCTCTTGCCCTTGACCCAGCCTGCCGTGGTCCACAGAGGCAGACTCCGCAGTCTGCTTTGCAGCCCGGGTGACATGGGTTTCTCGTCGGATCGGATCACGTCCCGCAGGCGGCGCAGAGCCTCGAGCATGACCCTTTCGTGCTCGGCGTCGAGGGTCGCGCCGGTCCCGGAGATCTCCTTTAGCACGTCGATGAGGTCATCGAGTCCGGGTTCCGGGATGCCCAGTACCTGCCACAGGGGATCGATGTCAGACCCGGTCAGGGCGAAGGGACGGAACCCACGCAGGATCGCGGGTCCCTGGAAGCACTTGCCCGATTCCGTCCATCCCTGGTCGGTCAGAACGAGGTGCTCGTAGCGGAACTCGTTGCGGATCTGCTTTTCCACTGCCATTTGAGCTGCATCTGCCGGACGGCGCGTTAGGCGTCGGGCAAGGGACTGGTAGACCAGCAGCGCCTCCGCGCGCAGGCTGTCCGGTACGTCGGCATCGGTATCGGCCTCGTCGTGACGGTCCCGGAGTTCACGCAGCCGTTCCATAAGGCGCGGGACGTCGGGGTCGCCGGAGATGCCGAGAGCGGTGAGGACTTCCGTGCGGGTGGCCAGGGCCTGGTGGATTGCCGGATGCAGGTATCCGGGGTCCTCGGGTCCGTACAGGGCCTCCGTGTCCGCTGTACGCAGAGTGAGCTCGGCCGGCGGCTTGAGTCGGCCGTGGCTGTCCTCCAGCCAGGCGGTCTCCCGGAGCTGCCATACCCAGATGGCCGCCGTCTCGCCCTTGAGGTTCCACTTGTAGTGGCCCCGGGCCATGGGGACGACGGCCTTGTCCGAGTTGGTCAGCAGTGTGGTGAGAGTGCGGAGCAGGGCGGCCGTGCGGCGTCGTCGCTCGTCCACGTTCTTCTCAGCCGCGATGTTCCTGACCACTGCGGCGATGTCGCTGCTGGTCAGGTCGTCCAGGGTGTGGTCGGCTCCCGTGCCCGTCATCTGCTGCCGCCGGTCTGCGATGGACCACCTGCAGTACCGTGCGAGGCCGATCCGGGAATCTCCCGGGTATGTCTTGGTGTCCGCCGAACTTTCGCGCACCGCAGTGAGCCGAGGCACGTCCGCCACGCCCAGCAAACGTAGGAAGACTGTCCTGCTCAGGCCACCTGCCCGGGCGGCGGAGAGAAGCGATCGCGTGTAGGAGCGACGCACCCAGATGAGACCGGGAGTCCTGCGCGCAGCGACCTCGAATCGGTCTCCGTCAGCGCTCTCCAACGCCTGGGGGAGGTAGGCGGCGCCGGGCCTCACACGGCGGGGCTGCTCGGTTCCGTCCTTGTCGTAGGTGAACCCGTTGAGGAGGATGGCCCGTCCGATGCCCGGACCGAGCGGGTCGCGCAGCTTCTTGGGCATGTCGCCAAGTGCCTGTTGCAGGGCCACGAGCCGGGCTGTCTCCGTTGCCTCGTCGCCGTCGGCAAGTCGTCCGCCGGCTTTTCCGAGCCGGGAGACGATTTTCAGCACGGCTGCCGTGTCATCGCGGCGCACCAGGCAGTCCCGCCGCCGCAGCCATGCGGTGACCGTCTTCGTCCAGGCGTTGTCCTCCGCATAGGCGGGATGCAGGTTCAGAACGACGCCTAGCAGGTCCAAGGGACCGGTAGGCCCGCCGGACGGGTCGGCGAACGCGTTCTCTGCGAGCTGCGGCCGAAGCCGGCGTCCGTCGGCAGTCGCCAGGCACGTCCGGCTGGCCAGCGCATGATCGAGGCCCGCTTCGATGGCGACCGCGGCGAGCCGTACGAGCCGCGCGATGTCCTGCCACTCGTCGTTGGAGAACAGGCTGAGCGCGTCCGTTACCCGCACCTCCGGCCGCAGATCTGCGGCACCCTCCGCACGCCAGTCCGAGAGGACCTCCCGCCAACGGTCGGCGCTGTCGCGGACGGCGGCCGGCAAGGTGTACGGGGCTGTGCTCAGCCGGGCGATATCGGTGGCATCGAGGACTTCAGACAGCGCGGCCTCCTCGACCGCGAACTCGGCCAACAGGGCGTTGGGACCGTCTTCCGCGACGGGCAGGGCCAGTTCGGCGGCGAGTGACTGCCGTGCGCGGGTGAGTAGAGCGGTGCGGATCCGGTCCTGGAGCAGGCTTGCCGACCCGGAGCCTGAGGGGAGGGCAAGGGGAACGAGGTGCCACGCTGTGTGATCCACCCTCTCCAGGACGTCGCGTACGGCGGCTGCCCACAGGTCGGCGATCACGGGGACGAGCTGAGTGTTGAGGAGGCTGCTGGCGAAACCCTCGCGACTGGCGACGGGGTCGAACTGGGTGTGGACTCGGGCCGCCATGTCTAGAGGGGCGACGGGTAGGCCGGCGTGGACGCTGCCGTGCGCCCCAGGTTCCAGGGGCAGTGCGACGCCCACGGGCACGAGCGGGCCCAGTGCCTTGTGGCTCCGTTCCCAGTCAGGGTGCGGTTCCACCTGGGCCGTGTACACACGCCACCGTGCTCCGTCGGTCGCCTGGGCGTGCTGCACACTCACCTGGTGCTCGACGCCCTCGATCAGGAGCCGACGCTCTGTCACGTCCGTCCAAGTCAAGGACATTACGGTGCTGTGCTCGCCCGCCTTCACCTCGAGGCTGCGGAGGTGACGCAGGAAGAGCAGGGAAGCGTCGTTCCAGTCGTCGAACCATGCAAGGAGCTGGGCTGCGGTCAGTGTGCCGGGCGTCAGCGGGATGCAAAAGACGGTCCACTCGGGTCCGGAGATCTCGGTGGGGAGTTCCGGCGGTGCCGCGGGTTCGAGGCTGGTACCGGAGAAGCGCACGTGGAAGGGGTGGCAGTGCACCTCCCAGACCGCGGTGAGGGCCCTGAGCGTGGACAGTCCGATGCCGAACCGGCCCGTAGTTTCGGCGTCGAACGTCTTGCCGCTGAGCCAAGGCATGCCGAGTGGGAGAACATCGGCCAGGTGCAGGCCGGCTCCGTCGTGGGCGACCAGAAGACGGCCGGACTGCAGCAGGATGCGCAGCTGTTCGGCTCCTGCGTCGTCGGAGTTCTGGACGAACTCGGACAGAACCTGAAGTCGGTCTGTCGAGAGTGTTTTGGCACCGTGCAGCGCGCCTTCGGCCATCTTGCGGTGGACCCCGCGGCCGCTGCGCAACCCCTGATCGAAAAGCCGGACAGCGCGTGCGGCTTCGTCGGGGGTCGGCACGTCCACTTCGACAGATGCCTCCGGATCTTCCAGAAGCGTGTGTACCGCAGCCGCGAGAGCGTCCACGTGTGTACCCCTCCCCTTCGTTGCCTTTTGATGTCGGCAAGCCTGGGGTCCGGGACGATCCCCGGTGATCGGGCTGACGTGATTCAGCCATGTACGTGAGGTGCCGCTGCGTACGGTGCAGTTCGGTCGGAGAACGCTTGTGATGGGGTTGCGGGCAGCGGAGGGGATGACACCGGGCTCTGGCAAGGTGTCGAACGCGGCGGAAACTGATTCCGATCACCCTTCGACTGTCAGACTGGACTGGTATAGCACCTGGGCTGGTCAGATCGCCGTGCCGTGGGCCCGCCCGACTTCGTACGGTGAGGAACGATTGGCGCGGGCAGAGTGGTCCCGCACGGCATGAGGACGGATGGTGACGAGCGTTGCGGCTCCTAGCCAACTTTCCGAAAAGGAAGTGACGAGCTGACAACGCGAAGGGAGTGCCACGGTCGACTTATGCGCGCTGTACCCGCTTGTGAGCCGCCGCATGCCCCCGCAAGGTGATGACGATGGCAGGCGCTCGGTGCGCGTCGTCATCCGGTTAGTCTGGGGTTGTCTTAACGGAGTTTCGCGGACACCAACGGGGACAACCCGGAACGTCAGGTGCGGCTGAGCTTCCTGGGGTAGTGGGCCGCTTCGAGGTCTCCCAACCACGCGATGCCTGTCCAACGATCGGCGGGAGGCAGACCCCGGCCTCGGGGCCCGCCTCCCGCCGATCGCTGTAAATCCGTGTGCCGGGAGTGACCGCGACGGTCAGTGCTCCAGGGTCATCGCGTAGATCTCCAGGTCGCTGTCGCGTTGCCAGTCGAGCCCTCCGGACCCGGGTGCGACCCAGGCCGGCACGGATGGTGTTGCCAGGGAGAGGGACCGGACCTTCTTCCCGGACTCCAGTGGGACGGTCGTTCCGTAGAGCGATGCCGGGGTGGTGGTCTTCCCGGTTCCGGCCTTGAGCTGGTACGCGGTCGTCAGCGCGACGGCGTTGCCGAAGTCCGGGGTCTTGTTCGCCCAGCCGGTGAGTTCGAGCGGAACCGTCGCGGTGCTGCCGTCGGTGTAGGTGACGACGGCGGTGGCCGACGCGGCGCCGGTGCTGCCGTTGTCGGAGGCGCCCACAATGTGGAGGCTGTGGTAGTTGCCGGAGGGCAGAGCGATTGCCTGCCCGGTGGACTTGACGAAGTTCTTGCTGGTGCCGGAGGTCTCGGGCGCCTGGTAGGTGACCCCACCGAAGGTGACCGGCCCCGGCGCGGGCAGTTGGTCGGCGGCGAAGCTCGTACCCGTGCCGTCGAAGTCTCCCTGGCCCGGGGCGGCGAGCGTGGCGACGCCGTCGTTGTTGTAGGTGCCGTTCAGTTCGACGGCACATGAAGTGCTCGTCCTGATGGCGCAGCTGCCCGACTTCTCGACCACGACGCCCACGGTCTTCCTGACCGGCGCGGCTCCGGGGAGTTCGGCGGCGACCGTCACCTTGTAGGTGCCCGCCTCCGTTCCGGCCGGCGCGGTGATCCGCAGGTGCTTGTTCAGCTGGGCGGGGAGCCCGTTCGATTCGGCCGTCGCCGTCGCGCGGGACGGTGAGACCGACCACCCCTTCGGCGCCTTCGCGGTCACGGTGACCCGCGCGGTGTGCGGAGCCGTGGCCAGCAGCGTCAGGTCGACCTGCTGCCGCGAGGCGTGGTCCGCCGTGGGCTCCAGGACGGCCCGGTCGGGGCCGACGTCGGCGCTGAGCCGGTGCTGCGGATTCGGTGTCGTATTGATCGACGGCGGGGAGCTCTTCGCGGCCGTCGCCCACGCGGTGGGCTCGGTGCTCAGGGCGTAGTCGATGCGCCCGCCGTGGGCGATGTCGGCCTGGTCGACCCACGCCTTGTCCCAGTGTTTGCCGTTCACCGTCGCGGAGGCGATGTAGCGGTTGGCCATGCTGGTGCCGGGCGCGGAGATCGTCAGCGTCCCGCCCTGCTTCTTCCCGTACTCACCGATCCGCACCCGGGCGTTGGGGAACTGCGGCGTGGTGATGACGTCGAAGTTGCCACCGCTGGTGGTGGGGTAGAGCCCCAGCGACGACATCACGTACCAGGCGGACATCTCACCCATGTCGTCATTGCCGGGGATGCCGCCGGGGCTGTTCGTGAACAGGGTCTCCTGTGCCTTGACCACGGTCGCGGTGTTGCCGGGCTGCCCCGTCCACGCGTAGAGGTACGGCGCGATGAGGTTCGGCTCGTTGTTCGGGTTGTACTTCGTGGAGCCGTAGTAGTCGTACGGGTCACTGACCCAGGCCGTGCGCGCGGTCCCCGCCGGGTCGGTGAGGAGGTCGTCGTAGGCGAAGAAGTCGTTCAACCGCTTGTCCGTCGCGTCCTTGCCACCCAGCATGGCGACGAGCCCGGCCGGGTCCTGGGGCACCGACCACTGGTACTGGCTCGCGTTCTGCTCGTGGAACGCGTGGTCGCTCGTGACCGGGTCGTACGGGGTCAGCCAGGTGCCGTCGGCCGCGGTGCGCGGCCGGAACTGGCTGGTCCGTGTGTCGAACACGTTCTTGTACGCCTGGCCGCGCTCGGCGAACATCCTGGCGTCGGCCGTGTGACCGAGCCCCTTCGCCATCAGGGCCAACGACGCGTCGGCCGCCGCGTACTCCAACGTGGCCGACGTCCCGTAGTAGCAGTCGTTGTCGTTCGACTTGGTCGGGCAGCAGTTGCCGCTCGTTCCTCCGTCGCAGTCGGCGCCCGACTTCACGTTGAGGCCGTAGGGGACGTATCCGCGTTCCGCGTAGTACGCGGCTCCAGCACGCCCGTTCTCACGGACGTCGGCGGGCGGCACCTCGGTCGCGTTCGCCCGGAGGTACTTGTACGCCTCCTGGGCGTCCGCTCCGGTCAGCAGCCCTTTTGACCAGCCCTCGACCAGGAACGGCGTGACCGGGTCGCCGGTCATGATGTTGCCTTCCTCGTTCTCCAGATACCAGCGCGGAAGCGCACCGCCCTCCCGTGCGATCGCGAGGATCGACATGTCGATGTCGTGCGCGACCTCGGGAACGAGCATCTCCAGGAGCTTGTTCTGCGTCCGGTAGGTGTCCCACAGCGAGAGGTTGCTGTACGGGGTGTAGTCCCTGGCGGTGTGGATCTTCTCGTCGGCTCCGACGTAGCGGCCGTCTACGTCACCGATGATGTTCGGATCAACCATGGAGTGGTACAGCGCCGTGTAGTACGCGACCTGCTGGTCATGCGAACCACCACCGATCGCGGCCTTGCGCAGCATCGAGTTCCACTCGGTGTTCGACGCCTTGTGCACGGCGTCGAAGTCGAAGCCGAACTTCCCCGTCTCCGCCGCGAGGTTCCCCCGGGCGCCGTCGAGCCCGGTGAAGGAGAGCCCCACCTTCGCGACCACAGGGGCGTCGTTCTTCCTCGTGTCGAACGACACCCACGCCCCGTTGGAACCCTTGGCCGCCGATGTGCGGGACCCCGGGCTCCGGTCGGTGCCCTTCCAGGTGCCGTACGACGTGAACGGCCGGCTGAGCTGTGCGACGAAGTAGGTCTTCTTGGAATCCTCGACCCACCCCTCGACCGTCCGGTCGCCGACGACGTGGATCTCGGAACCGGCGACGCCGGAACCGGCGTTGAACATCACGTTCGCCTGACTCGTCCGGGGGAACTCGTACCGCTGCCACCCGGTCCGCTCGGTCGCCGTCAAGGCGGCGGTCACGCCGTACCTGTCGAGCTTCGTCCGGTAGTAGTCGGGCCCCGTCGTCTCGTTCTCATGACTGAACGCGGACGCGTACCGCGCCGGATCGGTCGAGGTCACCGCGCCGGTCGTGGGCATCATCGGCAGATAGTTGAACCGGCATCCGTTGATCGTCGTCTGGCTGAACCCGATGACCGTGTCGGAGGACTCCTTGTCACACCCCGTGCCACCGGACGTCTTCATCAGCGGACTCTCCTGCACCAGGCCGAACGGCGCGCCCGCGGCAGGGAAGGTCAGCCCCTCGTTCTCGGTCCCGATGAACGGATTGACCAGCTTCGTCAGATCGGTTCCCGCGCCCGGCGTCGCGTCGGACACCGCTGCCCGATCGGCGGCGGCCGCGCTCGCCGCGCTCCCGGTGACGGATCCCGCGGCAGCGAGGGCGATACAGAGCGCAGCCGTCCCCAGCCGGTTCCGTAGACGCTGTGCCGTCGATCCGTTCCGGGCCGGTGCGTATCGCGTTGATTGCATACCACTCCCGTCGTGCGCCTGCTCGAAGACATCGTTGTCATGCACCGCACGTGACGCTAGATCGTCCCCTCCGCCCCGGCAAGGGGTCGCTGCCGGCGTTCGGCTTCGGTGTGCGGCTCCGGTGTCGGCTTCGGCCGGCGAGAGGCGCCCTATGCTTGGCCCCATGAGTCGTTGGACGGATTTCGCCGGGAAGGCGTCAGGGGAGGACTACGCCGCACGATTCGCGACCCTGGCCCGCAGTGGCGAGGACGTACACGGTGAGGCGCGGTTCTGTGCGGCTCTCGTTCCGGCCGGAGCGCGGGTGCTGGACGCGGGATGCGGTACCGGACGGGTCATGATCCGGCTCGCGGAGCTCGGGTACGACTGTGTCGGGGTGGATCTCGACGCGTCGATGCTGGCCGTGGCGCGGAAGCAGGCGCCGGGACTGCCGTGGTTCGAGGTCGATCTGGCCGAGTTCGACCCGGCCCGGATCGATATCCCGGGAGGGTTCGACCTTGTCGTCGCCGCGGGCAATATCTTCCCCCTGCTCGCCCCCGACACCGAGGCGACGGTGGTGGAGCGGCTGTCCGCGGCCCTGCGCCCGGGTGGGCTGCTGGTCGCCGGCTTCGGCCTGGACGAAGCCCACCTCCCGGTACCGCCCGGCCTCACGCTGTCGGACTACGACGACTACTGCGCCGCGTCCGGCCTCACCCTCGTCGACCACTTCGCCTCCTGGGACGCCGAGCCCTACGACGGCGGCGGCTATGCCGTGAGCGTCCACCGTCGATGAGCACGTACCGCAGGTCCTGATCACCGCGTCCACCGAACCCCTCGCCGATTCGCTGCTCCAGGCCATCGTTGACCTTTGATTGATATCTTTCGGTTGTCGAGTGAAGGACGACGGGTCACTCGTTACCGAGAGGGGACTGAAGGTGTTGGCTAACGAGCGGCGGGAAGCGATCCTGCGCGCGGTGGAGCGCCAGGGTTCGATCACCGTGACGGTGCTGGCCGAGGAGATGGGGGTCTCCGCCGTCACGTTGCGCCAGGACGTGCGGGAGCTCGCCGGTCAGGGGCTGCTGAACCGCGTGCACGGCGGGGCCACGGCCCTGGCGCCGAACGTTCCCGTCGCCGCGACCGCCGAAGCCCCGGGCGCTGCCCCGGCCACCGGCCCGGCCCCCGCCCCGGCTCTCGCGGGGGAGAAGTACGCCGTCGGGCTGGTAGTGCCGCCGGGCGGCTACTACTACGCGGAGGTGATCCGGGGCGTCCAGAACGCGGCCCGCGCGCGCGGCGTCCGCGTCGTACTGGCCGTCTCCGGGGAGTCGCTGGCGGAGAATCAGGAACAGGTCCGACAGCTCGTGGCGGGCGGGATCAACAGCCTGCTGCTCATGCTGCACCCGGGGCTCCGCCCACTGGAGGCGGCCGAGCAGTGGCTGAGCACCCTCGATGTGCCGGCCGTGCTGGTGGAGCGCCGGGCCGGGATTCAGGCCGGGCGGCTGGAGCAGGTGGCGTCCGACCACGCCTACGGCGCGGCCCTCGCGGTGCGCCATCTCGCCGGGCTCGGGCACGACAAGGTGGCCCTCGTCGCCAGGATCGAGAGCCCCAACACGGCACTTCTCAGTAAGGGGCACGGCGACGCCGTGAAGGCCATGGGGCTGACGCCGGGGCCGGAGTTCCTCATCAGCACCACCGGGGACGCGGTTGTGGCCGACGCCCGCTTCGAGGAAGTGGTCGCAGCCGTGGAGTCCGGCGAGGTCCGGGCCGCGCTGGTGCACAACGACATCGATGCCATCGCTCTCGTCGGCATCCTGCGCGCACGAGGTCTGCGCGTGCCGGAAGACCTGGCGCTGGTCACCTATGACGACGAGGTCGCGGAGCTGAGCGACGTACCCCTGACCGCGGTCGCGCCCCCCAAGCAGGCCGTGGGGTCATGGGCGCTGGACCTGGCACTACGCCGACTGTCCGACCCGTCCACCCCACTGGCGGAGATCCTGCTCCGCCCGGAACTGCGGGTCCGGGCGTCCTGCGGGGCCAGCCGACGGAGCGAAGTGTAGGCAAGTGATGCCAAGTGGTTTCGTTATCAAAAAACGAAATCAGATGCATTGACTCGCTGTCGTACGTAACGAATGATTGCGGTGACACCCAAGCAAACGATCGGTGGCACATCATGTTTCGTAGACGACTGACAGCGCTGGTCGGCTCCGTCGCGGCAATCGGCCTTCTCGCCACGGGGTGTGGGGACTCGGACAGCGGGACCTCCACGGCGGACAAGGGCACCGGAAAGGTCACCTTCTGGTCCTTCGTCAAGGGCTCCGACGAAGTGGCGAAGGCCTTCAACCGGACCCACCCGGACATCAAGGTGACCTTCGAGGCGGTGCCCTCCGGCCAGGAGTACTACTCCAAACTCACCAACGCCGTGAAGGCCGGCACCGCCCCGGATGCCGCGGTCGTCGAGTACCCGCAGCTGCCCGAGTTCGCCACCCAGGACAAGCTGGAGCCGCTGAGCGATTCGCTCGGGCCCCTGGTCAAGGACCATTTCCCCGAGTCCGTCAGGCAGTTGGTCGAGCTGGGCGGCCAGACGTGGGGCGTTCCCCGCGACGCGGCCCCGCTGATGCTGTACTACCGCAACGACTTCTTCAAGAGCCACAAGATCAGCGTCCCGAAGACCTGGGACGCGTACCGGAACATGACCGAGCAGGTGAAGAAGGCGGACCCGAAGGCCCGCGGCGGGGTTCTCTACACCGACAACCCGGGACTCCTGACCGCCCTCGCCTGGCAGGCCGGCTCGCAGTGGTTCGGCACGGAGAAGGACTCCTGGAAGGTGTCGCTGGACGACGCCCCCTCCCGGAAGGTCGCCGACTACTGGGGTGACCTCGCCCGGAAGGACCTGATCAGCTCGGTCAGCTCGCTCGACCCGTTCTGGACGAGCGTCCAGCAGAGCCGCACCGTCGCCTACGTCTGCGCGAGCTGGTGCGCGGGGTCCCAGCAGGCGACCGTCGCCGACCAGAAGGGCAAGTGGTCGGTGGCCCCGGTGCCCACCTGGGACGGCAAGCCCGCCTCCGCCATGTACGGCGGCTCCTCCTTCGTCATACCGAAGGGCGCCAAGAACAGCGCCGCCGCCGCGGAGTTCATCAAGTGGATCACCACGGACCCCGAGGGCATGAAGGCGTGGGTCTCCTCCGGAACCAGCAGCATGTTCCCGGCCGACCCCAAGCTCGTGCCGGTCACCAAGGCCGCCTTCCCCACCGACTACTTCGGCGGACAGGACGTGTACGCGCTGGGCGACAAGTCCTATGCGGCGGTCCGGCCCGGCTGGACGTGGGGCCCCGTCATGGGGACCACGAACACGGCAGTCGTCGACCAGCTTCCGAAGGTCGCCCAGGGCAAGGTGAAGCTCTTCGACGTCCTCACCGGCGCCCAGCAGGCGACCGTCCAGGACATGAAGCGGCGCGGGATGAAGGTCGCCCCGTAGGTACGCGAAGCAGTTCGCGAACCCCGGTGAGCCGATGCCCGCCACGCATGGCCGAGGCCGGCATCGGTTCCCGCCCCGACGCTTCCCGCTCCCCCTTTCGAGAAAGGCCCGGTATGACAACTCCGTCAGCCCGCGCCCAGCGCCGCACCGCCACGCTGCTCCTGGCACCCTTCTTCGTCCTCTTCACCGCCGTCACCCTCGCCCCGCTGGTCTACGCGGGCTGGATGAGCCTGTTCACCACCCACACCTCCGGCCTCGGCTTCGGCGGGACAAAAGAGGTCTTCGCCGGACTGGACAACTACGTACACGCGCTGTCGGACCCGGCGTTCCGCGGCGGATTCCTCACCATCGCCGCCTACGTCGCGATCTACATCCCGATAATGATCGGCGGCGCGCTCGCCCTCGCCCTGCTGCTGGACTCGGCGCTGACCAGGGCGCGGACCTTCTTCCAGCTGGCGCTGTTCCTCCCGCACGCGGTGCCCGGTCTGATCGCGGCACTCATCTGGGTCTACCTGTACACGCCCGGACTCAGCCCGGTGATCGACTTCCTCAACGCCGGCGGCCTCGACATCGACTTCCTGTCGGCCGACAACGCGGTCTTCTCGGCGGCGAACATCGCCGTCTGGGAGTGGATCGGCTACAACATGGTCATCTTCTACGCGGCCCTCCAGGCGGTGCCGACCGAGGCCCTGGACGCGGCGAAGATCGACGGCGCCGGCCAGATCCGTACCGCCCTCTCCATCAAGGTCCCGATGATCCGTCCGGCCATCGCCCTGGCCGTGCTGTTCACCGTCATCGGATCGGTCCAGCTCTTCACCGAACCGAAGGTCATCTACAGCGCGTCCAGCTCCATCGGCAGCAGCTGGACCCCCAACATGTTCGTCCAGACCGCCGCCTTCACCCACAACGACTTCGGACTGGCAGCGGCGGCCTCGCTGCTCATCGCGCTGTTCGCCGCGCTGCTGTCCTTCCTCGTCACCCGCTTTTCGCGCAGCAGGAGCAAGCCGTGACCAAGACCATGACACGCGTCGCCCCCTACGGCTCCGGTCCGGCTCCGGACAGCACGGGCGGGAACGGGACGGAGAGGAGCGGGACGGGCAAGAGCCGGACGGACAACCGCGGGCCGGGGCGGCGTGGCGCCGGGAACCGGCCATCGGTCCTCCTGTCCAGAGCCGGTGTGACCGCCATGCTCGGTCTCGCCGCCCTCTACACACTGCTGCCGATGCTCTGGCTGTTCCTCTCGTCCACCAAGAGCCGCCAGGACCTCTTCGCCACCAACGGCTTCGCCCCGGGCAAGGACTTCGCGCTCGTCGACAACCTCAAGTACCTCTTCCAGGTCGACAACGGAATCTTCCTGCGCTGGCTGCTCAACACGGTCCTGTACGCCGGTGTCGGCTCGCTGCTGGCGACCGTGTTCAGCGTGGCCGCCGGGTACACGTTCGACAAACTGAACTTCCCCGGCAAGGAGAGGCTCTTCTCCTTCGTCCTGCTGGGCGTGATGGTGCCCGGAACGGCGATGGCGATCCCGCTCTACCTGCTCGCCGCCAAAGCCGGTCTGGTGAACTCCTTCTGGGGCGTGTTCATCCCCGGCCTGGTGTTCCCGTTCGGGGTGTACCTGGCCCGTGTCTTCAGCGCCTCGTACATCCCCAACGAGGTCCTGGAAGCCGCCCGTGTGGACGGGGCGGGGGAGTTCAGGACCTTCTGCCGGATCGGTCTGCCCATGATCGCACCGGGCTTCGTGACCATCTTCCTCTTCCAGTTCACCCAGATCTGGAACAGCTTCTTCCTCCCCCTGGTGATGCTGTCCGACAAGGACCTCTTCCCGGTCAACCTCGGGCTGTACGTCTGGTACTCCTCCGCGCTCTCCCAGGGGCACCCACAGGACTACCTCCTGGCCATCGTCGGATCGCTGGTGTCCGTGGTCCCGCTGGTCATCCTCTTCCTGATGCTCCAGCGGTTCTGGAAGTCCGGCATGACAGCCGGCGCCGTCAAGTAGGCCATCGTCCCGAGGAACCCCCATGCCATCCACCCCGCCCCGCCCCCGCGCCCTGTTCGCGATGGGCCGGCCGCACCGGGACGCACTCTTCCCGCGTGCCGCGACCGACCGCCTGACCCGCCTCGTCGACATCGAACCGGACTTCGTCGCGGAGGACTTCGACCAAGTACCCCACCTGGCCGCCGTCGAGATCCTGATCACGTCCTGGGGCTGCCGCCCGCTCGACGACACCGTACTGACCCGCATGCCGGCGCTGAAGGCGGTCGTGCACGCGGCGGGAAGCGTCAAACACCATGTGACGGACGCCTGCTGGGACCGAGGCATCCAGGTCTCCACGGCGGCCGCCGCCAACGCCGTACCCGTCGCCGAATACACCCTCGCCGCGATCCTCTTCGCCAACAAGCGCGTCCTGGAGATCGGCGGGCTCTACCGCGAACACCGCGACGCCCTGGACTGGGCGGCCCACTTCCCGGGATTCGGCAACTACCGCCGGACGATCGGACTCGTCGGCGCGTCCCTGGTGGGACGCCGGGTGCTGGAGCTGCTCCGGCCCCACGACTTCGACATCCTGCTGGCCGACCCGCACCTCGACCCCGAGTCCGCCCGGTCGATGGGCGCCCGGCTCGTCGAGCTCGACGAACTGCTGGCCGTCTCCGACGTCGTCTCGCTGCACGCACCCGCGCTGCCCGAGACGTACCATCTGCTCGACGCCCGCAGACTCTCGCTCCTGCGGGACGGCGCCACGCTCGTCAACACGGGGCGCGGCTCACTCATCGACACCGAGGCCCTCACCGCGGAGGCGCTGTCGGGGCGCGTCCACGCCGTTCTCGACGTCACGGAACCCGAAGTGCTGCCGGCGGCCTCACCGCTGTACGCCCTGCCGAACGTGCTGCTGACCCCGCACATCGCCGGATCGCTCGGCGGTGAGCTCGCCCGGATCACCCGCAGCGCCCTGGACGAGGTCGAACGGTACTGCGCCGGGCGGGAGTTCGCGTATCCCGTGAACCGCGCGGCCCTGACCACCTCGGCCTGAGCGCCCCGGGCGGCCGCCGCGCCGCCCCGCCCCGCCCTGTGAGACTGACGATCATCCCGCACGTCCAGAACCAGGAGCGCCAGCATGTCCCAGCCCGACCGTCTGTCGGACGTTCTCGTCTTCACCCGCACCACGGCCTACCGCCACGACTCGATCCCCGCCGGACAGGCGGCCCTGCGGGAGCTGGGGGAGGAGCACGGCTTCACCGTGGAGACCACCGAGGACCCCTCGGTCTTCACCGACGCCTCCCTCGCCGGGCGCAGCGCGGTGGTCTTCCTGTCCACCAGCGGCGAGGTGCTCACCCCGGACGGGCAGCTGGCGCTGCGGCGCTGGACCTCCGACGGCGGCGGCTTCATGGGCGTCCACTCCGCCGCGTGCACCGAGTACGACTGGCCGTACTACGGGGAGTTGCTCGGCGCACGCTTCGCCGGCCACCCGGACTTCCAGCCCGGCACCGTGCTGGTCGAGGACCTGGACCATCCGTCGACGCGTCATCTGCCGCGGCGGTGGGACTGGAACGACGAGTGGTACGACTTCCGGAGCAACCCGCGGCGCCCCGGCGTACAGGTCCTCGCGACCATCGACGAATCCGGCTACGAGGGTGGCGGCATGGGCGCCGACCACCCCCTGGTGTGGTGCAGGGAGTCCGGCGCCGGGCGCGCGTTCTACACGTCGCTGGGCCACGCGGCCGACGCCTACACAGACCCGGCCTTCCGAGGCCACCTCCTGGGCGGCCTGCGCTGGACCGCCGCCTGATCCATCCGGCCACGGGGAAGGCCATGAACTCCCCGTGCGCATCCTCAGAAACCCTACGAAGGAGCACTGAACATGCAGGACGGACAGATCACACGACGGAAGCTGATGCAGTGGGGAGCCGTCGGTGCGGGTGCGCTGGCCGTCACCGGCCTGCCCGCGACCGACGCCGTGGCGGCGCGGAACGCGGGGGTGCGGGTCACGGACCTCGGCCCGGGGGTGAACAACTTCTCGCTCGCCGCCGCCATTCCGGTGGGCGACAAGGCGTACATAGCTTCGCGCAACATCGACCCGACGCGGATCATCGGCTTCGACTTCGGCACCGGGAAGGTCACCAGCGTCACCGAGGGTCCCGGGATCAGCACCCAGCTGCTCGCCGTCGACCCGGACGGGCGGTATCTGTACTCGGCGATCCGGGAGTACGACTCCGCGCCCGGCCCCGGTTTCATCCGGCTCGACCTGTCCGCGGCCGGCGCGCCCAAGGAGGATCTCCACTCGATCCCCGGCCTCGACCCGTACGCCATCAGCGCGTCCCCCGACAACAAGATCTTCTTCGGTGGACGGGAGCCCCGGCCCAAGCTGCGTCAGTACGACCCGGCCACCGGTGAGCTCACCGAGATCGCGATCCCCGATCCGGACGTCCCGATGATCCGCTGCCTGCTGGCCACCGAGGACAGGATCTACATCGGAACGGGCGCGTCGCTCGGCGCCACTCCGACCAGCACCAAGGCCGGACTCTTCGTCATGGACCGCGCCACGAAGAAGATCACCTCGATCCTCCCGAAGGAATTCGCGGGGCAGGTGGAGGTCCGTGACATCGGCCTCTACGACGGCACGCTGTACGTGTGCTCGACCACCGCCGACGGTGCGGCGGTCGCGATCATGGACGCCGATGACCCGGACACGTACACGCTCGTTCAGAGCAAGCAGTCCTTCCTCCGGCTGCCGCGCAAGCTCGGCGACAAGATGTACTTCAATGGTGCCGCGCTGATCGAACTGACGCTGAGCACCGGGAAGTTCCGTGAGATCAAGCTCAAGGAGGGCAATTTCGGCGAGCTCTGGGGCCTGTGGATCCGCGGCGACAAGGTGATCGTCGTCTCTGCTTTCGGCCTGATCTTCGAGGTCGACCCGAGCACCGGCTCCGACACCTCGTGGGACCTGATCGAGGCAGGCGCTCCGATCGGCCCGCAGCTGGCGATGTCGGTGGCCGCCGACACGCACAACGTGTACGTCGGCGGGACGAACACGGTGGCACGGCACGACCTGCGAACCGGTAAGCAGAGCAGGGTGCTGGCGACGAGCGAGGCCAAGGACATCCTGCTGCACAAGGGCACCGCCTACCTCGCCCAGTACAACGCGATCGGTCTCCTGGCGTACAACCCGCGCACGGACGACGAGTGGCCCCGCAAGCTGGCCGATCTGCCGCCGAAGCAGAACCGCCCGCACCAGATCGTCTGGGACGACCGGCACCGACTGGCCCTGATGGGCATCCAGTCCGACTACGATCTGGCCGGATCGCTGATGACCTTCGATCCGAGGAGCGGCGCCACCACGGTCGCCGTCAACCCGATCGACGACGACCAGATGATCCGTGCGGTCGTCGCCCACGAGGGCGTGGCCTATCTCGGCGGTCAGAACGGCGCCTCCACCGCAGGCACACTGGTCGCGTGGGACCCGGTCCGGAAGCGGGAGCTGTGGCGGATGACGCCGCAGACCAAGCCCACCGGTATCACCGGGCTCACCGTGCTCGGCCATCACCTGTACGTCATGTGCTACAAGGGCGACTTCTTCGTGATCGACCTGCGCACCCGAAAGGTGATCCACACGGCCAACCACGGCCCGGTCGTGCCGAACTACGGGACCCTGCTGGCCGACCGGGGGTACGTGTACGGCGCGTCCAGCTCGGACTTCGTCCGCTACGACCGCAGGACGTTCGCGCGTACGGACCTGGTCGCGCTCGACGCGGACTGGTACGGCATCCCGCGAGCCGCGGTGGACGAGCGTGGCAGGTTCTACGCCATCCGCGGGCGCAACCTGATCCGGATCGAGGTCGGCCGCCACTGAGCGACCGGTGACGACGTACGTCCGGCGTTCCGCCCGCTGAACGGTCCGTCGCCGCGCCGGCCGGCGCGGCGACGGAGGAAGCGGTCAGTGCGGCAGCCCGACCGCCCGCTCACCGCTGCGGCGCTGCTGGATGACGACGGCGATGACGAGCAGCGCGCCCTGGGCGACGTTCTGCCAGAAGGTGTTGATGCCCTGGACGGTCAGGCCGTTCTCCAGGCAGCCGAGCAGCGCCACGGCCAGCAGGGTGCCGCCGATACCGCCCTTGCCGCCCTTGAGCGCCGCGCCGCCCAGGGCCGCCGCGGTGATCGCCTTGAGTTCGAGGCCCTCACTGCCGGAGACGGGCTGACCGGAGCCGGTGCGGGCGGTCAGCAGGATGCCCGCGATGGCGGCGACGACGCCGATGAGGGCGTAGACGCAGATCAGGTACTTGTTGATGTTGATACCGGCGAGCCGGGCGGCGGTGTCGTTGCCGCCGATCGCGTACAGGTTGCGCCCGATGTCGGTGTACTTCAGCAGCAGGTGGACGACGACGGCCACCACGATCAGGATCCAGACCATGACCGGCAGACCGGCGATCTTGCCGCGCCCGAGGAAGATGAAGAAGTCGTTGTTGAGGACGTATCCCTGGGCCCGTCCGTCCGACAGGAGCTGGGCGAGCCCCTTGTAGGCGGCGAGCCCCGCCAGGGTCGCGATCGTGGGGTTGACCCGGCCGTAGACGATCACCAGGCCGTTCAGCGCGCCGATCAGGACACCGACGCCGACGGCCGCGGCCATGCCGAGGAAGGCGTTCGAGCCGGCTGAGGTGAACACCATGGCGCTGACGACCGAGGCCACGCCCACCTGCGAGCCGACGGAGATGTCCAGACCGCCGCAGATGATGACCACGGTCTGCACGATCGCCAGCAGCCCGGTGATGGTCGCCGCTTCGGCGATGACCTGCATGTTCGACAGGCTCAGATAGTTGTCGTTCAGGACACCGAACAGGATGAGGACGACGGCGAGCGCACCGATCAGGCTGACGTTCTGGCCGCCCAGGCCGGAAAGGAGCTTCGATCGGCGCGGGGCGGGGCTGTCGCCGGGGGTTCCCTTCACGGACGGAGAGGGGGAACTGGTGAGGGTCATGAGGAGGCTCCGGGGGCGGTGCCGACTATGTCGTCGGCCATGGCGAGCTGGAGGATGGATTCTTCGGTGGCTTCACCGCGGTCGAGTTCGCCCGTGATGCGGCCGTTCTGCATCACGACCACACGGTCCGCGAGGCCCAGGAGTTCGGGGAGCTCGGAGGAGATGACCAGCAACGCGACCCCCTCGGCCGCCAGGTCGGCGATGATCTGGTAGATCTCCGCCTTGGCGCCGACGTCGATGCCGCGGGTCGGCTCGTCCAGGACCAGCACCTTCGGCTTGCGGGCCAGCCAGCGGGCCAGGACCACCTTCTGCTGGTTGCCGCCCGACAGTTTGCGCACCTCGTGGTCGACCGACGGGGCCCGGACCCGGAGCCGGTCGGTGTACTCCTGCGCGAGGCGGCGTTCCGCCGTACGCCGGACGAAGCGGAAGCGCCGCAACCGGTCCAGCACCACGAGCGAGGTGTTTTCCTTGATGGACTGCTGCAGGAACAACGCCTGGGCCTTGCGTTCCTCGGGCGCCAGCCCGAGACCCGCGGCGATGACCTCGCCCGGCCGGCCGCTGCGCAGCGGCGCGCCGTCGAGCGTGACCGTGCCCTCACGGATGGGCAGGTCGCCCGCGAGCGCGAGGGCGAGTTCCGAGCGGCCGGCCCCGATCAGGCCAGCGAGGCCTACCACCTCGCCCGCGTGGACCTGCAGCGAGATGTCGGTGACGTCGTCGGTGGTGAGGTGCTGGACGTCGAGGACCAGGCGGTCGGTCGCGACATGCGGGCGTACGAACGCGGCGGACAGGTCACGGCCGACCATCTGGCGTACGAGCTCGCCCTCGTTGGTGGCGGCGGCGTCCTGGACGCCGACCAGGCTGCCGTCGCGAAGGACGGCGATGCGGTCGGCGAGCTGGAAGATCTCCTGCATGCGGTGCGAGACGTAGACGATGGCGATGCCCTCGTCGCGCAGCCGCCGGATGAGGGTGAACAGGGCGTCCACCTCGTGCTCGGAGAGCGAAGAGGTGGGTTCGTCGAAGGCGATCAGCCGCGCGGTCGTGGCACCCGTCAGCGCACGCATGATCTCGACCAACTGGCGCTGCGCGGGCGTGAGCTGGGAGCCGAGCAGCGCGGGGTCCAGGACGTGGGCGAAGCCCAGCCGGTCCAGGTCGGCCCTGATGCGCCGGTTGAGCTCGGCCCGGTCCAGCACCCGTCCGCGCTTGCGGGGGAGGGCGCCGGCGTACACGTTCTCCGCCACGGAGATGTGGGGGATGATCTCGGGTTCCTGCGGGATGATCCGGATACCGGCGGCCCGTGCGCGGGCGGGGGAGTCGAGCGTGATGTCCTCCCCGTCCATGACCACGCCCCCCTCGGTGGGCTGGTGGTCGCCGGTGAGGATCTTCAGGAGTGTGGACTTTCCGGCGCCGTTCTCACCCATCAGCGCGGTGATCTGTCCGGACGGGAAGTCGAGTGTGACGCCGCCGAGCGCCTGCACGGTGCCGAAGCGCTTGGTGAGGCCAGAGACGGCGACGGGAGTGGGGTGGGGCGCCGCCGGGCCGCCGGGGGGTTCCGGTGCGGCGGCCGGGTGTTGCTCTGGGGTCATGGGTCGGTTCACCTCGATGGCGTGATGCAGGCAAGGGCGGAAGCGCGGTGGGTTCACCGGCGGGCGGCGGCGTGTCGTGGCCGCCCGCCGGGAGCACTCAGCTGCAGGTGACTCCGGCGCCCTTCCACGAGGTGGAGTCGACCATGGTGGTGGGGGCGAAGGCCTCGGCGGGGAACTTCTTGTCCTTCTTGAGCTTGTCGTACATGGTCTGGACGGCCAGGGCGCCGACGTCCTTGCCGTTGATGAAGAGGGCGGCCTTCATGCCGGTCGGCTTGTCGGACTGCCATTCCTTGCACGCGAGGTAGGCGCCGAGACCGACTCCGATAACGTTGTCCGGCTTGACGTCGGCGTTGGCGAGCGCGGTCACGCCGCCCATGACGTTCTCGTCGTTGCAGCCCCAGACGACCCAGTTCTTCACCTTGGAGTTCGCGGTGATCGTCGCGGCGATCTTGTCCTGCGCGCCCGTGGGGGTGTTGTCGGTGGGGACGTTGATGGTCTTCACACCGGGAACGGCGGCCTGGAACGCCTTCTTGGCCCCTGCCACCCGGTCGCCGCAGACGGTGACGTCCTGCTTCCAGGCCGAGATGATGCGGGTGTCCGCGGCCTTCCAGCCGGCCTTCTTGTACTCGGCGGCGGCGCGCTTGCCGACCTCCCCGCCCATCTGGTCGCCGCTGAACCCGATCCGCGGGACGAGATCGTCCTTGCCGCACTTGGCCGGGTCGGGTCCCGTGGCGCAGATCTGGTCGTCGGACGTCAGCAGCGCGACCTTGGCCTCCTTCGTGGTCTGCACGACCTGCGGGCCGACGGCGGGGTCCGGAACGACGATGATGACGCCGCTCGTCTTCTGCGCGATCGCCGACTGCACCTCGCTGACCGTCTTGTTGGCGTCGTTGCCCAGGTTCACCACCTTGAGGCCGATGCCGAGCTCCTTCGCCTTGGCCTTCGCGCCCGCGGCCTCGCCGATGAAGTACTCCTGGTCGCCCTGCTTCTGCAGATACGTGAGCGAGATCGCGCCCTTGACCTTGCCGCCCTGGTCGTCGTCGGTGGCCTCCTTGCCCGAGGAACACGCTGAGGTGAGGCCGAGGGCCAGGAGGAGACCGGTGGCGGCGGCCGCACGGCTGGAGGTGGAACGGAACATCAGGGGCTCCTTTGTACTGACAGCGGCCGCCGCTGCACAGTCGCGCGGAGGCCGGTTCGAGAGAGATTGAGGCTGCGGGCTGAGGGTGCCTCGGTAGGGAACCGGAATCGTCGAAATCAAACACATTCAAACGTTTAACTGCATAACATAACGCGGTTTCCTCCGCGTCAAGAGGCGTGACGGGTTGAAATACGCCTGTGATGTTCACGCGCCGAATCTGTGAACAGGAAGGAAAAAACTCCCAGTTCGTCTGAGCGTGCCATCGATGCCGGTGGCACGCCCAGACGTTCCGAGAGCGCAAAGGAAACAAACAGCGGGAATCGGTGGCCGGACTAGTCGACGGTGAAGCCCTGGTCCTTGCCGTACTTGACGCTCGCGTCCTGCCAGGCCTTCAGTCCGTCGGAGAGCGTGGTGGAGGAAACGTACGCCTTGCCCGCGGTGTCATTGAAGATGGAGTTCGCGTAGACCTGATAAGGCAGGTAGGACCAGTCCGCGCCGACGTTACGGGCCGACTCGGCGAACACCTGGTTGGCCTTCTGCCCGCCGAAGTACGGGAACGGGGCGTCGAGGAACGCCTTCGACTCCAGGTCGGCGCGGGTGGCCGGGAAGGCGCCCTGGGCGACACGGGCGCTCGCACCGGCACCGGTCGTCGCGAACTCCGTAAAGGCGTAGGCCAGTTCCTTGTTCTTCGCGGCCTTCGGCACGGCCAGCGAGCTGCCGCCGTTCTCCGCGCTCGTCCGGTCGCCCTTCGTCCACTGCGGCAGCGGTGCGACCCGCCAGTCGCCGGAGGCCGCCGGGACCCCGGAGGTGAGGTTGGCCGGCATCCAGGCGCCGATGGAGAGGGTGGCCAGGGAACCGTCGGCCAGGCCCTTGTACCAGGCGTCGCTCCAGGAGGTGACCGGCGCGACCAGCTTCTCGTCGAGGAGCTTCTGCCAGGTCGCGGTGTACTTCCTGGTGCCCGCGTCGTCGAAGCCCACGCTCACGTTCGTGCCGTCGGCCTTGTAGGGGCGTCCGCCGGCCTGCCAGATGAGGCTGGTGGTCGCCCCGGCGTCCCCGGTGTCATTGGTGATGAAGATCTTGGGGTCGGCCTTGTGCAGGGTGCGGGCCGCCTCCACGTACTCGTCCCAGGTGGTCGGCACCTTGACGCCGTGCTTGTCGAAGACCTTCTTGTTGTAGAAGAAGGCCATGGGCCCGGAGTCCATCGGGAGGGCGTAGACCGACTTGTCCCGCGTGACCGCGTTCCACGGGCCGGTCGTGAAGGTCTTGCCGTACTTCCGCGCGCCGTAGGGAGCCAGGTCCTCGACGGACTTGGCGATGGCGAACTGGCCGAGGGCGTAGTACTCGACCTGGGCGACGTCCGGGGCACCGGAACCGGCGTCCATCGCGTTCTGCAGAGCCGTGTACTGCTTGTCGCCGGTGCCCGCGTTGACCAGTTCGACATCGACGTCGGGGTACTTCTTCTCGAAGTCCGCCGCCACCTTCTTGAGCGTGGGCTCCCAGGCCCACACGGTCAGCTTCCCGCCCTTTTCGAGCGCCGCTCTGACGCCCTTGGGGGAGCTGTCGCTCGCGTCGGAGTCCGAACCGCCGCAGGCCGTGGCGGTCAGCGCGAGAGCGGAGGCGACGGCGAGCGCGCCGAGGAGCCTGCGGGTGGAGTGCGTTCTCATGGGATGTGCTCCTGGTCGGTGATGCGGCGGAGGGGAGGGGAGAGGAGGACCGGGAGGCGGCGTCATTCCTTGACGCTGCCCGCGGCCAGACCGGACTGCCAGTAGCGCTGGAGCAGCAGGAAGGCCGCCACGATCGGCACGATCGTCAGCAGGGAGCCGGTGATGATGAGGTCGAAGACGGCTTCGCCGCCCGCCGTCTGGGCCTGGGCGTTCCAGGCGTTGAGGCCGAGGGTCAGCGGATACCAGTCCGGGTCCTTGATCATGATCAGCGGCAGGAAGTAGTTGTTCCACGTCGCGACCATCGAGAACAGCAGGACGGTGATGGTCCCCGGCATCAGCAGGGGCAGCGCGATCGTGAAGAAGGTGCGCAGCTCGCTCGATCCGTCGATCCGCGCGGCCTCCAGCAGCCCGGCGGGGACGGCCTCGGAGGCGAAGACCCACATGAGGTAGAGCCCGAACGGAGATATCAGGGACGGGATGATCACGGCCCAAGGGGTGTTCGTCAGGCCCATGTTGCTGAACATCAGGAAGGTGGGTACGGCGAGAGCCGTGCCGGGGACGGCGACCGCGCCGATGACGACGGCGAACACGGCGCGCCGGCCGGGGAAGTCGTACTTCGCCAGGGCGTAGCCGCCGAGTACGGCCAGGACGGTGGCGCCCCCGGCTCCGAGCGTGACGTACAGCAGGGTGTTGAGGAACCAGCGGACGAAGGCGCCGTCGTCGTAGGTGAGGGTCCGGGTGATGTTGTCCCAGAGGCTGAAGTCGTCGGCGAACCAGAGGCCGAACGAGTCGAACAGCCCTCGCTGGTTCTTCGTGGCGTTGATGACCAGCCACAGCAGTGGGGCCAGTGTGTACAGGACGACGACGCCGGTGATCAGGGTCAGCGGGACGCTGCGGCGTGGGTTGAGCGGCGTGTGCGGGGGCCGCCGGGAGGTGGTCATGGGTCAGCCCTTCCGCATGGCGCGCAGCTGGACCGCGTAGGCGATGATCGCGGTGATCACGCCCATCACGATCGCCACGGTCGCGGCGTAGTTGTGCTGCTGTCCGGCGAAGGACAGCGAGTACGTGTAGAGGTTCGGGGTGAAGTCGTTGGTGATCGCGTTGGGCGCGAGCTTCTGCAGGATGCTGGGCTCGTTGAACAGCTGGAAGCTGCCGATGACGGAGAAGATGGTGGCGATGACCAGGGCGCCGCGGATCGCGGGGAGTTTGACCGAGGAGATGATCCGCCATTCGCCGGCTCCGTCGATGGCCGCGGCCTCGTAGAGCGAGCGAGGTACGACCCTGAGGGCCGAGTAGAAGATCAGCATGTTGTAGCCGACGAACTCCCAGGTCACGATGTTGCCGATCGAGGCCAGCACCAGCGAGGGGGAGAGCGGGTCGGGCAGTGACAGGCCGAAGGTGTCGTTGATGTTGCCGACCAGCCCGAACTGCGTGCCGTAGATGAAACCCCACATGAGGCTGGCGACGACGGCGGGCACGGCGTACGGCAGGAAGACGGCGACGCGGAAGAACGACCTCCCGTACAGCCGGCCGCTGTCGATCGCCAGCGCGACCAGCAGGGCGATGCCCAGCATGATCGGCACCTGAACGGCCAGGAAGAGACCGACGCGCTCCAGGCCCTCCCAGAACTGCGGGTCGGTCAGCGCCTGTTGGTAGTTGTCCATGCCCACGAACGACCTGCCGCCGATCATCCGGTCCCGGAAGAGGCTCAGGTAGGCGGCGTATCCGATCGGCGCGAGGAAGACGAGTGCGAAGACCGCGACGAACGGTCCGGCGAATCCCCATCCGGTCAGGCCGTACCGCCCGAGAGGGCGGCGCCGCCTCGGCCGGGGTGGCCGGACTGCCTGGGCGGACGGCGACAGGAGCGTCATGGTGGTTCCTTGCGTCGTTGAGCGACCGTCGGGAACGGAGCGGGGGAGGGGGAGCCTCGGGGCCGACGGGCCGGAAGAAGACTGGGTCGATGAACCATGTTTACGTAATCATCGATAGCTGATGGTGGCACCACCCCGAGACGGGCGTCAAGCATGATGCGGTAGCGAACAGAGGGAAATCGGCCGGGAGTCGCGGGCCTGGCCATATCCTGGGGCGTGCCGGACGGCGGGCGAACGCCCGGCCCCACAGGCATGACGAAGTGCGGCCCGCCCACGCGTACGCGGGCGGGCCGTCGCGGGACCGTGAGCAGGTCAGGCGGGCGGCGGCGCCGTGCTGGCCCGGACCACGAGGGTGGGTTCGACGGCGAGCCGGTGCGGGCCGCCCGCACGGCGCTCGATCTGCTCCAGGAGCAGCGTCACGCAGTGCCGCCCCACCACGTCGAAGTCCTGGTGGACCGTGGTCAGCGGCGGCTGGAAGAACCGGGCCTCCGGGACGTCGTCGAAGCCGGCCACGCTGACCTCCTCCGGTACCTTGCGCCCGGCCTCGTGCATGGCGCGCAGGACCCCCAGCGCCATCTGGTCGTTGGCCGCGAATACGGCCGTGGCATCGGGGATCTTCGCCAGCGTCCGGCCGGCCAGATAGCCGGACTCGGCACTCCAGTCCCCGTGCAGGGCGGGGTGCAGGGGGGCTCCGGCCGCGACGACGGTCTGCTCCCAGGTCTCGGCGCGCCGCCGGGCGGCGAAGGAGTCGCGCGGGCCGCTGACGTGGTGCACCGTGCGATGGCCCAGCTCCAGCAGGTGGGCGACCACGCTCCGGGTGCCGCGGGCCTGGTCGAAGTCGACATGGGGGTAGCGGTGCCCGGTGTCGCCGTCCGCGACGACGATCGGCATGGTCGGCGGCAGGCGCAGCGACGGCGTGTCGAGCATCTGCGACTCGATCAGCACGATGCCGTCGACGGACTGGAGCATCAGGTGGCGGAAGGCCTGCTGCACGGCGGCCTCGGTCTGCGCCCGGATCCCCATGAAGTTGACGGAGAAGCCGCCCTCGCGAGCCGCGTCCGCGATGGCGGCGAGCGTCCGGGCGTTCCCGTGCGCGCCGACGTCGAAGCTGACCACACCCAGCGCCCCGAACTTGCCCGTGACCAGCGCACGAGCCGCCGCGTTCGGGCGGTATCCGAGCGCCTGCATGGCGTCGAGGACCTTGGCGCGCGTCGTGGCGTCCACGTTGTCGTGGTTGTTGGCCACGCGCGAGACGGTCTGGGAGGACACCCCCGCCTTCGCCGCGACCTCGGCCATCGAGGGCCATTTCCGGGGCGTGCGCGAGCGGGGTGCTCTCGTCGCCTTCTCCGCCACAGCCGACCGCCTTCTCTCGGGGCCCATCGCGAGGGCGCACCTGGTGTGCCCCCGCCCCGCAATGTTGACGCAAACACACCGGCGGGTCAAAAACCTGGGCCGCCTCTGCCCGACGCCTTGACAGTATCCCGCGGCCCTCACACACTTCCGGACACATCGTGTTTACGAAAACATCGCGTAGACCGGTGATCGTTCACGGTCCGGACCGGCCGGCCACAGCTCCCCACCGGCCGGTCCCTCGGACTCCCCCACGCTCCGGGCCCCACGCGGTCCGAGATCTCGCAGGCCGCGCGGAGCGCCCGGTCCGACGAACACCACGAGGTATCGCCGTATGCGACTCAGGATCTCCAGGAGGGCGGCCCTGTTCTCCGCCCTCTCCGCCCTTCTCCTCTCCCTGCTCACCTCCGTGGGCACCGCCCACGCCGCCGAGGTGACCATCGCCAACGGGACGCGGTTCACCGCATCCGACAACAGTCCCCTGCACGCCCACGGCGGTGGCGTGCTCAAGGTCGGCGCCTACTACTACTGGTTCGGCGAGAACCGCAACGCCGACAACACCTTCCGGTACGTCTCCGCCTACCGTTCGACCGACCTCAAGACCTGGGAGTTCCGCAACAACGTCCTGACGGAGGCCTCGGACCCGGAACTGGACCAGGCCAACATCGAGCGCCCCAAAGTCGTCTACAACAGCTCCACCAAGCAGTTCGTGATGTGGATGCACAAGGAGAACGCCTCCGACTACGGCGAGGCCCGAGCCGCGGTCGCGGTGTCCGCCACGGTGGACGGCGACTACACCTGGCGCGGCAGCTTCCGGCCGCTGGGCAACATGTCGAGGGACATCACGACCTTCGTCGACAAGGACGGCACCGGCTACATGATCTCGGCCGCCAACGAGAACGCCGACCTGCACGTGTACCGGCTGACCGCGGACTACACGGCGGTCGAGTCCCAGGTCCAGAAGCTCTGGGCGGGGCAGTCGCGTGAGGCTCCCGCCATGTTCGAGCGCGACGGCGTCTACTTCCTGCTCACCTCCGGCGCCACCGGCTGGTCCCCGAACCAGCAGAAGTACGCCACCGCCACCAGCATCACCGGCACCTGGAGCGACCTGAAGGACGTGGGCGACGCCACGGCCTACCGGAGCCAGACCGCGTACGTCCTGCCGGTCCAGGGCACAGCGGGCACCGGTTACCTCTACATGGGGGACCGCTGGGGCAACGCCATGGGCGGCACGGTCTCCGACTCCCAGTACGTCTGGCTGCCGCTGACGTTCCCCAGCCCCACCAGCATGACGATGGACTACTCCCCGCAAGTCACCGTCGACACCGCCGCCGGGACCGTGGCCGGTATGGACGTCACCTGGGAGACGCTGACCGGGCATCAGAGCGGCAAGTGCGCCGACGTGTCGGACTACGACGCGGCGGACGGCGCCCAGCTCATCCAGTGGGGATGCGGCGCGGGCGTCAACCAGGACTTCTGGATGAAGGACCTGGGCACCGGCTACGTCCAGATCATGGCCCGGCACAGCGGGAAGTGCCTCGGCATCGCCGCCGCGTCGACGGCGGACGGCGCCTACGCGGTGCAGAACACCTGCGACGGATCGGCCTCCCAGCAGTGGAAGGTACGGACGACGGACGTGGCCGGCTCCGTCGAACTCGTCGCCCGGCACAGCGGGAAGTGCCTGGACGTCGTGAACCAGTCCAGGTCCGACGGCACCGCTCTCGACCAGTGGACCTGCAACTCCGGCGACAACCAGAAGTGGGACCGCGCGGCGGCCTGACCGACCGGGCCCGCGGCGCCGCCGCGGGCCCGGCTCCTCCGCGTCCGCTGCCGGAGGCTACTCATCGGTGGGGCCGAGGTCGGCGCTCTCCCGGAGTTCGACGGTTCGGGCGCGGTGACCGGCGTGCAGCTCCAGTAGGACGATCTCGTTGGTTCCGGTGCGCAGGACCGGCGCCGGGACGTAGAGGGAGTTCTGCGGGCCGCGCGACCAGTACCGCCCGAGCGCGAATCCGTTGATCCACGCGCTGCCCTTCGTCCAGCCGTCGAGGTGCAGGAACGTGTCCGCGGGGGTGCCGGCCTCGAAGGTGCCCCGGTGGAACGCGGGGCCGGCCGGTACCGGTCCCGCCGTGAACGGCAGCGCGCTCCGGTCGGTCAGCGGGAGCGGCCGGCTGGTCCACCCGGTGATGTCGTCGCCGTCCAGTGTGACCTTGCCCAGCAGGCCCTTGCGGTCGTGGATGCCCGGCCCGTAGTTGACCCTTCCCTGGTTCTCCACCAGCACGTTGAGGACGGCGCCCGCGCGGGGAGCGGTGACCGTCAGGGCGTGCTCGTGGCTCTCCCGTTCCAGCACACCGGCCGGGACCCCGTCGACGAAGAACTGGGCACGGTCCCGGACCTGCTCCACCTCCAGCAGGGCGGGCCCCTCGGCCACCAGGACCGTCTCGTACAGGACGAAGCCGAAGTCCTGACCCAGCTGCTCCATGGTCAGCGGCCTCGGCGCGGCGACGGCGGTGCCGAGCGCCTCGGCGCACTCCAGCAGTCCGGCGCTCCCGGTGAGCGCGACCGTTCCCGGCGCGAGCCTGGGACCGCGCGGAGGGACGGGTTCGGCCGGGACCGGCGCGTACTTGGCGATCACGTCGCGGAAGGCGGTGAACTTCTCGGTCGGGTCGCCGGCCTCGTCGAGCGGGGCGTCGTAGTCGTACGAGGTGACGGTGGGGCGGTAGGTGTGCTTGTCGTTGGCGCCGTTGGTGAAGCCGAAGTTCGTGCCGCCGTGGAACATGTAGAAGTTCACGGAGGCGCCGGTGGCCAGCAGTTCGTCCAGCTCCCGGGCCGCGTCGGCGGCGTTCCGGATCACGTGGCGGCTGCCCCAGCGGTCGAACCAGCCGATCCAGAACTCGGTGCACATCAGAGGCCCGGCCGGCTGCTGGGCGCGCAGTTCGGCCATGCCCTGCGCGGAGCGGCTGCCGAAGTTGGCCGTGGCCAGTACCCCGGGCAGGCTGCCCCGCGCCAGGTCGTCGGGCTGGTCGCACGTGAACAGCGGTACGTCCACCCCGTGGCGGCGCAGCGAGTCCGCGAGATGCTCCAGGTAGGCGGTGTCGTCGCCGAACGCCCCGTACTCGTTCTCCACCTGGACCGCGAGCACCGGGCCTCCCCGGGTGGCCAGGTAGCGGCTCAGCGGGGTCAGCAGCCGGTCGAAGTAGTCGTCGACGGCGGCGAGGAAGCGCGGGTCGCGGGTCCGCAGCCGGATTGAGGGGTCCGCCAGCAGCCAGGACGGCAGACCGCCCCCCTCCCATTCGGCGCAGATGTACGGGCCCGGCCGCAGCAGCACATGCAGTCCTTCGGCGGCGGCGAGGTCGAGGAACCGGGCTATGTCCAGTCCGTCGTCCGTCCTGAACTCGCCGGGCCTCGGCTGGTGGAGGTTCCAGGGCACGTAGGTCTCGACGGTGTTGAGGCCCATGAGCCGGGCCTTGCGCAGCCGGTCGGCCCACTGGCCGGGGTGCACGCGGAAGTAGTGCAGCCCGCCGGACAGGAGCCGGAACGGTTCGCCGTCGAGCGTGAAGCCGCCGTCGTCGATCTGAAGAAGGGGCATGTACGAGTGCTCCTGTGCTGAGGTGAGGTGCGTGCGCCGGCGCGTGGCCGGGCGAGCCCGTCGGCGGTCATGCTTGCGTCAGTGGTGCTTACGCCAGTCATGTTTACGTGAACACTCGAAGATGGCAAGCTTCCGGGGATCGAATGGCTCAGGGATGGCGGACGGAGCCGACCGCGTACTGCCGCTGCTGCGGACGCCGCGCTCAGAGCATCGCGGTGCGGGAACTGCGGGTGTTGGTGACCGTCACGGTCGCGGTGTCCGAGCGGTAGCGGTCCTCGGACCACTCGACGGGGGCGCCCTGGGAGTCCGTCGTCAGGCGCCGCTCCCTGAGCAGCGGGAAGCCCTCGGGGACTTCGAGCAACTTCGCGTCCAGGGCGTTGGCGGGTACGGCGTCGAACGTGTGCCGGGCCGAGTGCAGATCCACTCCCTGCTCGGTGAGCAGTGCGTAGATGGAACCGGCGTCCAGGTCCGCCGAGATCAGCGGGCGGCCCAGCGACTCGACGTATGTCATGCGCTCCAGCATCGCGGGGCGTCCGTCGAGCAGACGGAGTCTGACGAGCTGGACCGCGAGATCGTCCGGGTCGATCTGTAGCGCGGCGGCGATCTCCGGTTCGGGGCGGCGCAACGCGATCTCCTGCAGTCGCTGACCGGGGGAGTAACCGGTCAGTTCCGCACGGCGGGTGAAGGACAGGAACGACTCGAACGGCTGGGTGGCGACGGTGTCCAGCACCACGGCCCGCCTGCCCTGCCCGCCGCCGATGAGCCCCTCGTCCCGCAAGGTCGCGAGGGCCTGACGGACCGGTCCCCGCGACGCCGAGAACTCCTCGCACAGCCGGGACTCGGACGGCAACGACCTGCCGACCGCGAGGCTCCCGGAACGAATTCGATGACGGAGCTCGGCTGCGATGGTCCGGTGCAGAGGAGGGGTGGCGGCCATGGACTTGACCCTACAGCTCTTCCCCGGCCGCACTTCAGGCGCAGTTCGGCCGGTCGTGCGGCCCGGTGCGGGCCCGGTGCGCCCGGCTGCGGACCGGTCGCGACCGGCTGGGTGTCGTCGGTGAACGGGCTCTGCATCCTCTGTTCATCCAGAGTTTCGCTCCAGCCGCGGAAAAGCTGTCTATACAGGTTGTCTACGCACTGGCCATGACCGTGACGGATTGGGTTGAAGCGATGCCTGGGACCATCTCCGACGAATTTCTCGACGTCCGCTACGCCCGCTGGGACGGGGTCGGCCTGCCGTTCACGCTGGTGACCACCACCACTCCCGGGGCGCCGGGGGAAGGCGAGGTGCTGGTACGCATCGACCTGGCCACGGTGTGCGGCAGCGATCTGCACACCGTGAACGGCAGGCGGGCGTCCCCGGTTCCGGCGCTGCTGGGGCACGAACAGGTGGGCACCGTGCTGGCGGTGGGCCCCGGAGCGCCGTCCTGCGTGGACGGGACTCCGGTTGTGCCGGGGCAGCGGGTGGTGTGGTCGGTCACCGCCTCCTGCGGTACGTGTCCGCGCTGTCTGCGCGGGCACCCGCAGAAGTGCCGGGACCTGCGGAAGTACGGGCATGAGCCGCTGGATGAACAGGCCCCCCTGACCGGCGGGTTCGCCACTCACTGCGTGCTGCTGCCGGGGACCGCCGTCGTCGCCGTACCCGAGGGGCTGCCGAACGCGGTCGCCGCGCCGGCGTCCTGCGCGACCGCCACCGTGGCCGCAGCCATCGCGGCCGCCGGCCCGCTGGACGGGCGCGAGGTGCTGATCACCGGCGCGGGCATGCTCGGTCTCACCGCGATGGCGATGGCCGCCCTCGGGGGCGCCCGTGTGACCGCCGTCGATCCGTCCCCGGCCCGGCGGGCGCGCGCCGGAGGGTTCGGTGCCGCCCGGGTGCTGGACATCGACGAACCGCCGGGCCGGGCCGACATCGCCCTTGAGCTGTCGGGCAGCACGGACGCGGTCCGGATGTGCCTGTCCGCCCTGGACATCGGCGGGACCGCCGTGCTGGCCGGCTCGGTCTCCCCGGCGGAGACCGTCCCTGTCGACCCCGAGTGGCTGGTACGCGGGCTGCGTACGGTCACCGGCGTACACAACTACCGGCCCGCGGACCTCGACGCGGCGGTCGCGTTCCTCGCCGCCCGGCACGCCGCCCACCCCTTCGCCGAGCTGGTGGAAGGGGCTCATTCGCTGGCGGAACTCGACGCGGCCGTGCGGGCCGCCGGGGGAGCGGACGCCCCGCGCCAGGCCGTTCTGCCGGGCCTGCGCCGAACCGGCCTCCACCCGCGACGGCCCGGCGCGGACCGCCTGACCCCGGCGCGGAAGGCGTGACTTCCGGCACGGGTGAACATCGCACTGCATGTCAATGGTTCGCATGAACTCCGAATGACTTGTCGATACAAGCTATTGCCGCCCGTCGCTCGCTCTGTCAGCGTCTGCGGCACGAGCCCGGAACGGGCACCCCACAGCTCGGTCCCGAGATCACGTTCCGAAGGAGACACACATGCCGGACAACGGCCTGGACAGACGGAAGATACTGACGGGCGGCGTCGCCGCGGCTCTCACGGCCGGTGTCGCCGGACCGGCTTCCGCCGCCGTCGCCGCACCCCGCGCCGCGGACGACACCGCCCCGCTGCGTGCCGCCGTCCTGGAGTACGAGGACCCCTGGACCAAGGCCCTGGGCCTGGCCGAACTGCTGCGTACCGCGGGCTTCGAGGTCGTACCGCTCGACCTGACGCTGCCGGCCGACGAGCAGCCGCGACAGGTCGACCTGATCGCGTTCGGCACCTTCACCAACAACAGCGACGACTACCTCGACTACGTCGCGGAGCAGGCCGACTCGCTGCGCCGGTTCACCGCCGGCCACCGGGTCGTGCTGGACCTGGCACAGTCCGACCAGTACGGCGCCGCCGTGGCCTACCTGCCCAGCGGTGTGTCCGCCGTGCGCACCGACGCCGACTACGACACGATCCACCCGGTCGACGCCGCGCACCCGCTCGTCAAGGGGCTGCGCGTCAGCAACGGCCGGCTGTTCACCGGCCGGAACGCCAGCCCCCGGGTGAGCTACGAGACGGTCCAGCAGTGGAGCGGGATGCGGGTCCTGATGGCCTGTTCCGCCTCCGGGTTCCCGCCCGCGCTGCTGGAGGGCCAGTTCGGGGCGGGCCGGTTCCTCGTCACCAGCCTGACCGTGGACAAGATCCGCGACAGCGCGGGCGCCGTCGTGCAGCCCACCGACGCGGTGGCGGACAGCGTGGCGTTCTTCACCGCGCTGGCCGGCTACGTCGCGTCGGTGCGCGGCGGCACGGCTCCCACCGTGGTGCCGACGCCGATGCCGCCCGAGCAGCCGGTCGGGCCGATGGTCGGCCACACCGAACCGGGCAGCGCCCGGATCTGGGCCCGCCCCGGCCTCGACCCCTCGCTCCACTCCCGCTGGAACTGCGCCTACCGGGAGCTGGGCGGGAAGCGGGCCAAGCCCTGGCGCACCGTCACCACCGCCGTGGAGCCCGGCAACGACAACACGCTGATCGCCCAACTGCGCGGCCTGGTACCCGATACGGCGTACGAGTTCGCCCTCACCCCGGTCAGGGAAGCGGCCGGCTTCACGCCGATGACCGGATCCTTCACCACCTCGCCCGACCCGGACCGGCCCTGCGTGGTCACGATGGGGATGGGCTCGTGCGGTCCGTCCGTGCCCGACCACGTCTGGACGGCGATCATGGATGAGGGCTGCGACAGCTTCGTCATGCTCGGCGACACCCCGTACGTCGACAGCGCCGATCTGGAGGTGGCCCGCCGGAAGCACCGTACGTTCCTGGTGCAGCCGGAGATCTCCCGGCTGATCTCCTCCATGCCGGTCTGGGCCACCTGGGACGACCACGACTTCGGCGGCAACGACTTCCACGGCGACTACAGGAGCAAGCGGCAGAACCGCACGGCGTTCGTCAACTACCGTGCCAACCCCACTTTCGGGCAGACCGCGGACGGGAAGATCCTCAAGGAGAGAACGGACGGCGAGGGTGTCTATACATCCTTCCGCCGGGGTCCGATCGAGGTCTTCCTGCTGGACCCGCGCTGGTTCAGCCGTACCGCGCCGAGCTGGGCCGACAGCACCCGGGTGACCTGTCTGGGCACGGTGCAGTGGGACTGGCTCCGCGAGCGACTGAGCAGGAGCACGGCCCCGTTCAAGGCCATCGCCACCGGGATGATCTGGGACGACAAGGAGAACGCCGAGAAGGACGACTGGGCCACCTACTCCTACGAGCGGGACGCCATCTACGACTTCATCGCCACCGAGAAGATCCCGGGCTGCTTCCTGATCGGCGGCGACATCCACGTCTCCCGTGCCCTGAGCTACGGCCCCCGCGTCGGCTACGACCTGTGGCAGTTCATCGTCAGCCCCATGCACGACAGCACCATCCCGAGCCTCAACGTGCCCAGCCCCTACCTGGTGCACAGCGCCGTCGAGCCGCACGTCTTCCTCAAGCTGGTCGCGGACACGACGCTCGACATGCCGACCCTCACGGCGACCTGGATCAACCGCGAGGGTGAGCGGCTCTTCGAGGTGACCCGCACCGCTGCCGAACTCGGTCACATCCCCTCTGCCCCTCGGTCGGGCGGGACGGACAACTCCCCGCCGACTCACGGATGAACAGTTGGCAACCTGTCGATACAAGTGTTGACCGGGGTGGCTGTGCCTGAAACGTTGGCCACAGCCGCCACGGCGCATGACTCCCCCCACCCCCTCGCACCGCCACTTCCTTCCCCCGCGCTGCCCTCGAACCCGGAGTTCACCGTGCTCGTCCGCCCTTTCGTCCTCGCCACCTCGCTCGCCGTTGTCTCCGCACTGTCCCTGACCGCCTGCGGCGGCAGTTCGGACGCGGCCGAGTCCGCCGACTGCCCCGGCGGCAGGATCCGCTTCGGTGTGGAGCCCTTCGAGGACCCCGCCAAGCTCACCCCGGCCGCCGAGGTCCTCGCCGACGCCCTGAGCGAAAGCCTGGACTGCGAGGTGGAGCTGACCATCACGGAGGACTACTCCGCCGAGGTCCTCGCCATGGAGAACGGCAAGCTCGACATCGCCATGTTCGGCCCCCTCGGCTATGTCTTCGCCAGTGGGCGGGCCAAGGCGGAGGCCATCGCGTCCTTCGGTGACGGCAAGGGAAAGGTGTCCAGCTACACGGCCGGTATCTGGGTGCCGAAGGACTCCGCCGTCAAGTCGGTCGCGGACCTCAAGGGCCACTCCCTCGCGCTGGCGTCCGTGGGCTCCACGTCGGGCGACGCACTGCCGCGCCAGGCGATGCTCGACGCGGGCCTGAAGAAGGACGACGTCAAGGTCAACTACGCCGGAGGCCACCCGGAGGCGCTGCTCGCCCTGGCCAAGGGCACGGTCGACGCCGCCGAGATCAACTCCCAGCAGCTGGCCGGTGCCACCGCCGCCGGCACCTTCGACGCCGCCGACTTCCGCGAGATCTGGGGATCGGACCCCATCCCGAACGACCCGATCACCGTGCGCGGCGACCTCGACGCGGAGTTCAAGAAGGCCGTCACCGACGCCCTGCTGAAGCTGCCGCCGGACAAGGTCGGCAAGATCGGCGCCCTCCTCGACGTCGACCCGCCGGCGCCGCTGACCGCCGTGGACAAGTCCACGTACCAGCCGCTGTTCGACCTGGCAGCCGCCCTGAACCTGACCGAGAAGGACGTCTGATGCTCGCCCTCTCGGGGATCACCGTGCGCTACGGGGAGCGGCAGGTGCTGCACGGGGTGGACGTCGACGTCGCCGGGGGCGAGCTGCTCGCCGTACTCGGGGCCAACGGCTCCGGTAAGTCGACCCTGCTGCGGGCCGCCGCCGGCCTGGAACCGATGGCGGCGGGCAGCGTCAGCATCGACGGGAAGCCGTGCACACCGCTGGACACCGCCGTGGTCTTCCAGCACATCCATCTGGTGCGCCGGCGCACCGTCCTGGAGAACGTGTGTGCCGGCGCCCTCGGCCGGCTGCGGCTGCGGCACTCGCTCCTTCCCGCCCTGTTCCCGCGCGCTCTGCGGGAGGAGGCGATGGCCTGCCTGGACCGGGTGGGCCTCGCCGACCGGGCGCACGACCGCGCGGGCAGCCTCTCCGGCGGCCAGCAGCAGCGCGTCGCGGTGGCCCGTGCCCTGTGCCAGCGCCCCCGCGTGCTGCTGGCCGACGAACCGGTGTCCGCGCTCGACCCGGCCGCGTCCGAGCAGGTGCTCGCGCTGCTGGCCGAGCTCGCCCATGACGCGGGCCTGGCCGTCCTCGCCGTCCTGCACCAGCCCTCGCTCGCCGCCCGCTACGCCGACCGCGTGGTCGGCCTGCGAAGCGGCCGGGTGATCCTGGACGGGCCGCCCGGCCAGAACGTGGACGCCCTGTACGGGACCGCGACCGCGGAGGCTGTCTCATGACCGAGCTCAACGAGATCCGGAGGCTTCCCGTCCCGGCGAAGCCCGCCCGGCCGCGGGCCACCGCCGTGGGGGCCGTGGTCGCCGCCGTCGTGGTCACCGTCCACGTCATCGCGTGGAACACCACCGAGATGTCCTTCGGCGCGCTGGCCGAGGGCTGGGGCGGCATCGCGGACTTCCTGGGTGACGCGATCCCGCCCGACCTGAGCTGGGGCGTCCTGAGGCCCAGCCTCGACGGCGCTCTGGTCACGCTGTGGATCGGGCTGCTCGGCACGACCTTGTCCGTGCCGTTCTCGCTGCTCCTGGCGCTGCTCGCGGCGCGCGGGACCGCCCCCTCCGCAGGGGTCTACCAGGCCGCGCGTTCCCTGCTGTCGTTCCTGCGCGCCGTGCCCGACGTGGTCTTCGCCCTCATCTTCGTCACCGCCGTCGGACTCGGACCCTTTCCCGGTGTCCTGGCGTTGCTCCTCCACAACATCGGTGTGATGGGCAAACTGTGGGCGGAGGCGCTGGAGGACGCCGACCCCGGCCCCGTGCAGGCCCTTCGCTCGGCGGGGGCGGGCAGGATCCAGGTCGCGGCGCACGCGCTGCTGCCGTCCGTGACACCCCAGCTGATCGGACTGCTGCTGTACCGGCTCGACGTCAATGTGCGGGCGTCTCTGGTGCTGGGACTCGTCGGCGCGGGCGGGATCGGCTTCCTGATCAACCAGTCGATCAAACTGTTCCAGTTCGACGAGATGCTGACCCACATCCTGGTCGTGCTGGTCCTGATCATCGCCGTCGACCGGCTGTCGGCATGGGTGCGGCAGCGGCTGGCCTGACCGCCGGTCAGGGCGCTCGGACGCCAGGGACACCATCATCGAAATCAGATAGGAAAGTGATGAGGTGATGGTTGACCAGATCATTCACCCCGTCAAGGCCTCCCTGGCAGCAAATACCTGCGTACTACGTGCGCGTCATCGGTGCCCGACTCCTGGTCCCCGGCTCGTCGCCAGTGAGGCAATCGGCGGAGAATCATATAGGAAACTTTGGTCGAAGGGATTGACAGGGCGTGCTGCTGCCGCTGCACTTCTGCCGAGGCGCCGCCTCGCAGCCGCCTCGCCCCCACGATTCGAGCACCGCTGCCCCAGAAGGAGCCGCAGTCCATGTCCCCTCGAACGCCCGCCCAGCACCCCGCCCAGGACGAGACCGGAATGTCGCGTCGCGGCCTGCTGCGCGCCGCCGCGTCGATGACCGCGCTGGTCGCACTGTCGTCACTGCCCGAGTTCACCAACGGGGCCGCTGCCGTATCGCGCCCCGACGCCCTGTCGCTCGTACCGGAGGGGGAGGCGCTGACCCTCCGGTACTCCCGGCCGGGCGACGAGAACCGGCTGACGGAGGAGGGCCTGCCCATCGGGAACGGCCGGCTGGGGGCGCTCGTGACCGGCGACCCCTCGCGCGACACGGTCGTTCTGGCGGACGCGACGCTGTGGACCGGTCACGCCAACGCCGCCCTCCAGTCGGACGGGCAGTTCCCTTACGGCACGGGCGACTTCGGTACGTTCGGGATGCTGGCCAGGACGGTGCTGGAGATCCCGGCCCACGGCCTCGGGACGGTCAGCGACTACCGCCGGACGCTGGACATGAGCAACGGCCTGGTGACCGCCTCGTACCGGACGGGCGGTGTCACCTACCGGCG
The DNA here is from genome assembly GCF_042887885.1 of Streptomyces sp. NPDC057900. Classification (NCBI taxonomy): domain Bacteria; kingdom Bacillati; phylum Actinomycetota; class Actinomycetes; order Kitasatosporales; family Streptomycetaceae; genus Streptomyces; species Streptomyces sp. NPDC057900. The sequence goes on from NZ_JBHVOI010000006.1 coordinate 333,259, forward strand.
CGAGGTCTTCTCCAGCCACCCCGACGACGCGGTGGTGATCCGGCTGACGCAGAGCGGCGGCGGCTCGTACACGGGGTCCCTGGCCCTGTCCGGGACCCGGGGCGAGACCGTCTCGGCGAACCCCGGCGCCGCGGAGGTGTCGTTCTCGGCGGCGCTGCCGAACACCCTGAAGTACGCCACCGTGGTGAAGGCGGCCGGGACCGGCGGCACCGTGTCGGCGTCGGGCGCGAAGGTGACGTTCAGTGGCTGCACCGAAGTGGTCCTGATCGTCTCGGGCGGCACCAACTACAAGGCCGACGCGGCCGTGGAGTACAAGGACGCGTCGCTCGTGCCGTTGGATGTCGCCCGCGCCGGGGCGTCGCGGGCGGCGGCGGCCACCGGCACGGCACTGCTCGCCACACACGTAGCCGACTTCCAGCGTCTGCAGCAGCGGATGGCCGTGGACCTGGGTACGTCGTCGGCCGCGCAGCGGGCGATGGACACGCCGGAGCGGCTCGCGGCACGGGCCGCCGCCGGCTCCGCGCCCGACCCGGAACTTGAGGCGTCCTACCTGCAGTTCGGCCGCTATCTGACGGTGTGCGGGTCCCGCGGCGGCCTCCCCACCAACCTCCAGGGCCTCTGGATCGACACCAACGCTCCGTCCTGGATGAGCGACTACCACAGCGACATCAACGTCCAGATGAACTACTGGCTGCCCGACCGTGCCGGACTGCCCGAGTGCTTCGACGCGTTCACCGAGTACTGCCTCGCCCAGCTGCCCGGCTGGCAGGCGGCCACCGAGAACCTCTTCCAGGACTCCCGTAACCGCTTCCGCAACACCTCGGGCAAGGTGGCGGGCTGGACCCTGGGCATCTCCACCAACATCTGGGGCGGCAACGGCTGGTGGTGGCACCCGGCGGGCAATGCGTGGATGTGCAACTCCCTGTACGAGCACTACGAGTACACCCAGGACGATGCTCATCTCGCCAGGATCTACCCGCTGCTCAAGGGGGCCTGCGAGTTCTGGGAGTCGCGTCTGGTCACCGCGACCGTGCCCGACCACGCGAACGGCGGAACGAGGGAGGTCCTCGTCGACGACCACGACTGGTCGCCGGAACACGGGCCGCAGGACGCACGCGGGATCACCTACGCGCAGGAGCTGGTCCGGCAGCTCTTCGCGAACTACCGGGCCGCGGCCGCCGCCCTGGGCAAGGACGCCGCCTACGCCTCCACCGTCTCCGCGCTCCAGGACCGGCTGTACCTGCCCGAGGTGAGCGCCACCAGCGGCTGGCTGGAGGAGTGGATGAGCGACGACAACCTCGGCGAGACGACGCACCGCCACCTGTCCCCGCTCGCCGGGCTCTTCCCCGGCGACCGCATCACCGTCGAGGACTCACCGGCCGAGCTCGTCATGGCGGCGACGAAACTGCTTGAGGCGCGCGGCATGGCGAGCTTCGGCTGGGCCAGCGCCTGGCGGGCCATCTGCTGGGCGAAGCTCAAGCACGCGGACCTGGCGTACGAACTCGTCCTCGATGTGCTGCGGCCGTCGGTGAACTTCAGCAACGGCAGCGCGATCAACATGTTCGACATGTACAGCTTCGGCAGCAGCTCCGTGTTCCAGATCGACGCCAACTTCGGCACGCCCGTGGCGATGATCCAGATGCTGGTGCAGTCCCGTCCCGGACGGGTGGAGCTGCTGCCTGCCCTCCCGCGAGCCTGGGCCGCCGCCGGGTCCATCACCGGAGTCGGGGTGCGCGGGGGCTTCACGCTCGATATGCGATGGAAGGACGGCCAGGTCACGGAGGCGACACTGCGGGGCGCGGCGGGCAGATCCACCGATGTCGTCTTCGGGGAGTGGAGCAGCCGCGTCACGATCCCCGCCGCCGGGTCCGTCACGGTCGCGCCGCCCGCCCAGACCTCCGTCTTCCAACTGGTCAACCGCCGGTCCGGCAAGGCGGTCGACGTTGCCGGAGCCTCCACCGCCAACGGCACCGGACTGATCCAGTACACCCCGAGCTCTGCCGTGAACCAGCAGTTCCGGTTCATCCCGGTGGGCTCGGGGCAGTACGAGATCTACACCACGCACGGCAGCACACCCATGGTCTGGGCGGTCTGGGGCGGCGTCTCCGAGGCCGGCGCGAAGATCACCCAGTGGACTCCGGAGCACAGCACCAGCCAGCGCTGGACGGTCGCCGACGCGGGCGACGGCTACGTCACGATCACCTGCGTCCGCAGCGGCAAGGTCCTCGGCACAGCCGACGGCTCGACGGCCAACGGCGCGTTGATCGAGCAGCAGGAAGCCGACGGCGGCACGGGCCAGCAGTGGCGGCGCGTCGGCCGGTGAACTGACGACGGCTCACCGCGCGGCAGCCCGACGGCCCGGCTCCCGCAGCCGGACCGTCGGGCTGTCCCGCGGACCCGAGCCGGCCGGGAGTGCGGGAACGACGCCGGACGGGCCATGGGGGCGATAGCCGGAAGGCGGGTTCCTCGTGGCCGCTCCTGCGGGCACGCACAAGGAGCAGCGGGATTTCGGCCACGCCACACGCAGCAAGGAGCTCTTCGTGACATCAGGGACGTTCGGCGTCAACGGCAGGACCTACGCGAAACCGCACCGGCCCGTGGTGGTGATCTGCATCGACGGCAGCGAGCCCGACTACCACATCGAGGCGATGGCGGCCGGACGCATGCCCTGGCTGACCGAGGTGCTCGAAGGAGGAGACGGCACGTCGTGGCCCGCCCACTGCGCGATGCCCGCCCTGACCAATCCGAACAACGTGTCCATCGCCACCGGCTGCCCGCCGGCCGTGCACGGGATCAGCGGCAACTACATCTTCGACACCGAGCTCGGTGAGGAGGTGCTGATGAACGACAAGCGGTTCCTGCGGGTCCCCACCGTCTTCGGAGCGGCGAACGAGGCCGGCCTCGACGTGGTCGTCGTCACCGCCAAGGACAAGCTCCGCAGGCTGCTCGGCGCCGGGCTCGTCGAGGACGGGCCCTCGCCCGACGGCTCCGGCGAGTTCACCGCACCGTCCCGCCGCGGCATCTGCTTCTCCGCGGAGAAGGCCGACTTGGCCACCGTCGAGGACAACGGCATCGGCCAGGTGCTCGAACTCGTCGGCATGCCGCTGCCGAGCGTCTACTCCGCAGAGCTCAGCGAATTCGCCCTGGCCGCGGGTGTACGGATCATGGAGACCCGGGGCGCCGACCTGATGTACCTGTCGCTGTCGGACTACATCCAGCACAAGAACGCGCCCGGCACCAAGGCGGCCAACGACCTGTACGAGAAGATCGACCACTACGCCGGCCGGCTGGCCGAACTCGGCGCGACCGTCGTCCTGACGGCTGATCACGGCATGAGCGCCAAGACGGACGACGCGGGCGTGGCACGGGTCGTCTACGTCGAGGAGGAGGTCCGCGCGATTCTCCGGATCGCAGAGGACGCCCAGCCGGACGGCCTGCGGGTCATTCTCCCGATCACCGACCCGTACACCGTGCACCACGGCGCCCTCGGCTCCTTCGCGAGCGTGTACCTGCCGGCCGGGGCCGTGCGCGCCTCCACCATCGAAGCGCTGCGGGCCATCGAGGGGGTGCAGGAGGTGTACGGCCGTGAGGAGGCCGCGGAGCGCTACGCCCTGCCCGCCGACCGCATCGGTGACATCGTGGTCCTCGCGGAGTCCGGTACCGCGCTCGGCCGGTACCCCTCCTGGCACGACCTCAGCGGGCTCGACGCGCCGCTGCGGTCCCACGGTGCGCTGGGCGAACTCCAGGTCCCGTTCCTGATCAACCGGCGTCCGGCGCGGCCCGCGCCGCTGGACAAGCCGTTCGGCGAGCCCGCCCGCGTCCACAACTACGACGCCTTCTGGGTCGCCACCACGCTGGTCGCCGAGGCCGCCCAGCAGGAGAGGGGCTCGGCCGAGACCGACTGACGCAACGACGACGTGGCCACAGCCGGGAGGATCCGGACGTGTCCCGGACGCGGTCACACCGGGAAGGGGAACCGGCCCACTCAGGAGGCCCACCCGGCGACGGCCTCCCCGGCGGGAGGGCAGATCCCACCGGGTGCCGCCCAGGCGCCCGTCCGCTTCCACCGCACCGGCGACAACGGCTTCCCACTGGTGACCGACCGGTTCCGGCTTTCGCCACAACCGGTCAGCATGCGGTACGAAGTCCGGTGTGAACGAACAGACTCAGCCCACGACCGTTCGCGTGTTCATCGCCCTGGCCCCGCCCGACCAGGCGAAAGACGAACTCGCGCGGGAACTCCGCCCCGCCTACGAGACGCACCCCCACATGCGGTGGAACCGCATCGAGGACTGGCACATCACCCTGGCGTTCCTCGGGGAGCTCCCCGTCTCCACGGTCCCGCTCCTGCGCCCGCCGCTGGCCGGTCTCGCGGCGGCCCGCCGGCCCCTCTCGCTGGCACTGCGCGGCAGCGGGACGTTCGACGACCGGGTGCTGTGGAGCGGCATCGACGGGGACCTGGACGGGCTGCGGACACTCGCCACCGACGTACGCGCCCTGGTCAGGGAGTGCGGTGTCGCCTTCGAGGACCGGCCCCTGCGACCGCACCTCACGCTGGCCCGCGCGCGCCGGGACGACCGGTCCTCGACGGCGGAGATCGCCGCCCGGCTCGAAGGATTCACCGGCAGCCCGTGGCCGGCGAGACGTCTGCACCTGGTCGGCAGCAACGCCGGCCGGGGCTCCGTACCGATCCGCTACCGCGACATCGAGGCGTGGGCCCTCGGGGGCGAGGCACAGAACCTTTCCCGGAAATGCACTTGACCTGGAGCGCACTCCAGATCCGAGAGTGGAGGACATGAACACCACAGCTCCTCAGATCGTCCTCGGAACCATGGACTTCGGCACCCGCGTCGCCCCCGAACAGGCCTTCGCGATCCTCGACGCCTTCGTCGCGGGCGGCGGTGTCTGGCTCGACACCGCGAACTGCTACTCCTTCTGGGCCGACCCCAGCGGCGTCGGCGGCGCCAGCGAGCGCGTCATCGGCGCATGGCTCCGGGCCCGCCCCGGCGCTCGCGACGCGGTGCGCATCGCCACGAAGGTCCGGCAGAACCCGCTCGTCGCGCACTCCTGGCCGCAGAGCGCCGAAGGGCTCTCCGCCGACGCCGTCCGCACCGGAGCGCAGGAGAGCCTCGGGCGTCTCGGGGTCGACCACGTCGACATGCTCTGGGCCCACGCGGAGGACCGGAGCGTGCCGTTGGAGGAGACGGTCGGCGCCTTCGGCGAACTGGTCGCCAAGGGAACGGCGCTACGGGTCGGCGCGGCGAACCACGCTGCATGGCGGGTCGAGCGCGCCCGGTCCCTCGCACGCGAGCAGGGCGTGGAACCGTGGACGGCCCTCCAGCTGCGCCACTCGCTCCTCCAGCCCCGCCCCCTGACCCCGCTCGCGGAGGCCGGTCACCGCCTGCTCACCGCGGACGACCTGGACCTGGCGCGGGAGCAGGGGCTCACCGTGTGGTCGTACACCGCGCTGATGTGGGGTTCCTACGTACGCGCGGACAAGCCGCTGCCGCAGACCTACGATCACCCCGGCACCACCCGGGTGCTCTCGGTCCTGGCCGAGACGGCCGACGACGTCTCGGCATCGCGGAATCAGGTCGTCCTCGCCTGGCTGATGCGGCAGGGCATCGACCCCATCGTCGGCGTGAGCCGGGTCGAGCAGATCGAGCAGGCACTCGCCGCACGCGAGGTGCGGCTCGGTGACGACCACGTGGAGCGCTTCGCCCAGGCGCGATAGCAGCAGCCGGAAAGAGAGTCCATGACCGCCGCCCTCACCCCCGCGACAGCCGCGGAGCGCACCGGCGTCTCCATCGACACCCTGCGCTACTACGAACGCGAGGGGCTCATCGGCCCGATCCGGCGCTCCGCCGGCGGGCGCCGCGAGTACACCGACGACGACGTCTTCTGGATCGGCCTGGTCACCTGCTTCCGCGAGGCCGGTCTCGGCATCGCGGACCTGCGGGGGTTCGTCACCATCCTGCGCGCCGAGCACTCCGCGCAGGACCGGATCGCCTTCCTGCGCGGGCACCGTGCCGAGCTGGACCGGCGGGTGACGGCGCTGCGCCGGGCCATGGAGGTCCTCGACGGGAAGATCGCCTACTACAGCTGAGCTATCGCGGCTGAGAACGAAGCGGCTGAGCACGAAGGGGACGGCGCCGGTCTTGGTCCGTGCAACCAATGGAGTGGCGGCGCGGGGACTCGAAGGATGGCATACGTCTGCGATCTTATTATTTACGTACTTTGCTCGATATGAGTCTGAGGCTGAGCCTGAGGGCATTCCGCGCGACGCGTACCGGTACCAGACGTACTCCGGCGAGACGGTGGGCCGCCACCGGGCTGGGCGTGCTCGGCCTGGCGGCCGCCGGCCTCGGCCTGCCGGGGCAGACGGCCGCCGCGCAAGCCGTGGGCGTACCACTGATCGACGAGACGTTCACAGGAGCGGACGCGCAGGCGGGGTTCGAGGCGTTCGGGCCCGCGTGTCTGACCGGTGCCCCACAGGCCCCGGCCGCCGGGCCGGGGACGCATCCGCTCGCGGGATGTCCCGCCGGGGCGACCGGGCCGGTGCCACCGGACAACGCGGCACCGAAGGGCTACCTGCGCCTGACCGACGCGTCGAACGACCAGTCGGCAGCGGTCCTCTACAACCACGCACTCCCCGCCAACCAGGGGCTGGTCACCAGCTTCGAGCAGTGGCAGTACGGCGGAACGACCAACCCTCCCGCCGACGGAATCTCCTTCTTCCTCATCGACGGCGCGGCGTCACTGACCTCGCCGGGAGCTTTCGGCGGCAGCCTCGGTTACGCGCAGAAGCTGCCCGACGACAATCCGGGCGCGACATTCCTGCCGGGCGTCAACCGCGGCTATCTCGGGGTCGGTCTGGATGTCCTCGGCAACTACTTCGGGGACTGGGAGCACCGCGGCAACGGCTGTGCCACCCGGTCACCGGCCGGCACCTCGTTCCGTATCCCCGCGCCGGGGCAGAACATGGTGACGCTGCGGGGGCCGGGGGACGGCACAGAGGGGTACTGCTTCCTCGACGCCACCACCAGCAACCACTCGACGACCGGGCCCTGGCCCTCCACCCTGCCGGGGCAGCTGCACGGGCCCACGACCTCGATCCCGCCCGGCTCCACCCCGGACGAGGCGGAGGCCCTGCTGGAGCCGTCGCGCCGCACCGTGACCGTGGAGATCTCGCCGTCCCCCGATCCGGTGATCACGGTGTCCATCGATTTCCATGACGGCGACGGCAGCCGGCAGGTGCTCTCGGTTCCGGCCCCGCAACCCGTGCCGGACACGTACAAGTTCGGCTTCGCCGCGTCGACCGGACTCTTCACCGACGTCCACCTGATCCGCAACCTCACGGTCCACCCGGCCGCCGCGCTGCCCCGGCTCAACCTCGTCAAGCAGGTTTCCCAGGAGCCGCCGCCGCCCTCCCCGCTGACCCCGGGCAACCGGGTCCCCTACGAGTACGTGGTCACCAACAGCGGCAACGTCCCGCTGACCGACCTGAACGTGACCGACGACCGGGTCACCGACATCACCTGCCCCAAGACCACGCTCGGTGTGGGCGAGACGATGACCTGTACCGGTACGTACACCGTCACCGACGCCGACGGCGCGGCGGGCTCCGTCACCAACACCGCCACCGCACAGGGCAAGGACGGTGATACCCCGGTCGTCTCACCGCCCGACGACGTCACGCTGCCGGTCCGGGCCGGGCCCGGTGTGCGGCTGGAGAAGTCGGCCGACGACACCCGGGTGTACCGGGCGGGCGACGAGGTGACGTACACCTACACCGTCACCAACACGGGGCCCCAGCGACTGACCGGGGTCGGTGTCACCGATGACCGGGTGAGCGAGGTGACCTGCGATGCCACGACGCTGGCGCCCGCCGGGCAGGCAGGTGACAGCACCACCTGCACCGGCACCTACACCGTCACGGACGAGGACGCGGCGCAGGGTTCCGTCACCAACACCGCCACCGCGCAGGGACAGGCCGGTGAGACCCCGGTCGTCTCGGAGCCCGACGATGTCACCGTGGTCGTCGGCTCCGAGCTGAGCCTTCGCCTGGAGAAGTCGGCCGACGACACCCGGGTGTACCGGGTGGGTGACGAAGTGACGTACACCTATACCGTCACCAATACGGGCGACACTCCGCTGACGGACATCGCGGTCACGGACGATCTCGTACCGGACGTCACCTGCCGGTCCACCACCCTCGCGCCGGGGGCGACCACCACCTGCACCGGTACCTACACCGTCACCGAGGCGGACGCGGCCCGCGGCACCGTCATCAACGTGGCCGCCGCACGCGGTGAGGCCGGCGGAACCGAGGTCACCTCGCCACCCGACGACGTCACGCTCCCGGTCAAGGGCAAGGAACCGTGCCACGGCAAGGACTGCCACAAGCCGCATCCGTGCCACGGCAAGCACTGCCACAAGCCGCATCCGTGCCATGGCAAGGACTGCCACAAGCCCACCCCCGCCCCGACGCCGACGCACACCTCAAGTCCCGCGCCGCACCCGCGGCCGGGTCACGACACCCACCGCCCCGGCGGCCACCTCGCCGATACCGGCACGGGAGCCTCGCTCCTGGCCGCCGGTGCCGGTCTCGCGGGCGCCGGTCTGCTGCTGAAGGCCGCACTGACGGTGCGCTCCCGTCGTACCAGGACCCGGCTGTGAAACAGCTCTGAGCTCCCCTTTCGTCCCCCGCTTTGTTCCGGCGGACCGCCTTGCGACTAGTTTGTGTGCAGCACAGGTACGCAGGCCCGTGGTGGCAGAGGTGCACGGGGGACGGGAGGTCGGGGAGAGTGTCGCTTCGCGGAGGTGATCCAGCCGAGATCGGCGGCTATCCGCTGGAGGCGCGGCTCGGCTCGGGTGGCATGGGCACGGTCTTTCTCGGCCGTACCAGTTCGGGGCGGCCCGTCGCCATCAAGCTGATCCACCAGCAGTACGCCGGGGACGACGAGTTCCGCATCCGCTTCCGGCAGGAGGTGGCGGCGGCCAGGCGGGTGAGCGGCGCGTTCACCGCCGCCGTGGTCGACGCCGCCCCGGAGGCCGAGCAGCCGTGGATGGCGACGACCTACATCGAGGGTCACACGCTCGCCCAGCACATCGCGGAGAAGGGCCCGCTGAACGGCGCGGAGCTGAGGCTGCTCGCCATCGGGCTGGCCGAGGCGCTGCGCGACATCCACCGGGTGGGCGTCGTCCACCGTGACCTGAAGCCCTCCAACGTCGTGCTCTCGCCCGAAGGCCCGCGCGTCATCGACTTCGGCATCTCGCGCGCCGCGGACCAGCAGACGCTGACCATGACGGGGCGGGTCATCGGGACGCCGCCCTTCATGTCGCCGGAACAGCTCCAGGCCCCGCGCGGGGTCGGGCCGCGCTCCGACGTCTTCTCGCTGGGGACACTGCTGGTGTACTCGGCGACGGGACACGGGCCCTTCGACGCGGACAGCCCGTACATGACGGCGTATCAGGTGGTGCACGAGGAGCCTTCGCTCGGCGCCGTGCCGGCGGCCCTGCGCGCCGTCGTCGAATCGTGCCTGGGCAAGGACCCGGAGGGGCGCCCCTCGGCGGACGAGCTCCTCGTGCTGCTGCGGGACCTGCCCGCCGATCTCGGTGGCACCGAGGCGGCCGGGGCCGGCGTGGGCCGCACCCGCGACATGATCACCCAGCACCACCTCGCGACGCGTGACACGGGGGCGCCGTCCGGTCCCAAGGGCCCCGGTACCGGCAGCCCCGTCGCCCGCCGGCTGCGCCGCAACTGGCGCCCCGTGCTCGCGGCCGCCGTCGCGGTCGCGGCGATCGGCGGGGGAGCCGCCACACTGAACGCGGGCGGCTTCGGCACCGACAGCGAGGACGACAGGGGCACCACCGTCGCGGCGCCGGGTGCGGCCCTTCCGGCCGGCTTCCGGCCGTGGCGCAGGACGGTGCCGAGCGGTGGCGCGAACATCCCGGACGAGATGCGGTGCGTCTCGCGCGGTGAGGCGCTGTTCTGCGGTGGTGGCGGCGTCGTCGCGGCCCGCGTCCGGGTCCAGGACGGCTCGCGGGTGTGGACGGCGAAGAGCCCGGGGGTGCCCGTCCAGGGCATGCACCTGGTCGGCGCCACCGACGACACGGTGCTCGGATACCGCTTCGCGGCCCAGGACGCCCCGCAGGGCCCGCCCCGCGAGGTGGTGGCCCTCGACGCGGACAGCGGCCGCGAGCTGTGGTCCGTACCCACCGGCGCCCAGTCGACGGCCGTCACGGGCCGTACTCAGGACGCGGTCGTGTCCGGCTCCGCCGTGGTGACGGTCGACGCGTCCAACTCCCGCTTCGAGGCCCGGGACGCGCACAGCGGGCAGACCGTCTGGACGACGCGGTTCCCCTCGGGTACGCAGTGCGCCCCCGTCCAGGCCGGCCCGCGCCTGATGGCGATGTGCGCGACGAACACGGAGGTGGACGCCCTGGAGGTGCGCCACCCCACCCTGTACACGGTCGACCGGGCCTCGGGGACGCTGGGCAGGCCCATCGACGTCAACGGCCCGGCCGTTCCGATGGGTGTCGCCGACGGCGGGCTCGTACTCCTCCAGGAGCGCAGGGAAGGCCCGGAGACGGCCGGCTACCGGGGCGTGGCGCGGGTCGACCCGCGTTCGCGGAAGGTCACGTACTCCCCGCTGGCCGGTACGTACGCGGGAACGCCCGGCATGGCCGGCGGCGCCCTCTACGTGAGCGGGCAGACCGGGCTCATCACCGCGTTCGACCCCGCCACCGGCCGGAAGAAGTGGTCGCGGCAGACGAACGTGGAGGGCGCCTCGGGGCCAGTCGCGGGAGCCGGCAGGCTGTACTTCAGCTCGGCCACCGGGCGGGTCGTCGCGCTGTCACCGTCCGACGGCAAGGCCCTGTGGTCGACGGACCCGCAGGCCGACGGCCTCACCGGCGAGGTGGGCGCGGACCCTCGGGTGACCCTCGTGGGGCGGGCGCTGGTCGTTGCCGCGGACAAGAACACCCTCTTCGCCTTCGACGCGGAGCACCCGCCGAAGTCGGGCTGAGAAACGGCTCCGGGGGTGGCACGCGCACGTGCCACCCCCGGAGCCCCGGCCCGCTCTCAGGTCTGCGGACGGCTGCCGTGGTTCGCGCTGTTCTTGCGGCGGGCCTTCTTCTTGCGACGTCGCTTCGAGGACATGGATATCTCCTTGATCTGCCGTTCTGCCTCAGTATCCAACGGATTGCGGTCCGCTGCGATCGCTGTGCCCCTACCCACGGAAACGGTGTCAAACATCCGGTGTGCCCGTGACCGGCCGGCCGGTCAGGAGAGGGGCGGCCGCCACTCGAACATGAGGATCGTCGCGTCGTCCCGCAGCCCCGTGCTGCCGGAGTCCAGGATCGCGTGGATGAGCCGGCGCAGCGTCTCCGGCGCCAGCTCACCGGCCGCGGAGGCCCGCACGACGTAGTCGACGAAGCGCTCCAGGCCGAACTCGGTGCCGTTGCGCATCCGGGACTCCGTCGCCCCGTCCGTGTACAGCAGAACCCGGTCCCCGGGCTCCAGTGAGACGCTGTGCACCTGGCGAGTGGCGGGGCTCAGCGTGGACAGCAGTCCCATCGGCGGTTCCGGGTCGCGTTCCATCGCGCCCGGCACCAGCGTCTGCCCCCGGATCAGCAGCGGGGCGGGGTGCCCGCAGTTGCTCCAGCGCAGCACTCCGCCGGCCAGGTCCAGCTGGAGCAGCACGCCTGTGCAGAACTGATCGGGCAGCCAGGTGGCCAGTGCCGTATCGACGCTCTCGACGAGGTGCGGCAGGTCGGCACCGGTGCGGCGGGCGTTGCGGCAGGTGGCGAGGGAGACGGCCGTGGTGAGCCCGGAGGCGAGATTGTGCCCCATGGAATCGAGGATCGCGGCGTGCAGGGTCGTCTCCGTCAGCGCGTGATCGAACGCGTCCCCGCCGATCTCGTAGGCGGGTTCCAGCACCGCCGTCGAGACGACCGACGCCGTGCCGATCGTCCGGGGCGGCAGGAACGCCCGCAGCATCTCGGCCGGCAGCCGCATCGGTTCGGTCCGGGTGCGCCGCACGAAGCTGTCCTTGTAGGAGCGCTTCGAAGTGATCATCATGGCGAGCAGCGAGGCCAGCGTGCGGGCGCGGCGCAGAGTGACCGGGTCCAGGCCGGGGGAGTGCACGGCGACGACCCCGAGCCGTTCCGCCCCGTCCAGGAGGGGCAGCCAGGCGATCAGCTCCCCGGCGCCGGAGTCCTCGACCCGCAGGGACTGAGTGCGGTAGGCCCAGCCCGCCAGGGAGCCGTCGACGGGGAGCTGGGAGGTGCTGAGGGTCAACGGGACCAGTAGGCGCTGCTGGAGGTCGGCGAGATAGACCACGGACTGCCGCAGCCCCAGCGCCTCCGAGCAGCGCGCGGCGGCGGTGGCCAGGTCGAGCGTCGAGTTGGCCGGATCGGCGAGGAACTCGCCCAGCAGGCCGTCAGCGGCCTCGGAGGACCACACGTCAGCTCCCTTCGCCGCGATCGCGGGACGGCCCGCGTCCCGCGAGGCCGGCGGACGCGGGCGATGCGCCACGTGCATGATTCTGGTGGGACATTCCCCGGTCCGCACACGCGGCGCCGCTGTTCGGAGGAGCGGCACCGCACCTGCGGCGCCCGGCCGAGGCAGTGGTGCGGGTACCGGTCGCGTACCTTGGCGACTGTTCTCGCGGAGTCCCGCCATCACCGGCCGGGGCAGCCCTGACCAGGGCGGTTCGGGCGGCCGCGACAGTGGGTCGAGATCGGAGCGCACGATGAAGGCAGTCCGTTTCAGCCGGTTCGGAGGCCCGGAGGTCCTGGAGATCGTGGATCTCCCCGACCCGCGCCCGGGTCCCGGGCAGGTCCGGATCGCCGTGCGCGCGGCAGGCGTCAACGCCAGTGACTGGAAGAAGCGCCAGGGGCTGATGGATCAGGAGCTCCCGCAGACCATGGGTTACGAGGCCGCGGGCATCGTCGACGAGCTCGGCGCGGGCGTCGTGGACGTGGCCGTCGGTGACCGGGTGTTCGGCTTCTGCGCCGACGGGGTGGCCCAGGCGGAGCTGGCGGTGCTGTCCTCCTGGGCGCCGGTCCCGCCGTCGCTCGGCTTCGCCGCTGCCGCCGCACTGCCGGCCGCCGTCGAGACGGCCACGCGTGCGCTCGACCAGCTGGGTGTGGGGGAGGGGCCCGCAGCCGGGGCAGGACGGGGGGACGGCGGCACGCTGCTCATCAGCGGCGCGTCCGGAAGCGTCGGCGGCGCCGCCGTACAGCTCGCCGTGGTGCGCGGCGCACGCGTGATCGGCACCGCGAGTCCGGCGAACCACGCGTATCTGCGCTCGCTGGGGGCCGAGCCGGTCGCCTACGGAGAGGGCCTCGCAGACCGGGTTCGGGCGCTCGCGCCGGACGGCGTCGACCTCGCGCTCGACGTCGCCGGGAGCGGTGTCCTGCCCGAGCTGATCGAGCTGGCGGGCGGCGCCGGGAACGTCGTGACGCTCGCGGACTTCGTGGGCGCGCGGGAACACGGGGTGCGGTTCAGCAGCGGGGACGCCGGACGCGCGCTGCACGCGCTCGGCGGGATCGGCGAGTTGATCGAGTCCGGGCGCTTCGCCCTCCCGGTCGCGGAGACCTTCCCGCTCACCGAGGTCGCGGCGGCGCACCGGGCCGGGGAGCGCGGCCACGCACGCGGGAAGCTCGTGCTGCTGGTCGACGGCCCGGCGTCCGGCGCCCAGTGACACGCACACCGGGCTGTCCGGCGTCGCCGGACAGCCCGACGACGCCGGCACGCGGCCGTAGCGGCCCGGCCGCCGCTTTCAGGCCCCTTCGAACACGGCTCCGGTGCTGGTGACGACGGCGCACTTCCCGGCCGCCCAGCGCAGCGCCATCGCATGGTCCTCGGCGGAGAAGTCGGCCACCGCGTCGGCCACCACGAAGGCCTGGATGTCCTGCATCCAGGCGTCGCACGCGGTCATCAGGACGCCGATGTGGGCGTAGACGCCGGTGATGACGATCTGGTCCCGGCCCTGTTCGCGCAGCCGCTCCAGCAGGTCGGTGCGGACGAAGCCGCTGTACTTCCACTTGGTGAGCACCGCGTCGTCCTCGTCGGGTGCGATGTCGTCCGCGATGGCGGCGGCGTGCGGGTCGTCGGGCAGTCCGGGACCCCAGAAGTCCTGTTGCAGTCCGCGCTCGTCGGGGCTCTGCCCGCCGGGCTGCGCGGTGTACAGCACGGGTACGCGGAGCCGCTTCGCCTCCTTCCTCAACTGGGCCACATGCGCCAGCAGTTCGGGGACGGGCGAGGACCGGCGGTCGTAGGCCGACAGGAAGTAGTTCTGCAGATCGTGGACGAGGAGTACCGCACGCGCGGGATCGACGGTCCACTCGACCCGGTTGGCGGGCAGTCGCCCGGCGCTCGGCATGGGGTACGGGGCGATGGCGGGCAGGGCCATGGTGCTGGGTTCCGTTCAGGTTCGTGAGGGTGCGTCAGGTGAGTCAGGTGTGTCAGGTCCGCTGGGTCCGCTGGGTCCGTCAGGTTCGGGGGAGGAGGGCCGGGGCGGCGGCCGCGGCGGTCCGCAGGTCCTTCTTGGAGATCTTCCCGACGCCCGTCTGCGGGAACGTCTCCACGAACTCGACCCGGTCCGGCACCTTGTACGCGGCCAGCCCCCGTTCCCGTACGAACCGTTTGATGTCCACCGGCTTCACCGGGCCCTCGCCGGGGTGCAGGATCACGTACGCGCAGACGCGTTCGCCCAGATACGGGTCGGGCTCGGCCACCACATTGGCGTCGTGCACGGACGGGTGGGCGAGGAGGTGGTTCTCCACCTCCTCGGCGGCGACCTTCTCGCCGCCCCGGTTGATCTGGTCCTTTGCGCGTCCCTCGACGACGAGGTGCCCGCTCCCGGTGAGGCGGACCACGTCGCCCGTGCGGTAGAAGCCGTCCTCGGTGAACGAGCGGGCGTTGTGCTCCGGGGCCCGCCAGTAGCCGCGGATCGTGTAGGGGCCGCGTGTCAGCAGGTGGCCCGTCTCGCCCGGGGCGACCTCGCGGTCCTCGTCGTCCACGACCAGGACCTCGTCGTCCGGCGAGATGGGCCGCCCCTGTGTGGTGACGATCGTCTCGACCGGGTCGTCCAGCCGGGTGTAGTTGACCAGCCCCTCGGCCATCCCGAAGACCTGCTGGAGGGTGCAGCCGAGCGCCGGGCGGACCCGTCGCGCCGCCTCCTCGCTGAACTTGGCGCCACCCACCAGCAGGACGGCCAGGCTGCTGAGGTCGTGCGGGGTGGTGGTGGCGGCCCGGGTCCACAGCAGGGCGAGCGGGGGGACCAGGCCGGTGATGGTGACCTTCTCCCGTTCGATCAGCGGGAAGGCGGCCTCCGGAGAGGGCCGGGGGCACAGCACCACGCGGCCTCCGGCGTAGAGGGTGCCGAGTGAACCGGGTGAGGACAGTGGGAAGTTGTGTGCCGCGGGCAGCGCGCAGAGGTAGACGCTCGTCTCGTCGACGCCGCAGATCTCGTTGGAGCCGCGCAGCGAGTAGATGTAGTCGTCGTGGGTGCGCGGAATCAGCTTCGGGACGCCGGTGCTGCCACCGGAGAGCTGGAGGAACGCCAGCTCGTCGGGGCGCGGGGAGCCGTAGCCGACCGGATTCTCGCCGACCTCCGACAGCGCCTCGAACTCGCCCGGGTCCCCGGCCGCGACGAACACGTGCCGCAGCGTGCCGGCCCCGGCACGGACCTTCGCCGCCAGTTCCCGGTAGTCGTAGCCTTCGTGCTCGGCCGCGATGACGTACGCGACCGCCTCGGTGAACTCGCAGAAGTACGAGATCTCCGTCTCGCGGTGGGCGGGCAGGGCGAAGACGGGCAGCGCGCCGATCCGGAACAGCGCGAAGACGACCTCGAAGAACTCCGCGATATTGGGCAGTTGCACCACCACCCGGTCGCCCTTGGTGATGTTCCGGGCGAGGAGGCCCGCGGCCAGCCGGTCGGCGCGCCGGTCCAGTTCCCCGTAGCTCCAGCGCGTTCCGGCGACCGGATCGACCACGGCGATCCGGTCCGGGTGCGCCTCGGCGCGCTCCCGGAGCATGGAGCCGAACGTCTCTCCGCGCCACCAGCCGGCCCGCCGGTACCGCTCGGCGAATTCGGCCGGCCAGGTGGGTGCGTCGTGCGGGCTCACAGCTCGGCCCCCACAGCGCCGAGGAACGTACGGAACTTGGCCGCCGTCTCCTCGGTCTCCGCCTCCGGCTCGGACGCGGCCACGATGCCGGCGCCCGCGTAGAGGCGCAGCGTGCGCTCCTCGGCCTCGGCGCAGCGGATCGTGACGACCCACTCGCCGTCGCCCCCGGCGTCGCCCCAGCCCACCACTCCGGTGAAGAAGCCCCGGTCGAACGGCTCGGTCTCCGCGATGACCTGACGGGCCGTCGCCGTGGGTGTGCCGCACACCGCGGGTGTCGGGTGCAGGGCGCAGGCGAGCGCAAGGGCCGAGATGCCGGGGGAGGAGAGCGTGCCGGTCACCGTGGTGGACAGGTGCCACATGGTGGCGGTGCGGATCAGGGTCGGCCGGGCCGGGACGGTCAGCTCGGCGCAGTGCGGGGCGAGGGCCTGGTGGACGGCGTCCACGACGACGGCGTGCTCGTGCAGGTCCTTCACGGACTCCAGCAGGGTGGCGGCGCGGCGGACGTCCTCGGCCAGGTCGCTGCTGCGGGGGGTGGACCCGGCGAGCGGATTGGCGACGACCTGCTGCCCGTGCCGGGAGACCAGCAGCTCGGGACTGGCGCCGATGAGGGTACGGCCCGGAGCCGTGGGCAGCGCGAAGGTGTAGCCGACCGGGTCGCGGCGGGCCAGCCGCTGGAGCATCGCGGGCAGGTCCAGCGGTGCGGAGGAGGTGAGTTCGAGGGTGCGGGCGAGCACCACCTTGCTGAATTCGCCGCGCCACATGCGCTCCACGGCGGCGGCGACGCCCGCTCCGTAGACCTCGGGTCCCGGCACCGGGCGTATCCGCCAGTCCGCGGTTCCGGGGACGCCGGCGGGCAGGGCGATCAGCGGGTCGGACGCGAGCGGCGGCGCGATCCGCAGCTCCGCCGGCACGCCGAGGGCGGCGGGTGCCTCGTGGTCGAACGGGACGGCGCCGATGACCACCGGCGATTCCTGCCCGGCCGCACGGGCCTCGGCCAGGGTCGCGGTCACCCGCTCGTCGAGCGGCCGTCTGTCGTGCGGCACGGGGCGCGCCGCACCGGAGGCCAGCAGGGTGCGGCCGGGAGTGGCGAGGAAACGGTCACCGGGCCGGTAGCCGTCCAGCAACGAGGTGGCCGCGCCTACGGCCGGGTGGGCCGGATCGGCCGGGGGTACGTGCGTGGCGACCTGGGATGCCGTCGGCACAGGGACTCCATTCTCGATGTTCCGTCAGTGGGGGGTACGTACGGTCGGGGCGCGGTTCAGCGCAGGGTCGCGCCGCCGTCGACGTACAGCTCCTGGAGGGTGATGTGGCGGGCGCGGTCCGAGGCGAGGAAGGCGACGGCGTCGGCGATGTCCTCCGGGGCGGCGATCCGGCCGAGCGGTATGCCGGTCCGGTAGGTGGCGGGGTCCCCGTCGATGACGCGCTGCTCGGCGCCGGTTTCGGTCCACAGGGCGCGTTGCATCGCCGTGTCGGTGGAGCCGGGCGCGACGACATTGCAGCGGACGCCGCTGCGGGCGAGTTCGAGACCGAGGCATCGGGTGAACATGGCGGCCGCCGCCTTCGACGCGGCGTAGGCGGCCATGCCGGTGCGAGGGATCCCGGCGGCATTGGAACCGACGGTGATGACACAGCCGTTGCGCCGGCCGGCCATCAGCGGTGCGACGGTCTGCGAGACGTTGAAGACGCCGGTCGTGTTCACCGCGAACGTCTCCGACCAGTCCTCGGCGCGGAGTTCGGTGGCGGGGCCGGTGCGCAGGATGCCCGCGACGTTCACGAGTACGTCCACGGGGCCGAGTTCGCGCTCGGCGCGGGCCACGGTGCGTTCCACGGAAGGCCGGTCGGTGACGTCCATGACGTACGGCTCCAGCCGGCCCACCGAGTGTTCGTTCCCCGCCTTCCCGGCCTGTGGCCGGTTCCACCGTCCGGCCAGGGCGTCGATGCCGTCCTGGGCACGGTCGGTAGCGGCCACGCGGGCGCCCAGGGTGGCGAACAGCTCGGCGACCGCCGCCCCGATGCCTTGTGCGGCACCGGTCACCAGGACAGTACGGCCATTGAACTCGCCGTTTCTGCCCGGTATGTGCTCAAACATGAGCAACCTCCTACGGGGTAGTTAGGTAAGGGTAACCTAACTTGTACCGCCTATCGGCACCATGGGCCCGATGGGGCTCGGCCCGTACCGATGTGACGGTCGGTTACGGAAATGCGGGGCGCCCGAGGCGGGATCGCGTTCGGCCGTCCGGCGTGGATGAGTTAGGTTAGCCTTACCTGACCTTGAACGGGAGAGGGGGTGGCCGTGCGTGCGGAACCATCGAGGGGACGCGCGAGGGCCTTCTCCGCCGGCACCGGCATGAGCGGACCGAACGGCCGCGCGAACCGGTGGGCTCCCTTGCGGAGCCGGTCAAATGACCGACGGAGCAGCCGACTTGTCCCGTGAACGCCACGGCCGGGTGTGCGCGCACGCGCCGCCCTGTGACGTGGACTTGTAATCATCGCCGCCGACGCGCACCGCGCGCTCGGCGCCCGTCCCGCAGGAGTCGTCCGATGAACCAGACTCTGTCGCCCGAACGTGTCCGCGCGGATGTCGCGGAACTGCTCGACTGCGACCCCGCCGAGATCGCGCCCGAGGGGAACCTCGTCGACCTGGGCCTGGACTCGATGCGGATCATGGCCCTGGTCGAGCGCTGGCGCGCCGCCGGGGCGTCCTCCCTGGAATTCCCCGATCTCGCGGAGAAGCCCGAACTCGCCCACTGGACAGCGCTGCTGACGGAGCGTACGGCATGAGCGCGACCGACCACCGGCACCGCCACCTGGACCGCATCGCGGAGGTCCGGACGGGCCGGCACGCGGAGAAGGTGGGATACCCGATCGGCATCCGGGCGACCGAGGTCGTCCGCACCGCCATGGTCGGCACCGGCCTGCTGCGGGTCACCCTGGGCGGTGCGGGCGCCGAGGGGTTCGAGGCCCACGCGCCCGACGAACACGTGAAGCTGATCTTCCCCGATCCGGACGGCACGCTGCGGCTGCCCGAGCGGAACGGGGTGATGCTGCGCTGGCCCCGTCCGGCACTCGTCTCGCGCGAGTACACCGTGCGCCGCCACGACCCGGTCGCGCGGGAGATCGACATCGACATCGCCCCGCACGACGGCGGACTCGCCTCGGACTGGGCACACGCGGCCCGGCCGGGCGACGTCATGCATATCGCGGGGCCGCCCGGCGGTCTGATCGTCCCGGACTCCTACGACAGGTACCTGCTCGCCGGAGACATCACGGCGCTGCCCGCGATCGCACGCCGGCTGGAGGAGTTCCCGAGGGGTGCGAAGGGCTGGGCGTTCATCGAAGTCGCCGATGCCGCCCAGGAGATCGAGCTTTCGGCGCCCGAGGGCTTCGAGGTGCGCTGGCTGCACCGCGGCGGCCTGCCGGCCGGGACCGGCGACGCGCTGGTACGGGCCGTGACCGGGGTGAGCGTGCCCGAGGGGGAGCGGGTGTACGTGTGGGTCGCGGGCGAGGCGGGTCAGATCAAACCGCTGCGCCGCTGGGTCCGCGACGAGTTGCGGCTGGCGAAGGCCGACCACGACATCACCGGCTACTGGAAGCGCGGCGTGGCCGACTTCGACGAGGACGAGCACTGACCTGCCGGCCGAACGGCCGGCCGGGCGGGCTCGGCGCCCGGCGGCCGGTTGCTCTGCCCAAAGATCGTCAACTAAGGTAAGCCTTACCTAAGTAACAAGGAGCGTTATATGTCCATACGCAGATCGTCCGGCCTCGTCGGCGCGGTGTCGCTGGCCCTCCTCCTGACCGCGTGCGGGTCGTCGTCGGACGGCGCGTCCGATACCTCGAAGGGGAGCGGGACCCGGGTGTTCGCCGCGGACAACGGCAAGATCACCATCCCCGCCCACCCGAAGCGGGTCGTCGCCACCGGCTACGCCGTGCCCGCCATGATCGAGGCCGACGCGCCCCTGGTCGGGATCTCCTCGTGGCAGCGCGGCGAGCCGATGATGACCAAGGAAGACCTCGCCACCTACAAGAAGCTCCCCAAGGTGGCGGGGGAGCAGGCGGCCGAGACCAACTACGAGGCCGTGGCCGAGGCCGAGCCCGACCTGATCATCATCGGGGTCCCCGCCCCGGTCCTGGGCGACATCGACATCAAGCGCCTGGAGTCCATCGCCCCGGTCGTGGCGATCGGCCCGACTGTTCCCTCCGCCTGGCGCGAGCTGTCCCGCAAGCAGTCCGACGCCGCGGGCGCGCTCAAGCAGTTCGACGTGGCGAAGAACGCGTACGAGAAGAAGGCCGCCGCGCTGGCCGCCACGTACAAGGACGTACTGCCGCAGCTCAAGCTGGGCCACGTCGGCGCGTACGGTGACACCGCCAAGGGCACCTTCCAGCGCGAGTTCGACGGCTCGTGGGGCACCAACATCGCGGACGACATCGGCGCGAAGTACTACGGCAAGGTCAAGAAGGCGGGACCGGGCTCCCAGTCGGTGAGCGAGTACCCGTCCATCGAGGAACTCCCGGCCGCGTTCCGCGAGGCCGACGTCATGACGTACTCGGTCAACGCCGACGGCAGCGTCCCCAAGCCCGTCCAGTACGTCCTGGACTCCAAGCTCTGGAAGAACCTCCCCGCGGTCAAGGCCGGGAAGGCCTTCCCGTTCCGCTACACCGAGGCCGCGACCTACGGGGAAGCCATGAAGACCCTGGACGCGATCGACAAGTCGCTCGCTCCGCTGCTGAACCGGTGACCGTCGCGGGCCGCGCGTACCGGGCGGCGAGATCCGGGCGGGCCATGCCGCAGATCGGCCTGCTCGCCGGCGGACTGGTGCTGCTGGCAGCGGTCGCCGTCCTCAGCATGGGCGTCGGAGCCCGCCACGTTCCGCCCGCCGACGTCGTACGGGCCCTGCTGGACTTCCGGCCCACCGACGACGACCACGTGATCGTCCGGGACATCCGGGCGCCGCGCGCACTGCTGGCCGTCGCCGTGGGCGCCGCGCTCGCCGTGTCCGGCGCCCTGATCCAGACGCTCGCCCGCAACCCGCTGGCCGAGCCCGGCATCCTCGGGGTCACCGCGGGCGCCGGGTTCGCCGTCACCGTCGGCTCCGCACTCGGTCTGGCCACCGGCCAGGCGGGCGAACTCGGCTTCGCGATCACCGGATCCGTACTCGCCGCACTGCTGGTCGCCGCGGTCGGGCAGCGCTCACCGCTGCGCCTGGTGCTCACCGGCGTCGCCCTGACCGCGGTGCTCGGCGGGGTCGCGCTGGGCATGCGGCTGATGCTCCCTAACACCTTCGACAGCTACCGGTTCTGGTCGGTCGGATCGCTGGCCGGGCGCGAACAGGTGCCCCTGGCACTGCCGTTGACCGCGATCGGCGTATCCCTGCTCGGTGCGCTGCTGCTCAGCCGGCCGCTCAACGCCCTGACGCTCGGGGAGAACGTGGCGCACACCCTGGGCGCCGGGGTGGGCCGGGTACGGGCCGTGGCCCTGGTGCTGATCACCGTGCTCAGCGGGGCGGCCACCGCGGTGGCCGGACCCATCCTCTTCGTCGGACTGATCGTGCCGCACCTGGTCCGCAGACCGGCGGGGGGTTCGGTGCCCTGGCTGATCCTCTACACGATGGTGCTGGGCCCGATCCTGCTGCTCGTCGCCGACATCTGCGCACGGGTCCTGCTGCCCACCGGTGAGGTGCCGGTGGCCATCGTGACCGCCTTCCTCGGCGGCCCCATGCTGATCTGGGCCGTCCGCCGCTACGGGGCGGGGGCACTGTGAACGCGCTCGGACTGAGGGCCGAACGCCGCACGGTGCTGCTCGTCGCCGTGATGGCGGCCCTGATGCTCGCCCTCGGCCTGCTCGGCCTCTGCTACGGGGCGTCATGGTCCTCCCCCGGCAAGGTGTTCGCCGTACTGAGCGGCGCGGACCATTCCGTGGTGATCCGGGACTGGCGGCTGCCACGGGTGCTGGCCGGACTGGTCTTCGGCGCCGCCCTCGGGGTCGCGGGGGCGATCTTCCAGAACCTCACCCGCAACCCGATGGGCAGCCCCGACGTCATCGGCCTCGACGCCGGCGCCTACACCGGCGCCCTGGTCGCCATGACCGTACTGTCCGGCACCTCCGCGCAACTGGCCACCGGCTCGGTGCTCGGCGGGCTGCTCGTCGCGGCCGCCATCTACCTGCTCTCGCTGCGCAGCGGCTTCTCCGGGCTGCGGCTGGTGGTCATCGGAATCGCCTTCAACGCGATGGTGACCGCGATCAACTCCTGGATCGTGCTGCGCGCCGAACTCGAAGTGGCCATCGCCGCCGTCGGCTGGAGCGCCGGCTCGCTCAACGGCGTGGGCTGGTCGGACCTGGGCATTCCGTTCACCGTGATCGCCGTGCTGCTGGCCCTGATGACCGCACGGTCGCACTCCATGCACCAGGCCTCGCTCGGTGACGCGATCGCGGTGACCACCGGGGTCGGTCTCGGCCGGCTGCGGTTGCTGATGGTGCTGGTCGGCGTCGGCTGCACGGCCACGGTGACCGCCGTGGCCGGGCCGATCGCGTTCATCGCGCTGGCCGCACCGCAGATCGGCCGCAGGCTCGCGGGCGCCGCCGGCGTGCCGCTGCTCCCCGCCGCGCTGACCGGGGCGGTGCTTCTCCAGGGCGCCGACCTGATCGCCCAGATGCTGCTGGCGCCCGTCGCGCTGCCCGTCGGCGTGGTGAGCACCGCGATCGGCGGCTGCTATCTGATCTGGCTGCTGACCAAGGAGGTGAGGCGCGCGTGACCGCACGCCTGACGGCGCGGGAGATCACCCTGCGCTACGGAGACCGCGTCGTGTCCACACGGCTGAGCCTCGACATCCCCGACGGCGCGTTCACCGCCGTCGTGGGCCCCAACGCCTGCGGGAAATCAACCCTGTTGAGCGCACTGGTCCGGCTGCTGCGCCCCGACTCCGGTCAGGTGGAGCTGGACGGCCGCGACGTCGGCGGCTACGCGACCAAGGCGCTGGCCAGACAGCTCGGCTTCCTGCCGCAGGACCCCCTGGCGCCCGACGACATCAAAGTCCGCCAGCTCGTGGGCCGGGGCAGGTTCCCGCACCAGTCGATGCTGGCGCTCTGGTCCGCGGAGGACGAGGACGCCGTCACGGAGGCCATGGCCGCAGCCGGTGTCGAGGACCTGCACGGCCGGCCGGTGCGGGAACTGTCCGGTGGACAGCGCCAACGGGTCTGGATGGCCATGGTGCTCGCCCAGCGGACGCCCTACCTGCTGCTCGACGAGCCGACGTCGTTCCTCGACATCACCCACCAGTACCAGCTGCTCGGACTGCTCGCCAGGCTGCGTGACGAGGGCCGCACGGTGGTCGCCGTCCTGCACGACATCAACCAGGCCTGCCGCTTCGCGGACCACCTGATCGCCATGAGGGACGGCCGGGTGGTCGCGGAGGGTGTTCCCGGAGACATCGTGGACGCCGCGCTGATCAAGGACGTGTTCGACCTGCCGAGCATCATCGTCCCCGATCCGGTGACCGGCACGCCGATGGTCGTACCCACACTTCAAGGAGAGTAAGTTGAGCACCGCAAGCGCGCCCTCGGACGGTCTTCTCGCCCTGACCGGTGCCCAGTTGGGCATCTGGAACGCGCAGCGTCTGGAACCCGACTCGCCGTACTACGTGGTCGGCGACGTGGTCGAGATATCCGGCAGCGAGCCGGTCGACGCGGACGCGCTGGCCGAGGCGGTCCGGGCGACCACGGAGGAGGCCGATACCCTGCGGCTGCGGGTGTACGACACCCCGGACGGGCCACGCCAGAGGGTGAGCGGGGAACCGGTCGGGCTGCCGGAGGTGGTCGACGTCAGTGGCGCGGCGGACCCCGCCGCCGCGGCCCAGGCCCTCGTCGACGCCGAGCGGGCCCGCACGGGTGAGGCGTGCCGGGGGATGACGGACCGGGTGCTGTACGCACGTACCGTCATCAGGCTGTCCGACCGCGAGGTCTGGTACACCCAGCTCGGCCACCACCTGGTCTTCGACGGCTACACCGCCGCGATGCTCGCCCGCCGCACCGCCGCCCGCTACACCGCCCTGGTGCGCGGGACGGAGCCGCCCGTCTCCACCTTCGGCGGTTTCGCGGACCTCGTCGCCGCCGACCGGGCGTACCGGGAGAGCGACCGGTTCACCGAGGACCGCGCGTACTGGGTCGAGCGGTTCACGCCGCTGCCCGAACTCGACGACGCGGCCGAGCCCGACACGGCAGGCGGTTCGCCCGAGCGCACCCTGACCGCCCGCGCCGTGATCACCCCCGAGGAGACGGCCAGACTGCGCGCGTTCGCCGGCCGGGAGGGCGTCGCCTGGGGCGAGGCACTCATCGCCTGCTACGCCGCGTTCCTGCACCGCATGCTCGGCCGCACCGACCTGGTGTTCGCGCTGCCGCTGATGTGCCGGGCGGGCTCGGCCGAGCTGCGCACCCCCGCCATGGCCGTCAACGTGCTGCCGCTGCGGGTCACCGTGCGCGGCGGCGACGGACTGGGGGAGCTGAGCCGGCGGGTCGCCGCCACCATGCGCGAGATGCGGGAGCACCAGCGCTACCGGGGCGAGGACCTGCCCAGGGACCTCGGAGCACCCGGCGCGGGCGCGCTGCTGCACGGACGCGGGATCAACCTCAAGGCGTTCGACCTGGCGATCGACTTCGCCGGGGCAGGCGGCGTGATGCGCAACGTCGCGGGCGGACCGCCGGAGGACATGGGCCTCAGCGTCCTGCAGACCCGGGACGGCGGGCTGCTGCTCGGGTTCGAGGTCGACGCCCGGTCCAAGGACCGGGCCGCGGTCGACGCGCTGCTGTCCGGGCTGCTTGCCCTGCTGTCCGGGCTGACCGACGGACTGCCCGTCGGCCGGATCGCCCTGACCGGCGACGCGGACCGGCTGCCCGCCCAGTGGTGCCCGCCCGCCCTGCCCGGCACACCGCTGGACGTACCGGCCGCGTTCGCCGCGATGGCCGCCGCGGGGCCCGGCCGTACCGCCCTGGTCTGCGACGGGGACCGGCTGACCGCCGCGGACCTGGCCGACCGGGTGCACCGGGTGGCCCGTGCGCTGCGGGCCCGGGGGATCGGCCCCGACGACGTCGTGGCGCTCGCGCTGCCCCGCTCGGCCGACTCGGTGGTCGCGCTGCTGGCCGTGCTGGACGCCGGGGCAGCCTTCCTGCCCCTGGACGTCGCGCACCCGCCCGAGCGGCTGCGTGAACTGATCGAGGACACCCGCCCCGCGCTGGTCCTGACCGCAGGCGCGACCGAAGGGCTCCCGTGGGAGACCCTGCTCGACGAGGCGGCCCGGCTGTCCGGCGCGCCCCTGACGTCCGGTGAACTGGCCGCGCCCCGGCACCCCGAGCACCTCGCCTACGTCATCCACACGTCCGGATCGACCGGACGCCCCAAGGGCGTCCTCGGCCGGGCCGGCGGGCTGGCCTCGCTGCTCCACCACCAGCGGGCCACCGTCGTGGCCGAGGCGGAGCAGGCCGCAGGCAGGCAACTGCGCGTCGCGCACACCTACTCCTTCGCCTTCGACTCCGCGTTCGACCACCTGGTGTGGCTGCTGTGCGGACACGAACTGCACGTCTACGACACCGAGACCGCCCGCGACGCCGACGCCCTGCTCGCCGCGTACACCCGCGACGGCATCGACATCGTGGACACCACCCCGTCGATGGCCGCACCGCTCATCGAGGGCGGGCTGCTGGACCTGCGCCCGACGCTCCTGGTCCTCGGCGGCGAGGCCACCGGGCCCGCGCTGTGGCGACGGGTCAGCGAATCGGGTGTCACCGCACGCAACATCTACGGGCCGACAGAGGCCACCGTGGACAGCACCACCGCCCGGATCGAGGGCGACGGGCCGACGATCGGCCACCCCCTCGCGGGCACCCGTACCTACGTCCTGGACAGCGCGCTGCAACCGGTCCCGCACGGCACGGCCGGTGAGCTCTACCTGGCCGGACCGCACCTCGCCCGCGGCTACCTCGGCCTGCCGGGGGCCACCGCCGAGCGCTTCGTGGCCGACCCGTTCGGCGCACCGGGCGACCGCATGTACCGCACCGGAGACCTGGCCAGGTGGCGGCCCGGCCAGGGCCTTGAGTACCGGGGCCGGGGCGACGGACAGGTCAAGATCCGCGGCCACCGGGTCGAGACCGGCGAGGTCGAGGCGGCGCTCGCCGCACTGCCCGGAGTCACCGCGGCGGCCGCCGGAGTGCGGTCGTCCCGGCTGGTCGGCTACGTCGTGTCCACCTCGCTCACCGGCGAGGCGGCCCGCGCCCACCTGGCCGAGCGGCTCCCCGAGCACATGGTGCCCGCGGTGGTCGTGGTGCTGGACCGGCTGCCGGTCACCCCCAACGGCAAGCTCGACCGTGCCGCCCTCCCCGCGCCCACGCTGTCCGGCGGCACCGGCCGGGAGCCCCGCACCGATCGGGAGCGGCTGCTGTGCGCCGTCCTGGCCGAGGCGCTGGACGTCGAACGGGTCGGCGTGGACGACGACTTCTTCGCCCTCGGCGGCGACAGCATCACCGCGATCACCGTCAGCAGCCGGCTGCGGGCGGCGGGCCTCGCGCTGCGCCCCCGGGACCTGCTGGCCCGCCGCACCTTCGCCGCGCTGGCGGCCTCCGCCGAACCGCTGGCACAGGCGCCGGAGGCGGTGGACGTGCCGGTCGGGCCGGTACCCGCGCCGCCGATCGCACGCGGCCTGCTCGACCCGCACCCGGACACCGGCGTCGTCGCCGGATACGCCCAGTGGACCGCGCTGCACGTCGGTGAACTCGCCCACCACGACCTGGTCACCGGCGTACGGGCCGTGCTCGACCACCACGACGCACTGCGGCTGCGGGTGGCCGACGGGCTGGAGGTCCTGCCGCGCGGCACGGTGCGGCCGGTCGTCGACGAGGTCCGGGGTCAGGACGTGACCGCCCTGGCGGAGCGGCTGGCGGCCGAACTCGACCCGAGCTCCGGTGACCTGCTGCGGGCGGCCCTGCTCCGTACCGGACAGGACACACCGGACCGGCTGGTCGTCGTCGTGCACCACCTCGCCATGGACGGTGTGTCCTGGCGCGTCCTGCTGCCCGACCTGCACACCGCCTGCACCGGCGGCACGCTCGAACCGGTCGGCGCGTCCTGGCGGCAGCACGCGCTGCTCCTCGCCGGACAGGGGGAATCCGGCGCGCGGCGCGGCGAGCTCGACCACTGGCGGACCGCGCTCGCCGCCGCCGCCCGGCTCGGAGCCAGGCCGTTGGACCAGCGGCGCGACACCGTCGCCACCGCCCACCGGTCCGTCACCGTCGCCTCGGCCGAGGCCACGGAGGCGCTCCTGACCACACTGCCCGCCGCCTACCGGGCCGGGGTCGACGAGGTCCTGCTCGCCGCACTCGTCCTCGCCCTGCGCGGCTGGGGCCTGACCGGCGACGCGCTGACCGTCTCGATGGAGGGCCACGGCCGCGAACACCTCGACCTGGCCCGCACGGTCGGCTGGTTCACCAGCGAGTACCCGGTGCTCGTCCCCGTCCGCGACGACGTCGGGCAGGCGATTCGCGCCGCCAAGGAGGCCCGGCGCGGCGTCCCCGACGGCGGGGTCGGATACGGCGTCCTGCGCCACCTCGACCCGGAGGCCGGCCCCGAGCTGGCCGCCACTCCGCCGCCGGACGTACTGCTCAACTACCTCGGCAGGTTCGCCCCGTTGTCCGCCACCGGCTGGCGCCTGCCGGAACGCGACGCCTTCTCGGTGATCGAGCCCGCGGCCAAGGCCCTGGAGCAGATCCTCGCCCTCAACTGCTTCGTCCACGAGGAGGGCGTGCCCCGGCTCGCCGTCGAGTGGACCGCCGCGACGGGAGTGCTCGGCGCCGACGCCGTGTCCGCCCTCCAGGAGGCCTGGGCCGCCGCCCTGGACGCGCTGGCCGCGCACGCGCTCCACACCGAGGGCGGGCTCACGCCGTCCGACCTCCCGCTCGTCGGCCTCGACCAGCCCGCCATCGACGCCCTCGAACGCACCGGCCCGATCACCGACATCCTGCCCGCCACCCCGCTCCAGCTCGGGCTCTCCTTCCACACCCTGGTCCGCGAGGAGCAGGACACCGACGTCTACGTCGTCCAGGCCGTGACCACCCTGGCCGGGGAGCTGGAGCCGGACCGGATGGCGGAGGCCGCCCGCGAACTGCTGCGCCGCCACCCCGCCCTGCGGGTGTACCTGGGCACCGCCGGGGACGACGTCGTCCAGGTCATCCCCGCCGAAGTCGCCCTGGAATGGCGCCAGGACGACCGGTTCCCCGAAGCGGCGCGCGCCGATCTGGAGCGCCCCTTCGACCCGGCCAGGCCGCCGCTGATCCGCTTCCTGCTGTCCCGCGTCGGGCCCGCCGAGCACAAGCTGGTCATCACCAACCACCACGCCCTGCTGGACGGCTGGTCGATGCCGCTGGTCGGCCGCACCCTGCTCGCCCTCTACGCCGAACTGAGCGGCGGCCCCGCCGTACCGGCCGCCCCGCCCCTGTCGGAGTACTTCCGCTGGCTGGCCGCCCGGGACCGGGAGGCGTCACTCGCCGCCTGGCGGGACGCGCTGGACGGTGTGGACGACGCCACCCGGCTGGCACCCGCGAGCACCGGGACCGGCGTCGAGCGGCCCGGCCGCGAGACCATCGGGCTCGGCCACGAGTTCAGCGACCGGCTGCGCGCGTTCGCCCGCGAACAGGGCGTCACCCTGACGACCGTCCTCCAGACCGCGTGGGGCCTGCTGCTGGGACGGCTCACCGGCCGCCGCGACGTCGTGTTCGGCTGCCCGGTCTCCGGCCGGCCCGCAGAGGTCGACGGCGTCGAATCGATGATCGGCCAGCTCGGCACCACCATCCCGGTACGCGTCCGGCACACCCAGGACGAGTCCGCGCTCGGCCTGATGGCCCGGGTGCACGCCGAGAGCGTCGTCCTGGCCGAGCACCACCACGTCGGACTGCCCGAGATCCAGCGGGCCGTCGGCGTCGGTGAACTCTTCGACACGATGCTCGTCATGGAGAACTTCCCGCTCTCCAGCCGGAAGCGCACCCCGCTCACCCCCGGACTCGACCTGGCCGGGGTGGACATCACCGACGCCACGCACTACGCGCTCACCGTCATCGTCATCCCGGACGACGAGATCACCATCGGCCTCGGTTACCAGCCGCACGCCTTCACCGCGCGGACCGTACGCGACTACGGCCGCTGGCTGCGCAACCTCCTGCGGGAGATCGTCGAGGACCCGGCCCGGCCCGCGCTCCGCCTCCCCGCACTCGACGCGGAGGAGCGGGCCCTGATGCTGCGTACCGGCACCGACGCCGTACCCGCCAGGGAGCGCGGGCACTGGCTGGACGAATTCGCCGCGTGGGTACGCCGCAAGCCCGGCGCCGAGGCTCTGGTCTGCCGTGACCGTGTCCTCAGCTACGAAGAGCTGGACCGGCGCGCGAACCGCCTGGCCCAGGCACTGATCGCACGCGGGGTACGGCCCCAGGACCCGGTCGCCGTGCTGCTCGGACGCGACATCGAGATGACGGTGGCGCTCTTCGGGGTCGCCAAGGCCGGTGCGGTGTACGTACCGATGGACACGAGCTACCCGCGCGAGCGGCTGGCCTACATGTTCGACGACATCAACCCGGCCGCCGCCGTGACGACCGGCGCCGAACTGCCCGTCGACCGCGACATCCCGGTCCTGCGGCTCGACGACCCGGCCACCCTCACGGCCGTCCCCGACACCGACCCCGCCGACGCACGCGCCCGGCTCACGGAGGACGCGCTCGCCTACGTCATCTACACCTCGGGAACCACCGGGCGCCCCAAGGGCGTCGGCGTGACCCACCGGGGCGTTCCCGACCTGATCGCCCTCCAGGAGGACGTCGTCGGCGTCACCGAGCACGACCGGTACCTGCACTTCGCCTCGACCGGCTTCGACGTCGCGTTCTGGCAGACCATGGTGCCGCTGCTCTCCGGCGGCACCTCCGTGATCGCCCCGGAGGAGGTGCGGGTACCCGGCGACGAACTGCTCGACTACATCACCGAGCACCGGGTCACCGGAGTGAACCTGCTGCCCTCGTTCCTGGCCGCGATGCCCGACGACCGCACCGTCGGCCCCGACGTGTTCTTCGTCGTCGGCGCCGAGCGCCTCGACCCCGAGCTGGCGCGACGCTGGGGCGAGGGCCGCCGGGCGCTGTTCAACGCCTACGGCCCGACCGAGGTCACCATCAACTCCGTGACCTGGCAGTACGACCCGGACGACCCCGGACCGCTGCCGATCGGCCGCCCCGACCCGGGCGTCCGCGCCTACGTCCTGGACGGCGGACTCCAGCCGGCCGGGACCGGCGTCACGGGCGAGCTGTACCTCGCCGGGCCGAGCCTGGCCCGTGGCTACCTGGGACGCCCGGGGCTGACCGCCGCCGCGTTCGTGGCCGACCCGTTCGGCCCGCCCGGCGAACGGATGTACCGCACCGGAGACCTGGTGCGGTGGCGGCCGGACGGACAGTTGGTGTTCCTCGGCCGCGCCGACCACCAGATCAAGATCCGCGGCTTCCGCGTCGAACTGGGCGAGATCGAGTCCACCCTGACCGGCCACCCCGACGTCCGCGCCTGCGCCGTCATCGTCCGCGAGGGCAGGCTCGTCGGCTACGTCATCCCCGTCGACGGCGCCGAACTCGACACCGCGCGGGTCCGCGCGTACCTGGCCGGGGAACTGCCCGACCACATGGTGCCGACGGCGCTCGTACCGATCGACCGGCTGCCGCTGAGCCCCAGCGGCAAGCTCGACACCGCCGCACTGCCTGCCCCGGAGACCGGGGCGGCGGCCCGGCGGGAACCCGCGAACCGGGCCGAAGCCGTCCTGCTCGGCGTGTTCCGCGACGTCCTCGGCACCGATGACATCGGACCCGACGACAGCTTCTTCGCCATCGGCGGGGACAGCATCGTCTCGCTGCAAGTGGTCTCGCGCGCCCGCCGCCAGGGGCTCGGCCTGACCGCCAAGGACGTGTTCGAGGGGGAGACGGTCGCCGGGATCGCGGAACGGGCCGCCGCCCTCGACGCCGGACAGGCCCCCACGACCGGAGACGCTCCGCTGACCCCGCTCATGCGCGACCTGCTGCGCCGGGCGGGATCGGCCGCGGACGGCTTCTGCCAGTGGGTGGAAGTCTGCGTCCCGCCGGGCGGCGACGAGAAGGGCTGGCGGTCCGCGCTCGACGCGCTGCTCGCCCGCCACGACGTACTGCGGGCCCGACTGACCGGCGACACCCTGCACATCCCGCCGGCCGGCGCGGTGACCGCCGCCGACGTACTCACCCGCGTCTCGGCGACCGGAGACCTGCGGGTCCCGTCCGACGCCGCGATCGCCGCGGCCCGCGCGTCGATGGACCCGCGCACCGGACCGCTGCTGCGCGCGGTCTGGGTGGATGCCGGAGCGGACCGGCCGGGCCGGCTCCTCCTGATCGCCCACCACCTGATCGTCGACGGGGTGTCCTGGCGCGTCCTGCTGGACGACCTGGAGCACGCCCATTCCGGCGGAACCCTGACCCGGCACGGCCAGTCGTTCCTCGGCTGGGCACGCTCGCTGCACGACGCCGACCGCAGCTCCGAACTCCCGCACTGGCGGCGGATGACCGCCACCCCGGCGCTCGCCCGCCCCCTCGACCCGGCCCGCGACACCGTCGCCACCGCCGAGCACCACGAGATCCGGCTCGCCCCCGAACCGACCCGCGCCCTGATCACCACGCTGCCGGCCGCATACCGCACCACGCCGGACGCCGTACTGCTGACGGCACTCGCGCAGGCGGTACGGGACTGGCGCGGCACACCGGAGGTACTGGTCGCGCTGGAGAGCCACGGCCGCCCCCGACAGGTCGACCTCTCCCAGACCGTCGGCTGGTTCACCGCCGTCCACCCCGTCAGGCTCGAAGCGGGCGACGACGTGAAGGCGGTCAGGGAGCGGCTGCGCGCCCAGGGCGACGGCCTCGGCCACGGCATCCTCACCGCCGCGGGCCTGCTGGACCCGGTGGCACCGGAGATCGCCTGGAACTACCTCGGACGCTACCCCGGAGCCCCGGACCGGGAGACGCCCTGGCAGGCGCCCCCGGACGCCGACCCGCTCGGCTCGAACGGCTCCGACACCATGCCCCTGCCGTACAGCCTGATGGTCAACGCCCTGGTACGCGACGACGCGCTGGGGATCCGGATCACCTGGCCCTCCGCGCTGTTCACCACCGCCGAGACCGAGGCCCTGGCCGGGCACATCCGGGACGCGCTCCTGCGCGTCGCCGCCGCCCCCGAGCTCAGCGCACTCGACCAGGACCGCCCGGCCGCCGACGTACAGCCGCTGACTCCGTTGCAGGAGGTGATGCTGCGGCACTCGCGTACCGAGCGCCCCGACCCGTACACCGTGCAGTCGGCGTTCTCCCTCGCCGGCCCGCTCGACACCGACGCGCTGCGCGCAGCGGGCACCGACCTGCTGGGCCGCCACCCGAACCTGGCCGCCGTGTTCCCCGCCGATCTGGCGGTGATCCCGCGATCGCCCCGGCCGGACTTCCGGCTGGCGGACGGGCCCGCCGATCAGGTGCTGGCGGCCGATCTGGCCGAGCCGTTCGACCTCGCCCACGGCCCGCTCCTGCGGCTGACCGTGATCCGGTGCGGCCCCGAACGCGCGGAGCTGGTCCTGACCAGCCATCACGTGCTCTCCGACGGCTGGTCGGCCCCGCGCATCCTCACCGAACTGTTCGCCCTGTACACGGCGAGGCTGCGCGGCGGGGCCCCGGAGCTGCCCGCCCCCGTGCCGTTCGCCGGCTACCTGCGCTGGAGCGCCGAGCACGAACCCGACCTCGGCGCGTGGGCGGCCGAACTGGACGGACTGCCCGAGGGCGACTACCTGGGCGGCGGCGAACCCGGCCCGGCCCGGCAGGAACCCGAGGCCATCGAGTTCGACGCGGATCTGGTGGCCCGCCTCACCCGCCTCGCGGCCCGGCGCGGCCTCACCCCGAACACCCTGGTGCAGGGCGCCTGGTCGGTGCTGCTCGCCCGCCGGTCCGGCCACCAGGACGTCTGTTTCGGCGCCATGGTGTCCTGCCGCCCGCCGGAACTGGAGGGGGTCGAGGAGATCATCGGACTGCTGGCCAACACCGTGCCGGTACGGGCCCGGCTCGACGGCACCCTCGCACAGACCCTCACCCGGCTCCAGTCCCGGCAGCGGGAGCTGATCGAGCACCACCACGTACCCCTGCCGGAGCTGGAGCGGCTGACGGGACGGCGCCGGCTGTTCGACAGCATGGTGGTGTTCGAGAACTACCCCGTCGACCCGGACCGCCTCCGCGAACCCGCCCCAGGGCTCACCGTCGTCGGAACCCGCTTCCGCGAGGCCACCCATCACCCGGTCACCCTGACCGTCATGCCGGACGGCGACGGCTGGACCGGGGTACTCGCCCGCCGGATCGCCGCCCCCGGACTCGCGGAGGAACTGCTCGACCTGCTCAGGGACATGGACGAGCGCCTCGACGACGACGTCCTCGCCCTGCTGGAGGACCGATGAGCGCGAACGCCGCACCGCCGGGGGAGCGGGTCGACCGGGAACTGCTGCGGATCGCGTTCATCCTGGTGCTCGGCACCTTCATGGCCACACTGGACGCCACGATCGTCAGCGTCGGAATCGACCGCCTCACCGACGAGTTCGACGTCTCCGTCGCCGAGATCCAGTGGGTCACCACCGGCTATCTGCTGGCCGTGGTCGCCGCCGTGCCCGCGTCCGGCTGGCTGGCCGACCGGTACGGCGGCCGGCGGACCTGGCTCGCCGCCGTGGGCGTCTTCCTGCTCGGCTCCGTGCTCTGCGCGTCGGCCTGGTCGGTCACCAGCCTGATCGTGTTCCGGGTGATCCAGGGCCTCGGCGGCGGGCTGCTGCCCGCGACCGGACAGGCGCTGCTGGCCCGCGTCGCGGGGCCGGGCCGCACCGGGCGGGTGATCAGCGTCGTCGCGGTCGTCCCGCTGCTGTCACCGGTCTTCGGCCCGCTGGCCGGCGGCTCCATCCTCTCGGTGGCGCCCTGGCCGTGGCTGTTCCTGGTCAACCTGCCGATCGGCCTGGCCGCCGCCCTGCTGGCCCGCCGCTACGTGCCGGCGGTGCCGCCGGCGAACCGGCGGACGCCGTTCGACCTGCGAGGAGCCCTGCTGCTCTCGCCCGGCCTGGCCGTCCTGGTGTTCGGCCTGACCGAGGTCGCCCACGGCCGCACCGCCCCGGCCACCGCGGGCGTCGTCGCGGGCCTGGCGATGCTGGCCGGCTTCACCGCGCACGGCCTGCGGACCCGTGGCACCCCACTGGTCGACCCCCGCCTGTTCACCCGGCCCCCCTTCGGCGCCGCCGCCCTCTCCCTGCTCGTCCTGGGCGCGTCGGTCTTCGGCACGATGTTCCTGCTGCCGCTCTACTTCCAGACCGGCCGCGGCATGTCGGCCTGGGAGGCGGGCCTGCTCCTCGCCCCACAGGGGATCGGCGCGGCGGCCGGCTCCGTACTGGTCACCCGAACGATCAGCAAGGTCGCGCCAAGAACCCTCGTGGTCACCGGCATCGTCCTGATCCTCGTCGGCACCGCCCCCTTCACCCAGCTCCACCACGGCCCGCCGGACGGCGTGATCGTCATGGCCCTGGCGGTCCGTGGCTTCGGCATGGCGATGGTCGGCGCACCCGTGATGAACATCGTCTACAGCCGCATCGAGCCCGAACATCTTCCCCGTGCCTCCGGCGCGCTCAACCTGCTCAACACGGTCGGCGGCTCGATCGGCACCGCGGCCCTCGCGGTGGTCCTCCAGAACCGGCTGTCGGCCCGCGCCCCGGACATCCCCGCCGCGTTCGGCGACACCTTCTGGTGGGTCCTCGGCCTCTGCCTGTGCGCCGCTGCGGGGGCGACGAGACTGCCCAGGACGGAGGTCAGGAGAGAACCCCGCCCCGAACTTCCCCCCGGCGGCCGTCAGTAGCATCCGCACATGCGAAACATCGAGACGCTGGTGCCGTCCGCTGGGCGTGCCGACACTGTCGGCCTGAGCGAGTTCGACGCCGGTGAACTCGCCCGGTACGTGGCTGACCCCGCGCACCCGTGGTGGCGGCGCAGATCCTGCGTTCTCGCGCTCGCCGGGCGGGTGCCGGAACGGTACGCAGCCGAGCTGATCGCGCGCGTATGCGACCCGGAAGACGTGGCCGAGGTACGCGTCGCGCTGCTCGGCCTCCTCACGGACCGGGCGTCGGAGCTGCTGCCCTGGCTGAGGCACGAGGACCGTCGGCACGAGCGTTCGTACGGCGTGCCGGAGGCGATCCTCAAGGCGCGTGGCGTGTTCGGTGACCGTTCGGCCGCGCCCGAGCTGGTGACGCTCGCGGCCTCTCCGTGGGCGCGTTGGCGGGCAGCCGGGGAGGACGGGCTGGACGAGTTGGTCACGCGGTACGGGGCCGAGGCGATCCTCGCCGATATCGGTGTCGTGCGGCCGGAGGACCGCGCCTTTCGCGTCCGGATGCGGCATCGTGCGGGAGCGGATGTGACCGACGCGCTGGCGGACCCCGATCGTGGCGTCGCGTACCTGGCCCAGTCGCTCCTGTCCGATCCGGTACGGCTCCGCGGCTATTTGGGCGAGGCGCCGACGGAGGACGCCGCGCTCTGGGCCGCGTACGCCTTGCACCGCCTCACCGGCGACGTGGACGAGACCCGGGCCGCGTACGAGGCGCTGGGGAGCCCCCGGGTCGAGGTGGACGGACTGGACGAGGAACTCCGCGGTGCGATCGTGCACGAGTACGCGGGGCGCTGCGAACGGCAGAGCGATCCCCGCTGGCGCGTGGAGGCGCTGTGCGCCGAGCCGCCCGTGCCCCCGGATCAGGACGGGCGACTCAGCCGGGTGATAGCTGCGTTGACGGCGGCCGGGCAGGCGCCCGGACCTCCTGTCCCGTGCGGCGAGTACCACCACCAGGGAGGTGGGACCTATCACGTGATCGAGTGCGGCGGGAGCGAGGTGTGGGTCAGCACCCTCGGGCGGTTCGTCACGGGGTCCGGCACCGATGCCGCCGCCCGCGACGCGGTCGAATCGGCCGGCTTCCGCTGGATCGACGAGACCACCGGTGCGATCCGGGTCACCGGGCTGTGCGTCTACTACTTCGGGGAGCGTGAACCCGTCGGCGTCGACACCCTGTTGTTCTACTGGCAGGACTGAGGCCGTCCCGCAATCGCTGACGGGCGAGTGCTTCGCGACCATGGGTAAGTCTTTGCCCATGGCCGGAATGTGTTGCTCCGTCTTCTCCTCGCCGCCTGTCCGGGCCGCTGCGGTGCGGCTTGCCCCGGACGGCGCGACGCGGGTTCGTGCGGCGGGCGGCCGAAAGCGTGCGGGTGGCGGTCCCGGCCGTGTTACGGCCACGTTGACCGTATGCAATGGCGCGACGCACTCTCGTTACGTAACTGCGCAGTACATCTAGTTCGGCCGGGAGTGGCGCAGGCCTCGAATCCGCTGTTCAGCTGTGGTTCCCGGGCCCCGGTCGACGACAGCACGCAGGAGGTAGCGCATGTGTGGCATCACCGGCTGGGTCTCCTTCGAACGCGACCTGCACAGTGAGTCCGCGACTCTGGACGCGATGACGGAGACGATGTCCTGCCGCGGCCCCGACGACCGCGGCAGCTGGATCAACGGCCCGGCCGCCCTCGGGCATCGCCGGCTGGCCATCATCGACCTGCCCGGCGGGCGCCAGCCGATGACGGCCGACACTCCGCAGGGCACCGTCGCCCTCGTCTACTCGGGGGAGACGTACAACTTCACCGAGCTGCGACGCGAACTGGCCGGACGCGGGCACCGGTTCACCACCGACTCCGACACCGAGGTCGTGCTGCGCGGGTACCTGGAGTGGGGCGAGGCGGTCGCCGAGCGCCTCAACGGCATGTACGCGTTCGCGCTGTGGGACGGCCGCCTCGACAAGCTCGTCATGATCCGCGACCGGATGGGCATCAAGCCCTTCTACTACTACGAGACCCCGGACGGCGTCCTGTTCGGCTCCGAACCCAAGGCGATCCTGGCCAACCCGCTGTCCCGCGCCCGCGTCGGTCTCGACGGACTGCGCGAGCTCTTCGCCTTCGTCAAGACACCCGGCCACGCGGTGTGGGAGGGGATGCGCGAGGTCGAGCCCGGCACCGTCGTCACCGTCGACCGCAACGGGCTGCGCCGGCACGTCTACTGGCAGCTGGAGACCCGACCGCACACCGACGGCAAGGACGAGTCCATCGCCCATGTGCGCTCGCTCCTCGATGACATCGTGCGACGCCAGATGGTCTCGGACGTGCCGCGCTGCACCCTGCTCTCCGGCGGGCTCGACTCCTCCGCCATGACGGCGATAGCCGCCCGCCAACTGGCCGAGAACGGCGAGACGGTGCGCAGCTTCGCGGTCGACTTCGTCGGCCAGGCGGACAACTTCGTCGCCGACGAGCTGCGCGGCACCCCGGACACGCCGTACGTGCACGACGTCGCACGGTCATCGGGCACCGATCACCGGGACATCGTGCTGGACTCGCACGCACTGGCCGACCCCGAGGTGCGGGCCCAGGTGATCCGGGCCCGGGACATCCCGATGGGCTTCGGCGACATGGACGCCTCGCTGTACCTCCTGTTCCGGTCCATCCGGGAGCACTCGACCGTCGCACTCTCCGGGGAGTCGGCCGACGAGGTCTTCGGCGGATACCTGCAGTTCTTCGACGAGGAGGCGCGACGCGCCGACACGTTTCCCTGGCTTGTGCGCTTCGCCCAGCATTTCGGGGACGACTCCGATGTGCTGAGGCCCGATCTGACGGCGGCCCTCGACATCCCGTCGTACATCCAGGACAGCTACGCAACGGCGGTCGCCGGGATACAACGCCTCGACGGGGAGAGCGACTTCGAGTTCAGGATGCGCAAGATCTGTCATCTGCACCTGACCCGCTTCGTGCGCGTCCTGCTCGACCGGAAGGACCGGGCGAGCATGGCGGTCGGACTCGAAGTGCGCGTGCCCTTCTGCGACCACCGCCTCGTCGAGTACGTCTACAACACGCCCTGGTCGCTGAAGTCCTTCGACGGCAGGGAGAAGTCCCTGCTCCGCGAGGCCACGGCCGACGTGCTGCCGAAGTCGGTCTACGACCGGGTCAAGAGCCCCTATCCGTCCACCCAGGACCCCAAATACGCGCTCGCGTTGCAGGGACACGCCAAGGATCTGCTGGCCCGGCCCTCGCACCCCGTCTTCGACCTCGTCGACCGCGACCGGCTCACACGCGCGGCGCAGCACGACGTACCGCAGATCACCCAGGCGTCCCGGCGCGGTCTGGAACGCACTCTGGACCTGGCGCTGTGGCTCGACCTCTACAAACCGGACATCTCGTTCTCCTGAGCGGTGGCGGGTGCCGGGGACCGGCTTGATCCCGTCCAGTCGCTTTCATGTCGGCGCCGGGACCGAAGCCTGCCCCCGCCCCTACGCCCCGTACTGCCCGGTGCGCCCGCCCAGGTCCTCCACGGTGTCCCGCATCGTGCGGACCGAAGGCAGCGTCCGTGCCAGATTCCGGGCGGCTTCGC
Organism: Streptomyces sp. NPDC057900; assembly: GCF_042887885.1. NCBI lineage: Bacteria > Bacillati > Actinomycetota > Actinomycetes > Kitasatosporales > Streptomycetaceae > Streptomyces > Streptomyces sp. NPDC057900. The sequence goes on from NZ_JBHVOI010000006.1 coordinate 371,922, forward strand.
CCCCGGCCTTCCCGGCCAGGGGCCGGTCGACCGAGGCCTTCGCCGCCGCGGCCGACACCGCGGTGAGCGATGCCTCCACCCGTTCCGCCAGCTCCAGCAGCTGTCGGGTCAGGTCCACCGCCGCGTCCACCTGCTCCTCGAAGGTGGGCTCGGCGGGCCAGGGGCCGGAACCGGCTGCCGTGGACGGTACGGCCGCGCCGGACACCGTCGCCCCGATCCCGGCCGACACCCCCACGGCCGGTGCGGTGCTCGCCCCGGCCGACGGGGACGGGACGGGGGTGGGCAGGGCGGCCCCGGGCTGCTCGGGCCACCCGTGCGGGGAAAACAACGGGGTGGAGGCCCCGGCGCCGCCGGGCTCGTTCCGCGCTGCGGCAGAGCCGTTCCCGCTCTGCCTGGGGGCGGGCACCTTGGGCCGGCGCTTGCCGGAATCCTTTGGGAACTCCCTGTCGAACCAGGCCGTGCTCATCTCCTCGATCAACAGCGCCCCGGAACGGCTGACCCGGACGGGCCTGCGGTCTCCCTCGTCCATGGCCCTCGCCAGCTCGCGCAGCACGGCCACGGCCATGACCCGGTTGCTCCGCAGGGCATTGAGATGGTTCTTCACCGTGCGCCGGACCCGTGCCGCCTTGGCGCCGTCGTCGTCGTCCGTCTTCTGGCCGGCGAGCGAGCCCCGGTCGGCGTCGATGATGTCGAAAGCGGCCAGCCAGTGGGCCGCCCGGTAGGCGACCAGCTCTTCGAACGCGTCGTCGTCCTTGTCCGCTACGTTCAGCAGTTCCCGGAGCGGGCGCCCGGAGAACTCCAATCCGGCCCGGACGGCCCCGGCATTGAACACCTCGGCGATACGGGGATTCCACGGGTCCGGGTAGCTCTCCGACGTCAGTGCGGACCAGGCGCGGGCACGCCGGTTGATCTCGGGGCTGCTCAGCTGCGAGGGAGGCGACTCACTGAGCGCCCGGCGGATCAGCAGTTTTTTATGTGGATCGGTCGGAAAGAGTTCTCGCAGGATCATCATGGAGCGGAGATCCCGCAGCTCCGAGACCGTGGCGTCCTCGGCGGCAGCACTCAGTTCGCTGACTGGAGCCAGGCCGGACAGAACCTGTGATTCCTTCTCGTCGAGAACACCGCGCGCCACATACATTCCGAGCACGCTGCGCCCCAAGGCCCGTCCCCGGTCATTTGGTACGAACTCCAGCGGTGGATGCACGTGATCGCGGCGATTGCTCATCTGCACAATGCGATAGAGGCGTTCAGGGGTCGGTGTGCCGAGGACCAGGTGAGCGGTCACCACCGCCACGTTGGTCGCGCGGATCGCCGTGGCCTCGTCATCACCCGCGAGCCGGGCTTCGGCCCATTCCTGGTTGAGCCGGTCGGAAAGTTTCTCCAGCCAGAACTGCGGGTCGAAGAAGACCTCGTCACCGGGCAGACCGAGCTTGCTTGCAGGAACACCGGTGAGAACCTCGGCCGATGTCAGCCCAAAGATGTCCTGACGTCGTTTCGTTCGATTATTTCCTCGAACTGCCATCCAGCCCACGTATTCAGCGGGATGTACCGGCGCGCCCTCGGAATTGAGCTGGGGCTGTTCAACGAGGCAGAACCGTTGAGGGATGTACATGCCCGGTTCCTGCTGGCCATTGAGGACCAGATCTTCCTTCAAGTCGTATGAACGAAGGCCGTCGCGGCGGTCCAGTTCGTCGGAGGCCTCTTCCGTGTTCGAGGTCAGCCACTGTCGATTGGGGGAGTCGCTGAGCAGGGCCGCGTACGGCTGATCACCTTCCTCGACATTTTCGCGAGGCCAGGGGCGGACCCTGGTGAGGGAGCGTTTGGTCGCGCCGACGACCGCGGGGTCCGCCGTTGAGTGCCAGAGGGAGCTGATCCGTTCGTTGTGCTCCCATACGACCCCCGCCACTCCGTGCATCTGTACTTCGACTACGAGCATTTCGCCCGCATCCGTGCGTACGGTCCGCAGGGCCCCCTCCCTCAGGGTGCGAACACCGTGGACGTCCGGCTCGCTCAGGGTGTGCTCTGGGTCGACGAGGAATGCAGCCGCGTTCTGCAGGGCGGCGCGGGGTGACTTCACATGCGGGGTCGCCAGAGCGGCTTCCACCCAGGTATTCTGACGTTCTATAGAAACGGGAGACCTAAAGGGCCCGGAAGTCTGATGGTCGCTCATCACACACCTCTTCACTCATCGAACAAGTCGAACAGTTTCGCGAATTGCCGTGCCGACCTCGCCATCACGGCCCAGACTTCGCCGTCGGTTCCATTGAGTGCTTCTCGCGCGGCAACGAGAAGGCTGACCATTCGTGCGGCCTGGCCGAGGCGCTGCTGCTTCCGTAGCTTGGTCAACTCTGCCTCGATCGAGTGCAACTGGCGAGAGAGTTCGAGATTGAGGTTAGGTTCGGAAATTGGTTCGAAGCTGGAATTAGGCTCCGGTGAAGGGTCCGAAGGGTCCGAAGTTGAGGGGGCGGACATGAAGATGAACCCTTCGAGCGGCGGCTTGGATTGCCTACCATGCAGCATCTAGGAGTGACGGCGTGCGCGATCACCGCATGAAGAGCAAAACTGCTTGGTGTTTGTCGTATTGAGGTCACTCGCAAGGCGACCTAATCGCTTCGGTGGTCAAACTCGATCAAAAATGAAACCAGCTTAGAAAAACGAACGGACCGCCAATGGCGGTCCGTTCGCGAGGTGGCCACTCCACCAGCCGGTAGCGCAGGGGGTGCGATGCGGGAGTTGACTAAACCTCAATGTTCGTGCTATTGGGGTGCGTGCGGGTGCGAGTCATCCGTCGACGCAGTCGGGGCACAGTCCCCGGTACGTCACCTCGACCTCGGAGACGGTGAAGCCGAACCGTTCGGAGTCCGGCAGCCCGGCCAGCGGGTCGGCGTCGGGGTGTACGTCCCGGATGGTGCCGCACGCGGAACACACCAGATGCTGGTGCGGGTGGTGGGCGTTCGGGTCGTAGCGCCTGGCCCGGCCGTCGGTGCCCACCTCGACCACCTCGCCCAGCGCCACCAGCTCACCGAGGGTGTTGTAGACAGTGGCGCGGGATATCTCCGGCAGCCGGGCGACGGCGCGCACGAGCACCTCGTCGGCCGTGAAGTGGACGTGCTCGCCCGCGAGGACCTCTGCGACCACCCGGCGCTGAGCGGTCATGCGCCAGCCGCGTTCACGGAGTCGTGTCAGCAGGTCACTCATGCCCCACCAGCCTAACTGTGCGTCGTCCGGCGAATGATTCGCGCAGACCCGTCTGTCGTATTGACTTGGACTAGGTCCATCGTAGGATCGGTTCCGGCTGACAGCCAAGGGTCAGGTCAACAGCAGGGGAAAGTGCGTGGCTTCAGGAGACGGGTGCGCTCACGCCGGCATCCGGACCGTGACCGCCTCCATCGGGAGGCGATCGCCTTCGGGGCGCCGGTACGCGCGCGCCGCCGCGATCGCCCCGCGAGCCCGTCACCGCCGTGGCCACCACGCTCAGTGCCATCAGGGCCATCACACCCGGATCCATCGCCACCCTCGGTTCCACCACCCTCAGTTCCAAAGCAATGTGATCCGCCCCGTCCGGAAGGATTTCCATGACTGAGAACCACGACGCGATCGTCACCGACCCGAAGCCCGAGGAGGTGTCCGGTTGCCCGGTCGCGCACGGTCGCGCGCCGCACCCGACCCAGGGCGGCGGAAACCGCCAGTGGTGGCCGGAGCGGCTCAACCTGAAGATCCTCGCCAAGAACCCCGCCGTGGCGAACCCCCTCGGTGAGGACTTCGACTACGCGGAGGCCTTCAAGAGCCTCGACCTCCCGGCCGTGAAGCGGGACATCGCCGAGGTGCTCACCACCTCGCAGGACTGGTGGCCCGCCGACTTCGGCAACTACGGCCCCTTCATGATCCGGATGGCCTGGCACAGCGCCGGTACCTACCGGATCAGCGACGGACGCGGCGGCGCCGGAGCCGGCCAGCAGCGGTTCGCACCGCTCAACAGCTGGCCGGACAACGCGAGCCTCGACAAGGCCCGCCGACTGCTGTGGCCGGTCAAGAAGAAGTACGGCAAGAACCTCTCCTGGGCCGACCTCATCGTGCTCACCGGAAACGTCGCCCTGGAGTCGATGGGCTTCAAGACCTTCGGCTTCGGCGGCGGCCGCGCGGACGTGTGGGAGCCCGACGAGGACGTCTACTGGGGCCCCGAGACCACCTGGCTCGGTGACGAGCGCTACACCGGCGACCGCGAGCTGGAGAACCCGCTCGGCGCCGTCCAGATGGGCCTCATCTACGTCAACCCCGAAGGCCCGAACGGCACCCCGGACCCCATCGCCGCGGCCCGCGACATCCGCGAGACGTTCCGCCGGATGGCGATGAACGACGAGGAGACGGTCGCCCTGATCGCGGGCGGCCACACCTTCGGCAAGACCCACGGCGCTGGCCCGGCGGACAACGTCGGCCCCGACCCGGAGGCCGCCCCGCTGGAGCAGCAGGGCCTCGGCTGGCAGAGCACGTACGGCACCGGCAAGGGCGCCGACGCGATCACCAGTGGTCTGGAGGGCATCTGGACGGACACCCCGACCGCCTGGGACAACAGCTTCTTCGACATCCTCTTCGGGTACGAGTGGGAGCTGTTCAAGAGCCCGGCCGGCGCCCACCAGTGGCGGCCGAAGGACGGCGGCGGCGCGGGTACCGTCCCCGACGCGTTCGACGCGTCGAAGACCCACGCGCCGACCATGCTCACGACCGACCTCTCGCTCCGGTTCGACCCGGCGTACGAGGAGATCTCGCGGCGCTTCCACCAGAACCCCGAGCAGTTCGCCGACGCCTTCGCCCGCGCCTGGTTCAAGCTGACCCACCGCGACATGGGCCCGGTCGTGCGCTACCTCGGCCCGGAGGTCCCGGCCGAGACGCTGGTGTGGCAGGACCCGCTCCCCGCCAGGACGTACGAGACCGTCGACGCCTCTGACGTCGCCTCGCTCAAGGCGCAGATCCTCGATTCCGGCCTGAAGGTGTCGGAGCTCGTCTCCGCCGCCTGGGCGTCGGCCTCCTCCTTCCGCGGCAGCGACAAGCGCGGCGGCGCCAACGGTGCACGCATCCGTCTGGAGCCGCAGAACGGCTGGGCGGTCAACGAGCCGGACCAGCTGGCGCTGGTGATCCGCCTCCTGGAGAGCGTCCAGGAGACCTTCAACTCCGCGCAGTCCGGCGGAAAGCAGGTCTCGCTCGCCGACCTCGTCGTGATCGCGGGTGCCGCGGGCGTCGAGAAGGCGGCCAAGGACGCCGGCTTCGACATCGAGGTCCCCTTCACTCCGGGCCGCGTCGACGCGTCGCAGGAGCAGACCGACGTGGAGTCCTTCGTCGAGCTGGAGCCGGCCGCCGACGGGTTCCGCAACTACCTCGGCAAGGGCAACCGGCTGCCGGCCGAGTACCTGCTGCTCGACCGGGCGAACCTGCTCACGCTGACCGCCCCCGAGCTGACGGTCCTCGTCGGCGGTCTCCGGGTCCTCGGTGCCAACTACCAGCAGTCCTCGCTCGGCGTCCTCACCGACACCCCCGGGGTGCTCACCAACGACTTCTTCGTCAACCTGCTCGACCTCGGGACGACGTGGAAGCCGACGTCCGAGGACGCCACCACCTTCGAGGGCCGCGACGCCACCGGTGCGGTGAAGTGGACCGGCAGCCGCGCCGACCTCGTCTTCGGGTCGAACTCGGAGCTGCGCGCCGTCGCGGAGGTCTACGCGAGCGACGACGCGAAGGAGAAGTTCGTGAAGGACTTCGTCGCCGCGTGGGACAAGGTCATGAACCTGGACCGGTTCGACCTCGTCTGATCACCACGAACGGGCCGTCGCGGCAAGGGAACCCCTTGCCGCGACGGCCCGTTCCGGTGCCGGGTGCGTCAGGCCGTGGCCACCGCGAACACGTGGATCACTCCGCCCTGCGTGGTGGACGGCAGGGTCACGCTCGCCAGTTGCTTGCCGGCCTGGAGCGCGATCGGGGCGGTGGCGAAGATCTCGGTGCCCACCGGGTCCGTGCCGCCGCCCTGGACGTCGCGGTACGCGGTGTGCACCGCGACGGTGTTGCCGAACGACGGCTTCTGAGCGCCGCCGCCCAGCGTCCAGTCGCTGAAGCCGATCTCCGCCTGCTGCGTGGTGCCGTCGGTGTACGTCAGCGTCGCCTGCCCGGAGGCCGAACCCTCGGCCGCGCTGCCCAGCAGGCTGAGCTTCGTGTCACCGGAGGCCGGGGGAACGTTCAGCACCTGCGGTTCGGTACCGGCCACCTCGATGTTGTCCGGGTCGCCCGCCGCCACCTCGGGCCAGCCGAAGTCGAAGCCGCCGGACGAGACCGTTCTGCCCGGTTCCGCGCCCGCCGCGGCGAGCGCCTTGGCCGAGTAGCTCCAGCCCTCGCCGTCGAAGTTGGCCTGCGGGTTCTCGTCGTCGGCGGAAATGGCCGTGCTGTTGCGGTTCCACAGCATGCTGTTCTTCTCGGCCACGGTCACGGAGGCCGAGGTCTTCGGGAGCTCCTCACCCGTGGATGACTTGAGCGTCACCGGGACCGTGTAGTGGCCCTCCGCCGTGTCCGCTGCGGCCGACACCTTGAGCGCGGCGCTCACCGAACCGCGCGCCGGGACGGTGAAATCGCCCTCCGCCGGAGTCACCGTGACACCGGCCGGAGCTTTCGCCGTCCAATGCACCGTGGTGGCCTTCGTCTCTATGCTCTGCACCTTGACGGTGGTCTCCACGCTTCCGGAGCCCGGCTCGATCTTCAGCTGGTCCGGAGTGGCGCCGGTGAAGTACTTCAGACCGCCGCCGGGGAAGGACGGCGGGGCGTCGGCCTTCGCCGCGCCCCAGGAGGTGTCCGCCGCGGAGCCGAGGGTGTAGTCCAGCCTGCCGCCGTGCGTGACGAGCGAGGCGGGCACCCACGGCTTGGTGGAGGTGCGGCCGTTGACCTTCAGACCGTGGATGTAGGAGTTGTCCGCGGAGGCGGCGGGCGCGTCGACCGTGATCGATTTTCCGTGCCCGGTGTGCACCACGGCGTGCGGGAACAGCGGTGCGGTCAGCGTCAGATCGGCCCGGCTGGGATTCTGCGGGTACATGCCGAGAGCCGAGAAGACGTACCAGGAGGACATCGTCCCCGCGTCGTCGTTGCCGGGGATGCCGCCAGGGGTGTCGGTCCAGAGCTGGTCCAGCTCCGCGCGGACCGTCTCCTGCGTCTTGTAGGGGGCGCCCAGGTAGTCGTACAGGTAAGGGGCGTTGATGTCCGGCTCGTTGGTCGCGTCGTAGCGTGTGTCGTCCTTCGCCGAGAAGTCGAACTTCCCGTCCGGTGTGCGGAAGAAGGCGTCCAGCCGCTTCACCGCCTGGTCGTCACCGCCCATCGCGCCGGCGAGGCCCGCCACGTCCGAGTACACCATCCAGGTGTAGCGCGCGCTGGTCCCCTCGACGAAACCGCTGCCGGTGCCCGGCGTGAAGGTGCCGGCCCAGGTGCCGTCGGCCTTCCGGTCGCGGATGTAGCCGCCCTGCTGGGTGGCGTTGGCGTCGAAGACGTTCGTCCAGTTGCCCGAGCGGTCCAGGAACCTCTTCGCGTCGGCGGTCCGGCCGGTCTGCCGGGACAGCTCGGACAGTCCGTAGTCGGCCGCCGCGTCCTCCAGCTTCTCGGCCGCGCCGCCCCAGCAGTGGCAGTTGTCCGCCGGTACGTACCCGAGCTCCAGGTACTTGTCGAGCGCCGGCCGCTGGCCCACGCACTCGACGTTGCAGCCGGAGCTGTCCGAGTCGTTCGCCGTGGGCACCGTCGCCGCCTTGACCAGCGACTTCAGGGCGCCCTTGACGTCGAAGTCATGGCCGCCGAAGGCGTAGATCCCGGCGAGAGCCGCGTCGGAGGGGTCGCCCGACATCACACTCGTCTTGCCGTTCTCCAGCAGCCAGCGGTCCCACTCGCCGCCGCGCTGGCCGGCGTAATTGTAGAGGGACTGCGCGTAGTCGCTGCCCGCCTTCGGGTTGAGCAGCGTCATCAGCTGTACCTGTGCGCGGTACTGGTCCCAGCCGGAGAAGGTGCCGTACTGGGCCTTCTGGCCCTTGGCGAGCCGGTGCGGCTTGCGGTCGGCGCCGAGGTAGCGGCCGTCCACGTCGCTGGTGAGGGTGGGCTCCAGCATGGAGTGGTAGAGCGCGGTGTAGAAGGTGGAGCGCTGGGCGTCGGTGCCGCCGCCCACCTCGACCGACTTCAGCGTCCTGTTCCAGACATCGGCCGCCCGGTGCCTGACGGAGTCGAAGCTCTCGTGGGGGCCGTTCTCCGCACGGAGGTTGGCCTCGGCGTTCTGCGGGCTGACGTAGGAGACGGCGACCTTGGCCCCGGCCTCCGTCGTGCCGTCGGCGAAGGTGACGTACGCGCCGGAGCCCTTGCCCTCCACGGCGTTGCCGGACGAGCTGTACCCCGTACCGCCGGACGCCTCTGTGGAGCCGGGCTGGACCGTGCCGTCGGTCCAGGTGCCGGTCTTCGCGAACGCCTTGTCGAAGTGGGCGGTGAAGTAGAGCGTGTAGAGGTCCTTGCGGTTGTTCGCGCTCTGCGGGCCGCAGAAATTGCCCGCGGTGACGGAGCCCGTCACGGTCCGGGCCGCCTTGTCGATCCTCACGGTGGCGCGGGTGCTGCCGCTCTCCGAGTTCGAGGTCCGGAAGAGCACGCTCGCGGGCTTGCCGGCCGGGAAGCCGAACTTTCCGGAGCCGGTCCGGGCGGTCGTCGTGAGCGCCGCGGACGCGCCGCTCGCCAGGCCGACCTTGTAGTAGCCGGGAGTCGCGGTCTCGTCGGCGTGCGAGAAGTCGCTCGCGTACTTCGCGTCGGTGGTGTCCGAGCTGGGCGAGGAGTCGACGTCACCCACGTACGGCATGATCGGGATGTCGCCGTTGGCGCCCGAGCATCCGACGCCGTTGAGGTGGGTGAGGCTGAACCCCCGGATCTTCTTGGCGTCGTACTGGTAGCCGCCGGGAGCGGGCGTCGAGACCTGCTTGCCCTTCGAGTTCTGCGGGCTCCAGGCCAGCATGCCGAACGGCTGGACCGCTCCCGGATAGGTGTTGCCCGCGTTCGATGTGCCGATCAGCGGATCGACGTACGAGACCGGGTTCTTGACGGTGCTGTGGGGGGAGGCCGCAGAGGCGGGGGAGGCCGTGGTGGCCAGTCCCAGCGCGGCCATGGCGGCGACGGCGACGGAACTGATGACTCTGAGCCCGGCGTGGGTCCGGTGGTTGTGCGTGTCTGACACCGTTCCTGCCCTTCGTGTATGACGAACGGTCAACGCGCCGGGAGCGGGTACGCCGTGACCACTCCGCGACGGCGTCGCTCCCGACAACGTTGTCAACGACGTGAGGATGCTCCTCCTGCCGCTCCGGGGTGTCAAGGAAAGGTGTGCGGGAACGACGACGCAGGGCGTGCCGCGTACGAACAGCGGCACGCCCTGCGGGGCCGATGGGTTACAGGTCGAACTCGGCCGGTGCGATGCCGGCCGCGAAGCAGGCCTCGCGGACCACGGCGCGCTCGGTGGCGTCGAAGTCGCCGTCGGCGCCGCCGATGACGATGCCGATCTGGATGACCGCGCGGGCCTCGGTGGGCTTCTTGCCGACCTTGCCGATGGTCTGGAGGAGGCTGACCTTCCCGAAGTCGAAGTCCGAGATCAGCTGCTGGCAGTAGTCGTTGAACCGGCGCTGCAGATCCTCCGCGGGGAAGTTCCGCAGTACTTCGTTGCCCGCGATCAGAGAGGCCACCCGCTGCCGCTCCGCGGGGTCGATGGAGCCGTCCGCCGCGGCCACGAGGGCGCACATGGCCAGGCTCGCGTCGCGGAAGGCCCCGCTCTTCAGGTCGTTCTTCTTGGCGTTGAGCTGCGTCTGCATCGTCGACGCCGATTCCTTGACGCGGTCCCACAGTGCCATTCGAAATACTCCAGGGTCGGTCGAAGTGATGAGTTCCGGCGGGAGGTTGTCACAGATGCGCGGCGACGGCCGGCATCAGGTCCTGGAAGGTGCGGCCCTGGGCCGCGGTACCGATGGCGGTCATCTGCCATCCCGCACCGGACCGCTGGACCTTGGCCATGATCTGCGCGGTGTGGCGCCCGCCGCCGGTCAGTGTGTAGCGCGCCAGTTCCTGTCCGGTGGTCTCGTCGACCAGTCGGCAGAACGCGTTGTCGACCTCCTCGAAGGTCTGGCCGGTGAACGAGTTCACGGTGAAGACGATCTGGTCGACATGGGCCGGGACGCGCTGCAGATCGACGACGATCGACTCGTCGTCACCGCCCTCGCCCGCGCCGCCGACCCGGTTGTCACCGTTGTGCCGGACCGAGCCGTCGTCGCTGGTCAGGTGCTGGAAGAAGACGACGTCCTGCGGGGCCGTGCCCGCGAAGAGGACGGCAGAGGCGTCGAGGTCGATCTCACGGGCGGCCAGCCGGGCGAGGAACCCCCTGCGCGGCGCGGACTTCCAGCCCAGACCCATGCGTACGACGGTGAGTTCACCGCCGCCCGTCTTGGTGAGGCTGATCTGCTGGCCCTTGGTCAGGTTGACGGTCATGGCTCCACTCTCGGCAGGGGGCGGCGGTTCGACGGTGACCCGGAGCGGGTCAGAGGCTGACTCCGAAGTCGGCGACGATCCCGCTGAGCCCGGCGGCATAGCCCTGTCCGACGGCGCGGAACTTCCACTCGTCGCCGTTGCGGTACAGCTCGCCGAAGACCATGGCCGTCTCGGTGGAGGCGTCCTCGCTGAGGTCGTAGCGGGCGATCTCGGCCCCACCGGCCTGGTTGACCACGCGGATGTAGGCGTTGCGGACCTGGCCGAAGCTCTGGCCGCGTCCCTCCGCGTCGTGGATCGAGACGGGGAACACGATCTTGGCGACGTCGGCCGGTACGCCCGCGAGGTCGACCTTGACGATCTCGTCGTCGCCCTCACCCTCGCCGGTGAGGTTGTCGCCGGTGTGCTCGACCGAACCGTCGGGGCTCTTCAGGTTGTTGTAGAAGACGAACTGCTCGTTCGAAGCGACCTTCCCGGACTCGTTGCACAGCAGGGCGCTGGCGTCCAGGTCGTAGTCCGTGCCGGTGGTCGTACGGACGTCCCAGCCGAGACCGACGAGGACCGCGGTCAGCCCGGGGGCCTCCTTGGTCAGCGAGACGTTTCCGCCCTTGGCGAGGCTCACTCCCATGGTTTTCTCCCTCTACCTACACGTAGTTCCGCGTTCAGCGGTTGGTGAACTGCGCACCGCGGCGACCGCGCGTGATCGCGCGAACGCCGAGTGCGGCATCTGAAATCTACAGCACTGTAGAGTTTGTACGCGGAGTACGGCACCGGGCTCCGCCGGGCTCACGCGACGTCCGGGCGGCTCGGTAGTATGCACCGGCGTCCGGCAGTTGAACGAGCGGCCGGGCAGTCGTGCGAAAGGGGCCGCGCCGTGGGCGGAGAGAAGGACAGCCGGCCGCAGGAGCCTCGGCCCCGCCGCCGTGGCCAGGGCGAGCTGGAGACCCAGGTGCTGACCGTGCTGGGCGGAGCGGGTGAACCCGTCACCGCGGCGTGGGTGCAGGAGCGGCTCGACGGCGGCCTGTCGTACAGCACGGTCATCACCATCCTGACCCGGCTGCTCGGCAAGCAGGCGGTCACCCGTACGGGTTCCGGCCGCCCCGTGCTGTGGCAGTCGACCGCGAACGGGGCCGGTCTCACCGCGTTCCGGATGCGCCGGCTCCTCGACCAGCGGGACGACCGGGACGCGGTGCTGTCCAGCTTCGTCTCCGCGCTCTCGCCGGACGACGAGGAACTGCTGCGGTCGCTGCTCGGCGAGAGCGGCTCCGGCCCGGCCGCGGACGAGTCGGAGAGTTGACCGATGGGTGTCTTCGTCTGTCTGCCCCTGGTCCTGCCTCTCACCGCGCTGCCCATCGCGCGCCTGGCCGAGCAGCACCTGCACCCGCGAAGCGCCGCCCGTCTGCTCGCGACGATCGCCGTGATCCTCGCGTCGTGCAGCACCGTCTGTCTCGGTCTGCTGGCGGTGGTCGGCACGGCCCAGCTGCCCGGCAACCCGCTCCCCGACGGCTGGTCCGACGACGAGGTCAGGAAGGCCGTTCCGCACGACAGGTTCGTCGGCAAGACGGCGATCGCCGCACTCGTGACCGTGGCCGCGGGCTGCGCGTCCGTCCTGTGGCGCCACTACCGTTTCCGGTCCCGTGCGCACCGCACACTCGCCGGACTGCCGACGACGGCCGAGGTCGCCGTACTGCCCGACAGTGTGCCGTACGCCTACGCGCTGCCCGGCTCGCCCGGCCGGATCATGGTGTCCTCCGCGATGCTCGACTGCCTGACGGAGGCCGAGCGGCGGGCGCTCCTCGCCCATGAACGGGCCCATCTCGCGGGCAAGCACCACCGTCTGCTGCTGGCCGTTCAGCTGGCCGGCTGCGCCAACCCGCTGCTGCGGCCGCTGCGCGCGGCCATCACGTACAGCACGGAGCGCTGGGCCGACGAGGAGGCCGCGGTCACCACCGGGGACCGGCGGCTCACCGCTCGTACGGTCGGCAAGGCGGCGATCATTTCGCACCGGGCCGCCACCGAGACCGTCGCGGCGTTCGCCTCCGCCGGTCCCGTCCCCCGGCGGGTCGCCGCGTTGCTGGGGCCCGTGCCGCCGGAGCAGGGCTGGCCGCCGGTGCACACCCCGACCGGGATCGCCGCGTCCGTCGCCGCCGTGGGCACCGCTCTGTCGACGCTGTCCTCGCTGAACGCGGCCTTCGCGCTCTTCGTCGCGCTCGAAGCGGCGACGCCGCTGTAGGCCCCGGCTGGGCGGCCCGGCTCACAGGACCCGGCGGAACCCCGGTATCCGGCGCAGCGCGTGGGCGGCCGCGAAGCCGGCCGGCACCGCGCAGGCCGTGACGAGTGCGAACGCGCCGAGCGCCGGAAGCCCATGGCCCGCCACGGCGAACTGGAGGGCCACCACGATCGGTACGTGGATCACGTACATCGCGAAGGAGTCGGCCGCCAGGGACCGGCTGAACCGGGTGTTCCACCGCGCCTTCTCCCGGAAGAGGACCAGCAGCCCGGTGCACAGGGCGACGCAGAGCAGGCTGTCGGCCCCGGACCACAGCAGCGAGGCCCCGTTCGCGCCGCCCGCCGCGAAGAACGGGGCGTCGGCGCCCACCGCGAACAGCAGGACGGCACCGGCGAGTCCGATCCACAGCCAGGTCCAGCCGGTCCGTGCGGGAAGCCGGTCGAGCCAGTCGCCGCGACGGGCGAGTATCCCGAGGACGAAGAAGGCGGCGTACTGCGGCACCCGGGCCGGCTCGACCTGGAGGAAGTCGAGGAACGGCACCCAGGTGTCGAGGGGATACCGCACCCGGACGGCGAACGTCGCGCCCGTGAGCACCACGGTGAGCGCCACCGGCGCGAGGTGTCCGGGCACCCGGCGGGGCGGAAGGGGGCCCGGGGTGGCTACGGGGGCGGGGGACCGGCGGACGGAGCGGGCCACCAGCCGGCACAGCGCGTACAACAGGCTGTAGGCCAGCAGGTTCTGGATGAACCAGAGGTGTCCGAACTGCAGGTCGGGCCAGGACGGTCCGGTCCAGTCCGCGGGCCGCTCGCCCAGCCCCAGGTACACATCGGCGAAGTACCGGGGGAAGGAGATGTCCGGATAGCCGCGGTAGTGCGCGTAGTAGGCATACATCAGCCCCGGTACGAGGGTCAGCGCTCCCGCCAGTACCGGCACGCCGAGGCGGAGCAGCCGGCCGCGGACGAACGACCGGCCGCCGCGCCGGGCGTACGAAGCCGGCACGAAGTAGGCCGAGACGAAGAAGAAGAGGCTCATGAAGAACGTGCCGTCGAGCGCGGAGAGCGTGGCCAGGACGCCGGTGCGCGGCCCGCCCTCCACGTACCACCAGTCGGCCGGACCGTAGGCCTGGGCGCAATGGTGCGCCACCACCAGGGTGATGAGGGCGATGCGGAGGGTGTCGAGCCAGTCGAGACGTGGGCCCTTCGCGGGGTCCGGAGAGACCGGCGGCGTGCCGGTGTCGGCACCGAGGTGCGCGTTCATGTGTGTGTTCATCTGTTCACTATGCTCAACACATGTACACCCGAACATCGGGGAAATCCCTGAGAGGGCGTCAGGGTTCTTCCGCGGGTGCGGGGTCGGGGCCTGTCAGGCGGCCGGTCCGGCCTCGCCGGTCGCATCGTCGAAGAGACCGTGCAGCAGCAACCGCTGGTTGGCGGCGCTGCGTTGGGCCAGCACCTCGGGCGCGAACATCGGCCGGTCGAGGCCCGGCTGCATCACCCGCTCCAGGAGCAGGGGTCCGAGTACGAGGCAGAGGATCTGGAACGGGGCCCAGGGCTGCGCGCCGGGGTCCGTCCTGACGCCCCCGGCCGTCGCGAGCCGCTCCAGCTCGCCCCGCGCGCCCCGCAGCAGGCGGGCGAAGAGGTCGGCGCTCGCCTCGCTGTCCTCCAGCAGGACCTGCCGGAGGTACCCCCGCAGCACCGGATCGGCGCCGAACAGCCGCGCCGAGACATCCCCGAGCGAGGCCATCAGATCGCCGGACCCCGACCCGGCCCCGGCGAGAGCCTCCCCGATCCGGCCCAGCACCTCCTCGTCCACCGCGGCCCGCAGCCCCTGCTTCGAGCCGAAGTGCCGGGTGACGAGCGCGGGCGACAGTCCGGCCGCGGCCGCGACCGCCCGCGTCGAGGTGGCCTCGAAGCCCCGTTCCGCGAACAGCTCCAGCGCGGACCGCCGCAGCCGCGCCCGTCCCGTCAGGTCCTCATGAGCCACGTTTTCCATTCCGGGAGGCTAACCGAGCCGGTACGCCGACGGCCGGGCAGCGCCCGGACGCCGTCAGCGCAGCGACTCGGGCAGCTTCTCCCGGTGGATGACGCCCAGTCGCTGCGTGGCACGGGTCAGCGCCACGTACAGATCGCTGGTTCCGTACCGGGCCGGCTCCACGACCAGTACATGGTCGAATTCCAGCCCCTTGGCCTGCCTGGGTTCGAGCAGCACCACCGGGCGGGTCAGATCGGGCTCCGCGCCGGCCGTGACCCCGTCGAGCGGGGACGCGATCTCCGCGTGGAGCGCCGTCGGCGCGATCACCGCGAGACGTCCCTCCTCGGGCGTCAGCTCCGAGACGGCCCGCGCCACCGCGCCCGCCAGATCGTCCCCCGCGTCCCGGATCCACGGCACCTCGCCGGTGGACCGCACGGAGCCGGGCGGCTCGAAGGAAGGGTCCTCTGCCCGTACCACCCGGGCGGCCAGCTCCATGATCTCGGCGGGCGTACGGTAGTTGACCTTGAGCGCGGTGTGCTCGAAGCGGTCACCCACGTACGGCTCCAGGATCTTCTCCCACGAGCCGACACCCGCCTCCTCCGAGGTCTGCGCGGGATCGCCCACCAGGGTCATCGCGCGGGTCGGTGAACGGCGCATCAGCAGCCGCCACGCCATGGGCGACAGCTCCTGTGCCTCGTCGACGATGATGTGACCGAACGCCCAGGTCCGGTCGGCGGCGGCGCGCTCCGCCGCGCTGCGGTGATCGGCCTCCTCCTGCCGCTCCGCCATCCGTTCGGCGTCGATGATGTCGTGCGCGGCGAGCGTTTCGGACTCCTCGTCCTCGAACTCGTACGACTCCGAGCCCCTCGACAGCTCAAGGACGCCCTGCGCGTAGGCGATCCGCTCCTGGCGCTCGGCCTCCGCGGCGGCCCGCTCGGCGCTGTCGTCGACCCCCAGGAGCTCCGCCACCTCGTCCAGCAGCGGGACATCGGCGGGGGTCCAATTACCTTCGCCGGGCGCGCGCCGGATGGCTTCGGCGTCCTCGTCCGGTACGTATCCGGGCCCGGCCAGATAGTCGGTGAGGAACCCTTCCGGGGTGAGGGGCGGCCACAGCTCGTCGACCGCGGCGTGCACCTCCTTGCTGAGCGCGACGTTCCTGCCGAGCTGGGCGACGTCGTCCGGACCGAGGAAGTTGGGCCCGCCGTGCGGGTCGGCGCCGATGAGCTCGGTGAGCTGCGAGGTGAGGGCGTCGATGATCCGGAAGGCGAAGTGCGGGCGGGCCAGGTTGTGGGGCAGCAGGGTGTCACGGGCCGCCTGCCGGGCCTCGTAGGCGATCTCCCAGTCCAGGACGAGGTCGCCGTCGTCGTGCCGGATGATCATCGGGGCACCGGGCTCGGGCAGCTGCTGCCGGTCGCGGACGGCGAGCGCGAGTGCCTCCGCCATCGCCGCGCCGCCCTTGACGGCGGCGGCGCGGCGGGTGTCCGTGCCGTCGGCGTGGACCCCGGGGTAGAGCTCGGCCTGGGTGGCGAGCAGGACACCGGTCTCGCCGAGCGCGGGCAGCACCTCGCCGATGTAGCGCAGGAAGGCCGGGTTCGGGCCCACGATCAGGACGGCGCGCTTGGCGAGCAGCTCGCGGTGCTCGTACAGCAGATAGGCCGCGCGGTGCAGCGCCACCGCTGTCTTGCCGGTGCCGGGGCCGCCCTCGACGACGAGGACACCGCGGTGCGGGGCACGGATGATGCGGTCCTGCTCGGCCTGGATGGTCCGCACGATGTCGCCCATGCGGCCGGTGCGGGCGGAGTTCACGGCCGCGAGCAGCACCGCGTCGCCGCTCGGATCCTCGAAGCCGGTGCGCTCCCGGTCCCCGACGTCGAGGATCTCGTCGTGCAGCTCGGTGACGGTGCGCCCCTCTGTGGTGATGTGCCGGCGCCTGCGCAGCCCCATGGTGGTGTGACCGGTGGCGAGATAGAAGGGGCGGGCCACCGGCGCGCGCCAGTCGATCAGCAGGGGGGTGTGCGCGGTGTCGTCCTCGCGGATCCCGATACGGCCGATGTGGTGGGCCGCGCCGGTGGCGAGGTCGATGCGGCCGAAACACAGCGACCCGTCCACGGAGTTCAGGGCAGCCAGCAGACCCGAGCGTTCGGCGACGAGCACGTCGCGCTCGTGACGGGCCTGCAGCCCGGTACCGACCGGGGTCAGGGCGTCCTGGACGTGCTGGGCGGCGACTCCGCGCAGCACGTCGACACGGTCGTAGAGCCGGTCGATGAATTCCTGCTCCCCCTGCAATTCGGAGCTTTCCCGAGTTGACAAAATGGCTCCCTGCCGGATATGGTCTTGCTTAGTGGCCCCCGGTGAGGGGCCTTTTCTGTGGGCGCACAGAAACACTCAATATACCTGGGAAAATCCCCGGCCCGCAATTGCGGGCCGGGGATTTTGCGGTTGTGCGCATCGACGGCGCGACCCGCGATGCCCAGGTGGGCGCGCCGAGGTGGCGATCACTCCGCCGGACTGGGGCTCTTGCGCTGGTTGGCGTTGAAGCGTGCCTTCTTCTGACGGTTCCCGCATGTGTTCATGTCGCACCACCTGCGGGTGCGGCTCCGGCTGGTGTCGAAGAAGGCGGCCCGGCAGGTGGGCGACGCGCACAGGGCCAGTCTTCCGTCCCGCACGCCCGAGATGATGCTGATCGCGTCTGCGGCGATCACGCCGAGGGCGTCCTCCGTACGGGAACCCGGGCCGAGCTGCCATCGCCGCGCGCCCCCAGGCGTCAGGACGGCCGTGGCCCGGCCCCTGGTGCTGTGCTCGTTGATGATCTGGACGGCGGACGCGGGGAGAGCGTCCCCGGTCGCGGCCGCTGTCGCGGCGGCGTGGATCGACTCCCTCAGTTCCCGGGCGAGATCGAGCTGGGCACCGGTGCAGGAGTCCACGGCGAGACCGTAGACCGCCAGCCAGTCGATGAGCCGGTGCGGGGCGGGAATGCGCTCCACCGGGTTGCCGTGACGCTCCGACAGGGTTCCCGTGAAGCTGGTCGCCAGCACGCTGCCGAGGCGGAAGTCGGGGAACTCAGCTTGCATGGAACCACCTTAGCCGGTTGCGTGCCGACGAGAAGGCGTAGTAGAACCGCCTTAGACGGTTCGCGATGTGCGCGGCCGGTTCCGCGATGGCCTGGAGGTCTCATGCCCCGTCCGACCGGCGATGTGCGGGCGTTCGAAGCGCACGTGCCAGACGCCGACCTCGACGATCTGCGTGCGCGACTGGCCGCGGCGCGCCTGCCGGAGGCCGAGACGGTCCGCGGGGCCGCGCCCGGCCCCCGCCGATGGGAGCAGGGCGTTCCGCTCGCCGACCTCGTCGATGTCGTGAACTACTGGCGCACCGAGTACAACTGGCGGTCCTTCGAGGAGCGCCTCAACCGCATCGGTCAGTTCCGCACGACCATCGACGGTCTGGGAATCCACTTCCTGCACCGCCGGTCCCCGCGCGTGGACGCGACTCCGCTGCTCCTGACGCACGGCTGGCCGGACAGCATCGTCCGGTTCGCCGATGTGGTGGAGGAGCTGGCGGATCCGGAAGACGCGGCCGCACCGGCGTTCCACGTCGTGGTGCCCTCGCTGCCGGGATTCGGATACAGCGAGAGGCCGGCCATCACCGGGTGGGGAACCGAGAAGATCGCGGCCGCATGGGTGGAGCTGATGGAAAGGCTCGGCTACAGCAGGTTCGCGGCCCACGGCGGTGACTGGGGAGGCAATATCACCACGGTCCTCGGCGGCAGATTCCCGGCACACGTTCTCGGCATCCACACCACGTTCGCGGAGGCGCCGCCCGGAATGACCACGGACGGACTGACCGCGACCGAGCGCGAATGGGCCGAGGAAACCGCCGACTTCTGGCGCCACCGCGCGGCGTACGCGAAACAGCAGGCGACCCGGCCGCAGACCATCGGCTACTCGCTCGTCGATTCACCGGTCGGGCTTCTTGCCTGGATCCTTGACAAGTTCGCGGAATGGTCGGATACCGAGGACAGCCCGTTCGAGAGGATTCCCGTCGACCGCGTTCTTGATGACGTCACCCTTTACTGGCTGACGCGAACCGGTGCCTCTGCGGCCCGTATCTACTACGAAAGCCACAACTCGCTGGACCCCGGACTTCGGGTCGACGTTCCGTCAGCACTCACCATGTATCCCCGCGACGTCGAGAAATGCCCGCGCCCCTGGGCGCGGGAACGGTACCGGCGGATCGTCAGATGGTCGGAGCCGGAAAGCGGGGGACATTTCCCGTCGCTGGAGGTTCCCGGGTATTTCGTCAAGGATCTGCGAGAGGGGATCGCGGCAGTGCTGGCGGCACATCGGTGAACGCGGCCGGTCCGCCCACCCCACCGGCCCGCCAAGCCGTCGGCGAATGCGGCTACGGCAGGTTCTCCGCCCGCCGGACTTCCGCCGGGCGGATCTACCCGCGAGCGAAGGGGCTCTCGGAGACGGAGGGGTGATCCGCTGCCCGAGGCCGAGTCCAGCGGCTGACCCCCTCATTGCCCCGCCGGCAGCGCGACGTACCTGCCCGGCGCCGGATCAACGGGACAGCCCTTAGGCTGCCAACCGGCACCGGCACCGTCCCCGACCCAGGAGCGCGCAAGATGTTCGAACCCGCCCAGCCGCACCCGTACCCCGACGCGTTCCGGCCGGACGCGGCGCCTGCCCCGCACGCTCTGCTCGCGCCGCTGAGCGGTTTCCTGGGCACCTGGGCCGGGCGGGGGAGCGGTGAGTACCCGACGCTCGCCGAGGAGTTCCGGTACGCGCAGCAGGTGACCTTCAGTCACGACGGGCGGCCCTTCCTCCATTACGAGGCGCGCGCCTGGCTGCTCGACGCGGACGGCGCCCCGTTGCGGCCGTCCGCACGGGAGAGCGGCTGGTGGCGGATGCAGGCGGACGGACGGGTGGAGGCGCTGATCACCCAGCCCACCGGTGTCGCGGAGATCCTGACGGGCCGTGCGGCCGACGGCGTGGCCGACCTCGCCACCCATCAGGTCGCGCTCGCGCCCACCGCCAAGGAGGTCAAGGCCACCCGCCGTCGCTACACCCTGACGGATGACGGCACGCTCGAATTCGTCCACGACCTCGCGGCGGTCGGCCGGCCGCTCCAGCACCACCTTTCGGCGCGACTCCGGCGCGAGGGCGGCAGCCGGCCGCACTGATCCGCTCACCGTCACGGGGGCGCCGGCCGCCGTCCCGTCCGACGGCGCCCCGGCTCGGACCTCGCTCGGACCTCGCTCCGACCCCGCTCAGACCTCGGACAGCACGTCCCGCAGCCGGGCGGCGAACGCCCGTGGATGCGTGGTGTTGCCGTTGTGCCCGCCGGGGAACGGGACGACCTCCCGGCCGACCACTTCGGCGAGGCTCTGTGCGCACTGGCCGACGAAGACGGACGACGCCATGGCGCCGCCGCTCGCGGGCACGATGCGTACGGGAGTCGCCCGCAGTGCTTCCCGGTCGAGCTCGGATTCGATGACGGCGGTGAAGTCGCGCTCGATGAAGAAGCCGAAGTTGGCCACACGGCGCGGGGTGAGCGGCATCGGAGTGAGCCCCGGTTCGGTCTCCTGGCGCGCCGGGTCGATGCCGAGGACCCGGGCGATCTCGGGGAAGGCCGCTGCCAGGCCGCCGTCGCGGTAGACATCCTGAAGGTGCGCCAGCTCGGCGGCGTGCCGCTCGCGCCGTCCGGTGGGCAGCAGGGACGGCGCGACCGGGTCGTGCGCCACGAGCAGCCCGAGCTGCTCGGGGTGGGCGAGCGCCAGGTGCAGCCCGATGGCGGCGCCCATGCTGCACCCGAGCATCAGGGCGGGCTCATCGGTCAGTTCGGCCAGCAGCCGGTGCACGTCGTCGGCGTGCTGCGCCATGGTGACGCGTTGCCCGGGATCGTCGAGCGTGCTGCGGGAGAGGCCCCGGCGGTCGTAGGTGACCACGGTCCAGCGGTCCACGAGCCGGTCGACCAGGTCGGTGCTGCGGTCGGCGTCGCCCTCACCGCTCTGGGAGACGAGCAGCAGGGGCCCGGAGCCACGGGTCTCGTAGTGGAGCGTGGCGCCATCGGTGTCGAGGAACATCGGGTTCTCCCGGTCGCAGTGGTGGGCGGCGCCATGAGCGCCGGCCGATGAACCACACCGTAGTGCATCTATTTCGATGCATCAATGGAGATGCATCTGTGGGGTACGAGGTCGCGGGTGGTGTGGTTGCCGGGGGTGGTGAAATGTCCTTATTGGGTGGTTAATCGCAAACGCCATCAATGGTCACCCTGGGCCCCTTTATGTACGGCCCAAAGGTCGGGGTGCCGGGCAAATCGCCCTTTTCGGGCTCAGTGGTCAGCGTCACCTTCCCGGCCCCGGACGCGGTGCGTCCGGCCTCGGTTCCCTGCTGTGCCAAGAAAGTTGACTTCCCCCGGCAGGTCTGATGCTGAGCATTTCCTTTAATTGATCTTGCGAATCAATTGGGATCAAGAATTCCGGGCTTGTTTCGTCCGGCGTTTTTCGCTTACGGTCACCGTCAATCCGGATGGAACGCCGAATCCTGCCGCCGTCCGGGAACCCGACCCACTCACGTACGGCAGGAGCGGGGGACCCAGGTTTACTGCCGGTCCGGAATCCGGAGCGGCTTGGGGTTAAGTCGCCATCACGTGCGGCCGGACATCTCCAGTCCGAACCCGACAGCTCACCTCGCAGGCGGCGGAGAGGAAATACGCCATGCCCATCACGGGTAAGTACCGTCGTTTCAAGTCCACCACCCTGACCCGCGGCTTCATCGCCGTGAGTACGGGCGGAGTCGTTCTCGCGCTCCCCCTGATCGGTGCCGGATCCGCTTCTGCCGCACCGGCGCACCCCGCCGTCGCGGAAAAGTCGGCATCCTCGACCCCCTTTGCGGCCAAGGGAATTGCGGCCCACAAGGCGGAGTCCACCGTCTATTCCGTGGTCTCCGGCGATTCGCTTGCCAAGATCGCCCGTGGGCATTCCCTCAGCGGTGGCTGGGAGCGGCTCTACCAGGACAACCGGAGTGCGGTCGGCGGTAACCCCGACCTGATTCACCCGGGCCTCAAGCTGACCATCGGCGCCAAGTCCGCCGCCGTGGCCCCGAAGGCGGCTCCCACCGCCGATTCGAAGGCCGCCACCGAATCGAAGCCCGCGACCGACGCCGCGCAGTCGTCCGACCGGTCCGAGGGAACCGACCGCGCCGACCGCTCCGAGCGGACGGTCGCGCCCGTCGCGGAGAAGACCGCCGCCACCGGGACCACCGCCACCGAGACCGCGGCCACCGCTCCCGCGCAGGCCGCGACGGCGTACACCGACGACCTCGACGGCTGGATCAAGGAGTCGCTCGCCGTCATGGCCCAGAACGGCATCCCGGGCAGCTACGACGGCATCTACCGCAACGTGATCCGCGAGTCCTCCGGCAACCCGCAGATCGTGAACAACTGGGACTCGAACGCCGTCGCCGGCACACCCTCCAAGGGTCTCCTCCAGGTGATCCAGCCCACCTTCGACGCCTACCACGTGGCCGGTACGTCGATGGACATCCTCGACCCGGTCGCCAACATCACCGCCGCCTGCAACTACGCGGCGGCCACCTACGGCTCGATCGACAACGTCTTCGGCGCCTACTGACATACCCCGGCTCCGCCTTAGGGAGGAACCGGGCGCAGGGGCGGGAAGGGCCACGCGGCTCCTTCCCGCCCCTTTCGCGTGCCGTGCGGCCCCCGCGGACCCGCTCGGGGGCGCCCCGCAACCGGGTGCGCGATGGCACTATGAACCTTTCATCCCGCGCGCTACCCTCCGCCGCATGATTTCCACGGTGGTCTGGGGAACCGGCAATGTCGGCCGCGCGGCCATCCGCGCCGTCGAGGCCCATCCGGCCCTGAAACTGGCGCATGTGCTTGTTCACGATCCGGGCAAGGTGGGCCGCGACGCGGGCGACCTCGCCGGGACCGGCCGCGATCTGGGCGTCGCGGCGACCGACGACATCGACGCGGTGCTGGCCACCGCTCCCGGCGCGGTGGTGTACGCGGCGTCCGGGGACATCCGCCCCGACGAGGCGCTCGCCGACATCACCAGGGCGGTCCGGACCGGGGCGGTGGTCGTCACCCCCGCCCTGTACGCCCTCTACGACCAGCGGAGCGCCCCGCCCGAGCTGCGCGACCCGGTCCTGGCCGCTGTCGCGGACGGCGGCGGCTCCCTGTTCGTCTCCGGTGTCGACCCCGGCTGGGGCAACGACGTGCTGCCCCTGATGATCAGCGGACTCGGCAGCACGGTCGACGCGATCCGCTGCCAGGAGATCTTCGACTACTCCACCTACGACCAGCCCGACGCGGTCCGCGACCTGATCGGCATGGGTCACCCCATGGAGTACGAGCCGCTGATGCTCGCGGCCTCCGTCCCGACGATGGTGTGGGGCGGGCAGCTGCGGCTGATGGCCAGGGCCCTGGGCGTGGAGCTCGACGACATCCGCGAGACCATGGCCCGGCGGCCACTGGAGACGACGGTCACCACCCGGACCATGGGCGAGTTCGCGGCGGGCACCCAGGGCGCGGTGCGGTTCGAGGTGCAGGGCATCGTCGGGGGCGAGCCCCGCATCGTCATCGAGCACATCACCCGCATCCACCCCTCCTGCGCCCCGGACTGGCCGTCGCCGCCCGACGGCGCCGGTGCCCACCGCGTGATCATCGAGGGCCGTCCGCGCATCGAGGTCACCGTCGAGGCCACCGACGAGGACGAGAACCGCTCGGCGGGCGGCAACGCCACCGCGGTCGGCCGGCTGGTGAACGCCATCGACTGGCTGGTGGACGCGGAGCCCGGACTCTACGACGCACTCGACGTCCCCCTGCGCCCCGCAGCCGGCCGACTCGGAAGGAAGCAGCCATGATCATCGACATACCCGAGGGCCAGGAGCCGATCGGATACGTGTGGGGCGACATGGTCCCCGGAATCGGGATGGCCGCCGCGAACTTCTCCCTGTCGGTGTACGAGCACACCACGCTGGGCCTGCGGGAGTTCGAGGCCGCCCGGCTGCGGATCGCCCGGATCAACGGGTGCCTGTTCTGCCTGGACTGGCGCACCGAACGGGACGGCGAGAAGGTCGAGGACCAGTTCGCCGACGCGGTCGACCAGTGGCGCACCACCGAGGCCTTCGACGACCGGACCCGGCTGGCCGCCGAGTACGCCGAGCGGTACGCCCTGGACCACCACGGCCTGGACGAGGAGTTCTGGACCCGGATGACCGCGCACTACAGCCAGCGCGAGATCGTCGAGCTGAGCATGAGCATCGGCTCCTGGCTGGCGTTCGGCCGGCTCAACCACGTACTGGGTCTCGACGCCGTGTGCGTGCTGCCCGGCCACTGAACCGTGCGCCGGACGCCCCGGGCCCGTGCGTCGCGCCCCGGGCCCGGGGCGTAACCAGGAGGAGACCCGCTCCGTCATCCCCTCCTGGCCGGCCGGCCTGCCGCACCGGGCCGGTGTCACAGATCGGTCGCGATGATCTTCTCGATGTTCCGTTCGGCGAGTGCCGTGATGGTGACGAACGGATTGACGCTGGTGTTGCCGGGGATCAGCGCGCCGTCGATCACGTACAGGCCCGTATACCCGTGCAGGCGGCCGTAGTTGTCGGTGGCCCGGTCCAGCACCGCGCCCCCGAGGGGGTGGTAGGTGAGGTGGTCGCCCCAGATCTTGTACACACCGAACAGGTCCGTCCGGTAGATCGTCCCCTCCTTGGCATTGATCTTGTCGAAGATCGTCTTGGCCATGTCGATGGACGGCTGCTTCCACGCGGTCTGCCAGTTCAGGTCGACCTTGCCCGTCGCGGGGTTCCAGGAGAACTGGGCCCGGTTCGGGTTCTTCGTGATCGACAGGTAGAACGAGGCGAACGTCTCGATCCCGGTCGGCAGCGGTGCGACCTCGGCGAACGCGCCGCCGGCGGCCCAGTTGTCGATGCCGCCGCAGGGAATGCTCGCCTGGACCGCCCCGGTCGGGTCCCACAGGTGGTTGGCACGGCCGCACATGACGTTGCCGTTGTCGCCCCAGCTTTTGCCGATCTCGTCGTTGAGAGCGGGCAGCTTGCCGGTCGCCTTCAGCTCGGTCAGCAGTTTGCTCGTGCCGACGCTGCCGGCCGCGAAGAACACCTTGTCCGCGGTCACCGTCTTGGTGGCCTCCGTGCTCCCGTCGGTGCGCAGCTGGTCGATGACGACGGTGTAGCCGCCGGCCGACGCCGGAGAGACCGAGGTCACCTTGTGCAGGGGAGAGATGGTGACGTTTCCGGTCGCCATGACCTGGGCGAGGTAGGTCTTCTGCAGCGACTTCTTGCCGTAGTTGTTGCCGTAGAGGATCTCACCCGCCAGTGCCGACTTGGGTACGGTGCCGGCCGCCTCCTGCTCCATGTAGTCCCAGTCGTACACGTCCGGCACGAAGACGAACGGGAAGCCTGAGCGCTGCGCCTGCTTGCGGCCGACCCGGGCGTACTTGTAGCAGTCGACGCTGTCGAACCAGGCCGGGTCCACGGTGCCGACGCCGAGGCCGGAGTTGGCGCGCGGGTAGTAGGTGGAGTACATCTCGTCGGCGTTGACCGTGGGGAGGACGGCGCCGAAGTTCTCCCGCTTCGGGGTGACGGCCATACCGCCGTTGACCAGCGAGCCACCGCCGACGCCGCGCCCCTGGTAGACCGTGATGCCGCTGAAGTCCTCCGCGTCCAGGATTCCGGTGTAGCGGGGGATCGACCGGTCGATGGGGAAGCCGAGGAAGTTGCTGAGGGGCTGCTTGGTCTTGGTGCGCAACCAGTACGAGCGTCCGTCGGGGCTCGTCGTGTTGGCGAAGATCTTGCCGTCGGAGCCGGGGGTGTCCCAGGACATGCCCATCTCGACCATGTGCACCTTGATGCCCGCGCGGGCGAGCCGCAGCGCTGCCACGGAGCCGCCGTACCCGGTGCCGATCACCAGGACCGGGACGTGCTCCCCGCTGCCGATCACGGTGGCTTTGGCGCGGCTCGCCGCCTGGGCGACGGTGGCGTGTCCGGAGAGGGCCGCAGCCCCCACTATGAAACTTGTTCTAGCGATGAATCTGCGACGCGAGACACCGCTCGATCCCTTGTCGGGTAAGCTTGAGTCCGTCATGTGACGTTCCTCACTCTCGATCGAATGGGAACGAGTTCTACTGGCGCTCGCGTAAGAAGTCACTACATACCTGCGAGTAATTTCTCCGCGGTCCGGCCGCCTGCGGGCCGCCACCGCCCCGTCTCCTCCGGGTGCGGCGCCCGGGTGTCGCGTGGATGCTGGGAGGGTCAGCGTTCCATGAGGAGGACAGTCATGAGCATGCTCGACAAGATCAAGGACCTGATGAAGGGGCACCCGGACCAGGCCCGCCAGGGGGTCGAGAAGGGTGGTGACCTCGTCGACAAGAAGACGGGTGGCAAGTACGGCGGCCAGGTCGACTCCGCCCAGGAGAAGCTCAATGACCAGCTCGGTGACAAGCGGCCGCCCGCCGGCGACCGGTAGGCGCCCCGCAGGTCCCGCCTGCCCCCGCACGGTCGCGACGGAGCGGCGGTCGCCATCGATGGCGACCGCCGCTCCGTTCGTTCGTGGGCGACTTCGGTTCCGATGGGGGTCAGTTGTGGCCGAACTTCCGCTCGCGCCTGTGCGAGACCTGCTCCGAGATCGCCTTCACCCCTTCGGGTGCGGGCGCGGTACTCGTCTGTTCCTTGGGCTCCGCGGTCGCGGAGTGCTCATGGCCTCCGCTGCGGGCGCCGCGGTTGTGTCGGCTCTGCTTCTTGCCCATGATCGTGCCTCCTGTGCGGATGTCGGACGATGGGCCGCCTTTCGGACTCGCATACAAGTGTAAAGGGTGCATTTACGTATATAGGGGGCCTCTCTGTCCTGTGAGGCCCCTGTCTGACGTGCGGAGCACGGCTGCCGGGGAGCATGCTGGGTGGGTGACCTGGTACAGCGCGGCCCGGGGTGCTCCGCTCGGCGAGGGCGTCGGTGTGCCCTGGAGGCTGAAGGACGGCCGGGCGCCGGACGAACTGTCCCTGGTGCTCGCCCAGGCCGTCGTGAACGGGATCGAGGCCGCGGGCGGCCAGGCGGGCGGTGCCTTTCTCCGCTCCCGCACCCCGGGACTGCTGCGGCTGGCGGTGCTGGCGGGACTGCCCGGACCGCTCTTCCGCCCCTGGTGGCGGATGCATGTGAACCGCCCGTTCCCGGTGGCCGACGCCTTCCGCAGGAACCAGGCCGTCCACCTCGCCGACCCCGAGGAGGCCATGCGCCTCTACCCGCAGCTGATGGCGGGCCTGCCGTTCCCGTTCGGCTCCCTGTATGTGCCGGTCAGCTGCGACGGCGAACCGGTCGGCGTGCTGATCGTGCTGCGTCCGGCGACCCCCGGAAAGCCGGTGGGAACAGCGGAACGACGCGGGCTCGACAGGGTCGCGGAGGAGCTGGGCGCCGCACTGACGGAGCTGGCGTCCAGCGGTACGGAACCGCGCTGGGACGAGGAGCCGCTCCCCGTCCAGCTGCCCGCGGGCAGCTCGCCGCCCGTACGGATCGGCCGCTTCGACTGGGAGCTGGCCGGCGGCGCCGTCGTCGCCGACGCCGAACTGTGCGCGATCCTCGGCACGGAGCCCGACCAGTTCCCGGGGACCATCGACGCGCTGGCCGCACGGCTGGCTCCGGAGGACGTCTACGGACTGTGGACCCTGGCCCGCCAGGCGGCGGGATCGGGCGGCCCCGTCGTACGCAGGATGCGGTTGCGCGGCCCCGACGGCCGCTCCCACCTGCTGGAGGTCTCCGGCCGGCGGGAAGGCGGGACCGGGGCCGGTGCGGCGAGCCACCTGACCGGTTTCCTGGTGGACCTCGGCATCGGCCCGGTCGTTCCCGAGGCGGCCGACCGGCTGCCGAGGGGCATCTTCTCGCTGGACCGCTTCGGCCGGATCACCTACCTCAACGACCTGGCCGAACAGATCCTCGGCCACGCCAGGTCCGAACTGGTCGGGCGGGTGCTCTGGGAGGTCCTGCCGTGGTTCGCCAACCCCGCGTACGAGGACCACTACCGGTCCGCCATGATCTCCGACGAACCGGTCCACTTCCTCGCCCGCCGCAACCCGCCGCCCTGGCTCGCGATCTCCCTGTACCCCGGCCACGAAGGGCTGACGGCCGTACTCACCCCCACGGAGGAACCCTCCTACGCGCCGGGCTCCGTGTCCTCGCCCGGGCTGGGCCTCGGTTCCCCCGCAGACCGCTCCGCCGCGCTCTACCGGCCGGTCGCGCTGGCCATCGCGCTGACCGAGGCCGTCACCGCCCGGCAGGTGTCCGCCGTGGTGACCGAGGAACTGCTGCCCGCGTTCGGCGGCAGGCAGCTCGCGATCTACCTCCTCAAGGAGGGCCGCCTCTACCTGGAGTGGGAGACCGGCTTCCCCAAGGGCTTCCTCGACGGCTTCGACGGCGTCGGACTGGACGCCCGCATCCCCGGTGTGGAGACGCTGACCTCCGGCCGCCCGATCTTCTTCGAGTCCATGCAGCACCTGGGCGCCGCCTACCCCGGCATCCCGATGGACGCGGATGTCGGCGCCCGCGCTTTCCTGCCGCTGATCGCCTCCGGACAGCACGTCGGCTCCTGCATCCTCGGCTTCGACCAGCCGCGCGGCTTCAGCCCGGAGGAGCGCACGATCCTGACCGCGCTGGCCGGTCTCATCGCCCAGGCACTGCAACGGGCCCAGCGGTACGACACCGAGGCCGCCCTCGCCCGCGGACTTCAGGACGTCCTGCTGCCGCACCGGCTGCCCGTCGTCGACCACGTCGCCACCGCGGGCCGCTACCTCGCGGGCACCCAGGGCATGGAAGTCGGCGGCGACTGGTACGACGTCATCGAGACGGGCGACCGGGTGGCCCTGGTCATCGGGGACGTCCAGGGGCACGGCGTCTCGGCCGCCGCGACCATGGGCCAACTGCGCAGCGCCGTAAGGGCCTTCGCACTCAGCGGGCACGATCCGCAGGAGGTGGTGAGCGGCACCAACCGGCTCCTCATCGACCTCGACCCCGGCCAGTTCGCCAGCTGCTGCTACATCGTCCTGGACCCCGCCACCGGGATCGCGCAAGCCGTGCGCGCCGGGCATCCGCAGCCTGTGCTGCGCCACCCGGACGGCACGGCCGAGGTGCTCGACCTGTCGGGCGGAATCGTGCTCGGTGTCGCACCCGACGCCTCCTACCCCGTCAGCGAACTGCACCTGGCCACGGGCGCGATGCTCGCCCTGTACACCGACGGCATGGTCGAGCAGTCCGGAACGGACATCGACGTCGGCATCGAACGGCTGCGCCGCACCATCGCCGATTTCGGCCCGGCCCCGCTGACCGAAACGGCGGACCACGTGATCGCACGGGCCAGGCAGGCCCCGGACCGGCCTGACGACATCGCCCTGCTGCTCGCCGCCCGCTGGGAGGGGACACACGACGCCCACGGCACGGACGGCGACGCGGACAGCACGGCCCGGACCCGGTGAGCGCGGCTCGGGCCCTTCGGCACGGCGCCCTCAGCGCCGGCGCGTCCTCGGGGCGGGAACGAGACGTACCGCGGTGTTCAGGACATGGTCGATCACATCGCGCGAGGGGTTGTCCGTCAGATTGCTGAGCAGCCTGGCCAGCGTGTTGAGCAGGAACGGCGAGCCCATCACGTACCGGTTCAGGACGGGCTGGAACCCCGACCGGCTGAAGACGAGATCGGCGGCCGTGTTGCCCAGCCGGTAGTAACGCCCCCAGCGCCGGTTCATCTCCGCCGGGTAGTGGTGCAGCGCCCTTTCCCGCCGTGGGCCCACGGGCATCGCCAGGGCCAGCGCGGCACTCTCGGCGGCGACCTCCCCGGCCTCCAGGGCCTGCCCGATGCCCTCACCGTTCCACGGGCTGATCATCCCCCCGGAGTCGCCGACCAGCAGGAGGCCCCGGGTGTACAGCGGATGGCGGTTGAGGCCCAGCGGCAGCGCCGCGCTGCGCACGGGCCCCTCGGCGTTCTCCTCACGGAGCCCCCACTCGGGCGGTGTACGGGCCAGCCACTGGTCCAGGGTCGCCCGCAGGTCGGGCTTGCCGTGGCGGCGGTGGGGGATCGCGCCGAGTCCCACGTTGACGCGCCCGTCACCCATCGGGAAGATCCAGCCGTACCCCGGCAGGAAGCGGTCGCTCCTGGGGAAACGGAGGTCGGCCCAGAGCTCCAGGTACTCCTCCCGCGAGCGCTCGGGGCTCCGGTAGTAGCGGCGGGCCGCCGTGGCGATCTGGCGCCTGGTGTCCCGTTGCAGGCCCATCGCGAGGGCCAGCCGCGCGGAGGCGCCGTCGGCGGCGATGACGACCGGCGCCCGGTGCACCACCGGGTCCGCCTTCCCGGACACCGCGCTCACGCCGGTGATCCGTCCGGCCCGGTCGGTCACCGGCTCCGTCACCTTCACCCCGGTACGCAGCCGCGCCCCGGCGGCGACGGCGTGGCGGGCCAGGATGTCGTCGAAGTCGTGGCGGCTGCGGGTGAGGCCGAAATCCGGGTAGCCGCCCAGCGCGGGCCAGTCGATCCGCACCTGCCGGTCCCCGGTCACCCAGCGCATCCCGCGCGACCGCGTCCAGCCCGGTGCGTCGATGTCGACGCCCATCCGGATGAGCTGGTGCACCGCGCGCGGCGTGAGGCCGTCCCCGCACACCTTCTCCCGGGGGAAGCCGGACTTCTCCAGGAGCAGCACGTCCACGCCCGCGCGGGCGAGGTGGAAGGCGGCGGAGGACCCGGCCGGACCCGCCCCCACCACGATCACCTGCGCCTCCTCCGGTCCGCCGGGGGACCGCTCGTCGGGCGAGGACTGGTCTGCACGCGCTTCCCGCATCGGGAACCCTTTCCTGGGGCGGCCCGAGCCGCCCGGCGGGGCGGCCCTGTACACCGACATCCTGCCGGTTGGCGACGCCCCGCGGCAGGGTGATCACGCGTGCGAGGTGTGTGGGATTCCGGTTCGTCCGGTGCGGTCACCGCGACGCGCTCCGGGGCCGCACGGCGTGCGGCCCCGGAGCGGACAAGCGGTGAAGGGACGAGAACAGGCGGACGCTGACGGTCAGTACGGCAGCGGACGCCCGGACGGCGTACGCAGATCGAGCGGCGGCGGCCGCGACGGAAGCTGGGGACGCCTGACAACCCTGATGCGGCCCACTGCCACCACCTCCTGTCGGTCACCCGACCTATGCCCTGCGGTGCGCCGTTCACACCCCGCGGGGCCGGTGATCGCTTTCCGTGACCGGGACCGGCCTACTCCCGCGGCCCGTGGCCCGCGTCGGCGAGCAGCCGCTCGATCCGGTCGAAGCGCTCGTGCAGCTGGGCGGTCTCCTCCCGGACGTGACGCGCGCTCTGCTCCGCCGCGGCCGCGAGCCGGTGCCGACGTCTCTGCTCGTGCCCCACGAACCAGGTGGCGAGAGCCGCCGTGACCATGCCGTAGGTGGTGATGCCCACGCCCATCACCACGACAGCGACGATCCGGCCCCACACGGTCACCGGGTAGAAGTCGCCGTACCCCACGGTCGTCGCGGTCTCCGCCGACCACCACAGCGCCCGGGGGTAGCTGGTGATGGTGGCGGAGTGCCCGGCGTGCTGTTCCGCCGCGAGCACCGCCCAGGAGCCGGCGAGCAAGGTCAGCGCGAGGAGCACCGTCGCCCAGCCCACTGCCTTCAGATGGAGCGAACGGCCTTCCCGGCCGAGCAGCAGCTCGACCGCCTTGCTCAGGAACACAGGCACCATTTCGGGATCATGCCCGGCCGCCGCCGGGGCCGGGCGACGGGCGCGCACCGGAGGAAGTCCGCGTCACCCGTTCGGCACGCCCTGCCGGGGCCCGGCAGGGCGTGCCGGGCCCGCACCGTGGCCCCGCTCCGCATTCCGGACCTGGCATTTCGTGTTAAACCTGAAGATGTGGGTGGTACAGGTCGGTTCCGGGCGTGGTTTCACCACCCCGCCCGGCGGCCGCATCGGCACGATGGCGGACGCGCGGGCGGTGAGCGGCATGCGTCCTTCGAACCGGACGTGAAAGGGCTTTCGGCCGGCCGCAAGGTGCGCGCTCTCTTCAGCGCTCGCACCGTCGCCGGGCAGGTCTTCTTCATGACGCTGGGGATCGTGCTGCTGCTCGTGGCGGCCGCGGTCCTCTCGCTGGTGCTCCAGGGCAGACGCGACAGCACCCACGAGGCCGAGGCCCGTTCGATGAGCGTGGCGCAGTCCTTCGCCAACGCCCCCGGAACCGCCGCGGCGCTGGACAGCAAGGACCCCACCGCCGTACTGCAACCGCTCGCGGAGAGAGTCCGGGAGCGGACCGGCGTCGAGTCCATCGTGGTCGCCGGGACCAATGGCATCCGCTACACCCACCCCGACCGCGAACGGATCGGCAAGCACATCATCGGCCCGTACAAGGAAGCCCTGGACGGCCGCGCCTTCACCCGTACCTTCACAACGAGCCGCGGCCCCTCCGTCGTCTCGCTGGCCCCCGTCCTGCGGCACGACGGAACCGTCGCCGGGCTGGTGTCCGTGGGCATCACGGTCGAGACCGTGAACGCCGTGGCCCAGCCGAGCATCCCGTTCGCCATCGGTGCCGCGCTGGGCGCACTGGTCCTCACGACGGGCGCCGCCGCCCTGGTGAGCCGTCGGCTCCGCCGCCAGACACACGGCCTCGGCCCGACCGAGATGACCCGGATGTACGAGCACCACGACGCGGTGTTGCACTCGGTCCGCGAGGGCGTCCTCATCATCGGCGCCGAACACCGGCTGCTGCTCGCCAACGACGAGGCCAGAAGACTCCTCGGACTGCCCGCCGACGCCGAGGGGCGCGCCGTGACCGAGCTGGGTCTGGAGCCGCGCACCGCCGAACTGCTGGCTTCCGGCAAGGTCGCCACCGACGAGGTGCGGCCGGCCGGGAACCGGCTGCTCGCCATCAACCTGCGTCCCACGGCCGAACGCGGCGGGCCCCCGGGCGTCGTGGCGACCCTGCGGGACACCACCGAGCTGCGGGTCGTCACAGGCAGGGCCGAGACCGTGCGCGAGCGCCTGACGCTGCTGTACCGCGCGGGCGCCCGGATCGGCACCACCCTCGACGTCACCACGACCGCACGGGAACTCGCCGAGGTCTCCGCCCCCGGATTCGCCGACTGCGCGACGGTCGACCTCGCGGACGCGGTGCTGCGCGGCGAGGAACCGGAGCTGCCCTCCGGCGAGGTGATAAACGTCCGCCGCACCGCCGTGTCCGGCGCCGGGACCGGACACCCCTTCTACCCGCTCGGCCGCGTCATCGGATTCGTGCCCACCGACCCCGAAGGCATCGGCAGCAGCAGCGGCCACACCTGGATGGTGCCCGATCTGACCGCGTCGGAGCAGTGGCGGCAGGCCGACCCGGAACAGGCCGCGAGAATCCTGGATCACGGATTCCGCTCGCTGCTCTCCGTGCCGCTGCACGCGCGCGGTGTCATCCTCGGCATGGCGAACTTCTGGCGTACGGAGAACGAGGAGCCGTTCGACGCCGAGGACCTGTCCTTCGCGGAGGAACTGGTGGCCCGCGCGGCCGTCAGCGTCGACAACGCCCGGCGCTACACCCGCGAGCACGAGATGGCCGTGACCCTCCAGCGCAGCCTGCTTCCGCGCGGCGTGCCCGAGCAGAACGCCCTGGAGGTCGCCTTCCGCTACCTGCCGGCCCAGGCCGGGGTGGGCGGGGACTGGTTCGACGTGATCCCGCTGTCCGGCGCACGGGTCGCCCTCGTCGTGGGCGACGTCGTCGGGCACGGTCTGCACGCCGCGGCCACCATGGGCCGGCTGCGCACCACGGTGCACAACTTCTCCACGCTGGACCTGCCGCCCGACGAGCTCCTCGGCCACCTCGACGAACTCGTCGTCAGGATCGACCAGGACGAACAGACCGACGACGGCGTAGCCGTCACCGGTGCCACCTGCCTCTACGCCATCTACGACGCGGTGACCGGGCGCTGCTCCATGGCTCGGGCCGGCCACCCGGGACCCGCTCTCGTGCTGCCCGACGGCACCGTCGAGTTCCCCGAGATCCCGGCGGGTCTGCCCCTCGGAATCGGCGGGATGCCCTTCGAGACGGTCGAACTGGAGGTACCGGAGGGAAGCCGGCTGGTCATGTACACGGACGGCCTGATCGAGCGCCGGGGCCGGGACATCGACGAGGGCCTCGCGGAGCTGCGCCGTGCCCTGGCCGACCGCGACCGGACCCCGGAGCAGACCTGTGACGACGTGCTGGAGTCCTTGCTGCCGACCCGGCCGGGCGACGATGTCGCGCTGCTGGTGGCCCGCACCCGCACCCTGGACCCGGCCCGGCGCGTGCAGTGGGAGGTGGCACCGGACGCCTCGGCCGTCTCGGGCGTCCGCAAGGAGGCCACCCGGTGGCTCAGCGACCAGGGGCTCGACGAGGAAGGGTTCGTCACCGAGCTGATCCTCAGCGAGCTGGTGACCAACGCCATCCGCTACGGCTCCGAGCCCATCACCGTACGGCTGCTGTACGACCGGGCGCTGATCTGCGAAGTGGCGGACTGCAGCAGCACCTCGCCACATCTGCGCTACGCCGCGACCACCGACGAGGGCGGGCGGGGGCTGTTCCTGGTCGCCCAGTTCGCGGAGCGCTGGGGCACCCGGTACACCGCGCGCGGCAAGGTGATCTGGTCGGAGCAGACGCTCGGAGAGCCGGAGCCGCCACCCGGATAGGGGCAGGCCCGCACCGACGGCGGTGCGGGGTCCGGCAGCGGCTGCCGGACCCCGCACCCTTCGTTCACCTCATGAGCGGTGTCACGGGAAGGACACCACGTTGGACGGGACGGTCGACGTCCCCGACGTGGGCGCTCCGGTGTTGTTGATGACGTGTTCGTACTGGCCCTGGCCGCCGAGCGAGACGACGAGCAGGTCGTGGAACTTGACCCCGGGCTTCACCGGGGCCTCGAAGCCGTGGCCCTGGATGATCGTCGGGTCCACGTTGTAGTAGCAGTAGCTGCCCAGGCCCCAGCCCTCGTGGGTGGTGACGGAGTCGTCGACCTTGTAGGCCGCGTACCCCTTGGTGCTGCCGTTCTGGACGGCTGCCTGGTTGGGGGCGTCGTACGACTTCTCGTTCTGGAAGAAGATCGTCTTGCCCCGCTCGCCGGACCAGCGCACGTCGTACTTGTTGAAGTGCTCGACGAACAGTCCGGTGGCCAGCACGTCGTCGCCGTTGACCTGGAGGCCGTAGTCGGACCGGTTGGTCTCCCAGCCGACCCCGTCTCCGTGGTCGGCGCGCCACAGCCAGGTGTGGTCGACGATGGTGTCGTCGTTGTTGATCACCATGGCGGTGGTGGCCTTGCCCGCTCCAGCGCCGCCGACCCGGACGAACACGTCCTGGACGGTGGTCGGGTTGGCCGAGTGGTCGGCGGAGGCGCCGTCGGGACCGACCTGGACCAGGACCTGGGAGTTCTGCGGACCGGCGTCGACGAGCAGACCGGCGAGCTTCACCCCGTCCACGTCACCGACCTTGATCGCGGTGACCCCGTTGTCCGGGATGATCGTGGCGAGGCCGAGGCCCAGAACGACCGTGTTGGCGCGGTCGATGTTGATGGTCTGGTTCACGTGGTAGACGCCGGGCGTGAACAGCAGGTGCAGGCCCTGCTGCACGGCCGCGTTGATGGTGGCGGCCGAGGCCCCGGGCTTGACCACGTAGAACTGGCTCAGCGGGATGGAATCGCCCTGCGGCGTGCCGTTCCACGAGACGCCGCGCGCGTTGGTGCGCTTGGCCGGGACGAAGACCTTGTAGTCGTTGCCGTCCAGGTAGAGGAACGGCTTCTCACGCGAGACGGGGGTGGTGTCGAGCGTGGTGTACGGGGGGTTGGGGAAGCTCTGGGCGGGGGCGCCCTCGACGCCGGAGAACGTCATGTTCCAGACGCCGTTGCCCCAGCCGCCGATCGAGCTGTCGCGGGTGTACCACTGCTGCTGCGAGTACGGGCCGACCTGGCCGTCGATCTTGCTGTCGGCGATGTACCCGCCGCTCGCCCAGCCGTAGCCGTTCGGCGCGAGGTTGAGCCCGCCCTTGACGTGCATCCGGCGGAACGGGGCGGCCTGCGAGACGGCCCAGCGGTCGGTGCCGCTGACCGGGTTGAGCGCCAGGTTCTCCGCCGAACGCCAGAAGTTCTGGGTGGCGTTGCCGTTGAACCAGCCCGCGTCCACGGTCACGTCACCGTTGAAGGTGGTGTCGTCGGGCTTGAGGCCGAGACCGGCGATCGAGGTGTAGAAACCGATCTGCGCGTTGAGGTTGTTGTACGTGCCCGGCTTGAACATCAGCGCGTAGCGGCCGTCACCGAACTGCGCCGACTCCTGCTTCTTGAAGATCTCGTCGACCTTGGCCTGGATGTTGGGCGTCGAGGGGTCGAAGACCAGCACGTTGGGGCCGAGGTCGCCGCCGCCGGGAATCTGCGGGCCGCCCCCGCCGCCGGTGGTGCCGAAGACCTGGAACTCCCAGAGCGAGTAGCCGTACTGGGTGGCTCGCGTGGTGCCCGTCAGCCTGACGTAGCGCGCGGTCCCGGAGACGTTCAGTGTCTCGTTCCCGCCGGGGCCGGTGGTGGTCGAGTAGGCGGTGCTCCAGGAGTTGTTGTCCGTGGAGAACTCGATCCTGTAGCTCTTCGCGTAGGCGGTCTCCCACTTCAGCGCGATCTGGCTGACCGAGGCGGAGGAGCCCAGGTCCACCTTGATCCACTGGGGGTCGG
The DNA here is from genome assembly GCF_042887885.1 of Streptomyces sp. NPDC057900. Classification (NCBI taxonomy): domain Bacteria; kingdom Bacillati; phylum Actinomycetota; class Actinomycetes; order Kitasatosporales; family Streptomycetaceae; genus Streptomyces; species Streptomyces sp. NPDC057900. Next base: position 408,361 of record NZ_JBHVOI010000006.1, read on the forward strand.
AGGCGGCGCTCGACCAGCGGGTGCCGTTGTCGCCGTCCACCGCGGAGGTGGCGGGCGTGCCGTAGTTCTCCTGGCTGGAGGCGGTCACCGTCTTGCCCTGCGAGAGCAGTGTGGGTGCCGCGCTCGCCGGGGCGGAGGGGACGAAGGCCAGGAGCGAGACGACGAGACCGGCGACGGCGGTCAGTACGCCGGTACGTCTTCTTCTGGTCGAGGCCACGGGTCTGTGGAACACGGGGGGTGCGTACATGGGTGAGTCTCCTGAGTCGCGGTACGGGTGCACGACACGAAGTCGGAGAGCGCTCTCTCCGACCGATGGGGATACTTCTCCCTCCGTTCCCCACGCGTCAATAGGTGTGCAACACCCGGTTGTTCTGCGGTCGTTGAGAACAAGAGTTGACGACGGAAATCTCACGGATGACCCGGTTCCGCACGCCTTCGCGGTTACCTGGCAGGGGATCTGACGCAGCGTCGATTCAGGGGATGATGGTGCGTACACATGGAGTGACCGAGGTGATGCGCGCCGTTGCCACCGCAACGGGACACTCCCCGCGGGTACCCGCCGCGGGACGGAGGATCTGCGCACCGGAGGCCACCGCGCCTGTTACCGGACATCTTGCCGACGCCCCCGGGACAGCGGGCGCGGGTGCTCGCTATCCTCCGGGACATGAGCCGTGAGCATGGCACGCGCGACGCCCTTGACCAGGCGCGACGGTGTTTCCGGTGACCGGTGACATGGGCCCCGCGCCGTCGGGGCCCGGCGGCGCGGAGGCGTGGAGATCCTTCGGGGTCCGGCTCCGCCAGTGGCGCCGGCGGGCCGGGCTGACACAGGTTCAGGTGGGCGCCCGGGTCGGCTACGACCACACCGCCATCAGCAAACTCGAACACGGCAGCCGCCGGACCCCGCCGCCGCTGGCCCGCAGGCTGGACGACCTGCTGATGGCGGGCGGTGACCTGCTGGCCGCCTGCGAGGCGGCCGAGGCGCTGGAGGCCGCGCGGTCCTCGGGCGAGGCGTCCGGCGCACCGCCCGCCGGCCCGCCGCGCCGGGGCCCGCTGCCCGGAGAGCCCGCGGGCGGGGCGCTCCTCGCGATGCTGCCGCCGGGCGCCGCGCTGCCCGCCCGCCTTCCGGCGTACGGACTCGCCTGCCCGGTGCATGGCCGGGACGGCTGTGCCGTGCCCGCGCTGGCCGATGTCGTCGAACTGCACGCCGTCTTCTGTGCCTTGGGCCCGGAATGCTCGTCCCATCCCGCGCTGGACGACGAGACCATGCACGCGCTGACCGCCCTGCTGGCCGTCTGTCTGCGCGCAGACGAGGAACGCGGCTGGCCGGGAGCGACCGCCGTCGTCGAGCGCACCCTGCACGCGATGCTCCGGTGGATGGCGCTGCCCGCCGCCCCCTACCAGCACCAACTCGCCCCGCTGGCAGCTGAGTACGCGCAGTCGGCCGGCTGTCTGCGGCTGTTGTGGGGCCGCAACGGCACCGCGATGGCCTGGCTCGACCGCTCGCTGCTCTGGTCGGCGATGGCCGGGCATGTGGGGACCGAGGTCGCCGCCCTGAGCGATATGAGCACCCTGGCCCGGCTGGAGGGTGACGGCCCGTCGGCGCTGGCGTACGGCGGGGCCGTCCGGCAGGCCGCGGCGGGCCGGGCCTGGGCGGGGGCGTTGAGCGATCTGTACCAGGCGCGCGGGCACGCGGTCCGGGGGGACGCCGCGCAGACCCTGGGGCACATCGACCGGGCCTGGTCCCAGCTGGACCGGGTCGGGGAGCGGGACGAGACGGAGGCGCCCTGGCTCTCGGTGGCCTCGGTGCGGCTGCGGGTGGAGTCGGGCGCCGCCGGAGCGCTGCGCGATCTCGCGGTGGCCACCGGGGACCGCCGGTTCGCCCTGCGCGCGGTCGGAGCGGCCGGCACCGCGCTCGGCCTGCTGCCGGCCGGGATGCTCTCGGCCCGGATGCTGTTCCTGGCCCGGATGGCGGACGCCCACGCCTGCGCGGGCGACCTGTCGGCGGCGCAGGCCGTGGCGGGCCCGGTGCTGGACACCACGGAGGTGACCCCGTCGACCCTGCTCGGCCAGGAACTGCGCGGGCTGCACGGGAGACTGGCGGCCCGTGGCGCGGGCCGGCCGGAGACGGAGGACTTCGTCCGCAGACTGGCCGCCGTGATCCGCTGATCCACCGGACAAGCCCTAGGCCGCGGACGTCCGCCGGAACGCCGGGGGCGGGGCGCGTCGCCACGCCCCGCCCCCGCCCCCGTCATGCTGATCCCGGGTCAGCTCACGTCGAGCGCGACATCGTCCAGCACGAAGCTGGTCTGGAGGTAGGCGTCCTCCTTACTGGTGAACCCCAGCGTGACCGTCTGCCCCGCGGCGGAGCCGACGTCGAAGCTCTGCTGGACGTAACCGCCGCCCGCGTCGAGGTTCGAGTACGTGGCCAGCGTCCGGGTCCCCAGCTTGACGGTGAACGTGTCGTAGGCCGTCGCGTCGCCCGCCGACTCGGCGGTGTCGGTGCGCAGGAAGAACGACAGCCGGTACGTCGAGCAGCCCGCCGGGACGGTCAGTGACTGCGAGGCGCTGTCACTGTGGGTGCTGCCCCAGCCGCCGAACCAGGCCTGGTACGAGCCGGTGTGCGCCGGCTTCTCCGACGTCCGGTTGTTGATGACCCCGTCCGTCTGGGTCCACGGCGCCGTGCCGTTCTCGAAGCCGCCGTTGGCGACGACCTGCCGGGCCTGGCAGTTGCCGCCGCCACCGACGACCAGCGAGTAGGTGGTGGTGTGGGTGGCGGTGCCCGTCGCGGTCACCGTGAGCGTGTAGGTGCCGGCGGCGGCCTGGGCCCCCGCGGAGACGGTCATCGTCGAGGACGAACCCGACTGCACGGTAGCCGGGGCGAAGGAGACGGTGACCCCGCTCGGCGCACCGGAGGCCGTCAGGCGGACGCTCTGCCCGGAGCCGCTGGTGGTGGCCGTGGACACGGTCGCGGTCGCCGAGGCGCCCGGCTGGACGTTGCCGGACACCGGGTTCACCGAGACGGAGAAGTCGTCGGCCGGTGCGGTGGTGCCGACCGCCGTCTTCCACACCGTGTAGGCGACACCGTCGGCGCTGCGGTCGAGAGCGGTCGCGTTGATGTTGCTGGTCGTGTCGCACGACTGGTGGTAGCAGGGATCGTACGAACGCCCGGCCGTTCCGCCCCACTTGGCGGCCTGGGCCGAGGTCTTGGTGTCACTCGCGCCGGTCGCGTACCCGGAGGTGGCGATGCCGCCCTGCTGGAAGGAGTAGTCGTCGGAACGTCCCTGGCCCTCGACGTTCTCCTCCGGAGCGAGGCCGAGCGAGGTCCAGTACTCCTTCATCGGGGCGGAGGCCGCCGAGTTGAGGTTGTTGATGAAGTAGCCGCCGTTGGTGGAGGCGATCATGTCGAAGTTGTAGTACGCGCTGATGGTGGCGCGCTGGGCGGAGGTCAGCTGCCCGACGTAGTACTGGGAGCCCTGGAGGCCCTGCTCCTCGCCGTTCCACCAGGCGAAGCGGACGTGCTTGGTCATCGTCGGGTTCTGCTGGGCCAGCGCGAGGGCGTTCTCCAGCAGGGTGGCAGAGCCGGAACCGTTGTCATTGATGCCGGGCCCGGCGCTGACGCTGTCCAGATGGGCGCCGAACATCACGGTCTTGTCCGCCGGACCGCCGGGCCAGTCCGCGATGAGGTTCTTGCCCGCGTAGGTGCAGCTGCCGCAGGTCTGCTCGCTGACGGTGTAGCCGGCCGCCTGGAGCTTGCCCTTCACATAGGCGAGCGAGGCGGTGTAACCGGCGCTGCCGGCCCGGCGGTTGCCGCCGTTCTGCGAGGCGATGGTGCTGAGCTGCGAGAGGTGCGACTGCACATTGGCGACGCTGATGTCGGGAGGCGTGCCGCCCGGCGTGCCACCGCCGTCATTGACGGTCAGCGTGTACTGCGCGGTGTGGCTCTGGGTGCCGTCGCCCTTCACGGTGAGCGTGTAGGTCCCGGGGGCCGCGGCCGACGTCGTCGAGACGGTCATGGCCGAAGTCGCGCCCGACTGCACGGAGGACGGGCTGAAGGAGACGGAGACCCCGCTCGGCTGACCGGTCGCGGACAGGTTCACCGTCTGCGCGCTGCCGGAGCTGACGGTCGTCCTGACCGTGGCCGTCACGGAGCTGCCGGGCTTCACCGAGCCGGTGGCCGGGTCCAGCGACATCGAGAAGTCGTTGTTGCCGCTCGGGGTGCAGGCGGGGTCACCGCTCTGGGCGGGCACGCTGACGGCGTCCCAGGCGGCCTTCGTCCGGTTGAACAGCACACAGGTGGCGTCGAGGGCCTTGGCCGAGGTGAGCGTGGCCGTGCGGTAGCGCTTGTACGTCATGCCGCTGGTCTTGAGCAGCATTCCGCCGTAGAAGACCTTGCCCGCGCTCTGGATGCCCACGCCGGTGACCGAGGAGCTGTTGCACGTCGGGCTGGACGGCTTGCCGCCGCCGGGGCTGGAACCCTCGGCCAGCAGGTAGAACCAGTGGTTGAGCGGACCGGCCGCCGCGTGCTCCTCCGTGCTGGGTATGGAGGAGCTGTAGCAGTTCGGGTCACCGATCTGCCCCGGGTTGTACATGATGCGGATCGGCCCGTTGCCCACGAGGTTGATCTTCTCGCCGACGGTGTAGTCCGGGTCGTCGTACGGGGCCGGCTCGTTGGTGTACGCCTCGGTGAGCGCCCCCATGATGTCGCCGGTCGCCTCGCCGAGACCGGACTCGTTGTTGGCGCCGCCGGGGGTGTACTGGTCGATGCCGTGGCCGAACTCGTGGCCCACGACGTCCATGGCGCCGATCCACTGGTTGGCGTTGTTGTGGCCGATGGAGACGGTGGAGCCGTCCCAGTAGGCGTTCACGTCGTTCAGCCCGACCTTGACCGGCCAGCTGCGGCCGTTGCCGTCGTGGCCGTTGCGCCCCAGCCAGTCGCGCAGCATGTCCCACTCGTGCTGGGCCGCCCACATGACGTCGACGCAGCCGGTCTCCTTGCTGGCGGCGTTGCCGGTGCCCCAGGAGTCGGAGGACTTGGTGAAGACGCCGCCCGTGCTGTAGTCGGCGCAGCTGAGTCCCGGCCTGCCGGGATCCCGGAGCGAGTAACTCCCGCCGGAGGAAGTCGTGTTGATGGAGAGCGGGGAGGGCCCGTTCCACTGGCTGTTGCCGGTGCCGGCCTTGACGTCGTCGTAGCTGTCGAGCACCGTGCCGGTGCCCGCGTCGACGAAGACGTGCAGATGGCTGGGCGCCTTCGCGGTCCGGCCGGTCAGCACCGTCTCCCAGGCCAGCCGGGACTTCTTGCCGGTGGCCCGTACGACCAGCCGGTGGCTGTCCACCCGCTCGACGGACTTCAGCTTCTTGCGCGCGGCGGTCTCGGCCCTCGCGGCGGAGACGGTCGCGGTGGTCGGCACGTTGATCCGCCGGGAGACCGCCGACTGCGCGCCGCGGACCCGTCCCTTGGAGTCGGCCACCACGACGGCGTCCCCGCCGACCACCGGGAGTCCGCGGTAGGTGCGCTGGTAGGCGATCGAGTAGAGCCCGTTGACCCACGGGGTCACGTTCTGCCGCTCGTAGCGTTCCTCCGGTCCCTTCGCCAGGGCGTCGAGGCCACTGGCGGCCGCCCGGTCGGCGGCCGACACGGCGGCCGCGAGAGGGGTGGGGGCGGGCGGGGACGGTTCCGCGGAAGCTGACTGGCCATTCGTGGCGACCAGCATCGCGGCGAGGACGGCCAGGGTTGTCCCGGCCGTCATCGGTCTGCGTTTCATCGAGGCTCCTCGGTTCGTGGGGACCTCGGTCACGGGCGGCGGCGTGGACAGTCGCCCCTCCCGTGCGGCTGCCGTCGGCCGTCCGCCCAGGTGGTGTCCGTGATCGAGCGACCGAACACTCACACGTGGCCCTCGGTGGGTCAACGAACTGAGGTCGCTATGACGGGAGTTGGCAAGTCTGGTCAAGTCGGCCCGGTGGGATCGCACAGCGTTCGCACAGAGTGGTGGCGAGTTGGTGTGTTCACCAGGCGGCTCGCGAGAGATCGACGGCGCGGCGGAATCCGGACGCCGGAAGAACGCGAGGGGGAGTGGACAGGCCGACGGTGAGGGGTTTAGTATGCACCCGCACTCAATGATCTTGCCACGAAAATATCCACTGTGACCTTATCACCTCTCGATCAATTACACAAGCCCTCCTGACGTACCGTCACGCGGCCGGCCCCGGCCCGCCGCCAACGAGGAAGACGACAGACATGACTTCGGGAACCATCACCGCAGCGGACGCCGGCACCTGGCAGCTGGGCGACCTGACCGTCAACCGGATGGGTTTCGGCGCGATGCGCCTCACCCAGAGCGGCGCCGCGCTCAGCACCGCCCGCACCCCGCACGACCGGGACCGGGCCATCGCCGTGCTCCGCAGGGCCGTTGACCTCGGTGTGAACCACATCGACACGGCGGCCTTCTACTTCTCACCGATGAGCTCGGCCAACGAGCTGATCAACCGGGCGCTCGGGCCCTACCCGGACGACCTGGTCATCACCACCAAGGTCGGCCCCGGCCGGGGCCCGTCCGGCGACTGGCTGGACTGGGCCCGGCCGCAGGACCTGCGCGGCCAGGTCGAGGAGAACCTCCGCCAGCTCGGCCGCGACCACCTCGACGTGGTGAACCTCCGCATGAACGGGCCCGCCTCCATCGCGGACAGGTTCGGCGCGCTGGCCGAACTGCGGGAGGAGGGGCTGATCCGCCACCTGGGGCTGTCCAACGTCGGGGTGGACCAGATCGCGGAGGCCCTGCCCATCGCACCGGTCGTCTGCGTGCAGAACCGGTACGGCATAGCCACCCGCCGCGCGGACTCCGACGATGTGCTGCGGATCTGCGGGGAGCGGGGTATCGCCTTCGTGCCGTTCTACGCCATCGCGGGCGAGGGCCGGGAGTCCGGTGCGGCCGCCGCCGCGGAGAGCGAGGCGGTGTCGGCCGTCGCCAGGGCGCACGGAGCCTCGCCCGCCCAGGTCCGGCTGGCCTGGACCCTCCAGCGCGGCCCGCACGTACTGGCCATTCCGGGCACCGGCGACCCGGACCACCTCACGGAGAACGTCGCGGCGGCCGCCCTGCGGCTCACCGGGGACGAGCTGCGGCTCCTCACGGAACTGGGCCGGCACGCCTCCTGAGCCCACACCGCGGGCCGGCCCCGGGGAGACCCGGGGCCGGCCCCGTGGCGACGTAGCATGATCTCCATGGAGCAGCGCGAACTGGGCAGGACCGGACGGGACGTATCGGTCGTCGGGCAGGGCACATGGCAGCTCGGCGGGGACTGGGGCGAGGTGCGGGAGGAGGATGCCTTCGGCGTGCTCGACGCGGCCGTCGAGTCGGGAGTCACCTTCTTCGACACCGCGGATGTGTACGGGGACGGCCGCAGCGAACAGCTCATCGGCCGCTATCTGAAGGAGCGTCCGGACGCGCGGGTCTTCGTCGCCACGAAGATGGGCCGGCGCGTCGAGCAGCTGCCGGAGAACTACGTCCTGGACAACTTCCGCGCCTGGAACGACCGCTCGCGGTCGAACCTGGGCGTCGACACCCTGGACCTGGTGCAGCTGCACTGCCCGCCGGCCGCCGTCTACTCCTCCGACGCGGTCTACGACGCACTCGACACACTGGTCGAACAGCAGCGGATCGCCGCCTACGGGGTGAGTGTCGAGACCTGCGCGGAGGCGCTGACGGCCATCGCCCGCCCCGGCGTCGCCAGCGTCCAGATCATCCTCAACCCGTTCCGCCTCAAGCCGCTGGACGAGGTGCTTCCGGCCGCGCGCGCCGCCGGTGTCGGCATCGTCGCGCGCGTGCCGCTCGCCTCCGGGCTGCTCTCCGGCAAGTACACCAAGGACACCGTCTTCGGTCCCGACGACCACCGCACGTACAACCGGCACGGAGAGGCGTTCGACCAGGGCGAGACCTTCTCCGGAATCGACTACGCGACCGGGATCGCCGCCGCGGCCGAATTCGCCGGGCTCGCTCCCCAGGGGGCGACGCCGGCGCAGACCGCACTGCGCTGGATCATCCAGCAGCCGGGCGTCACCAGCGTGATCCCCGGCGCGCGTTCGGTGGAACAGGCCCGCGCCAACGCGTCGGCGGCGGCGCTGGAGCCACTGGCGGACAGGACGCTCGACGCGGTACGTGACCTCTACGACCGCAGGATCCGCGCGGCGGTGCACGGCCGCTGGTAGCGCGTGGGACTACCGGCCCTCGTCGTCGGGGGCCGGTGACTGCGCACCGCTCGTCGGGATGACCTCGTCCGGGGTGGTGGCCGAACTGGAATCGGGGGAGAAGAGACTCATCCCCAGATACACGGCGGCGAGGAAGGCGACGGTGCCCGCGATGGCACTGGCCACCCTCGGGCGCCGTCTTATCGCCTCACGGGTGCTGCGCCGGGGGACGCTCCTCGGCCGGCTTGCCGCGCGCCGCCCGTGGCCGCCGGCCGCCTGCGGCAGCCGGTAGGTGGTCGGAGCGCCGGTGTCCTCGCCGGCCGCGGCGCCGGGCGCGGCCTTCGCCGGGGGCCGGTGCGGCGCGCGGGAGGACGGTGCGGGCGCCGACGGGTAGGGCGCGGCCGGTGGAGCGGGCCGGTACATCGGCAGCGGCTCCGCCTGCCCCCGCCAGGCCTCGCCGCTGAACCAGTCGGCCACCTGCTGGGCCGTCGGCCGGTCCTCCGGCTGCTTCGCGAGCAGTCCCAGCAGGTACGAGTCGAAGGCGGCGGACATGTCGACCCCGCGCTGCCGCAGCGGCACGGGAGGCGTGTCCACGTGCTGGTAGAGGGTGGCGGTCGGGGTGTCGGAACGGAACGGCGGCTGACCGAGGAGCAGTTGGTAGATCACACAGCCGAGGGAGTACATGTCCGAGGCGGCGTCGGCCGTGCGGCCCAGCGCCCGCTCCGGTGCGAGGTAGAGGCTCGTGCCGACGATATGGCCGGTGGTGGTGAGCGCGGCGGACGGGTCGTCGACGAACTGGGCGATGCCGAAGTCACCGATCTTGACGGAGCCCTCCGCGTCCAGCATCAGGTTTCCGGGCTTGATGTCCCGGTGGACTATGCCCTGCCGGTGGGCCGCGGCCAGCCCGGCGGCGGCCTGCCCGGCGATGCGGGCGACCTGCTCCGGGTCCAGCCGTTCCTGGGCCAGCAGCAGATCGGCGAGGCTCCTGCCCTCGACCAGCTCCATCACCAGGAAGAGCCGGTCCTCCCAGGACCCGAAGTCGAACACCGCCACCAGATGCGGATGGCTCAGCCGGGCAGCGGTCTGGGCCTCCAGCCGGAAACGCGCGGTGGCCGACTCGTCGGCGTGCTCTCCCAGCAGCAGCTTCACGGCGACGGACCTGCCGAGGACCTCGTCCGTGGCCCGCCAGACCTCACCCATCCCGCCACGACCGATGGCGGATATCAATCGGTACCGACCAGCAACCAGCACCTGCGCACACCTATCCAGAGTTTGGGCCGAGGACCGCTTCGACTGCCGCGGCTGCGACCTCATCCGTATCCGACGGGGTGGGGGCACGCAGCATGATCAGGATATCCGGCGGACGGCGGCCGGACGACCGCCGGGCGGGATCGGCGCGGATCAGGCGAACAACCACGCACAGGCGGCCTGTGCGCTGAACTCGCCCTGACCGCCGGGGAAGAGCAGATCCGCCGCCACGAACACCGGATCACCGGCAGTCGCCCGTACATAGGGGACCGCGATGCAGCGCATGCCCGCCGCTCGGGCCGCCTCGGCGCCCGGCGGGGCGTCCTCCACCACCACGCAGCCGGCCGGCGGGACGCCGAGACGGCGCGCCGCCTCCAGGAAGACGTCCGGTGCGGGCTTTCCACGCGTCACTTCCTCCGCGGAGACGTACTCGGTGAGATACGCGTCGAGACCGGTGGCCTTCAGCACGGTCTTTATCGCGGCCGGCGACGAACCCGAGGCCACCGCCATGGCGACGCCGCGCGCGTGCAGCGTCTCCACGAACTTCCGCATCTCCGGAAACGCCTCGGTCGAGGTGCGCGCCAGCTCCAGATAGATGGCGTCCTGACCCGCCACCAGCTCGTCCACGGAGGCCCCGATGCCGTACTCGGTCCGCAGCACGGCGAGCGCCTCGCGGTTGCTGATGCCGACGAACCGGGCGTTCTGCTCCCAGGTGAAGTCCGGCACCCCGTACCGTTCCAGCAGCAGCCGCGCCGACTCGTAGGCGTTCGGCTCGCTGTCGACGAGCGTGCCGTCCAGGTCGAAGAGGACCGAAGGGAGCCGTGTGCGTGATGAGTTCATACGGTCATGCTCTCAGCAGCTGATCATCCCGGGTCCCCCGCGGCCGCCCGGCCCACCGATTCCACCAGGGGCAGCAGCCGGTGCGGCACCCGCTCCCGCAGCGCCACCTCGGTGCTGGTTCTGACCACGCCCGGCAGCTGGATCAGCTGCTGGATCACGTCCTCCAGATGTCCGTTGTCACGGGCCACCACCCGGGTCAGCAGGTCGCCGCCGCCCGTGGTGGAGAAGGCCTCGACGATCTCCGGGACGGCGGCGAGCGCTTCGCCCACGTCGTCGAGGTGCCCCTGCGTCACCTCCAGGTGGACGAAGGCGAGTACCGGGTGGCCGAGCGCGGCGGGGGAGAGGACCGGTCCACTGCCGGTGATCACCCCGTCGCGTTCCAGCCGGTCGATGCGGGCCTGGAGGGTGCCCCGGGCGATGGAGAGAATCCGGGCGTACTCCCGCACGCTGGTGTGCGGCTGCTCGATGAGCAGCCGCAGGATGCGGGTGTCGAGCGCGTCCACCGCCATGGTCGGCCGGCCTCTCACTGGTACGTCTGCTGGGGCGGCGACTGTACCAATGGCATACCGGTGGGCCGGTGCGGCGGGCCGCCGCCCCGTGCGTCCGGCCGGTGGCCGGGTGGCTCGGAGCGGCGGCTGGGACGGTGTCAGAACTGCACGTCGGAGCAGGCGTAGAAGGCGTTCCCGGTGTCGGAGATCGTCCAGACGCCGAGGATCAGGTGCTTGCCGGACTTCTGCGGCAGTACGCCCGAGTGGGTCACGGTCGAGCCGGGCAGCTTGCCGCCGAAGGGGACGGTGAGGAACGGCTGCGGGTCCAGGTCGGCCCGGGTGAGCGGCTGGGACGGGTCGTAGCCGTCCTTGGTGATGTAGTACCGGAAGTCGGTCGTGGCGTGCCGCGCCTCGATCCGCCAGTTGAACGTGTAGCTCTGCCCGGCGGTGACCTTGGTGGCGGGCCAGGCGCCGCCGCGCGGGTCGTCGAGCTCGGAGAACCGGCCGATGCCGCCCGAGCAGATGTGGCCGTCGGCCGGTCCGCGGGTGGGGAAACCCTTGGGGCCCTCGACGCTCGGGGGCTCCCACTGGATCTGTCCGCAGTGCTTGACGGTGCCGATGCCGCAGAGCTGCTGACGGCTGATGGGGGAGTCGGTGTAGCCGTGGCTCTGGGCGCTGCCGGAGGTGGCGAAGAGTGCCGCACCGGCCAGGCCGAGCCCGGCCAGTAAGGAAGTGATCCTTCTGCGCATACGTAGCTCCTGGAGATGTGGGGTGACGTCCGGAGAGTTCTGCGGTCTAGACCAAGGGTGAGCGTAGTCATGTCAACTCACCCTGTCCATACCGTCCGAGAAGCCTCTGCCGGGACCCGCGGACCGGGGCCGAAGCCCCGGTCCGCCGCGCCGCCCGACGGCCGTCAGGGGCGGAACGACACCAACTGGGCCGCGTCCGCCTGCTGCGGTGCGGTCGAGACCGAGCCGTGGCCGTCGATGCTCAGGGCCAGCCCGCTGTGGCGGTTGACCAGGCGGTACTCACCCGTGGCCCGTGAAGCGCCACCCGCGGCGGGGGACTTCACCGCCTTCTGGACGTACCACTGGGAGGTGGCCGACACCGTGGCGCCCTTCGCGCCGAGTGAGACCCGCGCGCCCCAGGCCCGCCCGCTCGCCCCGTCCGCGACGCGCAGCGGCCGGCCGTCAGGTCCGGAGACGGTGTAGAAGCCGTCGCCGGTGCTCGTGACCTTCCACTTCTGGGCCGGTCCGCCGGACAGCGCGAGGGACCTGCCGTTCGCGGCCCTGATCTCCCGGGCCCCGCCACCGGCCGGGGAGACGGGCAGCGCGGTCTTCGAGGTGGGCTCGATGGTGATGTCGGCGTACTCGCCCGTGTACGTGTCGCAGTAGAAGGAGCAGTACGAGCGGAACGTCCTGCCCACCACGCTGGATGTGGTCCTGCTCCCCGAGTCGAGGAACCACCGGTACCACGAGGCGTTCTGGTTCTCCGCGACGCTGCCGATGTCCTCCCACTTCTGGGTGGCCAGGTCGTCCGTCGCGTAGAAGTGCAGCGGGGAGTCGGTCTCGGTGGCCTGGGCGATGTTGTTCTGCGGGGTGCCGATGTACTTGCCCAGGTAGGCGCTCCACGTGATGTTCATGACGGTCAGCTGGGAGTTGTCCGGCATGGTGCCCCGCGCGACCTGGTCCGCCGCCTTGCCCGCGGTGGACGGCTTGTACTCGTCGGCAGGCGCGGTGTAGCCGGTGCCGTTGCCGTCCGCCGGGATGATGTTGGATTCCTCGCCGCCGGTGCCGGGCGACTGCCAGGCGCCGTCGTGCCACTTCCTCCATGAGGAGGGCGCCATCTTCCCGGCGATGGGCGCGCGCGCCACGTGTTGGTGCCAGACGCTGCCGCCGCCGGACTTGTTCAGCACCCGGTCGGCGTAGAAGACGTAGAAGTACCCCGAGGCGTTGTCCACGAACAGGCGCGGGTCGCCGTCGCCGTAGTCGTACGTGTCCTGCGGGAACTGGCCGGTGTCATCGCGCTTCGTGCTGTACGGCGAGGTGATCACGTGGTCCTCGATCGACCAGGTCCTGCCCTGGTCCCGGGAGACGGCGTAGTCGATCCCGTCGTAGTGCATGCCGTCGCCGAACGGCTGCGGCGTGAACTCGTTGTGCACCAGGCCGTACCAGTCGCCGCTGTCCGGATCGACCCACACGCCCGCCAGATCGCAGTAGTTGGGATGGGCGTAGCCGGACGTGTCCGGGGCCGATGTGGCTTCCTTGCCGGTGGGGCTGTTGTTGCAGCGCCACGTCGTGTCGTCGTTGCGGTCCCGCTCGTCGGCGGGGTTCACCGCACCGGATATCGGGTCGAGCCGCGCCGAGTCGAAGTCGTCGCCGCTGAAGAAGTTCCACTCGCGCGGGTCGTCCGCGCTGTACAGGGCGTGCGCCTGCTGGTAGTAGAACCGGCCGTCCTTCGCCGTGAACACCCCGGCCGGGGTGTCATCGGGGTTGGCGTACTCGACGGGGGCACCGGCCGAGAGGCGGTACTCCGGGCCGGGCGCCGACGCGGCGGTCCAGTGCTGCGACGCCTGCTTCGGGTCGCACGGAGCGAGGCCGGTCCGCGCGTAGTTCGCGACCTCACCCAGTACGGCCACGCACTTACCGGACTTGGCGCTGTAGATGGTCCCGTCGGGCAGGTACTCGAACTTCTGCTGGTTCACCCGTGCGCAGTCGTAGAGCTGGACGCGCGCGCCGTTGGCATCCGAACCGCCCGTCACATCAAGGCATTTGCCGAGCACCTTCAACGAGCCGTCGTCCGCCCAGCTGAACTGCTGGGCGGTGCCGCCGTTGCAGTCGAACAGCTGGATGGCGGTGCCGTTGGCCGAGCTGCCGTCGGTGACGTCCAGACACTTCCCGCCGATGGTCACTGTCCCGGATGCCGCGGCGTTCGCGGCGTTCGCGGCGGGCAGGCCCACCACTCCTGTCGCCACGGCCACGGTGAGCGCGGACGCCGCCGCGAGGCCGGCCCGTCGTCCTGTTCTCTGCTTCACTGTTTCTCCTTCGGAGAGGTGCGGATTCGCAGGTGGTGCGGGAGGGTGCTCAGGTCCTGATGGGGGCCACGAGTCCGTCGATGAACTCGGCCCAGTCGGCGCGTGTCGCGGGTTTGCCCGGGACGCCGGGCCGGCTCTGCCACGGCAGCGGGCCGTCCTCCCGGCGGTACTCGACACCGATGGCGTCGAGCCGGGCCAGGTGGGTACGGAGCCGTACGAGGAAGGCGTCGAAATCGCGCTCGCCGTCGCTCCACAGCGCCTCCGCGATGGCGCACAGGCGCGGGAAGGCGTAGTAGTCGACCGTCCGGGGCGAATCCATGTGCTCGGTCCAGAGGTTGGCCTGTCCGCCGAGGATCCGGGCCGTCTCCCCCTCGGTGAGCCCGTCGGGCACCGGGTCGAAGCCGTACGCGTCCGCGAGCGTCAGCGGCACCGCGAACGGGATCGGTTCGCTCTCCAGCTCCGACTGCCGGTAGTCCAGGTACGCCAGGTCGTCCGGGCAGGAGATCACGTCGTATCCCCGGCGGGCCGCCGTACGGGCCCCGGTCATCCCGCGCCACGAGGCGACCGCGACACCTTCCGGGACAGCGCCCTCCAGGATCTCGTCCCACCCGAACACCCGGCGCCCGCGCGACGCGACGTGCGCGCCGATCCGGCCGAGGAACCACGCCTGTAGCTCCTTCGAGCCGGCGAGCCCCCGCTCAGCCATCAGTTCCCGGCTGCGCGGATCGGCGTCCCACTGGTCCTTGGGGCACTCGTCGCCGCCGATGCCGATGAAGGGCCCGGGGAAGAGGTCCATCACCTCGTCGAACACACCGAGGAAGAATTCGAGCGTCGACTCCTCCGCGTTGAGGATGTTCTTGTTGATGCCCCACCGAGGACTGGTCTCCAACCGCTCGCCCCGTACGCCGAGTTCGGGGTAGGCGGCGATGGCGGCCTGCGAGTGGCCCGGTACGTCGATCTCCGGCATGACCGTGATGTGCCGCTGGGCGGCGTACGCGACTATCTCGCGCAGATCGTCCTGGGTGTAGTAACCACCGTGCGGACGACCGTCGTTGGGGGCGTCCTCCGCGGCGCCGAGCTGGGACTCGCGGCGCCAGGAGCCGACCTCGGTCAGCCGGGGGTGCCGCAGGATCTCCACCCGCCACCCCTGATCGTCGGTCAGGTGCAGGTGAAGCGTGTTGATGCGGTGCATCGCCAGCAGGTCGAGGAAGCGCAGCACGTCGTGCTTGGGCATGAAGTGCCGGGCCACGTCCAGCATCGTGCCGCGCCAGCGGAAGCGGGGCGAGTCCTCGACGGTGCCGTAGGGTACCGTCCAGCTCACCCCGGCCGTCCCGGCGGCGCGGTAGATCTGCGGCGGCAGGAGCTGACGCAGGGTCTGGCAGCCGTAGAAGACGCCCGCGGTGTCACCTCCCGTGACGGTGACGCCGTCCGGACCGCTGACCAGGCGGTAGCCCTCCGCGGGGAGGCGCGGATCCAGGGCCAGCGCCAGCACGGGGCCCGCCGGGGCGGGTCCGGAGCCCGCGGTCACCGGCAGCGCCAGTCCGGTCGCCGGACGCAGCACCGACTGCAGCCAGTGCGCGGTCGGCGCCAGTTCGGCGGGCGCGCTGATCCGGGTGGACGTGTCCAGCGGAAACGCGCCGTCGCCGGACGCGGCCGAGCGGGGGCGGGGGAGGAGGAGCATGGTGGGGGTCATCCCTTCACGGCTCCGGCGGACATGCCGGACACCAGCTTGCGTTGGATGATCAGGAAGAAGACGACCACCGGCAGCGAGAAGAGCACCGAGCCGGCCATCTGGCCGCCGAAATCGGTACCGGTGGCGGGAGTGGAGAACGACGCCAGCCAGACGGGCAGCGTGTAGTGGTCCTGGTCCTTCATGAAGGTGTAGGCGACCAGATAGTCGTTCCACGCCGTGATGAACGCGAAGATGCTGGACGCGATCAGGCCCGGCGCCACCAGGGGGAAGAGGATCCGGGTCAGGGTCTGCCAGGTGGTCGCGCCGTCGAGCCGCGCGGCCTCCTCGATCTCCGCCGGGACCGTGATGAAGAACCCGCGCATGACCCAGATCGAGAAGGGCAGCACGGTGGCCACGTAAGCGAGGACCAGCCCGATGTACGTGCCGAGCAGCCCGATCTCGTTGAAGATCAGGAAGGTCGGGATGAGCAGCGCCGTGATCGGCAGCATCTGCACGATCAGGATCGACACCATGATGGTGCGCCGGCCCCGGAAGCGGAACCGGGACAGCGCCGCCGCGGCGAACGCCCCCAGGACCACGGCGAGCAGCACGGCGCCGCCCACCACGATCAGGCTGTTGCGCAGGTCGGTCAGGAAGCCCGTCTGGTTGATCGCCGCGTCGAAGTTGCGCAGGGTCGGGGAGGACGGCCAGAAGTGCGGCGTCGGCGTCATCGCCTCGGAGCGTGCCTTGAAGGCGGTGTTGACCATCCAGTAGACAGGGAAGATCCACACGAGGCAGAAGAGGGTGGCGAGCGTGTTGTTCAGCCAGCCGCCCCGTGGGTTCCCCGCCCGGTACGGACGGCCCTTCACCCGGTTTCCCGTACGGCTTCTCACAGGTCCTCCCCCGAGCGAAGCAGGTTGCGGATGTACACGGCGGTGATCCCCAGCAGGATCGCGGTGGTGATGACCGACAGGGCCGCGCCCTGGCCGATCCGGAAGGACACGAACGCCGTCTTGTACGCGAAGATCCCGAGCGTGCTCGTCGCGTTGTCGGGACCACCCGCGGAGACCAGCCAGATCTGGTTGAAGACGTTGAAGTCCCAGATCACCGACATGATCGTGACGAGCAGCAGGGTCGGCCGCAGGAAGGGCAGTGTGACCGACCACCACACCCGCCACTCGCCCGCCCCGTCCAGCCGCGCCGCCTCCGGCAGCTCCAGGGGCAGCTGGGTGAGCGCCGCGTACAGGGTCAGCGCGATGAACGGCACCGCCTGCCAGACCACCAGGGACCAGATCGAGAGATACGCGAGCGAGGCGTTCTGGCCCCAGTCGGTATTGGTCACGTCGCCGAACACGTGCGTCTGGGTCAGCAGCCAGTTGACGACCCCGTAGCCCGGCTGGAACAGCCACTTCCACACCAGGGAGGAAGCGACGTTCGGCATGGCCCAGGCGAAGATCAGCACGACGGTCACCGTCATGCGCATCGCGGTGCGCAGCCGGGTGAGCAACTGGGCCACGCCGACGCCCAGCGTGACGCTGCCCGCGACCATCGCCACGGTGAACAGCACGCTGCGCACCAGCGACTTCCAGAACTCCGGGTCGTCGAACATGTCGGCGTACTGCTTCGTGCCGACCATGCTGAACTCACCGGTGAACAGGGTGCGTTGGTTGTAGTCCGTGAACGAGGTGAAGACCAGGAACAGGACCGGTGCCACGCTGAAGGCGGCCATCACCAGCCCGGCCGGTGAGAGCAGCCACACCACCGCCCACTGCCGTCGGCGTCTCGCCGGCCGCTTCCCCGGCTCCGCCGTACCGGCCGCGTCGAGCGGCCCGCCGCCGGCCGGCGCTGTCGCGGGCTCCGGATCCTTGGTGAGCAGGTCATGGGCGCCCAACGGGCTGGGGCGGCCCGCCTCGTCAGCCGGCCGCATTGAGTGCCTTGTCCACCGCGGCGTCGAAGTCGCGGGCCGCGTCCGCCGGGGACTTCTTGCCGGAGGCGACGCCGGAGAACAACTGGTTGACGGACTTGTCGGCCTCCAGCGCCGCCCACTTCGGACTGGCCGGTGTGGCACGGGAGTTCAGCGCCGCCTCGAAGAATCCCTTCTTGAGCGGGGCGGCCCTGTCCAGGGCCTTCTCGTTCGCTTCGGCGCTGTTCGGATTCCAGCCGTCGTGCCCGCCGATCCAGGTGTCCTGGATGCCGGGGCTCGCGGCGGTCTTCATCCACTGGAGCGCCAGATCCTGCTCCTTGCTCTTGGCCGCCACGCCCCATACGGCGCCGCCCAGCATCACCGGCTGGGCCTTGCCGGAGGTGCCGGGCAGCGGGAAAGACCCGAGATCGGCGTCGGTGAGCTCGGGGTTGGCCTTCTCGATCTGGGCGATCTGCCCGCTGGTCGCGGTGATGGCGCCCGCCTTCCCGTCGGCGAACACCTGGAGCTGGTCCGGGTTCTGCGGATCGGCGGTACGGGAGGCGGGCGCGGAGTACGCGTTCTGGAACTTCTTGAACTCGGCGAGACCGGACCGCGCCTTGGCGGAGCCGATCCCGGCCGACCACTTGCCGCCCTGCTCTGTGGCTATCTCGCCACCCGCGTCCCAGATGAACTGCAGCCCGGTGGCCCAGTGCTGGCCGGGCAGGTAGAACGGTGAGAAGTCGGACGCCTTGTTGGCCGCCCGGACCTTCCCGAGCGCCGCGGTGAGCTCGGCGTAGGTCTTCGGCGCCTTCTTGACGCCGGCCTTCGACCACATCGTCCTGTTGTAGATCACCGCGCGGGCGGCGGCGAAGCCCGGCACGGCGTACAGCCTGCCGTCGACCGTCGAAGGGTCCTCCAGACCGGGAAGCCATTTCTGGCCCTGCCTGAGGTCCTTGGCGTACGGGGTCAGGTCCATCAGGCCGCCGCTGGAGGCATAGCTCGCGACCTGGGTGTTGCCGAGGTCGAGGACGTCCGGCGGGCTGTCGGTGGCCAGCGCCGTCGTGAGCTTGGTGGCGATCCCGTCCCAGCTCTGGGTCTCGATCGTGACCCCGGCACCGGTCTTCGCGGAGAACTCCTGCTTGATCGCCTTGAGCGACTCGGGGGAGTAGTCGTCCTGCATGATCCACACGGTGAGGGTCTTGCCCTCCGCCTTCGCGTCGGAGACCTTCTGCTCACCGCCGCCCGCGCCGCCCGTCCCGGAGCCGTTACAGGCCGTCAGGGTGAGAGCGGAGGCCAGGCCGAGGGCGCCGACCGCGGCGAACCTTGAGTGTTTCATCGCAACTCCTGTGAGTATGAGGAAGTTTCAAGCGAGGCGAAGGGGACGGCAGGGTGGTGGGCCCGGTTCAGAGCACCCCGAGCTCACCGGCGAGTACCAGGCACGCGCCGCCGAGCAGGATCAGATCGTCGTCCCCGGCGAGGGACCGGATGTCGAGAGCGGCGTTGACCGGGCCGAGCGTGCGAGCCCGGACGATCTCCAGCGCGGCGTCGAGGAACTCCCCGTCGACCAGTTCGGGAGGGCCGGTCAGCACGATCTCGTTCAGGTTCAGGACACTGATGATCGGGGCGAGTACGGTGCCCAGCGCCCGGCCCGCCTCCGCCCGCAGGACCGGCCAGCGCTCCTCGGGAGCCCGCTCCAGACGGCGCCTCAGGTGCCCCGCGTCGATGGACAGATCGAGGCAGCCGCGCCGCCCGCAGACGCACAGCTCGCCGTGCTCGTCCACGGTGACGTGACCGATCTCGCCCGCCGCGAACTGCTCTCCCTCGACCCGCTCGCCGCCGACGATCAGCCCCGCGCCGACGCCGTGCTCGATCGAGATCACCATGAGGTTCTGGGTCCGCGCGTCCCGGAAGTGCAGCACCCCGAGCGCCGCCAGGTTCACGTCGTTGCCGACGTAAGCCGGGATGCCGAAGCGTTCGGCCAGTTCGGCCGCCAACGGAAGGTCCGTCCAGCCGAGATGGGCGGCGAGACGGATGACCCCGGTGTCGTCGATGATGCCCGGCGAGCCGACGCCGATCCCGAGCACCCGCCGGGGCGCCGCCCCGATCAGTTCCGCGGTGAGCCGGAGCACCAGTTCGTGGGCGGCCGCGCCCAGGGCATCGCCGAGCGGCACATCCCGGCGCTCGACGGCCTCGCCCCGCAGGTTGAGCACCGCGCCACTGAACCGGTTGCTGTGCGAAAGGTCCAGGACCACGAGGTTCACCGCGTCGTCCTCGATGCGCACGAGGCTCGCGGGCTTGCCGAGCCGGGCGCCGCCCTGCCGGGGGCCGATGTCGGCGACGAGCCCGTCCTCCTCAAGGTCCGCGACGAGCGCGGAGATCGTCGGCGCGGTCAGCCCGGACGCCCGCGCGATCTCCGAACGGCTCCTGGGCCCCTCGTGGTACAGCGTCGCCAGCACCAGCGACCGGTTGTGCACCCGGCTGTCCAGCGTGCTCGCCTTCTGCCGCTCCGGAGGCCGGCGCGGCAGGGCGGGCACCTGGAGCAGGCTGCGCTGCGGACGGAGGGGCCCGGCGGGAGGAACGGCGGATTTGCCCATGGAGAGACTGCTTCCTAAAGCGGCTTTACTTAAGATGCTTTAGATAGTCAGTCGCATTTCTGCCACCGTCAAGGGGGTGGACGGGCGTATTTCGGCCATGGCGGTGACCGTTGCCGTGCCGGAGCGGACCGTCAGGCGGCCCTGGCCGTACGGGCGATGGGGTGCAGCGCGGCGTACTCCAGGGGTGCGGACGGGTCGATGGAGACGTCCAGGGGCGCGGGTTCGGCCCCCGCCCGGACCAGGAGGTCTCCGACCGAGGCGATCATCGCCCCGTTGTCGGTGCACAGCTTCAGCGGCGGGATCCGCAGTGTGATGCCGGCGGCGAGGCAGCGTTCCTCCGCGAGCGCCCGGACGCGGGAGTTGGCGGCCACTCCGCCCACCACGACCAGGGTGTCCACGCCGTGCTCGCGGCAGGCGGCGACCGCCTTGCGCGTCAGCACGTCGGCCACGGCCTCCTGGAGCGAGGCGGCCCCGTCCGCCAGCGGCGGTTCCTCGCCGCGCAGCCGGTACCGCTCGGCCCAGCGCGCGGCGGAGGTCTTCAGCCCGGAGAACGAGAAGTCGTGACGTGAGTCCCGCGGCCCGGACAGCGGGCGCGGGAACGCCACGGCGCGCGGATCGCCGTCCCGGGCGGCCCGGTCGATGGCCGGCCCGCCCGGATACGGCAGCCCGAACACCCGGGCCACCTTGTCGAAGCACTCGCCGGCCGCGTCGTCCACGGTGTCGCCCAGATGCGTGATCGGGTCACGCGCCAGATCCCGTACGAGCAGCAGGGAGGTGTGGCCACCGGAGACGATCAGCACCATGCAGGGATCGGGCAGCGGCCCGTGCTCCAGGGTGTCGGCGGCCACGTGCCCGGCCAGGTGGTGCACCCCGTACAGCGGCACCCCGAGCGAGAACGCCAGGGTCTTCGCCCCGGCGAGCCCCACCTGGAGCGCCCCCGACAGCCCGGGGCCGGTGGTGACCGCCACGGCACCGATGTCCGCCATCCGCAGTCCCGCCCGGTCCAGCGCCTCCCGCATGACGGGCGTGAACGCGTGCAGGTGTGCCCGCGCCGCGATCTCCGGCACCACTCCGCCGAACCGCGCGTGCTCGTCCATGCTCGACGCCAGCGCGTGTCCGAGCAGGCGCCCGTTCCGTACGAGACCCGCGCCGGTCTCGTCGCACGAGGACTCGATGCCGAGCACCACCGGGGACTCCATGACGCACCTTTCTGCACATGCTGGCTAATTGCGACGCATGTGCAATAAGGATACGTCGAAGACCACCCGGTCCGGTCAGGCGCCCCGGCGCAGGGCGATGGTGTCACCGGCGTTGAGCACCGTCGCGCGGTTCGCTCCCGCGAAGGCCGAACCGTCGCCGCTGACCTTCCACGTGTTCGTCCCGCTGTTCGCCTTGCCGTTGAGAGACGTGATCGTGCCCGTTCCCGAGGACGGTGTCACGCCGCTCACGCAGCCGGACGGGGTCGCCCCGCTCGTCGCCGCGTCCAGGACGGCGCCGAGCGTCGTCGTGGTCCCCGTGGGAGTGAGGGTGACGGAGCACACCTTCAGGCCCCCCGCTCCGTCGTCCACCGTCAGGGCCAGTTTCGCGGCGGTACCCGGGGTGAAGGCGGACTGTGCCACCCACCGGGGCGCGCCGCTCGTGACGGGGGCCGGGGGAGCGGTGGTGAATCCGCCGCCGGCGACGGCTCGCAGACCGTCGATGGACGCGTAGGCGGAGGGCGCGGTGTCGCCGGGCAGGTACTTGAAGCCGCCGCCGGGGCTGAACTGCTGACTGATGAGGAAGTCGACCGGGGTCCTGCCGACGGAGGTGAGGAAATCACCGGTCTGCGGGTTGATGCCGCAGGCGTTCAGACCGGAGACCGCCCAGCCGTTGGAGTCGGTGTTGACGCCGAACATCGCGTTGAACGCGCCGCTCGTGGGCACCAGTTTGCTCTTGAGGAACGCCTTTGCCTGAGCGATGTCCGTGTCAGTGCCCGGGACGCCGGAGACACAGAGCGCGGCCATCGCGGCGCCGGTCATGTCGATGTCACTGGTGGCGGCGAGCGCCGCCGGATCGCCCTCGGCCTTGCTGTAGTTCCAGCCGCCGTCGTCGTGCTGGTTGGCGCGGATACGGGTGACGAGCGCATCGCGCAGGGCCTGGGGTATGCGCTGGGCGCCGGCCTGGGTCCTGGCCCCGCCGAGGGCCAGGGCCGCGAAGACGGTCCCGTTGAAGTTCGCGGACGGGCCGAAGTAGCCGGGCTCCGCGTTCTGCCAGTAGCCGTAGATGTCACCGATCAGATTGCGGGAGGAGGAGACCCTGGCGGGGTCGATACCGGCCGCGTAGGCGTTGAGCGTGGCGCGTTCGTAGTCGGTGACCACAGGTGCCGCCGATGGCCAGCCCGCCGTGGCGAGCAGGGTGCGGTAGACCGATCTCGCGTTCTTCGAGGCGTCGCCGCCAGGTGTGACGTCCACCGCCGCGGTTCCGGCGGCGGCCAGGGCGCTGAATGCCCACTCGTTGGAGAGTCCGCCCGAGGCGTACGAACCGTCGGCCGCCTGAAGGGACTTGAGATACGCGACACCGTTCGTCTTCGAGGTGGCGATCTGGGCCGGTGTGGCGGTGGCCGCCGCCGGCAGGGCACTCAGACACAGAGCCCCGAGGGAGACGGCTGCTGTGAACACAAGACGGGGTGAGACCGAAGGACGAGGCATGGCCTGCTCCTGGGATGAGGGGCGCGCCGGCCAGGCCCGCGTCCGGCCCGAAGAGGGGCGGCAGCGGGAAGGGCCGCCGCCCGAACGCGTGGACCGGCTTCCTGTGATGCACCGCCGACATGGGCATTCGGGCTCGGAACGGCCCCCGCCGTCCCACACCGCTGCGCGTCAGCCCCGGACTCTCACCGGGTTCCCCCATGTGGCAGCCCAGGACGCTACCCCAGGCGGAGCAGTCCTGTCAGCAGCCCCCGAACCCGGTCCGAACGGCGCGGCCGCCTCTTGACGTTGTGTGCGAGGGCGTGCTCAAATCCGCCTGATAAGCACTGAGTTCCAGGGGAAGCCGGTCGAAATCCGGCGCTGACCCGCAACCGTAGGCCCGGCATCGCCGGGCGAGCCGGATTACCTGGGGCCTGATCTGCAGCGAGAAGCGCCGTCGCGGACTACGGCGTGGTCGACCAGCCCCGCCATGCGGTGAATCACGCGTGGTCGCGGTGGGCTCAGCCACGTTCGTGTCCCCACGGAGACAGAACGAGGGGGCCGCGGTGGGGACCGCACAGCGAACAGACCGGAAGCCGGGGACCAGAGCGTTCCTGTCCCTGGTGGCGGTGGCATTTCTCCTGCTTGCCATGTGCGTGACACTCGGTACGGGCACCCCGGCCGCGGCCGGTCCCGTCGACGCGTGCACGGCCCGCGAGGGCGCTGTCGTCGCTGTCGACTTCGGCCCCTTCGGCGGCAAGGTCGAGCGCGGCTGCGACACCACGCCGACCACCGGATACGAACTCCTCCACGAGGCGGGCTTCACCACAGAGGGGACGCAGCACGACGGCCCGGCCTTCATCTGCCGCATCGGACTCGGCTCCGGAACGCAGTACCCGACGACGGACCAGGAGTCCTGCGTCCTCACCCCGCCGGCCACCGCCTACTGGTCCTACTGGGTCGCCTCGCCGGGACAGACCAAGTGGACGTACAGCCAGTACGGCGCCATGAGCCGCGACCTGAAGGACGGTGACGTCGACGCCTGGGTGTTCGGCGGGACCGACATCGGCGGCACGACCGGCGGGCCGACGTTCACCCCTGACGACGTGCGCGCCGGCGGGGGCGAAGAGACCCCGGACCCCGGCGGCAGCACGCCCACGGTCCCGGCCGGTGAGATCGACACCACCGCGGCGGCGGCCTGGGCCAAGGGTGCGCTCAAGGACGGCGAACGCGTCGTCGACGACGGCGCCGACACCCCGAACTACCTGTTGACCACCGAGGCGGCCTACGCGCTCGCCGCCGCCGAGGGCACGAGCGCCACCCTCGACAAGGTCACGGCCTTCCTCGCCGCCCACACCGACGACTACGCCTACCCGTCCGGCAAGGACCAGGCACCCGACGCGACGGCGGCCGCTCGGCTCGCCCTCCTCGCCGAGGCCACGGAGCGCGACCCGCATGCCTTCGGCGGCCACGACCTGATCGCGGACCTCATCGGCAACGTCTGCGCTGCCGGCCCCGAGTCCGGCACCCACACCCCCGGTTGCTCCGCGAAGGGCGACTTCCGCAACGCCTCGTACGGCGAAGGACAGGCACTCGCGCTCCTCGCCGTGCTGCGCTCCGGTGCGACGCCTCCGACGGCGGCCGTCGAGCGTCTGACCCGGCTCCAGTGCGACGGCGGCGGCGTCACCAGCATCCTGATCCGCCCCGGCGAATACTGCGACGGAGACCCCGCCACCACCGGCCTGACGGTTCTGGCCCTGCGCGAGGCCACAGGCCAGGACGCCGCCGTGGCGAAGGCGCGTACCTATCTGAAGAAGGCCCAGCGCGAGGACGGGGCGTTCCCCGGCTACACGGGGTCCACGGCCGGCAGCGTCCACGCCACCGCGTACGCGGCCCAGGCGCTGCGCGCGCTCGGCGACACCACCCGGGCCGACGCGGCCGTCTCCTGGCTCTCGCGTGAGCAGCTCGACGGTGGCGGCTTCGGATTCGAGGAGGACGCAACGGACCCGGTGCTCTACGCCACCGGCCCGGCGGTCCTGGCCGGTGCGGGCACCGACCTCGCCCGCCTGACGACGAAGAAGCCGGACCCGACGGACCCGCCGGCCACGAAGCCCCCGACGACTGGACCGCCCACCGAGGGCCCGAAGCTTCCGGCCGGCCGGGGCCCCGATCTGAAGAAGGGCGTCGCCTACCTCACCCGTGCGGCCAACCTCAAGCAGGGCCGGTACTACGGGGACGGCACGGGCCGCGCGGACTTCGGGCTCACCATCGACGGCGCCTACGCCCTCGTGGCGACCGGCATGGGCGACGACAAGCTCCGGGGCATCGTCGACTTCCTGGACAAGGGCGGGAAGGACGGGGCCGGCAGGACCCTCCAGGACTGGACCGGGACGGGTACGGAGTACGCGCTCGGCGGATCCATCGGCAAGGCCGCCCTGCTCGCCGAAGCGGTGGGCCGCGATCCCCGCTCCTTCGGCGGCAAGGACCTCATCGCCGCGCTCGGCAAGGCGGTGTGCGCCGGACCGAGCAAGGCTCCGGACCGCAGCTGCGCGGCCAAGGGCGCCTACGCGTACGCCCCTTCGGTCTTCTCCCAGTCCTTGGCGATCATGGCCCAGGTACGCGCCGACGAGCAGCGGGCGGCCCGGGCGCCGGTCGCCTACCTGGAGAGCTTCCAGCACGGCAGCGGTGCCTGGCCCAGCCTGATCCCCGCCACGGGCGACTCCGACGTCGACTCCACCGCCATCGCCGCGATGGCCCTGGACCTGGCCGGTGGCGAGAAGGCGGACAAGGCCGTGGACAAGGCACTCGGCTGGATCGCGGGCGAGCAGCTTCCCGACGGCGGCTTCCCCGGCGCGGCCGGAAACTCCGTCAACTCGGCCGCCCTCGCCGTTCAGGGGCTCTCGCTGGACGCGGAGCGGTACGCCTCCGAGATCGCCAAGGCGCGCAAGTTCCTCGCGGGCCAGCAGAACAAGGACGGCGGCTTCAACGTCGCGAAGGAAGGGCAGCGCGGATCGGACCTGCGCGCCTCCACCCAGGCGGTCGGCGGTGCCACCGGGATCTCGTTCGGCAGGCTCGTGCGGAGCCTGGCCGGGACCTCGCCCCAGCCCACACCCGGCCCCGCCGCGTCCACCCCGTCGATCATCACCCCCGACGGCTCGACAGGCGGAACGGGCGGCATCGTCGACACCGACACCGACACCGGCACCGGCACCGGCACCGGAGGCTCCGGCGGGGGAGCGCTGGCCTCGACCGGTGTGCGGGCCGGTGTGCTCGCCGGGTTCGCGGCGCTGCTGGTGGGCGCCGGATGGCGGGTGGTCGTCGTGGCCCGTCGCCGGGCATCGGGGGCGGGACGGATATGAGCATCCCGGTACGGCGCGGAGCCCTTCGGACGGTCGCGGCCCTTCTCCTGTCGGCCGCCGCGCTCATGGCGAACGCGGCGCCGGCGGCTGCGGATCCGCAGCCC
Source organism: Streptomyces sp. NPDC057900 (assembly GCF_042887885.1). Classification (NCBI taxonomy): domain Bacteria; kingdom Bacillati; phylum Actinomycetota; class Actinomycetes; order Kitasatosporales; family Streptomycetaceae; genus Streptomyces; species Streptomyces sp. NPDC057900. The sequence continues at coordinate 434,445 of NZ_JBHVOI010000006.1, forward strand.
ATGGGCCGCTGCACGACCACGTCCGGAGCCGTCCTCGCAGTCGACTTCAGCCACTGGGGCGGCCCCGTCTACCGCTCCTGCGGCACCACGCCCACGACCGGGTACGAACTGCTCAACCAGGGCGGCTGGCGCACCACCGGCACCGGGCACGACGGTCCGGCCTTCATCTGCCGGATCGGCTACAGCGGGCAGCAGGGCGGCAAGCAGTATCCGACGCCCCAGCAGGACGACTGCGTGCTGACGCCACCTGCCTCCGCCTACTGGTCCTACTGGCACGCCGATCCGGGCGCGAACTCCTGGGAGTACAGCCAACTCGGCGCGATGCTCTACAAGCCGAAGCCCGGCAGCGTCGATCTGTGGATCTTCGGCGGTACGAACATCGAGGGCACAGAGGGACGGCCCACGCTGACCCCGGACCAGCTCCGGGCCCACAACACGAAGGCGCGGGGCGACGTCGGCAAGCCGGCCTCGACCGAACGCGCCCCCGCGCTCCCCCCGGGCACCGACACCGGCCCGAAGGTGCCCGAGCCGAAGAAGCCGGCCTCCTCGAAGCCGCCCTCCTCGAAGCCGACCCCCTCGGAACCGGCCTCCGCCAAGGCGAAGCCGTCGAGGAGCCCGTCGCCCGGCGCATCGAAATCCGCGTCACCGAGCCCTTCGGCGACCGCCACCCCCAGTCCCTCGCCCAGCCCGTCGGGCACCGGGACCAGAGTGGTCGACGCGGAGCCGGCCGCCGACGCGAAGGTCGACGCCGGCTCTCTCGTGCCGGTGGTGGTGGGCGGCTCGCTGATCGTGCTCGTCGGTGGAGCGGCCGTGTTCGCGGCCAAGCGCCGACGCCGCACACAGTGACCCGCATGTCACACGCCACGCCCGTGGAGGCCGTGCCGATGTCCGGTCACACCCCGGACATCGGCCGCCGCCTTCCGCGCACGCTGCACCCGGTCGCCTGGTGGATCTGGGCACTCGCGCTGGCCACCGCCGTCAGCCGCACCAACAACCCGCTGCTGCTGTTCCTCGTGCTCGCCGTCCTCGGATACGTCGTTACCACGCGTCGCACCGAGGCGCCCTGGGCCCGCGGATTCAAGTACTACCTCTACCTCGCCCTCACCGTCGTCGCGATCCGCGTCCTGTTCCGGGCCGTCTTCGCCACCGGCATCACCCCGCACGACCACTTCCTCTTCTCCCTCCCGCACATCCCCACCCCCGACTGGTACGCGGGCATCCAGCTCGGCGGACCCGTGTCCCTCGAAGCTCTCCTGTCCGCCGCCACCGACGGTCTGCGGCTCGCCTGCATGCTCTGCTGCATCGGCGCCGCCAACACCCTCGCCAACCCCAAACGCGCCCTGCGGATCCTGCCCGGCGCCCTGCACGAACTCGGCGTCGCCGTCACCGTCGCCATCAGCGTCGCGCCCCAACTCGTGCAGAGCGTGCAACGAGTGGCCCGCGCCCGACGGCTGCGGGCCGGGCGCGGCAGGGGGCTCAAGGCCCTGCGCGGCATCGTCGTCCCCGTGCTGGAGGACGCCCTGGAACGGTCCCTGTGTCTGGCCGCCGGAATGGACTCCCGGGGATACGGACGCGCCGGCACCGCCACCCGCCGCTCCCGACGGGCCACCGGGGCGCTCATGCTCCTCGGGATGTGCGGCCTGTGCGCCGGGGCGTACGGCCTTCTCGACGCGACCACCCCCGCCTTCCTCGGGTTCCCGGCGATGGCGGCGGGAGCCGCGCTGTGCGTGGCGGGCCTGCGGCTGGGCGGACGGAGGGTCTCGCGCACCACCTACCGGCCGGACCCGTGGCTGCTGCCCGAATGGACCGTCGCGGGCGCCGGTGTGCTCTCCGCCGTCCTGCTCTTCAGCAACATGGGCTACGACGCGGCCGAGCTCAACCCCTCCATCTATCCGCTCAGCTGGCCGACGCTCCCGCTGGTGCCCACCTGCGCGATCCTGCTCGCCGGGACCGCCGGGTTCCTCGCACCGCCGCCGGCCCCGCCCCACCCGGTCGTCCCCCGACAGCGCACCGAGAGAGCCGAAACCACGTGATCACCTTCGATCAGGTCACCGTCAGGTACGACGGGGCGGCCGAACCCGCCCTCCGCGAGGTCGACCTCGTCATCGAGGAGGGCGAACTCTGCCTCGTCGTCGGTCACACGGGGGTCGGCAAGTCGACTCTCCTGGGCGCTGTCAACGGGCTCGTGCCCCACTTCACGGGCGGCACGCTCCATGGCCGCGTCACCGTCGACGGCCGGGACACCGCAACCCATCCGCCCCGGGAACTCGCGGACGTCGTCGGAGTCGTCGGGCAGGACCCGCTCGACGGATTCGTCACCGACACCGTCGAGGAAGAACTCGCCTACGCCATGGAACAGCTGGCGATCGCGCCGCCGGTCATGCGTAAACGGGTCGAGGAGACCCTGGACCTGCTGGGCCTGGCAGACCTCCGCCACCGCGCGCTCCACGAACTGTCCGGCGGGCAGCAGCAGCGGGTGGCCATCGGATCGGTCCTGACCGCCCATCCCCGCGTCCTGGTTCTCGACGAACCCACCTCCGCCCTCGACCCGACGGCGGCGGACGAGGTCCTCGCCGCCGTCACCCGGCTCGTCCACGACCTCGGAGTCACCGTCCTCATGGCCGAGCACCGCCTCGAACGCGTCGTGCAGTACGCCGACCGGGTGGTGTACCTGCCCGGTGACGGGCGCGTAGTCCAAGGGCCTCCCGCCGACATCCTCCGTACGTCCTCCATCGCCCCGCCGATCGTGGAACTCGCCCGCACCGCCGGCTGGCGCCCGCTGCCGCTGTCCGTCCGCGACGCGCGCCGCGCCGCCGTCCCGCTCAGGGCCGAGCTGGCCGACGCGACGCCCGCCCCGGTGCGCCCGGCACCCGCGGCCGGCGCCCCCCGCCTGCTGACCGCCCGTGGAGTCACCGTCAGCTATCACGGCGTCGCTGCCGTCCGCGAGGCCGACCTCGACCTGCGGAGCGGCGAGATCACGGCACTGATGGGGCGCAACGGCTCCGGAAAGTCCTCCCTGCTGTGGGCGTTGCAGGGGTCCGGTCCGCGAAGGGCCGGCACGGTCCGTGTCACGGGAGACGGCTCGGCGCACGATCCGCACGCGCTGCCCGCGGCCCACGCGCGGCGCCTGGTCGGCCTCGTCCCGCAGACACCCGCCGATCTGCTCTATCTGGAGAGCGTCGAACAGGAACTCGGCCAGGCCGACCGCGAGTCGGCGGACGGGGCCACGAACCCCGGTGCGCGGGAGATCCTCGACCGGCTGGCGCCGGGCATCGCCGGGGCGACCCACCCCCGTGACCTGTCCGAAGGGCAGAAACTGGCTCTCGTCCTCGCGATCCAGCTCGCCGCGACACCTCAGGTGCTGCTCCTCGACGAACCGACCCGCGGGCTCGACTACCGGGCGAAGGCGGAGCTGACCCGGATCGTCGCCGGGCTCGCCGGGGAGGGCCGTTCGGTCGTCATCTCCACCCACGACGTGGAGTTCGTGGCCCGGACCGCCGACCGGGTCGTGGTGATGGCCGAGGGCGACATCGTCGCGGACGGCCCCACGTCCGAAGTCATCGTCGCCTCACCGGTGTTCGCACCGCAGACCGCGAAGATCCTGGCACCGCTGCCGTTCCTCACCGTGGACCAGGTGACCTCGGCACTCGCTTCGCCCTGCCCCGCGCCCCACGACGGCGAGGACCGGGCATGAGCGCGACCGCCGCGACGGCCATCCGGCTCAACACCCGTGTCTCACTGGTCATCGCGCTGGCCGCGTTCCTCGGCGTGGTGGCCTTCTTCTGGCCCTTCGTCGTCGCACCGGGAAAGTTCGGCTCGAACTACGCCCCGCCCCTGATCTTCGGCGTCCTGCTCGTCCTCGTGCTCTGCGTGGTGCTCTCCGAGATCGCCGAGGGAGGCATCAGCTCCAAGGCCCTGGCCATGCTCGGCGTCCTGTCCGCGGTCAACGCGGCGCTGCGGCCCCTGGGAGCGGGGACGGCCGGGATCGAGACGGTCTTCTTCGTCCTGGTCCTGGCCGGGCGCGTCTACGGGCCGGGCTTCGGCTTCACCCTCGGCTGCACCTCACTCTTCACCTCCGCCCTGATCACGGGCGGTGTCGGGCCGTGGATGCCGTACCAGATGTTCGGCTGCGCGTTCGTGGGCATGCTCGCCGGCTTTCTGCCCCGGGCCACCGGCCGCCGCGAGGTACTGATGCTCGCGACCTACGGTTCGGTGTCCGGCTACCTCTTCGGCTTCCTGCTCAACCTGTCCTTCTGGCCCTTCTCCCTCGACCCGAACAGCTCCCTCGCCTATCTGCCCGGCCTGCCCTTCACCGAGCAGTGGCACCGGTACCTGGCCTTCGACCTCGCCACGTCCCTCGGCTGGGACACCGGCCGGGCCGTCACGAACTTCGTCTGCGTCACGCTGGCCGGCCCGGCGGTACTCACCACGTTCCGCCGGGCCGCCCGACGTGCCCGCTTCCAGGCACCGGTCCGCTTCACGCCCGCCGGACCGGCCGACTCGGACGGCCGCCGGTAACCTCCGGCCGCCGCTCCGAGTCCTTCAGGTCAGGAGGCGGACAGCTCGCCGCGCACGGTGCGGGCCGCGGCGACCAGGTTCTCCAGGGACGCCCTGGTCTCGGGCCAGCCACGGGTCTTGAGGCCGCAGTCGGGGTTGACCCACAGGCGCTCTGCGGGGATGGCCTCCAGCCCCTTGCGGAGCAGGGCGGCGGCCTCGTCGGCACCGGGTACGCGCGGTGAGTGGATGTCGTACACGCCGGGACCGGCCTCGCGCGGGTAACCGTGTGCCGCGAGTTCGCGGGCGACCTGCATGTGCGAGCGGGCGGCCTCCAGGCTGATGACGTCGGCGTCCAGGTCGTCGATCGCCTGGACGATGTCGCCGAACTCCGCGTAGCACATGTGGGTGTGGATCTGGGTGTCCGGCCGAACCCCGCTGGTAGTCAGGCGGAACGACTCGGTGGCCCATTCCAGGTACCCGGCGTGGTCCGCCGCGCGCAGCGGGAGCGTCTCGCGCAGGGCGGGCTCGTCGACCTGGATGACCGAAGTGCCGCCCGCCTCCAGGTCGTCTACCTCGTCGCGCAGCGCGAGCGCGACCTGGCGTGCGGTGTCGCCGAGCGGCTGGTCGTCACGGACGAAGGACCAGGCCAGCATGGTCACCGGGCCCGTGAGCATGCCCTTGACGGGGCGCCCGGTCAAGGACTGGGCGTACGAGGTCCAGCGCACCGTCATCGGCTCGGGGCGGGAGATGTCGCCCGCGAGCACCGGCGGGCGGACGTAACGCGTGCCGTAGGACTGGACCCAGCCGTGCTGGGTGGCGAGGTAGCCGGTGAGCTGCTCGGCGAAGTACTGGACCATGTCGTTGCGTTCGGGCTCGCCGTGCACCAGGACGTCGATGCCGGTCTTCTCCTGGAAGGCGATGACCTCACCGATCTCCGCCTTGATCCGCTCCTCGTAGCCGGCCGTGCCGATCCGTCCCGCGCGCAGGTCGGCGCGGGCGGTGCGCAGTTCGTCCGTCTGCGGGAACGAGCCGATGGTGGTCGTCGGCAGCAGCGGCAGCCCGAGGTGGGCCCGCTGGGCGGCGGCGCGTTCGGTGTACGGCTGGGAGCGGCGGCCGTCGGCGTCCGTGACGGCCGCGGTCCTGGCTCGGACGGCGGGGTCGCGGGTGATCGGGGAGTCGGTGCGGGACGCGAGGTCGGCGCGGTTGGCGGCGATCTCGGCCGAGATCGCCCCGGTGCCCCGGGCCAGTCCCTTCGCGAGCGTGACGATCTCGGCGGTCTTCTGCTCCGCGAAGGCGAGCCAGCGCAGGACCCGCGGGTCGATGTCCCGCTCGGGCGCCGTGTCGAGCGGGACGTGCAGCAGGGAGCAGGACGCCGCCACGTCGACCCGGTCCGCGAGGCCGAGGAGGGTCGCGAGGGTGGCTAGGGACTTCTCGTAGTCGTTGATCCAGACGTTGCGGCCGTTGACGACACCCGCGACGAGACGCTTGCCGGGAAGCCCGCCGACGGCGGCGAGGTCTTCGAGGTTCGCGGCGGCGGCATCGGTGAAGTCCAGTGCCAGACCCTCGACCGGGGCCTTCGCCAGGACGGGGAGCGCCTCGCCGAGCCGCCCGAAGTAGGAGGCGACGAGCAGCTTGGGCCGGTCGGTGAGGCCGCCGAGGTCACGGCAGGCGCGGGCGGCGGCGTTCAGCTCGGCCGGGGTGCGGTCCTGGACCAGGGCGGGTTCGTCGATCTGCACCCACTCCGCCCCGGCGGCACGCAGATCCGCGAGCACCTCCGCGTACACCGGCAGCAGCCGGTCCAGCAGGGTGAGCGGCTCGAAACCGGCTGCCACCCCCGGAGCGGGCTTGGCCAGCAGAAGGTAGGTGACCGGGCCGACGAGCACCGGCCGGGCGGTGTGCCCGAGCGCGACTGCCTCCCTGAGCTCGCTGACCTGCTTGGTGGAGTCGGCGGTGAAGACGGTGTCAGGACCGAGCTCGGGGACGAGGTAGTGGTAGTTGGTGTCGAACCACTTGGTCATCTCCAGCGGCGCCACGTCCTGGGTGCCGCGAGCCATCGCGAAGTACCCGTCGAGCGCGTCGGCGGCGACGGCCTCGCGGTGCCGCCGCGGGACCGCGCCGACCATGACGCTGGTGTCCAGGACGTGGTCGTAGTACGAGAAATCGCCGGTCGGGACCTCATGGACGCCGGCGTCCGCCAGCTGCTTCCAGTTGGACCTGCGCAGTTCCGCCGCCGTCTCCCGGAGGGCACCGGCGGTGACGCGGCCCTTCCAGTATCCCTCGACGGCCTTCTTCAGTTCCCGGTTCCGGCCCTGTCGGGGGTAGCCGTACACGGTGGCTCGTGCTGTTGCGGCCGCGGGCTTGGGTGTCACGGAAATCTCCTTCGCGAGATGACTCCTGAACATCCCGGAGACGGGACACGGACGCGAAGGGATGACGAACCGGACGGATACCCACACGCCTCGGCGCGGATTCTCCGTCTGATACGTACGCCGACCCGCCCACGAGGTCACCGGGATATCCGCATCCGAGGGTTCGGGTGCGGGCAACGGGCAGGTCTTCGGACTCGTGGGCGCGTCTGCCGGGGGCAGACTCCTACTGGCCGTCGCTTCCCGGATCCGGACGGATCCAGTGCGTATGACGGCGGTCGTTCCCACTTACCGCTGCGGGGCAGTCCCGGATTCACACCGGGTTCCCTCTTGCGACGCGCCTGCCTGGCGGACAGGGCGAACCAGCTGCACCGGCCAGCCTAGGGGGTGGACCGCCTCCGCGGCACCGCTGTTCACATTCCGGGACCCGGAAGGCGACGGGGACGGGCCTCCCGGGCCCACTGGTCCTCGGGCTGGTCCGTTGGCTCTGCCATGGTCGGGCGGGAAGCGATATTGCTGGGCCATTGGCACATAGGAGTGGGGTCGAGTTGAACCATTAGCTCCCCAGGTGTTGAGATAGTGGAGTCAATGGCGCCGCGGGTCCCTCGGGGATCTCTGTGGCGCCTTTCTCATGTCTGCGCTGGTGTCATGCGCGAAAGGGGCGAGGCGACTTGCTGAAGAGGGCGTTCGTCGCACACGATCCCGGACGGATCCGGCTGCGGTTCGCGTCCCGGGCCGTGCTCGGCATCGGGCTCGCCGTCGCCTTGTGCGGGGCGGCGGGGCACTCGCTGGTCGCGGCCATCACCGGGGGCCTGGCCGCGCTGCTCGCCCTGTTCACGGTGACCGACCCGACGGTGCGCGGGCAGGCCACGACGACCGCGCTGCTCCCCGTCGTCGGCCTCCCGGTGCTCACGCTCGCCGCCGTCCTGCACGATGTGCCCGTCGCCCGCGACCTGGCGTTCCTCGCCGTCGTCGGGGCGGGGGTGTACGCGCGGCGCTGGGGGCCGCGCGGGCACTCGCTGGGCGTATTCGCCTTCATGGCCTACTTCTCCGCGCAGTTCCTGCACACCGTGCCCGGCCAGCTGCCCGAGTTGTACGCGGCGGTGCTGCTGTCGCTCGCCGCGTCGTCGCTGGTCCGGTTCGGGGTGTGGTGCTACGAGCGCCGGATCGCGGCCCCCGTGGCGGTCGGCCTTCCCTCGGGGGCGACGGGGCTGCGGCGGATCACGACGCGGCAGGCCGTACAGGCGACCCTGGGCGCGGGATTCGCGCTCGCGGTGGGGCAGCTGCTCTCCGACCAGCGCTGGTACTGGGCGGTCGGCGCCACCTGGTGGGTGTTCGTGGCCACGACCTCGCGAGGCGAGACCGTCGTGCGCGGGTTCAGGCGGTTCCTGGGGACCGTGCTCGGCATCGGGCTGGGCTTCGCCGTGGCCGTGCCGCTGCACCACGAGCCGGTCGTGGCCGCCGCCGTCGTGGCGGTGGGCGTGTTCGGGATCTTCTACACCGCCGCCGTCTCCTACACCTGGATGATGCTGGCCGTCACCGTGATGGCGAGCATGCTGTACGGGCTGCTCGGCGTGCTCGACGCGGGACTCCTCGTGCTCCGGGTCACCGAGACCGGGGCCGGCGCGCTCGGTGCCGTACTCGCGGTGCTGTTCGTGCTGCCGGTGACCACGCATTCGGTGACCGAGGCCTGGGTGGAGCGGGCCCTGCGGTGCGTGCACACCTGTACGGCGGAGGCCGCCGCCCGGCTCGCGGGAAGCGAGGACGCCGACCCGCCCCGGCACGTTGCCGAGCTGGAGGCGATCCTCGGCCGGGTACGGCTGTCGCTGGCGCCGCTGGTGCATCCGCTCAACCCGGTGAGGGCCCGCAAGGCGCGGGCGCGTCAGGTGCTCGCGCTGCTCGACGACTGCGCGCGCGAGGTGCGCGGACTGGCCTCCGTCGCCGCCGATCCGGAGGCCTCGCACGACGCCAGGCTCGCCGCCGCCTGCTGGCGCGTCGAGAGCGCGGTGGAAGCGCTGACGGCTCCCGGGCGGCCGGCCCGTACCCCGCTCGCCGCGGGGAATCCGGCGCACGCCGCCGAGGCGGAACCCGCCCTCGCCCATCTGCACGGCCTGGAACGGGCGCTGGCCGAACTGGCCGCGCCGCTGCACAGCCCGCCGAGGGCCCCGCTCGCCGCCGCCTGATACCCGCACCCTTTGGTCCAGACCACCTGCCGCACTGCTACCGTCGCCGCGGAAGATCGCGACGGTCCCCACTGTCGCGATCAGTCGGCGGAGAAAGGCAGTGCGGTGGACAGCAGCAACGGGCCCGGACGGGCATTCATCGGGTCCTTCACCTCGGCGGGCGGGCGGGGCATCACCGTCGCCGCCGTGGACCGGGAGACCGGGGCGCTCACCGTCCTCGGCGCGACGGATTCCGTGCCCGACCCCTCCTACCTGGTACTGGGCCGGGGCGGGGGCCCCGGCGGCGCGGTCCTGTACGCGGTCAGCGAGACCGGGCCGGGAGCCGCCGCGGCGCTCGACGTCACCCAGGACACGCCCCGGCCGATCGGCGCCCTCCGACCGGTGGACGGGGACGCCCCCACCCACCTGGCCCTCGCGGGCGGCCGGCTGCTGACCGCCAACTACGGCTCCGGGAGCGTCACCGTGCTGCCCGTGGGCGCGGACGGTTCGCTGGGCGCCCCCGACAGCGTGCTCCAGCACGAGGGGAGCGGGCCGGACGCCGCCCGCCAGGAGGGCCCGCACGCCCACCAGGTGCTCCCCGACCCCTCGGGGAACTGGGTGCTCAGCGTCGACCTCGGCACCGATTCGGTACGGATCTGCGCGCTCGACGCGGAGACCGGCACGCTGCGCCCGCACGGCGAGACGGCGCTGCGGCCGGGTACCGGGCCGCGCCATCTCGCCTTCCACCCCGACGGCGCTCACGCCTATGTGCTGAACGAGCTCGAACCCACGGTCACCGTGTGCCGGTGGGACGCCGCCGCCGGAGTCCTCGACGCGGTCGACGAGACGCCCCTGCTGCCGGTGGAGGCGACCGGGGGCGCCGCCGGGGCGAGCTACGCGTCCGAGGTCGTCGTCTCGCACGACGGCCGGTTCCTCTGGGCGGCCAATCGCGGGCACGACAGCATCTCGGTCATCGGCCTCGACGCCACGGGGGAGAAGGCGTCCCTGGTCACCACGGTGAGCTGCGGCGGCCACTGGCCGCGCGACCTCGCGCTCGACCCCGCCGGGCGACGGCTGTACGCGGCCAATGAGCGGTCCGGGAACGTCGCCTGGTTCGCCGTGGACCCGGAGACCGGTATCCCGGTCCAGGAGGGCTCCCTGGAGGCCCCTGCGGCCTCCTGTGTGATCTTCGCCTGACAGGCGCGGGCGCGGGGGGGGGGGGGGGGGGGGCGGGGCCCCCCCCCCCCCCCCGGGGGGGGGGGGGGGGGGGGCCCGGGGGGGGGGGGGGGGGGGGGGGGGGGGGGGGCGGGGGGGGGGGGGGGCAGGGGGGTGCCGTGGGCGGGGTACTTGGCCGCCCAGCCGTTCAGCAGCCGCTGGTACGCCTCCAGGCGCGGTGACCTCGGCTCGGAGCGGCCGTTCT
>NZ_JBHVOI010000007.1:0-351815 GCF_042887885.1 Streptomyces sp. NPDC057900
GCCGAAGCAGGTCGGGGTATCAACGTATCTGGCGTTGACTTTTGGCACGCTGTTGAGTTCTCAAGGAACGGACGCTTCCTTTGTACTCACCCTCAGAACATTTTCTGGGGCTTTCCTCCGGGCGCTTCCCTTCGGTCTTGCGTTTCCGACTCTATCAGACTCTTTCGTGTCCGATTCCCGGTCGAAGCGGGCCTCGCAATTTCGCTTTCCAGGAATTCGCTTTCGCGTTTCCCTTTCCGGCGAGTCCGACTCTATCAGGCCTTTCCTGTCCCATTGACCAGGCCCCAGCAGGCATGCCGGTGCCGATCTCGGGTTAGGGTTTGGGCTTAATAGTCGCCGCCGACCCCCGACTCAATGTCGCGTTGGGGTCAGGCAGGAGTACGACAGTACAGGTTGCCGGGAGACGAGGCAAATCCTTTCCGGTGCACCCCTAGGTCCTCGAACCGGCAGGACTCAGGCGGAACCGGGACTTCATATGACTTACTCTGCTGAGCAGTACGCCGCCCTCCTACAGACCGCGGCGGCCCACTACTGAAGCTCCACTCTGGGAGGCACCCATGACCACTGTGACGTCCCCTCTTGCCGGACGTGCCATCGGGCTCGCTGCGGTACCCGACCCGGTCTTCTCCGGCGCGATGGTCGGTCCCGGTACCGCCATCGACCCGGTGCGCGAGCCGTCGGAGGCCGTGTCGCCGGTCGACGGAATCGTCGTCTCCCTGCACCCGCACGCGTTCGTCGTCGTGGATGGCGAGGGACACGGCGTTCTCACCCACCTCGGCATCGACACCGTCCAGCTGAACGGCGAGGGCTTCGAGCTCCTGGTGAACAAGGGTGACACCGTCACTCGCGGCCAGAGCATCGTGCGCTGGGACCCCGCCGCCGTCGAGACGGCGGGCAAGTCGCCCATCTGCCCCATCGTGGCACTGGAGGCAACCCCCGACTCGCTGTCCTCGGTCCTCGAGGACGGCGACGTGAAGGTCGGCGACGCACTTTTCGGCTGGCAGTAACGCGTTCGGCGCAGTGACAGCCGACGGGACAACCACCGCGGAGGCATGGGCCGCCGCACAATCGGAGACAGGTGAAATGGAGACAACGCTGCGGGGCGTAGGCGTGAGCCACGGTGTGGCGATCGGCGAGGTACGGCACATGGGCACGGCAGTGCTCGAACCGCCGGCCAAGCAGATCCCGGCCGAAGAGGCGGAGCGCGAGCAGGGACGGGCGCGGCAGGCCGTGGAGGCAGTGGCGGCCGACCTCGTCGCTCGCGGCAACCTGGCCGGTGGCGAGGCCCAGCACGTGCTGGAGGCCCAGGCCATGATGGCCCAGGACCCCGAGCTCATGGCCGATGTCGACCGGCGCATCGCCGTCGGCAGCACCGCTGAGCGCGGCGTGTACGACGCGTTCGCCTCGTACCGCGCGCTGCTGGCCGGTGCCGGGGAGTACCTGGCGGGCCGGGTCGCCGACCTCGACGATGTGCGCAACCGGATCGTGGCCCGGCTGCTCGGTGTGCCGATGCCGGGTGTGCCGGACAGCGACGAGCCGTACGTGCTCATCGCGCGGGACCTGGCTCCTGCCGACACGGCCCTCCTGGACCCGGCCCTGGTGCTCGGTTTCGTCACCGAGGAGGGCGGGCCTACCAGCCACAGCGCCATCCTGGCGCGGGCGCTCGGTGTGCCCGCCGTCGTGGCGCTCCCCGGCGCCGGCGAGCTGGCCGAGGGCACCGTCATCGCGGTGGACGGCAGCACCGGCGAGATCTTCGTCGAGCCGAGCGAGGAGAAGCGCTCGGAGATGGAGAGCGCCGCCGCCGCCCGGAAGGCCGCGCTGTCCAAGTCGACCGGTCCCGGTGCGACGTCCGACGGCCACAAGGTGCCGCTGCTCGCCAACGTCGGCGGTCCCGGCGATGTGCCGGCGGCCATCGAGGCGGGCGCAGAGGGCGTGGGCCTGTTCCGTACCGAATTCCTCTTCCTCGACGACAGCAAGCAGGCGCCGTCGGAGGAGAAGCAGGTCGCGGCCTACCGCGCGGTGCTTGAGGCGTTCCCCGAGGGACGTGTCGTGGTGCGGGTACTGGACGCCGGGGCGGACAAGCCGCTCGACTTCCTGACCCCGGCGGACGAGCCGAACCCCGCACTGGGTGTGCGCGGGCTGCGCAGTCTGCTGGACCACCCCGATGTGCTGCGGACCCAGCTGACCGCGCTGTCCAAGGCCGCCGAGGGACTGCCCGTCTACCTTGAGGTCATGGCGCCGATGGTCGCGGACCGTGCGGACGCCAAGGCGTTCGCCGACGCGTGCCGCGAGGCCGGGCTGAACGCGAAGTTCGGCGCGATGGTCGAGATCCCTTCGGCCGCGCTGCGGGCCCGTTCGGTGCTTCAGGAGGTGGAGTTCCTGTCGCTGGGCACCAACGACCTGGCGCAGTACACCTTCGCGGCCGACCGTCAGGTGGGTGCGGTGTCCCGGCTGCAGGACCCGTGGCAGCCCGCGCTGCTGGATCTGGTGGCGATGTCCGCCGACGCGGCCAAGGCGGAGGGCAAGAGCTGTGGGGTGTGTGGCGAGGCTGCCGCCGATCCGCTGCTCGCCTGTGTTCTGACCGGACTGGGCGTCACGTCGCTCTCGATGGGCGCAGCCTCCATTCCTTATGTGCGCACCACGTTGGCGAAGTACACGTTCGCGCAGTGCGAGCGGGCCGCGTCCGCCGCTCGTGCGGCGGACTCCGCAGAGGAGGCGCGGGTCGCCGCGCAGGCGGTGCTGTCCGGCGAGTAGGACCGCGCCGCCCGGACGATCCGGACGATGAGGGGAAGGGGCTTCCCGCCGATGGTGGCGGGGAGCCCCTTCGGCCTGTCAGTGGTGGGGATCAGGTTCGTCGGCGCCGATGTCGAATCCGGCGCAGTACTCCACGCCGGATTCCGGGGAGACCGGCTCCCCGGTGTCGGCGTCGGTGCAGTAGGCGCTGAAGACCTCGCCCGCTGTGAGCGGGGCGAGGCAGCCCCGGGTCAGCCGCCAGCCGTGCACCCGGTCCGGGGTGCCGGGTGCGGTCGTCCGCAGCACGACTCCCCCGCGGCGTTCGAGGGCGATGCCGACGGCGAGCACGGTCACGAACTCCGCTCCCTCCGCCGAGTCGAGGCGGGCCTCCGGTCCCGCCCCCTCGCACTCCGTGTGCAGCGCCGCGAGCAGCTGCTCGTCCTCCGTGGGGGTGCTGCAGACCAGGTGGTGGGTGCCGGGGCCAGCCGACTCCAGGGTGCGCAGCAGGAGATGGGACGCCCGGTCGAATGCCGCGCGGCCGATGTCCTGGCCGCAGTCGGCGCACTCCCCCAGGCCGGCCAGGAGCATCGTGGCGTACTCCCAGGTGGCCCGGCGGACCGAGCGGTCGACGAGGAGCGGGATCAGGGCGGCGAGTGGCTGTCCCGCGTAGGCGACGGTGGCTCCGATGGCCGCGATCTCCGCGGTGAAGCGGCTGCGGCTGGCCGGGGAGTCGGGTGTGATCTCCGATTCGGCGCAGAACTCGGCGTACTCCTCCGGGTCGAAGAGGGCGACCGTTGTGTGCACGCCCTGCGCGGCCAGGGCTTTGAGCAGGCCTTCCACCTGCTGGAGGTAGACGGAGTGGTCGTCGAAGGTGAAGGTGCCGTAGCGCCGCATCGCCGCGAAGTCCTGCTCATCGGTCAGGAGGCCGATGGTGCTCGGTGCTTCGCGGCGCAGCGAGCGTCGCATGGTGATGCCGGTCCGGCCGTCGGGTTTGGTCCGCCTGTTCCCGGCCTGCTGCTTCCTGGTCTGCTTGTTTCCGGCGGGCTTGTTTCCGGTCTGCGCCATGATTCCCCCAGTGCGCTGTCGATCATTGCTCACTCAGAGTAATCACGGGCACTGACAGTGGCGTCCGTCAGCGGCGCTCGCGCGCCAGCTCCGCATAGAAGTGGAGGAGTTCCGGATTGTCGATCGAGCCGGGGTTGACGGCCTTGGCCAGGGCCGTTCCCTGGAGCAGGCGTTTGACCGGAACCTCGATGCGCTTGCCGGTGAGGGTGTGCGGGATGGCGGGGACCTCGATGACCTCGTCCGGGACGTGGCGCGGCGAGAGGTTCTCGCGGATGGTGTGCTTGATCGCGGCGCGCAGCTCGTCGTCGAGAGTGGCGCCCTGCGCGAGGTGGACGAAGAGCGGCATCCAGTATCCGCCGTCCGGCTCCTCAAGGCCGATGACGAGCGATTCGCGGATCTGCGGGAGCCGTTCGACCGCTTCGTAGATGTCGGCGGAGCCCATGCGGACGCCCTGCCTGTTGAGGGTGGAGTCGGAGCGGCCGTGGATGACGACGGAGCCGCGCTCGGTGATCGTGATCCAGTCCCCGTGGCGCCAGACTCCGGGGTACACGTCGAAGTAACTGTCGTGGTAGCGGCTGCCGTCGGGGTCGTTCCAGAAGTGGATCGGCATGGACGGCATGGGCTGGGTGACGACGAGCTCTCCGACCTCGCCGATGACCGGCTTGCCCGCGGCGTCCCAGGACTGGAGGTCCGTACCGAGGCCGGGCGCCTGGAGTTCTCCGATGTGGACGGGGAGGGTGGGGACCGCACCGGCGAAGCAGCTGCAGACGTCGGTGCCGCCGCTGACGGACGCGATCCACAGGTCGTCGGCCACTTCGTCGTGGAGCCAGCGGAAGCCATCGGGCGGGAGCGGGGAGCCGGTCGTGGCGACGCACTGGACGCGGGAGAGGTCGAAGTCGCGTCCCGGGTGGATGCCGGCCTTGCGGCAGGCCATGACGTAGGCGGCGGAGGTGCCGAAGAGCGTGGCGCCCGTCTGTTCGGCCACCCGCCATTGGGCGCTGACGTCCGGGTAGCCGGGGCTTCCGTCGTACAGCACGAGGGTGGTGCCGGTGAGGAGGCCGGAGACGAGGAAGTTCCACATCATCCAGCCGGTGGAGGTGTACCAGAAGAAGCGGTCCTCCGGGCCGAGGTCGCAGTGCAGGCCGATCTGCTTGAAGTGTTCGAGCAGGATGCCGCCCTGGGACTGGACGATGGCCTTGGGGAGGCCGGTGGTGCCGGAGGAGTAGAGGACCCACAGCGGATGGTCGAAGGGGACCTGCTCGAAGACGGGTTCGGTGTCCCCGGCGGTGAGCGCGGACCATTCGAGGGCGCCGTCCGGCGCTTCGGTGCCCAGCAGCGGGATGTGGACGACGGCGCGCAGGGTGGGGAGTTCGCGGCGCAGCTCCGCGACGGTGTCGGCGCGGTGGTGTTCCTTGCCGCCGTAACGGTAGCCGTCGACGGTGAACAGGACGACGGGTTCGACCTGCTGGAAGCGGTCGAGGACGCTGCGGGCGCCGAAGTCGGGGGCGCAGGAGGTCCAGACGGCTCCGACGGCCGCGGTGGCGAGGAAGGCGACGACCGCCTCGGGGATGTTGGGGAGGTAGCCGCTGACGCGGTCGCCGGGGTTGACGCCGAGTGCGCGGAGTTCGGCGGCGAGCGAGCCGACCCGGCGGCGCAGCTCGGACCAGGAGGTCGGGGTCTGGGTGTGGGTCTCGTCGACGTGGAGCAGGGCCGGCGCCTCGGCGCGCAGGGGGTCCTCCGCGGCGCGCAGCGCGTGTTCCGCGTAGTTGAGGGTGGCGCCGGGGAACCACTGGGCGCCGGGCATGGCGCGGTCGCCGATGACGGTCTCGTACGGGGTGGAGAACCGTACGTCGAACCATTCGGCGACGGCCTGCCAGAAGGTGTCCAGCTCGTCGACCGACCAGCGGTGCAGCGCTGGGTATCCGCCGCCGGCCGGTGCTCCGTGGCGCTCGGCCGCCCAGTTCTGGAAGCGGGTGACGGCCGCGGTCGCGACGCGGTCCGGGCCGGGCTGCCAGAGGGGGGCTTCGTCGGCTGCTGAGGTCATGGGTCGGCTCCTGGGCTGTACGGGTGCGCGGGTCGGCGTGGGTCGCGCGCACGTGCTGGGGTGTGCGCGTGAGGCGGCTTTCACGGACGATGCCATGTGATCGTCCTTCGCACCAGGGCCGTCCGCCCATGATCGCGTGTCCGGATGTGTGGTCCGGGCACGCTTCGCCGCGTCGGGCCGTGCGGCGGACCGTGAGTGAACGGAAGTTGAACGGAACCCGCTGCCGTCGCGGCGGATGGCAGGGTGTGCCGCATGGACGGTCGTGACCTGGTGCGCTCGGTGAAGTCGGTGGGTTCCAAGCAGGGGCTGCGTGCGGTGCGCTCGGCGTGGCGGCGCTCGCGGCTGGACGCGCGGGCGCTGCCGTCGCGCGGGCCGGAGCGGGCGCGGGTGCCGGGGCTCGTGGTGGGGGCGGAGCCGGGGCCGGGCGGGGGCGTGGTGCGGTTCGCGCGGTCGGAGTTGCGGGTCCGGGTCGCGGTGGGGGGCGCGGTCTTCTGGGGGTGGGACGGGGCGGAGCCGCTGCCGTCGTACGCGCTGCCGGGGCCTGCTCCGGACGCCGATCCGCGGGCCGTGCTGGAGCCGGACAAGGACGGCGGGTGGCAGGTGGTGTCGGAGCGGCTGACCGTCGCGGTGTCCCGGCACGGGGCGGTGGAGCTGCGGACCCCCGGTGGTGTGGTGCTCCGTCGTGAGCTGCCGCCGAGGTGGTGGGAGCCGGTGGCGGGCGGGTCCGCGCGGTGGGTGCAGCGGTCCGAGGTCCCGGCTGACGCGCGGTTCTTCGGGCTCGGCGGGCGGGCGGCCGGTCCTCGGCTGAGGGACGGGGAGTACGGGCTGTGGAACACCGATCCGGGCGGCCGGTTCGGGCCGGGCGACGATCCGCTGTACGTGACGATGCCGGTTCAGCTGGTGGTCTCGGACGCGGGGACGCATCTGGCGTTCCACGACAACTCCTGGGCGGGCCGGGTGACGCTGCGCGAGGGGGCGGAGGGTGCCGGTTCCGGTCATGACCGGCCCGGCATGTCGGAGGTGCGGGTGGAGGGCGGGCCGCTGCGCTGCTGGGTGGTGGCGGGCACCCCGGCGCGGGTGTTGCAGGGCTGGACGGCCCTGACGGGTGCGCCGGCGCTGCCGCCGTCCTGGGCGCTGGGTCCGCAGCACGCCCGCTGGGGTTTCGGGGGTGAGCGGGAGGTGCGGCGGATCGTGGCGGGGTACCAGGAGCGCGGGCTGCCGCTGTCCGTGCTGCATCTGGACATCGACCACTACGACGGGCACCGGGTGTTCACGGTGGACCGGGAGCGGTTCCCCGATCTGCCGGGGCTGGCGCGGGAGCTGCGCGCGGACGGGGTGCGGCTGGTGTCGATCGTGGACCCGGCGGTGCCGGCCACGCCGGGTGACGCGGTGTTCGACGCCGGCCGGGCGGTGGGTGACTCGGGTGCGTTCGTGCGGGACGCCGGTGGGCGGATCGTGCGGGGTGAGGTGTGGCCGGGTGAGTGCGTGTATCCGGACTTCACCGATCCGCGGGTGCGCGAGTGGTGGGGCGGTCTGTACGCGGAGCGGCTGGCGCAGGGGTTCTCCGGTGTCTGGCACGACATGAACGAGCCGGTCTCGTTCGCGGCGTTCGGTGACCCGACGCTGCCCCGTTCGGCGCGGCACGTGCTGGAGGGGCGCGGCGGTGATCACCGTGAGGCGCACAACGTGTACGGCCTGGCGATGGCGCGTGCCGGGTACGAGGGGCTGGCCCGGCTGCGTCCGGAGGAGCGGCCGTTCCTGTTCTCGCGTTCCGGCTGGGCGGGGATGCAGCGGTACGGGGGCACCTGGTCCGGTGATGTGTCGACGGGCTGGCCGGGGTTGCGGGCCTCGCTGTCGCTGGTGCTGGGTCTGGGGCTGTGCGGGGTGCCGTACTCGGGTCCGGATGTCGGCGGTTTCGACGGATCACCGTCGCCGGAGATGTATCTGCGGTGGTTCCAGCTGGGGGCGTATCTGCCGTTGTTCCGTACGCATGCGGCGATCGGTGCGGGGCGCAGGGAGCCGTGGGAGTTCGGGCCGAGGGTGCTCGAAGCGGCGCGGGAGGTGCTGGTGGAGCGGGAGCGGCTGCGTCCGTACTGGGTGACGCTGGCGCGGCTGGCCCGGCTGACGGGTGCGCCGTATGTGCGTCCGTTGTGGTGGGGGTCGCCCGGCGACCGGGCGCTGCGGGAGTGCGAGGACGCGTTCCTGCTCGGGGACGCGCTGCTGGTGGCGCCGGTGCTGGGGCCGGGGCTCCGTGAGCGGGCGGTGCGGCTGCCGCCGGGGCGGTGGTACGACACGGTGAGCGGTGCGGTGTACGAGGGGCCGGGTCAGGTGGTGGTCGAGGCGCCGTTGTCACGGGTGCCGGTGCTGGCGCGGGCCGGGTCCGTGATTCCGGTACGGGGTGCGGACGGCGGTCTTGAGCTGGAGGTGTGGGCTCCGGTGGAGGGGCGTGGCGGTGGCGGCTTCGTGGTCCGTGATCCGGGGGACGGCTGGGAGGAGGCGGTGGTGGAGCGGTACACGAGCCGGCTGGTGGGCGGGCGGGTCGTGGTGGAGCGGGAGGGTGCGGAGGGGCTGGTGGACTGCCCGGTGCGGGTGCGGGGGCTGTGAGCGGGCTGCGGACACGCCCTGGGGCGTGTCCGCGAAGTCGCGTCGTCCGCCCGGAGGGCGGGCCCGGCGGCGTCCGGTGCGTGCTCTCGGCGTGCCGGGCGCAGGCCCTCGTACTGGACGCACTCGGGCCTTCGCCCGGTGCGGCGAGAGTGCGTGCCAGGCGTCGCCGGGCAGGCGGGACTTCGCGGACACGCCCTAGCGGTACCGGCCGGCGAACCAGGAGCGGACGGCCTCCGTATGGAGGGGGAAGGCAAGCTCTTCCGGGGTGCGCAGGATGTCGTATCCGGAGGTTTCGTCGGTGGGTGCGGACGCGGGAAGGGTGGCGGCCGGGCGCGTCGGGAGCAGGCCGAACAGGAGCAGGTGACCGTCGGGTGAGCTGAGCGCGTCGGCGAGGCGGACGTCGTCGCGGTGGGCCTCGATGCCGGTCTCCTCGCGGAGTTCGCGGACGACCGCGCCCTTCCAGTCCTCCGCGTGGTCGATGAAGCCGCCGGGGAGTGCGCGTCCGCCGAGGCGGGGTTCGATGGTGCGGGTGATGACGACCAGTCCGGTGCCGTCCGCGTCGGTGACGGGAAGCAGGGCGACCGCGACCGGGAGGGGGTTGCGGTAGGCGGTGGCGCCGCAGACCGCGCAGGTTCGGGGCCAGGCGTCCGGGGACGCGAGGGCGGTGTACGGGGCTCCGCAGCTGCCGCAGTGCGAGTCCCGCACGGGATTCACGGGCTGGTCGGGGTAGTTCGTCGTCGCGGACACGCGCGGACTGTATCCGATCTCCTGACCGGCGCGGCCGCGGTGTTGGACGATGTGCTCATGACAGGTCTTGCTTCCGCTTTCCGTGCCCTGGCAGCCACTGCCGCCACCCTGCTCGCCGTCACCGCCGCCGCCCCGGTGGCGCAGGCGAAGCCCGAGCCGAAAGCTCCCCCGGAGTTCGTCTCGCTGCGCGCGGTCGATCCCACGATCATCCAGGAGATGCGTTACCCCACCGGGCACGACTTCATGGGCGAACCGGTGGACGGCTACCGCGACCCCCTCTGCGTCCTGACCCGGCCCGCCGCCCGGGCGCTGCACCGGGCCCAGCTGCGGCTGCTGCGCCAGGGCTACTCGCTGAAGGTGTACGACTGCTACCGGCCGCAGCGGGCCGTCGACCACTTCGTACGGTGGGCGAAGGACCTGGACGACGAGACCATGAAGGGCGAGTTCTACCCTCGGGTCGACAAGACCCGGCTGTTCGCCGACGGTTACATCGCGGAGAAGTCCGGGCACAGCCGCGGCAGCACCGTGGACCTGACGCTGGTGAGGCTGCCGGCCCGGCCCACCGCGCCGTACCGGCCGGGTCAGCGACTGGTGCCCTGTTACGCGCCGCAGTCCGAGCGCTTCCCGGACAACTCGATCGACATGGGCACCGGATTCGACTGCTTCGACACGCTCTCGCACACGGACGATCCGAGGATCCAGGGAGTTCAGCGCGCCAACCGGCAGTTCCTGAAGAGGACGCTCACCGACGCCGGATTCGTCAATCTGGCCGAGGAATGGTGGCACTACACCTTTACGCCCGAGCTGTTCCCGGACACCTACTTCGACTTCCCGGTGGCCCGGCGGTCGGTCGCCGGCCACTGAGACCGCGGGGACGAGCGGGCGACTGGGACCACCCCCGTGGGTTCCAGCCGCCCGTTCTTCTTCTCGGACGCGAACGGGCCTTATCCGGTTGCCGTTCCAGCCACTACCGTGCCCCTATGTCACAACAGACGTTCGATTCGTACGAGGAATTCTGGCCCTATTACGTCGCGATGCACTCCAGGGCCGCGACCCGCTGGGTCCATCTGACCGGCACCCTGACCGGCCTCGCGATCACCGCCTACGGCCTGGCACGCGGCCGCAAGCGGTACGCGGCGGCGCTGCCGCTGATCGGGTACGGGACCGCCTGGCCCGCCCATTTCCTGATCGAGAAGAACAACCCGGCCTCCTTCGGGCATCCGGCCTGGTCGCTGCGCGGCGACGTGCAGATGATCCGGATGATGCTGGCCGGCCGGGACCGGGAGCTCGCGGAGACCGCCGCCAAGTGGCTCGCCGACGACAGCTGACCGTGGCACACTTCTGACGTTCCGTCAGATCCAGTGCTGGGGAGGGCCTTTGCCGCGCAAACGCATACCCGTGGTGGCCGGGTGGTTCACCGAGGACGGCGCAGAGGAGGAATTCCGGCTGCTGGGCACCCGCTGCCCGCTCTGCGCGTCGGTCTTCTTCCCCCGCCAGGACGGCTTCTGCCGCAATCCGGGCTGTACGGGCGGCGAGCCGGTCGAGGTCCCGCTGTCCAGGCGCGGCACGGTCTGGTCGTACACCGACGGCCGCTACCGGCCCCCGCCGCCGTACCTGTCCGACCCGGATGTGCCCTGGGAGCCGTACACGCTGGTGGCCGTGGAGCTCGCCGCCGAGCGGATGGTGGTGCTCGGGCAGGCCGCGCCGGGGGTCGGTGTAGCGGATCTCGCGGTCGGGATGACGGTCGAGGTCGTGCCGGGGGTGCTGGGCGCGGACTCCGGCGCCGGCGGGAACGAGGACGGCACGGTGTGGACGACCTGGCACTGGCGGCCGGTGGACACCGGCTCCGGGGACGGTGCGCGATGAGCGGGGACGTGGCCGTCCTCGGGGCCGGGATGCATCCCTGGGGCAAGTGGGGGCGAAGCTTCGTCGAATACGGCAGGGTGGCCGCCCGGGAGGCTCTCGCGGACGCGGGTGTCGACTGGCAGGACGTACGGTCCGTGGTCGGCGCGGACACCGTGCGCGGCGGCTATCCGGGGTACGTGGCCGGGGCGACGTTCGCGCAGGCGCTGGGCTGGCAGGGCGCCCGGGTCACCAGCGTGTACGCGGCCTGCGCGTCCGGCGCCCAGGCGGTGAACACCGCCAGGGCGCAGATCCTGGCCGGGATGGCCGATGTGGTGCTGGTGGTGGGGGCTGACGCGGCGCCCAAGGGGTTCTTCGCCCCGGCGGGCGGCGAGCGGCCGGACGATCCCGACTGGCTGCGGTTCCGGGTGCTCGGGGCCACGAACCCCGCGTACTTCGCCCTGTACGCCCGGCGCCGGATGGCGGTGCACGGAGACACCCCGGAGGACTTCGCGCTGGTCAAGGTGAAGAACGCGGCGGCCGGCGCGCTGAACCGTAACGCCCGGTACCGGGCGCCCGTGACCGCCGAGCAGGTCGCGGCGTCCGGGGTGGTCGCCGATCCGCTGCGGCTGCTGGACATCTGCGCCACCTCCGACGGGGCGGCGGCGCTCGTCCTGTCCAGCATGGAGTTCGCCCGGCGGCACGGGGCCGCGGACCCGGTCCGTATCCGTGCCGTCTCGACGGTGACGCCGACGTATCCCAGGGCGGTGCTCGATCTGCCGGACATCGCCACGGATTCGGCGGTCGCCGTGGAGCCCGCCGCGGAGGGGTTCCGGGCCTCGATCGCACGTGCGGCGTACGAGGAGGCCGGGATCGGGCCCGGTGATCTCTCCCTGGCCGAGGTGTACGACCTGTCCACGGCGCTGGAGCTGGAGTGGTACGAGGACATCGGGCTGTGCCCGCCGGGTGAGGGCGCGGCGCTCCTGCGTACGGGGGCGACGGCGCTCGGCGGGCGGGTCCCGGTGAACCCGAGCGGCGGTCTGGCGTCCTTCGGGGAGGCCGTGCCCGCGCAGGCGATCGCCCAGGTCTGCGAGCTGACCTGGCAGTTGCGCGGCACGGCGGGAGACCGACAGGTTGCGGGGGCGCGGGCCGGGATCACCGCGAACCAGGGGCTGTTCGGCCACGGCTCCGCGGTCGTCGCGGTCCGCTGACGGGGCCAACAGCGGCACGCGCCCCCTGCCGGCGGGGGTGCGTGCCGCTGTCGGCGGGAGTGGTCCGTTACGTCGTGGCCGGTTCGCGGAGTGCGTCGGCACGGGCCAGCGCGTGTTCGACGACGGCCACCAGCACGTCCCGGACGGACGAGCGGTCCCGCGCGTCGCACTGGAGCAGCGGTACCTCCGGATCCAGGTCGAGCGCAGCCCGTACCGTCTCGGCGGGGAACCGGTCCGCTCCCTCGAAGCAGTTGACGGCGACGGCGAACGGGATCTCCCGGCGCTCGAAGTAGTCGACCGCCGCGAAGGAGTCCTCCAGGCGCCGGGTGTCCGCGAGGACGACCGCGCCGAGCGCGCCCTGGGCGAGTTCGTCCCAGAGGAACCAGAACCGGTCCTGTCCCGGGGTGCCGAAGAGGTACAGCACCAGGTCCTCGCGGAGCGTGATCCGCCCGAAATCCATCGCCACCGTCGTGGTGGTCTTCGCCTCGACCCCCGCCAGGTCGTCCACCGGGCGTCCCGCCTCGGTCAGCCTCTCCTCCGTACGCAGCGGCCTGATCTCACTGACCGCTCCCACCATGGTCGTCTTGCCCACTCCGAAGCCGCCCGCCACCAGGATTTTCAGGGTAACGGGCTCCACGGGCCGCCTGCTGCGGCTAGAGCGCCCGAAGGCCATTGATCACCTCGCGAAGAATGTTCACGTCCGGCAGCTCGGCCGGCGGAACGGGACGGGTCACATGCACCAGCTCGTCCTCGACGAGATCACCGACCAGGACCCGGACCACCCCGACAGGGAGGTCCAGACCGGCCGCGAGCTCGGCGATCGACTGGGGCATGCCGCTGCACAGTTCGACGATCTCCACGTGTTCCGGGGAGAGCATCTGGTCCCGGCCGGGATCGTCGGCGGCGGGTTCGGGGACGACGATCGCGATCAGGTCGAGACGGTGACGGGACGCACTGCTGGTACGTCCCCGCGTCATCGCGTACGGACGGACGACCGGCCCCGCCTCGGCGTCGTACCAGCGCGAGGACTGCGGACCGCCGGGGGCGGCCGGGGACCGGGAGGAGTCCGCGTTCATGCCATCCACTCACCCTCCAGAGGTCGGACCGGTCGTACGTGGGGAGTTGGCCAGGTGGGCGCCGACGCGCTTGACCATCAGCGTCATCTCGTACGCCACCTGCCCGACGTCCGAGTCGGAGTCGGCGAGCACGGCCAGACAGCTGCCGTCGCCGGCCGCCGTGACGAAGAGGAACGCCTCGTCGAGCTCGACGACGGTCTGGCGGACCCTGCCCGCGTCGAAGTGCCGCCCGACCCCCTTGGCGAGGCTGTGGAACCCGGAGGCCACGGCCGCCAGGTGCTCGCCGTCCTCCCTGGTCAGGTCCTTGGACGCGCCGGTGGGGAGTCCGTCGCTGGAGAGCACCAGCGCCTTGCGGATGCTGGCGACCCGTTCGACGAGTTCGTCGAGGAGCCAGTTGAGTTCCCCGGACCCCTGGGGTGCTGAGTTGAGTGCTGCGGCGTTCGGTGCGGTCATGGACCGTCCCCTCCCGGAGTGGTTCCTTGTGCTGTGTCGCCGGGGCCGGTCACGTCCTCGGCGTTCTGCCGGCGTCCGCGCTGCCAGCCGCGCTGGAGCGACGCCATGCGGCTGCGTACCTCGTCCGCGTCGCGCTCGATGTCCTCCACGCTCTCCACCGGGTCCGGCTCCGCCGTGCTTCCCGTGGATCCCTCGCGGAGCTGCGGGGCGAGACTGGCCTGGCGGACCCTGCGGGGCAGCCCGCCGATCGTCCCGGCGCCGGGCGCGGCGGTCCGGGCGGGTGACGGTGAGCGGGGCGCCGGCACCGGCGGCACGGCCGCAGGACGCGTGGCGGGCTCGGCGCGGGGGCGGAAGCCGTTGTTCAGCCGGGTCTCCGCGGACCGGACGGGTCCGGATGCCGGGCGCGCGGTGGCCTGTCCTGACGCCGGGCGCGCGGCGGCCTCCGGGTCGGTGGCCGTGGGGTGGGCCCGGCCCGCCTCGTCGATCCGGCGGCCCCGGTCGGTGACCAGGGTCGGCGGTTTGCGGCGGGGAAGCGGCCTGACGCCGTCCGGGCGCAGTTCCCGTACCCCGTCGGGGTCCGCGATCTGGTCGGCGGCCTGCTGGTGCTGGTCGCGGTCGCCTTCGCGCCGGAGCTCACGGGCCCGGAAGATGCCGCCGCGCTCGCTCTCGGTGTCCTCCAGGTCGGACACCCCGTCGAGCAGCGGGTCGAGTCCGGGTCCGGCGACTGCTTCGAGCACCGGGTCGCGGCTGAAGTCGATCGGGCCGAGCGGGCCTTCGAGCTCGACCGGTCCGTCCAGCGGTGCCCGGTCCGACAGTCCGGTGGGCACCGGTGCGAGGCCGCCGGTCCTGCCGCCTCTGGAGCGGTCGCCGTCGGGGCGGTCGAACGCGTCGCCGTTCTCGCCGGTGCCCGGGCCACGTCCGGTAGCGCCGACTGCCGCGTCGCCGCCCGGCCTGCTGCTGGCGATGGCCTTCTCCGACCTGCGGTCGAGGCGGAATCCGGTGCCGTGCGCCTCCGGTGCGTCGGTGAGCAGCGCGGCCGGGATGAAGACGACCGCGGTGGTACCGCCGTAGGGGGAGGTCTGGAGCGAGACGCGGACGTTCTGCCGCTGGGCCAGCCGGCTGACCACGAAGAGGCCGAGCCGGTCGGTGTCGGACAGCTCGAACTCCGGTGTCTCCGCGAGCCTGAGGTTGGCGTCCAGGAGGAGTTCAGGGGGCATGCCGAGCCCCCGGTCGTGGATTTCGAGGGTGAAGCCGTTGGCGACGCGCTCACCGTGCACCTGGACCGCCGTGTGCGGGGGCGAGAACACCGTGGCGTTCTCCAGGAGTTCGGCGATCAGGTGGGTGAGGTCGGCGACGGCCGGTCCGCCCACTCCGATCCTCGGCAGCCTGCGGACCTCGATCCGTTCGTAGTCCTCCACCTCCGCGACCGCGGCGCGCACCACGTCCATCAGCTGGATGGGCTTGCGCCACTGCCGCGAGGGTGCGGCTCCGGAGAGGATCACCAGGCCCTCGGCGTGGCGCCGCATGCGCGTGGTGAGGTGGTCGAGGCGGAACAGGTCCGCGAGTTCCTCGGTGTTCTCGGTGCGGCGCTCCATCGTGTCCAGGAGCGTCAGCTGACGGTGCAGCAGCACCTGGTTGCGGCGGGCGAGGTTGACGAACACCTCGGACACGCCGCGGCGCATGTCCGCCTGCCGGACGGCGGCCTCGACGGCGGCCCGCTGCAGGATGTTGAGGGCCTGTCCGACCTGGCCGATCTCGTCACGTTCGTAGTTGAGGTGCGGGGACTCGGTCTCGACGTCGATGTGCTCGCCCGCGGCGAGACGGCGCATCACACTGGGCAGCCGCACTCCGGAGACCTCGTGGGCGTCCTTGCGCAGCCGGGAGAGGTCGCGGACGAGTTCGCGGCCGATGCGCACGGAGACGAAGACCGAGACGAGCAGGGCCAGGAATCCCAGGACGCCCGCGATGCCCGCCTTGATCAGGACGCCGTAGCCTTCCGGCCTGCCCCGGTCCTGGAAGCGGTTGTTCATCTCGGTCGAGTCGTTGGCCAGCCGGTCCAGGACCGGCGGGGCGACCTCCTGCCAGCGGGCGGCGTCCACCTCACGGGGATCGTGGGTGGGCCCCTGGGCGATGAGCTTGTCCTCCGCGGAGCGCAGGGGCTCGCTGTCCGGGCTCGCCCAGTACTGCTCGACGCGGCGGCGCTCGGAGGCGGGGAGCGCGTCGAGGTTGACCTCGTACAGCAGGCCGCGCTTGGCGATGAGGTCGGATATCTGACGGAGTTCGGGGGCCGTCAGCCGTCCGGCGAGGAGACCGGAGGCCGCGAGCGCGTCCTCCTGGGAGAGCATTTCCCGGGCCCGGGAGATTCCGGCCAGGGCGCGTACCTGCTTGTCCATCGACACGTTCTCCATGACGTGGAGGCCGGTCAGGAAGCGGTAGCAGGGGTCGATGAGGCCGTTGTAGTACTCCATCGCCTTGGCCCGGCTGATGGTGCGTCTGTCAACGGAGTCACGGAGCGAGCGCAGTCCCTCGACGGCGCCCAGGATCGAGCTGAGCTGGGTCTCGGCGTCGGGGCGCAGCGCGTCGCGGATGTCCTTCTGCCGCGCGCTGCTGTTGACCTGGTCCACGACCCGGTCGGTGGCGGCGCGCTGGCGGCGCAGGACCGGCAGGGCGTCGGAGGCGCGCGGGTCCGCGAGGTAGAGGAGGGTCTGCCGGCGCTCGTTCTGGACGGCCCGGACGGTGTCCTCCAGGGGGTGGCCGATCTTCTCCACCACTGTGCTCGCGCTCATCAGCTGGCCGGCCTCGCGACCGGTCAGATAGGTGGCGAATCCCCATAGCGCGGTGAGGGAGACGAGCGGCACCAGCAGCAAGGCCACGATCTTCCTGCGGATGGACTTCCCGCGAAAGCGCATGGCCTCCCCCAGCTCGTCCCCGCAGGGCGGTGATGGTGTTCCGTCAACAAACGGCGCGAGCCTACTACCGACGCCCGGACAACTCGAAGGCGTGTCCGGGCGATTTTCGGCCGCCTTACTGGGAGTTGACCATGAGTTGTCCCGGTATTCCAGGAGATGGAATTCGTGAAAGCGACAGAAGAGACCAGCCAGAGCCCCACATTCCTCCCCCTGCCAGTTGGCTGGAATTTTTCGTTCCGTGACGGTTCGGGGGAATCTTCACAGCCGGGTACTCGTCTGTCTGTACGGGGGTAGGGGGACCGCAGGGGCGTATTCGGCAGGTGAGGGCGGTCCTTCCGCGTAGAAACCACCCATGCCGGGCAGCAACCCTGAAGTCGGACAGTGGTGGGGAGTTGAAGGTCCTTGGACACGCAAGAGCGTCGTGGCGTGACGGAGTCGGCGCGGGGCCGGCCGGTGATTCCGCGGCAGCAACAGCTCTGGGTCGAGGAGCCGGCGCCGCGGCGGCGGATGCCCGACCCGGTGCGCACGGCGGCCGTACGGGCCGTTCTGATTCTGTCGCTGACGATCATCCAGGCGATGGTGGCCTTCCTGTCCACGCTGACAGGGTCCTGGCTGGCCTTCCCGATGGTGCTGAGCAGCGTGGCCAGCACGGTGGCCGCCACCTGGTCGGTGCTGGACGTGTGGGTCACCCGCCAGGTGTGGAATCAGCGCAACGGCGTGGTCTCGATGCCGAGCAGTTCCGCCCGGCAGCTGCGCCGCGAGCGGCGCAGGGCGAGGCGGGCCGCCCGGACCGGGCAGCGGGACGGTGCACGGATAGGCCACCCCTCCCAGGACCGCGGCCTCTCCCGGGCCTGACGGCGCTCTCCCTGGCCTGAAGGGGCTTCTCCCTGGCCTGAAGGCGCGCTCCGGGGCCTGGACGCGCCGGGACGGGCCCGCGGGCGGGTGCGGGCGCCGTCCCGGTGGTCCGCGCCCACCGTCTCAGCCGGTCTCTTCGCCGCCTTCCGCCCCGGTCCCGGCCGGGAGCGCTTCGGGCGCCGCCGCGGTGCGCTTGAACATGCGGGTGGCGGTGATCTCTCCGTGCACCGTCTCCGCGCCGGGATCCTGCTGCGGCAGTCCGGGGCGCAGATGCTCCTCCACGCTGATGTACTTCAGCCCGGCCCGCAGGTCCGCGTCGTTGCGCAACCTGATCACGAGCGGGAATTCGGCGAGCGCCGTCGTGTCGAACAGGCCCGTCGTGTACAGCAGCTGGACGCCGAGCGCGTCAGAAACAGCCCGCTGGAGCTCCAGCAGATAGGTGGCGTTGGCGCGGCCGATGGGGTTGTCGAGGAAGAGCGTGCCCGCGTGCTGGTGCTGGTGCCGGTCGCGGCCCCGGTCGTTGCTTCGCAGGGCGGCCATCGTGCAGTACAGCGCGATGGCGGCGGTCAGCAGCTGGCCGCCGGAGAAGACGTCGCCCATCTGCCCGACGGGTACGCGCTCGGCGCGCAGCACCGCGTCCGGCTTGAGGATCTCCACGGCGATGCCCTTGGGCTCCAGCGCCGCCTGCACACCTCGCAGCAGCAGGGACATGCCGTCCCGGCGCAGGTCGGAGTTCTTCTTCAGGGCCGCCTTGGTGGCCTCGTCGATGACCTCGCCGAGCCGTTCGGTCAGGGTGGCCTGATCCGGCTCCTCGAACCGGATCCGGAGGAACTCCTGCCCTGACCACTCCCCCAGTCCCTCGGGGAGCCGGGAGAGCCGCTGGGCGGAGCGGAGGGTGGTGAGCGCGGAATCCACCAGGCCGCGCAGCCGGTCGACGATGGAGTCCCGGTTGCGCTCCAGCTGGGTCAGTTCGTCGGTGAGGACCCGCAGCCTGGGGGCGAAGGCGGTGGCCCACTTCTCCGCGTGCTCCGGCAGTGCGGCGGCGGGGAGTTCACGGATCTGCTGGCGCGCCGGGGTGCGGACCTGTTCGTAGCGGGTGGAGTTGGCGTGCCGGACCAGTACGTCGCTCGCCTCCCGGACGGCCGCTTCCGCGGTGGACAGGTCGGTGGCGCAGCCGCGCAGTGAGCGGCGGGCCTCCGCGGCGGACTGCCGGGCCTCTTCGAGGCTTCCGGGGTACGGCTCGGGGGTCTCGGGCTCGTCGTCGCCGTGGTCCCTGAGGAGGTCGCTCAGCAGGGCGGCGGTCTCGTCGAAACCGCCTGCCGAGTCCTCTGCGGTGCGGTGGGCGTGCAGCAGCTCGGCGTGGGCGGCCCTCGCGGTGTCCAGCGACGCGGTGGCGGAGGCCAGTTCGGCGGTGGCGGTACGCAGCAGGGTCTGGGCCTGCTCGGCGTCGGCGGGGACCTGCGCTTCGGGGAGTTCGGTGTGGAGGGTCTCGCCGTCGGCGGGAGCGAGGCGCTCGGCCTCGCCGCGCAGCCTGCCGAGCTGCTCGCTGGCGGCGGAGGCACGGGTCTCCAGGAGCTGGACCAGCGACTCGGCGCGGGCCACGGCCGCCTGCCGGGACGGGCCGTCCGCGCCGTCCGTCCCTTCCAGGAGCTGGGCGGCCCTGGTGCGGACCTTGTTGGTGAGCCGGTCCAGCTCGGCCAGCGCGGCGCTCTCGTCGCTCTCCGCGCGGGCCTGTTCGGCGCGCAGGTCCGCGCCGACGCCCACCTTCTCGTAGAGCTGGGAGGCCGCCCGGTACGCCTCGCGCAGGGCGGGCAGCGAGCGGCGCGGAGCGTCCGCCTCGGGCTCCGGGAGGTGCTCGGGCGCGCCGGCGATCTCGGCCCGTTCCGCGCGCAGGGCGCGGGCGGTGCGGCGGGCGTCGTCGGCGGCGCGCTGGGCGGCCCTGCGGTCCTCGTCGGCGGCTCTGGCGCGGTCCAGGCAGACGGTGGCGCGGGCCTCGGACTCCGCCGCCTCGTCGGCCAGTTCGCGCAGCTTGGCCTGCCAGCCCGCCCGTTCACGGAGGCGGAAGGCGAGTCCGGCGAGTGCGTCGGCGGCCCGGCGGGCCCGCTGGGCCGCTTCCTGGCGCTCGTCCCGGACCCGGGCGGTGTCAGAGGCGGCCTCGTCGGCCTCGGCGCGGACGGTACGGGCCTCCGCGAGCGCGGCCTCGGCCGTCTCGGCGGCGGTGCGGGCGGTCCCGGCGGCCTCGGCGAGTTCGGCGAGGGTGCCCGGCGGGCAGTCCACCCGCCAGGAGCCGATCCGGGCGGCGAGCGAGCGGTCCGCGGTGAGCCGGGCGGCAAGGGTGCGGATGTCCTCGTCGCGGGCGGCGGCACGGCTCCGGAGCGCGTGCCGCTCCTCGTCGGCGGCGTGCTCGTCGTGCATGGCCGGGTTCGGCGGGACGAGGAACACCCCGGAAGCCGCCCCGCCGTCCGCTCCGGAGCCGGTGCCGGGCTCCGGGACGGGGGCGAGCAGCGCGGCGGCGGTGCCGACGGCGACGGCCGAGCGCGGCAGCAGGGCGGCGGCGCCGAGCACGTCACGGGCGCGGGCGTGCGCGTCCGGATCGGTGATCACGACGCCGTCGACGAGCTCGGGCCGGGCCGCGAGCACGGCCGCGTGGTCGGCCGGGTCGACGGCCTGGGCGAGGTAGCGCCAGCCGGGCAGGGCGGGGATGCCGTGCTCGCCGAGGTACTCGACGGTGGCGAGGACGTCGGGGCCGGGCGGCAGCAGCCCGCCGTCACCGAGCGCGCCCAGGATGCGGGAGTCGTCGGCCGCCGCGGTGCGCAGCTCGAAGAGGCGCCGTTCCGCGGAGCCGACGGCCTGGTCGAGGAGCTCGCGCAGGTCTTCGGCGTTGCGGTCGAACTCGGCTGCGGTGAGCGGCTGTTCAGCCGCGCGGGGCCGTCCGGCGGTGACGGTGTGGGTGCCGTGCGCCGCCGGTTCGGTTCCGTCGGCGCCGGGGGCGGCGGCCGCCTCGGCGTCCGGCGCCTCCTGCCGCGGGCTCGGGTCCCCCGCACCGGTCTCCGCGCCTGCTTCGGGCCCGGCCGCGCCCCGCCGGGGCCGGGGTACGCCGCTGCCCTGCGCGGAGGGCAGGCCGAGCAGGTCAGCGAGGCGGTGCTCGGCGGCGATCGACTCGGCGGCCCTGAGCTCGGCCTCGTAGGCCTGCTCGGCGGCCCGCGCGCCGTCGGCGGCCCGGGCGGCGGCGAGTTCGGCGCGGCTCTCGGTGGCCGCCGCCTGCCGGGAGCGGTCCGCCGCGGAGCCGGCGGCCTCGCGTGCGGCGTCCCAGGCGGCCACGGCTGACTGCTCCGCGTCGTTCGCCGCGAGGGCGGCGCGGGCGGGGTCCGCGTTCGGCGCGGTGTCGTCGAGCCAGCCCGCCCGTACCGCTTCGGCGGTCTCCTGCTCGACCTCGGCGAGGCGCTGGCGGAGGTGGCCGGCCTCGCTGCGGGCGCGCTGGGCCTCTGTGGCGGCCGTGGTGGCGTCGCGGTGTGCGGCCTCGCCCGTGGTCTGGAGGGTCTCGGAGCGCTCCTCCTCCTCGTTGGCCAGGCTCTCGCCCGTCTCGGCGGCGGTGTGCAGGGCCCGTACGAGATCGGCCGCGGCGGTGGCGCGTGCGGCCAGGGCCGGGGCGGCGTCGCGCTCGGCCTCGCGGATCGCGACGGCGACCCGGGCGGCCCGGTCGGCGGCGGCGCGATGGCGCAGGACGGCCTCCGCCGCCTGCCAGGCGGAGTGCAGGGTGCGGGCGTCGCCCAGCTCCTTGCGCTGGGCCGAGGCACTCTTCTCTGCGGCGGT
This sequence comes from Streptomyces sp. NPDC057900, assembly GCF_042887885.1. NCBI lineage: Bacteria > Bacillati > Actinomycetota > Actinomycetes > Kitasatosporales > Streptomycetaceae > Streptomyces > Streptomyces sp. NPDC057900. The sequence continues at coordinate 21,353 of NZ_JBHVOI010000007.1, forward strand.
GAGGGCCAGCGAGGCGTGCCGGTAGGCGAGTTCGGCGGCGATCAACGAGGCCCGGCCACGGGTCTCCTCCGCGCCGGTGACAGTGTGGGCGGCGCCGGTGACCTGCTGGGCCAGCTCCGCGGTCCGGCCGCGCTCCAGGCCGGCGCGGGCGGAGAGCCTGCGGGCCAGTGTGCGGGTGCGGCGCTCGGCGCCGGCGTGGATGTCGCGGGTCCGCGAGCGCGTTCCGGCGGCTTCCACGATGCGGCCGAGCAGTTCGACCGAGCCGGCGGTGAAGTCCCGCTCGGCGGTGAGTTCGGCGCGGCGGCCCAGCTTGTTGCCGAAGCCGCTGACCAGGTCGGCCAGACCGTCGGTGTCGCGGGTGTCGGTGACAGCGCGCAGCAGGAGGTCGGTGAAGTCGGAGTCCTTCTTGACGGCGAAGAGTCCGGCTGCCTCTCCTTCGTCGGCGTTCATCTCGCGCTGGTAGCGGAAGAGTTCGGGGTCGAGCCCGAGGTCTCCGAGGTGCTCGTTCCAGCGGTCGTGGATCTCCTCCCAGTGCACGTCGAGGTGCTGGTAGAACTTTCCCGCCTCGGTGAGCGCGTCGCGGAAGCCCTTCATGGTGCGGCGCCTGCCCCGGGCACCGGAGACGCCTTCGGCGGGGCGGCCCACCGAGGTCGCCTCCGCCACCGGCAGTGAGTCGAGGCTGAGTCCGGGACCGGGCCGGAAGGAGTACCAGGCCTCGGCGAACTTCCTGGGGTCGTTGGAGACCTGGCGCCCGCGCCACTCACTGACCTTGCCGACGACGACGCATTCGCCGGTCAGGGTGTGCTGCCACTCCAGGGCGACGTGCCCGCAGTCCTCGGCGAGCAGGAACTTGCGCAGTACACCGGAGCTGGCGCCGCCGAGGGTGTTGCGGTGACCGGGCAGCATCACCGAGAAGATCAGCTTCAGCAGGACGGACTTGCCGCCGCCGTTCTCCAGGAAGAGCACTCCGGCGGGGGCGGGGCGGCGCGGCGGGCCGACCGGCTCCTCCTCGAAGAACTCCGCCTGCGCCGGCGCGGGGTGGGGCACTGGTTCGCCGACCCCGCGCAGGTCAAGCACGGTGTCGGCGTAGCGCGCACCGGCAGGCCCGATGGAGTAGAGGCGGACCCGGGACAGCTCGTACATGGCGGCGGACTCTCGTCGTTCAGGCGGCGGGAAAGGCGGGAAAGGGACGTCGGTGGCGGGGCCGGCCGTGCGGTGGCCGGCGTCGGCGGTGGAGGCGGTCAGCCGTGGAAGGGCAGTCCGGCGTCGGCCGCCAGCTCCAGGTCGTCCGGGTCGGGTGGCGGCAGCAGCGTCGCCGATCCGTCGGTGACCGGTACCACTCCCAGTTCCAGCAGTTCGGCCATGGCGGCGCCGCCCGCCATGTCGCGGACCTGGAGCTGGTAGCGGGCGGTGGTGCGGAAGGCGCCCCCGGCGTCGTCCCCGGTGCGCTGGAGGAATCCGGAGTCGGTGAGGAAGGCGACGGCCTTGCCGACGATGCCGGTGGTGGATCCGGCCAGCCGCCGGGCGTCCTTGGTCGCTCCGGTGGAGCTGCGCCGGGCGTAGATCCGCCAGCCGGCCTCCAGGCCGGGGGCGTCGCTGGCCGGGTCGGTGTTGTCGCCGTGCTCGTCGGCGCGCTCCTCCAGGCGTTGGCACGCCTGGCGTACGAAGGCGTCGACGCCGTTGACGGTGATCCGGCCGATGTAGGCGTCGTCGGCGAGATCCTCCGGGCGCGGGAAGGCCATCGCGGCGACGGCCAGGTGGGCGAGGCCGTGCAGGAAGCGGTCGGCGGAGTCCGGCGAGGCCCGGCGGGCGTAGTCGCCCATGCGCACCGCGAAGACCGAGTCCTCGCCCGCCGTGACGGCCATGCCCGCCCGGGTGGAGACCTCCAGCACGATGAGGCCGAGCCCGGTGGCGACGGCGTCCGCGAGACGGCCGAAGGCGGGCTCCTCCCGGTAGCGGCGCAGCAGTTCGGCGTACTCGGCGTCGCGGGCGGGCAGCAGCTTGGGCTGGAGCCCGAACGCCACGAGCCGGGCGGCGTCGGCGGCATCGGCCGGGGTGACCGGGGCGGGGGTGGCCTGCGGCGCGGACGCGCCCCGGTCCATGGGGTGCGCGGCGCTCTGCTCGCTCCACGCGTCGGCGTGCTCTGCGCGGTGGTCGCTCACGACGGGCGCTCCTTGCTCCGGACGGACTTCGGTACGGGATGGACGGACTTCAGGACGAGACGCGCGGGCCCCGGCACGGAACGCACGGGCTTCGGTACGAGACGCGCGGGCCCCGGCACGGAACGCACGGGCTTCGGTACGAGATGCGCGGACTTCGGTACGGAGCGCGCGGGCTCGGGCGCCGGGCGGGCGGGGCCGGGTACGGGGTGGGCGGGGACCGGTGCCCTCACGCCGCCTCCGTGCGATCCGCGGCCATGCCCGCCGCGTCCAGCAGCGCCGTGCCCACGATCAGGTCGGCCCCGCCGAATTCGGGGTCTTCGAGCTGGGTCCCGTCGTCGACGGAGAAGAGCAGGCGGCGCTCGCCCTGCCGGTAGGCGGTGCCGACCGGCGGGCTCGCCGCGTGCACCGCGAGCAGGGCGACCAGGTACGGCAGCTCCGCGTCGCGCCGTCTGGCTTCGGCCAGCAGCCCGGAGAGGCGGCGCGGTGCGTCGGGCTCCAGGTCCAGCAGCTCCATGGCGCTCGCCAGCTGCTCCTCACTGAACCGGCTGTCGGCCGGGGTGGCGATCAGGTCGGGCTCCGGCATCTCGGCGCCCAGGTGCTCGCGCTCAAGGGGCGGGGTGAGCAGCATGTCGACCAGGTCGCCCACCCGTACCGAGGTGGGGGTGCGCAGTCCCGTGCCGTGGGCGAAGAACGCGTCGGTGGCGCGGATCGACTGCTCGACGGGGAGCGGCAGCAGGGGCGCCAGCAGCTGCCCGTAGAGGTCGAGGCCGGTCCGGGCGGCCGGTGCGGCGAACGCCTGCCGGTCCTGCTCGGCGCGGAACAGCGGTCCGGCCTCCAGCAGCCGGGACTGGAGCTGGGTGTGGCGGCGGATGCAGTCCTTGACGATGTCGACGAGCTCGGCGGCACGGCGCTTGTGCTCGGGCTCCTCCGCCTCGTCACGGGCCCTGCGGATGTTGGTGAGAATGGCGTTCTCGTGGCGGTAGCGGTCGGCGACGTGGTCCAGTGCCTCCGCGATCATGTCGGGCACGGCGTTGAGCCAGTCGACCGCGCGGACGTTGCGCCGGGTCGCGTCGAGCGTCTTACGGAGGGTCTCCGCGTACTGCACGGTCCGGTAGCGGGCCTGCTCGGCGGCGAGTTGCGCGTCGGCGAGGCGGCCCCGGCTGATCAGGACCTCCAGCTTCACCTCCGCGGCGATCTGCGCACTGGTGACGTCCGTGTCGAGGGCGCCGACCAGGACGTTGACCGCCTCGTCGGTGGCCCGCAGATAGACGCTGCCGCCGTAGCCGGGGACTTCCTCGATCAGCTTGAAGTCGTAGTCCCGGCGGACGTATGTGCCGTCCGGCCCGAAGGTTCCGTAGACGGCCCGGAAGCCCCGGTCGACGCTGCCGACGTTGATCAGGTTCTCCAGCACCCAGCGCGCGACGCGTTCGTGCTCCGCGGTCGGGCGGTACGGGGCCTGCGCGGCGACGCGCGGGAGGAGTCTGGCCACTATCTGGTCGTGGTCCGCGCCGGTGTCGAAGTCCATGTTGAGCGTGACGTGGTCGATCGCGGCGAGCGCGACCTCGGCCATCGCGTACACCGTGTACTCACCGGCCAGGTTCGCCTTGCGCACGTCGAGGTCGTGCAGCGGCGCCGTGCAGGCGAGGGCGCGCAGCCGCCGCGAGAGCCCCTCGTCGGCGGCCGGGCCCGGTGCGGGCCGGGGCCCCGCGCTGAGCTGCGGCGCAGCGTTTTCCGTATAGGCAGGCGAAGTCACGCTGCACAGATTAGGTCCTCGCACTGACAACGGTCGAAACGGCGCAGAAGCGGCTGGTTGCCCCGGAGTCGGTCACGCCTGCCGGTCGGTGCGCGGAACCCGGCGGCTCACAGGGCCCGGACACTCCACGGGACCCCGGCGGTGTCGCGCCGCGCGCCCCCGACGCGCAACGCCCACTTGTTCTTGTCCGATCGGACCGCTCGCATCCGATCGGGCTGTTCGTACCGGTCAGACGGCGGAGGCGTCAGGACCGATCCTGCTGCGTACCGCGGTCTGCACCTCGGCCTCCTCCGCCGGGTCGGCGGCCAGCCGGCGCAGCCGCTCGGCCACCCTGATGTCGCCGGTCTCCGCGTGGCGTGCGGCGACCTCCCGGGTCGTCTCCTCGCAGTCCCACAGGCACTCGACGGCGAAGCCGGTGGCGAAGGTGGGATCGGTGACGGCCAGTGCGCGGGCGGCCCTGCCCCGCAGGTGGGAGGAGGACGTCTCCCGGTAGACGTGGCGCAGGACGGGGGCGGCGCAGGCGATGCCCAGCCGTCCGGTGCCGTCGACCAGGGTCCACAGGCGCAGCGCGTCCGGTCCGTCGCCGCGTACGGCTTCGCGCAGGGCGCCGAGGACCAGTGAGGCGTCCTGTGCGCCGCCCCGGCCGGCCAGCACCCCGGCCGCGGAGGCACCGAGCGCGTCGGGCCTGCGGGCCCAGCGCCGGGCGCGGTCGACGGCCGCTTCGCCGCACATCCGCTCGAAGGCGGCGACGGCCGCGTCGGCGACGGTGCGCGAGGAGCTGACCGCCGCCGCCTCGATCAGGTCGAGCACGACCGGGTCCTGGGCCTCGGCCAGATAGTGCAGGGCGGCGCACCGGGCGCCTTCCGGACCGCTGCGGGCGGCCTCGACGATCTCGGGCCGGTCCTCCGGTCCCGCGACCGCGGAGAGGCAGCGGGCGGCCGGTACGTGGAGTTCGCTGCCCCGGTCGAGCCCCTGTTGGGCCCAGTCGAAGACGGCCTGGACGCTCCAGCCGGGGCGGGGCCCTCCGGGCCGCATCTGCCGCTGCCAGCGGTCGAACGAGCCCTGTTCCGAGGCGGCCCTGACCCGGGCGCCGACCGCTTCGCGCGGATCGTCGGCCCAGAGCCGCCAGGGCCGGGGTTCGAAGGCGTCGCGCACGGCGGCGGCCAGCTCGGCGGAGCCCTCCGCGTCGGTGCCGAAGCGGGCGAGCACGGGCACGGCGAGGGAACGCAGTCCGGCGTCGTCGTCGCGCAGGGCCAGCTCGTCCAGGGCCCACGCCCAGTTGGAGCCGGTCGCGGCGTAGCGCCGCAGCAGGGCGAGGGCGTCGTCGCGTCCGTAGGAGGCGAGGTGGCCGAGTACTGCGAGGGCGAGGCCGGTCCGTGACTCGTCGGTGTCGAGGTGGTCGTCGGGATCATCGAGGTGGCGCTCGATCTCCTCGATGCCGCCGTCGAGGTCGAGATAGAGACGGGCGTAGTAGAGGGAGCGGTTCTCCACCTGCCAGTCGTGACGCGGATCGCTCAGGACGCAGTGGTTGAGAGCCGCCAGGGCCTCGGGGCGCGGTGCGGCGAGCGCGTGGAGCGTGCCGTCGCCGCGGCCCCTCTGCAGCAGGCCGAGCAGGGTGCCGCTCGGCGCTATGAACGGATCAAACATGGGGAAAGCCTCACATCAAGCTGTCGACGCAACCGGGGACTGTGCAGTTTCATGTGCAGGTGCCGTGCCGGGGTGGGGCACTACATCGCGCAGCAACATGATCGGCCGACCGCCGTCTTCTGCCTGGTGCAGACCATCTTCCCGCCTCTCGTCGGTGGCCCGAATCGGGCCCGCGACGTCATGATGACCCACCCATTTCGCCACCGCGACCACATTTACGACGGACCCGGTCAGCGGGAACCGAAGAGTTCCAGCAGGTCGGCCTTGCCGAACATGCGTGCGGTGTCCAGGGCGGAGGGGGTTCCGGCCGCCGGATCGGCCCCTGCGGCGAGCAGTGCCGCGATCACCGCGTCCTCGCCCTTGAAGACGGCTCCGGCGAGCGGTGTCTGCCCCCGGTCGTTGGCCCGGTCCGGATCCGCGCCGCGTCCGGTCAGTGCCGTGACCGCGGGGGCGTGTCCGTGATAGGCGGCGAGCATCAGCAGCGAGTCGCCCCGGTCGTTGGTGAGGTTCACCGGGACTCCGGCGTCGACGTAGGCCGCGAGCGCGTCGGTGTCGCCGCGGCGCGCCAGGTCGAAGACCTTGGTCGCCAGCTCAACCACCTCGGGATCAGGGGTTTCGCTCATCGGGGGGCCGCCCTTCCTATAACCGTTCGCTCCGCCGCCGGCCTGCGGGGGGATGCGTCTTGAGGCCGTACGAGTGAATCGACAGGGTACTGCCCGGACGCGCGGCGGAGCCGGGTCGCCCATGGCAGAAGATCACGTCGGGTGACGACGGAGCGGTGCGCGGCACCGAAAACCGCCCCGGCCCGCGCTTCGCCATCCGCCAGTCCAGTGAAAAACCCCACTTTTCACCCACTTGCACCTTTTATCCTATAGATACTTCCGGTGAGCCTGGAAGGACTCATGGTGACTGTCCCCCCAACCAGGAGAACCACTCATGATCCTTTCCATGTCAGGCGTCGTCATCCTCGGCATCATCGTCTTCCTGTTCTTCAGGAAGGACGGCCTCAAGGCTTCGCACGCCCTCGTCACCGCCCTGTTCGGCTTCTACCTGGCCGGCACCGCCATCGCACCGAGCATCACCGCGGGCGGCGCGAGCCTGGCCGGACTCCTGGGCGGGATCAAGTTCTGACGTTCCGCTCCCGCTCCCACCCCCATCAGGAGACAGACGTGGCCCGGCGACCACTCCCCCGCATTCTGAGCAGCGGCAGCGCTTCGATCACTCGCAGTCGCGAGTTCGCGCGCACGGCCGCCGACAGCGCCACCGATGTCCTCCATCCGCTGATCATGATCACTCGTGGTCTGCGGCTGCTGGCAGGTGCAGGACGGCAGAAGTGGGCCGCGACGCCCAAGGACCGGCGTGGTCCCACGCTGTTCCTCGTCGCGGCCTGCGTACTCGTGGTCGCGCTCGTCCCCTACGGGTCCGTCATGGCCCTGGTCACGGTGATGGGCGCCGCCGCGTGGAAGGGACGTCAGCGCACTCCCGTCAGGACCGGCCCGGACGAGGCGGAGACCGGGCGCCTGCGGTCCCTGTACGAGGCGCTCGTACCGTACTTCTCCACGGCCGAGGACCCCAGTCCGCTGTTCGCCCACGGCGGCGACTGGGACCAGGTATTCAGCGACTACGCGTTCGACACCGACGGCCGGATCTCCCGGCTCGTGGTGGCCTACCCGGCGTACTTCACCGACAGCGAGGCCGCCTCCCGCGCCCGGATCGAGCAGCTGCTGCACGCCAAGTCGGGCCGGGGCCGGGAGTACCGCTTCAGCTGGGACGAGGAGGGCAACCGGCTCGTCATGAGCGTGCTCGACGCCCTGCCCACCTCGATCACCGCCCAGCGCTTCGTCACCGCCCCCGGCGAGACCGTCCTCGGCTTCACGGACGAGGACGCGGTGCAGCGCACCGTCCCGGTGACCGACGGGGAGGAGACCAGGGACGCGCCGGGCGTCGTCTGGCGGACCGGCGCACGCACCACCGAGCCGCATCTGCTCGCCGTCGGCCAGCCCGGCAGCGGCACCACCACACTGATGCGCTCCATCGCCCTCCAGGCACTCCAGCAGGGCGACATCCTGATCATCGAGGGCAGCGGCATCGGCGAGTACGCCTGCTTCAACGGCCGCGAGGGCGTGCTGGCCGTGGAGTGCGGGGCCGCCGGGGCGCTGGCCACCCTGGAATGGGCGGCGCAGGAGACCGAGCGCCGGCTGTTCGAGGCCAACCGGGCCCGGCAGTCCGGCGACGCCGTCCCCGAGGACACCAGGCGCCCGCTCTGGATCCTGCTGGACCGGCCCAGCGTGCTCGGCCACCTGGCCGCCGCCGGCGGCGGACCCGACCCGCAGGAACTGCTCCAGGTCCCACTGCGGCACGGCAGGGCCGCCAACGTCACCGTGGTGATGGCCGAGCAGTTCGACGGCCTGGACGGCCTGAGCGACACCGTGCGCAGCCACACCCGGGCCAGGGTGGTCCTCGGCGACTGCTCCCCCGCCCAGATCGAATCCGTCCTGGGAGTTGAGCCGCACACCACCCCGACCCCGGACGTCCCGCCCGGCCGCGGGTACGCCCGGCTCGGCACCGGCCCGGTGCTGCGCGTCCAGGTTCCGGCCACGCCCGATCCGTACGACGACACGACCGGCGAGGCACAGCGGCAGACGGTCCTGGGCCTGCTGCCCGAACGGCGGACCGCGATCGAGGCGAACGCGCCCGACCCGGAACCGGCGCGGACCACCGCCGCTCCCGAACCGGAACCGGCGCGCACCGCGGCCGTTCCCGTCGCCATGGAGTCAGTGGCCGTCAGCGACTGAGAACCCCGTCGGCCGAGACGTGGAGGGCCCGCGGATCAGATGATCAGCGGGCCCTCCCGTACGTCTCGCGGGACGGATCAGGCGACGAACGTCCGGGGTGCCTCCGCGCCCGCTCCCGCCCCGGAACCGACGAGCTCGGCGGCGGCCGCGAGCCGCAGGGCCGCCTCGTCCGCGACCGGCCCCCCGACCGTGAACGGCAGCCGTACGTACCCCTCGAAGGCGCCGTCGACCCCGAACCGGGGCCCGGACGGCACCCGCACCCCGACCCGTTCCCCGGCCACCGCGAGCCGCGATCCGGAGAGGCCGCCGGTGCGCACCCAGAGCGTCAGGCCGCCGCGCGGTACGACGAACTCCCAGTCGGGCAGCTCCCGGCGCACGGCCGTGACCAGCGCGTCCCGGTTGCCCCGCGCCTGCTCCCGGCGGATCCGCACGGCCTCCTCCCAGCCTCCGGTGCGCATCAGCCAGTTGACGGCCAGCTGCTCAAGGACCGGGGTGCCCATGTCGGCGTAGGCGCGGGCCGCCACCAGGCTGCGGATGACGTCCGGGGCGGCGCGTACCCAGCCGATCCGCATGCCCGCCCAGAACGCCTTGCTGGCCGAACCGACGGTGAGCACGGTGCTGCCCGCCGGGTCGAAGGCGCAGACCCGGCGCGGCATCCGCACGTCCTCGTCCAGGTGCAGCTCGTTCATCGTCTCGTCGACGACCAGGACCGTACCGGCCGAGCGGGCGGCGTCCACCAGCGCGCGCCGCCGGTCCTCGTCGGCCAGTGCCCCGGTGGGGTTGTGGAAGTCCGCGACGACGTACGCGAGCCGGGGAGCCGCGTCCCGCAGCACCTGGCGCCAGCGGTTCATGTCCCAGCCGCCGAGCCCCTCCTCCATGGCCACCGGCACCAGCCGGGCACCCGCCTCCCGCATCAGCTGGAGGATGTTGGCGTAGCTCGGGGACTCCACCGCGATCCGTTCCCCGCGGCCCGCGAAGAGGTGGCAGATGGCGTCGATCGCGCCCATCGCACCGGTGGTGACCATGATCTGCTCGGGCATCGTGGGGATGCCGTCGGCGGTGTAGCGGTCGGCGATCATCTGCCGGAGCGCGGGCAGCCCGGCCGGGTAGTCGCCGTGCGTGTGGGCGTACGGGGCCAGCTCCTCCAGCGCCCCCTGGACGGCTCGGGTCAGCCACGGTTCGGGGGCGGGCAGCGAGGCGCAGCCCAGGTCGATCATCGAGCCGAGCGCCTCCGGGGGCAGCGGCTCCAGGCCCCGCGCGGGCAGCGGGTTGCCGGCCGGCACCGCCGTCCAGCTGCCGGCCCCGCGCCGGGACTCCAGGAATCCCTCGGCCCGCAGCGCCTCGTAGGCGGCGGCGACCGTCGTACGGCTGACGGCCAGGGCGAGCGCCAGTTCCCGTTCCGCGGGCAGCCGGGCGGCGACCGGGACCCGCCCCTCCAGGACGAGCAGCCGGATGCCGTCGGCGAGCGCGCGGTAGGCCGGTGGCCTGCGGTTGCCGGGGCCCGTCGGCCTGGGCTGCTGGGCGTGGAGCTGCCGGGCGAGCTGAGCGGCACCGACCGCCGATGTCCACTGGGCCATGAGAATCAGTCCACCTTCCTCGGATTGGCCATGGTTGGCAGCCAATCCGCTGCCACAGAGTGACACGCAGCAGTCCACTACCACTAGACCAGGGGGCCCCTTTGTCCACCACCACCGCCGTCCGGCGGGGAACGCACCTCACCCGCCGGCTCATCCAGCTGTACGCGGGCCTGGCGCTGTACGGGGCGAGCTCGGCGCTGCTGGTCGTCGCCGGTCTCGGTCTGGAGCCGTGGGGAGTGCTGCACCAAGGGCTCGCCGAGCGCACCGGGATCACGATCGGGGTCGTCTCGATCATCATCGGCGCGATCGTGCTGCTGCTGTGGATCCCGCTCCGGCAGCGGCCGGGGCTGGGCACCGTCTCGAACGTCTTCGCCGTCGGGATCGCGATGGACGGCACGCTGGCCCTCGTCCCCGATGTGCACGGCCTCGCCGCGCGGGCCGGGGTGATGGTGGCGGGCATCGTCCTGAACGGTGTGGCGACGGGGCTGTACATCGCCGCCCGGTTCGGTCCCGGGCCGCGCGACGGGCTCATGACCGGGCTGCACCTGCGCACCGGCCGCTCCATCCGGCTCGTCCGCACGGCGATCGAGGCCGCGGTCGTGGTGACCGGGTTCCTGCTCGGCGGTTCCCTGGGCATCGGGACGGTCCTCTACGCCCTGGCGATCGGCCCGCTCGCCCAGTTCTTCCTGCGCTTCTTCGCGATCCCGGACAACGGCCGCCCCACGGCCACCACCCCGCCGTCCGGGCAGGCGATACTGCGGCGGTGACTTCCGTACGCCATCCCTATCTGGACCACCCCGCCCCGCTCGCGTTCGCCCACCGGGGCGGTTCCGCGGACGGCATCGAGAACACCGCGGCGGCGTTCCGCCGGGCCGAAGAGGCCGGGTACCGCTACTTCGAGACCGATGTGCACGCCTCGGCCGACGGCCGCCTGGTGGCCTTCCACGACGCCACTCTGGACCGGGTGACGGATGCCGGGGGCCGGATATCGGAGCTGCCGTGGAGCGAGATACGGCGGGCCCGGGTGGCGGGCCGGGAACCGCTGCCGCTGTTCGAGGAGTTGCTGGAGGCGTTCCCGCGGGCCCACTGGAACGTGGACATCAAGGCCGGCCCCGCCCTTGAGCCACTGGTGGACCTGATCCGCCGTGCGGACGCCTGGGACCGCGTCTGCGTCGGCTCGTTCTCCGAGGCCAGGGTCGCCAGGGCGCACCGGCTCGCGGGGCCCCGGCTGGCCACCTCCTACGGAGTGCGCGGGGTACTGGCCCTGCGGCTGCGCTCGTACGGGATTCCGGCGGCGCTGCGCGCCGGCGCGGTGTGCGCCCAGGTTCCGGAGAGCCAGGGCGGCATCCGGGTCGTGGACCGGCGCTTCGTGCGGGAGGCCCACGCGCGGGGGCTCCAGGTGCACGTCTGGACGGTCAACGAACCGGAGCGGATGGCAGCGCTCCTGGACCTCGGCGTGGATGGCATCATGACCGATCACATCGAGACGCTGCGCACGGTGCTGAGCGAGCGGGGGGCCTGGGCCTGACGCCGGCCCGGTGACGTCTCCACGGGGAGAGACGAGGGGTGCGCGATGAGCGCCGAGACGACCGATGCCGCCGAACCGACCCGGGGCACGCCCGGGGCCGACCCCGGTGAACGCCGGCGCGAGCAGCGGGGCTGGTACTTCTACGACTTCGCCTGCTCCGTCTACTCGACGAGCGTCGTCACGGTGTTCCTCGGCCCGTATCTGACCTCGGTCGCCAAGGCCGCCGCCGACGCCGACGGCTATGTCCGGCCGCTCGGCATCCCGATCCGTGCCGGGTCGCTGTTCGCGTACACGATCTCGGCGTCCCTCGTCGTCGCGGTGATCCTGATGCCGATCGTGGGCGCGGCCGCCGACCGTACGGGCCGCAAGAAGCCGCTGCTGGCGGCGGCCGCCTATGTGGGCGCCACCGCCACCGCCGCGATGTTCTTCCTGGACGGCACCCGTTATCTGCTCGGCGCGTTCCTGCTCATCGTGGCGAATGCCGCGATATCCGTGTCGATGGTCCTCTACAACGCCTATCTGCCGCAGATCTCGGAGCCCGACGAACGCGACGCGGTCTCCTCACGCGGCTGGGCCTTCGGCTACACCTCAGGGGCGCTGGTCCTGGTCCTCAACCTGATCCTCTATACGGGCCACGACTCCTTCGGCCTGTCCGAGTCGGACGCCGTCCGGATCTGCCTGGCATCGGCCGGTGTCTGGTGGGGCGCCTTCACCGTCGTACCGCTGCGCCGGCTGCGCGACCGGCAGGTGGCGCCGGGGCACGGGGCGGTCGGGTCCGGTTGGGGGCAGCTGCTGGCGACCCTGCGCGATATGCGCCGCCATCCGCTCACCCTCTCCTTCCTGCTGGCGTACCTCGTCTACAACGACGGCGTGCAGACGGTGATCTCCCAGGCCTCCGTGTACGGCTCGGAGGAGCTGGGCCTCGACCAGACGACGCTGATCACCGCCGTCCTGCTGGTCCAGATCCTCGCGGTGGCGGGAGCGCTGGGCATGGGCCGGCTGGCCCGGGTGTACGGCGCGAAGCGCACGATCCTCGCGTCCCTGGTCGTCTGGACGCTGATCCTGGTCGCCGGATACTTCCTGCCGGCCGACGCGCCGGTGTTCTTCTACGCGCTGGCCGCGGCGATCGGTCTGGTCCTCGGCGGCAGCCAGGCCCTGTCGCGTTCGCTCTACTCGCATCTGGTGCCGCACGGCAAGGAGGCCGAGTACTTCTCGGCGTACGAGATGAGCGACCGCGGACTGAGCTGGCTGGGGCCACTGGTGTTCGGTCTCGCGTACCAGCTGACCGGCAGTTACCGGGACGCGATCATCTCGTTGGTGATCTTCTTCGTGGCCGGTTCCGTACTGCTCGCGAGGGTGCCGGTCCGGCGGGCCGTGGCGGCGGCGGGGAATCCCGTTCCCGAACGGATTTAGACGTTGAAGTAAAAGGCCGGTAGTGTACGCCTTTGGCCTGCCCGGAGGACCGTTACTGCCAGTGGAAGAATCCAAACCGTTGGGTGACAACTTCTGCCAGATGTGACAAACCGGGCATTGGCGGGTACTTGAACCCTGGCAAACCTGAATACTCAGCGGCACGACGGGCGACGCATGACCGGCAACGGGAATCTTTGCCGCCGACCGGACGTTGAGCCGGATGACGACGACAGCGACACCTGTCCTGTGGGCGACAAGCCCGGGAGGCACGATTCATGAGTGAGCGAGCTCTCCGCGGCACGCGACTTGTGGTTACCAGCTACGAGACGGACCGCGGCATCGATCTGGCCCCGCGCCAGGCGGTGGAGTACGCATGCCAGAACGGACATCGATTTGAGATGCCGTTCTCGGTAGAGGCGGAAATTCCGCCGGAGTGGGAGTGCAAGGCGTGTGGCGCCCAGGCACTCCTGGTGGACGGGGATGGCCCCGAGGAGAAGAAGGGCAAGCCTGCGCGTACGCACTGGGACATGCTCATGGAGCGGCGCACACGCGAGGAGCTGGAGGAGGTGCTGGCCGAGAGGCTGGCGGTTCTGCGCTCCGGAGCCATGAATATCGCCGTGCATCCGCGGGACAGCAGGAAGTCTGCTTGACCGCGTAGCACAGCACTGAGACAGAGCTGCGGGCCGCGACACCTTGTGTGTCGCGGCCCGCAGCTCTGTCCGCACGCATGGGATCTGCCCGGTGCGCCTTGACGAGCGTCAAGACGCACCGGGGTGTTACGGCGTCAGGGGCGGGCGGGGGTTCTCGTCCGGGTGGGAGGGGTCCTCGCGGATCACCTCGCCCTGGACGACCTTTCCGTCCGGCCGGTGCATCCGGGCCTGCTGGAAGGCGTCCGAGAGGCCACCGGGGGCCGCCCTCCGCATCCGCCGCTCCAGCGAGCGCTCCGCGTACTTGCTGAGCGCGGAGCGGACCGGCGGCACCAGGAGCAGGAGTCCGGCGACGTCCGAGATCATCCCCGGGATCATGATCAGCAGCCCGCCGAGCATGAGGAAGCCGTTGCCCCTGCTGCTCGGAGGTGCGGGCGAGGAGCCGCTCGCGCCCGGCTGCCCCGGCATCTGCTGGAGCGTCTCGGCGAGATTGCGGAAGGCCCGGCGGCCCGCCGCCTTCATCACCACGGCACCGAGCACCACACCCGCGGCCAGGAGCAGCAGGACGGTGAACCCGCCCGCCGCCTCCCCCACCACGATGAGCAGCCAGATCTCCAGCACCGCCCAGGCGGCGATGGCGAGAGGTACGAAGGTCCGGGCGCGTGAGCGCCGACGGGCGGTCGGGGGCGGTGTGCCGGTCGTCATGCCCCCAGTGTGCCTGGCCGCGCGTCCGGGCGCGGTAAGGGGGTGAAGATCATCCGGACCTACGCGTCAGGGCGTCCGGCGCCCGAGCACCCGGTTCGTGCGGGTGGTGACGCCCCAGGCGGTCACCCGCCAGAGCGCCTCGACGAGGATGTCCCGGCTCATCTTGGAGTCACCGACCTCCCGGTCCACGAAGGTGATCGGGACCTCGACGACGTGGTAGCCGGCCTCGATCGAGCGGCGTGCCAGGTCCACCTGGAAGCAGTAGCCCTGCGAGGCGACCTCGTCGAGGCCGATCCCCTTCAGGGTCTCCGTGCGGAAGGCCCGGTAGCCGCCCGTGACGTCCCTGGTCCGGAGCCCGAGCATCAGCCGCGAGTAGGTGCTGCCGCCGCGGGAGATCATCTCGCGGGACTTGGGCCAGTTGACCACGCGCCCGCCCGGCACCCAGCGGGAGCCCAGTACCAGGTCGGCGCTCTTGAGGGCGGTGAGCAGCCGGGGCAGCTCCTCCGGCTGGTGGGAGCCGTCCGCGTCCATCTCGACGAGCACGCCGTAGTCGTGCTCCATCCCCCAGTGGAAACCGGCGAGATAGGCCGCGCCGAGCCCTTCCTTGCCCTTGCGGTGCAGCACATGGACCTGGTCGTCGGCGGCGGCCAGCTCGTCGGCCAGCTTGCCGGTGCCGTCGGGGCTGTTGTCGTCGGCGACCAGGATGTCCGCCTCCGGTACGGCGGCGCGCACCCGGCTGACGATCGGCTTGATGTTCTCGGCCTCGTTGTAGGTCGGAATGATCACCAAGGTTCTGCCGAGCGGGCCGTATCGCCTCTGACCGCCGTCGTTCACTAACTGCCCCTTAAGTCCGTACGCAGACACACACCATATCGAGCGTGGCGGGGCCGCAGACCGACCCGGTCGGGGCGGTTCGGCGGTGGCGGCGGACAGAAGAGCGGAAGTACGGACAGAACTGCGGATCGGGGCCCGGCGTCCTTCGGGCCGACCTGGGACCCGCCGGCTGCGGGTCGACCTAGAGCCGTTGTCTACTGAACGTCCGGGCCCCACCCGGGTCGCACCCTCCGTCCGGCTGAAACCTTCCCTCGCCCCCGAGGCGCGGGCGCTGAACCTGGCTGTGAGTGGTGGTGCGCCGGTGCGGCACACCACCCCCACGACCCAGCGGCGTTCGACGACTGCGTGGAGGTTTAACCGGTCGGACGTCCTGTGGTGGACTCGGCCGAACCTACCGGCCGGTGGGCGCATTCTGTCAATAGTTGCCTGACCTGCACCCTTTACCGAACTTGCCTGGTCAGTACCGAAGATCCCCAGGTCGCGGGAGAACCGGGGCACCTTCGATCGGCGGTACGAAATGTCCGCACGTCACTCGTTCGGCCGTACGTAGACCGTTTGTCCGAACACGACCGTGCGCAGGCAGACCGGGAGTGCGGCCCCCGGGCTGAGGTCCGGCAGTCCCGGCGTCCCCGACCTGGGGTCGGTCGACCAGCGGGCGACCCGGTCGTCCGGGGCCTGGACCACCAGCTCCTCGGTGCGCCAGACGGCGTAGTCGGCCGGGGCGCCCGGCACCAGGGTGCCCGCGTCGTCGCGGCCGACGGCCCGCCAGCCGCCCCTGGTGTGGGCGGTGAAGCCGGCCCGCACGGAGATCCGGTGCTCAAGCGTCCGGTGGAACGCGGCGGCCCGCACGGTCCCCCACGGGTCGAGCGGGGTCACCGGGCTGTCGGAGCCGAACGCGAGGGGCACACCGGCCCGCAGGAGGGCCGCGTACGGGTTGAGGGTCCTCGCCCGCCCGGCACCCAGCCGCTGGGCGTACATGCCCTCCTCACCGCCCCAGGCGGCATCGAAAGCGGGCTGGACGGAGGCGGTGAGTCCCAGCTCCGCGAAAGCGGCGACGGTCTCGGGGGTGAGCATCTCGGCGTGCTCGATCCGGTGCCTGGCGGCCCGTACCCGGCTCAGGCCCACCTTCTCTGCGGCCGCCCTGACGCCCTCGACGACGGCGCTGAGCGCGGCGTCCCCGATGGCGTGGAAGCCCGCTTGCAGCCCGGCTTCGGTGCAGGCCGCGACATGGGCCGCGATCTGCGCGGCGTCCAGGTGGGCGGCGCCGGTCAGCGGGGCGTCGGCGTACGGCTCGTGCAGGCAGGCGGTGTGCGAGCCGAGCGAGCCGTCGACGAAGAGGTCCCCGGCGGCGCCCACCGCGCCCAGCTCCCGGACGCGCCGGGCGTCCTTCTCGTCGGCGACCCGCTCGGCCCAGTAGCCGAAGACCCGTGGTCCGCGATGTCCGGCGGCGAGCTTCAGCAGCGCGGTGAAGTCCTCCTCGTCGGAGATGTCGGGGCCGCCGCACTCGTGGACCGTGCCGATGCCCAGGGACGCCGCACGGTCCAGCGCGGCGCGCTGGGCCTCGGCCCGCTGGCGCGGTGAGACGGCGCCGTGGGCGGCCGCGCGCACCGCGTGGTGGGCGGCGGCGGTCAGCGGCTCCTGCGGGTGGTAGCCCGCCATCGAGGCGATCGCGGGGACCAGGTCCAGCAGCGCGGTGCTGGCGACCGCCGAGTGCACGTCGATCCGGGGCAGGTAGACCGCCCGGCCGCCCGCCGCCGCGTCCAGCTCGGCGCGCGAGGGCGGACGGCCCTCCGGCCAGCGCGTGGCGTCCCAGCCGTGCCCGAGGACCACCCGCTCGGCGGGGTGCGCCGCGACGTACGTCCGTACCAGGGCGAGGGCCTCGTCCAGGGTGCGGGCGCCGGAGAGGTCCAGGCCGGTGAGGGCCAGACCGGTCGAGGTGGTGTGGACGTGGGCGTCGGTGAACGCGGGGGTGACGAGCGCCCCGTCGAGGTCGATCACCTCGTCGACGCCGCCCGCGAAGGCGTCGGCGGCCCCTTCCGAGCCCACCCAGGCGACATGGCCCCGTTCGACCACCATGGCGGTGGCGAAGGGATCGGCGGGACTGTGGACGTCTCCACCGCGCAGCAGCACGGTGCGGTGGTCGCTCTGGGGGGCGGTGCTCTCGGTCATGGTGACCAGTCTCCCGCCTGCCGGGGCCCGCCCCGTGCCCGGCCCCTCAGATCTGCGGCGGCCGTGCCTCGTAGGGCGTGGAGAGGACGACCGTGGTGCGGGTGGAGACACCGGCGAGCGAGCGGATGCGCGTCAGCAGGTGCTCAAGCTCCAGCGGGGTCGCGACGCGCACCTTCAGGATGTAGTTCTCGTCACCCGCGACGCTGTGGCACGCCTCCAGCTCCGGGACCCCGGCGAGCCGCTCCGCGATGTCGTCCGGGGCGCTCGGGTCGAAGGGCTTGACCGAGATGAACGCGGTCAGCGGCAGGCCGACGGCCTCGGGGTCGACGACCGCGGCGTAGCCCCGGATCACCCCGCGCTGCTCCAGCCTGCGGACCCGCTGATGAACGGCCGAGGTGGACAGGCCGGTGGCCTTGCCCAGGTCGGTGTAGCTCATCCGCCCGTCCTTGACGAGCAACTCCACGATTTGACGGTCCAGCTCCTCCATATGGATCAATCTATGGCCCCCGGCCCCTCCAGGCACAGCCGCGGGAGCCGCCGAAGGGCACCCCATGGTGGTCATGTGATGAATGCCACAGGTTTACGGGTCGGTAGCCGAGCACCTCGCGGTTACGGCCGATCCCCGACGGGAAGTGCTTGCTTTGGCCGAGGCCACGGCGCCTTGTCGGCCCACCCGAGGGGGGAATTTCCATGCAGAACCTGAAGGTCACCGGACGTATCGAACCGGAGCCCGTTGATCCGTTCGAGGACGCCACGCCCGACGCGTACGACACGCTTGAGATGTACCGGGTCACCTGCCCGGACTGCGCGCAGCCGATCGCGCTCCTGGCGGACGAGACCGTGCTGCCGGAGCACGCGCTGTGCCCGTCTCCGTGGAACCCGTTCGTCCTGACGGTGTGTGCCGGCACCGGCCGCCCGGCCTCGAAGGCGCGGCCCGCCGACGAGTCGCCCGAGGCCCAGGAGCAGGAGACGGCCCTGCTGTTGACGCTCCCTCAGGGGCTCGACTGGAGGATGCAGCCGTTCTCGCACGCCGGGGGCAGCGCCTCCCGCCCGTTCCGGATGCCGCACCAGGTCCGGCGCGAGGCCGCCTGATCCCCGGCCGCGGCCATGGAATCGCGCACCGACTGACGCGACACGACCGCGCCGCATCACGACGGCCCGGCCGGCGTGGTGCGGTCGGTGAACGGAGCGTTCCGGCGCCCGAGCCGCCGGGGACCTGGCGAACGGGCGCCCGAATCGGCCGGACAGTGACCAGGCCCGGCCCCCCGGCGTTGGCCTGGCATGACCCTGCTGCATTCCACGGCCGGCCCCGGTCGACGCCGTCTCGCCGTTCCGGCCTCCGAAGAATCGGTTCCGCAGCCCGAATCCTCACCGGCGCCGCAGTCCGAGCCGCCGCGCCAGGTGCCCCACTCGACCGATCCCCCCGTCTACCGGGCGATGCTCCGCTACTGGGAGGGCACCGGGAGGACCATGCCGGGCCGCCATGACCAGGAGTGGAACCGGATCATGACGACGCCCGTGTGGTCGGACCGGCCGCTGCGGGTCAGTGCGTCTCAGGACCCGCGAGGTGGCGGGCGATGACCATGCGCTGGATCTGGTTGGTGCCCTCGACGATCTGCAGCACCTTGGCCTCGCGCATGAGCCGCTCGACGGGGAAGTCCAGCGTGTAGCCGTACCCGCCGAGGACCTGGACGGCGTCGATGGTGACCCGCATCGCGGCGTCGGTGCAGAACAGCTTGGCCATGGCCGCCTGCCGCGAGAACGGGCTGCCCGCGTCACGCAGCCTGGCCGCCTCCAGGTAGAGCGCCCGGCCCGCCTCGATCTGGGTGGCCATGTCCGCGAGCATGAACCGCAGCCCCTGGAAGTCCGCGATGGGGCGGCCGAACTGCTTGCGCCCGGTGGCGTAGGCGACGGCCTCGTCCAGCGCCGCCTGGGCGACGCCGATGGCGCACGCGGCGATGCCGAGCCGGCCGGAGTCGAGTGCGGACAGCGCGATCGCGAAGCCCTGCCCCTCCTCACCGATCCGGCGCTCGTCCGGGACCCGGACGCCGTCGAAGTGGAGCTGGGCGGTGGGCGAGCCCTTCATGCCCATCTTCTTCTCGGGGACGGCGGCGCTCAGTCCGTCGGCGTCGCCGGGAACGAGGAAGGCGGTGATCCCGCGGGCGCCGTCGGCGCCGGTACGGGCCAGCACGGTGTAGAAGTCCGCGACGCCGCCATGGGTGATCCACGCCTTGGTGCCGGTGATGACCCAGCTGTCCCCGTCCCGCACGGCCTTCGTCCGCAGCGAGGCGGCGTCGGAGCCGGAGGCGGGCTCCGAGAGGCAGTAGGCACCCAGCAGGCCGCCCGCGAGCATGGCCGGGAGGTGTTCGGCCTGCTGCTCCTTGGTGCCGTATCCGGCGACCGCGTGGCAGGCCAGGGAGTGGACGCTCACGCCGAGCCCGACGGTGAGCCGGGCGGAGCTGAGCTCTTCGAGGACCTGGAGGTACACCTCGTAGGGCTGATCACCGCCGCCATGGGCGGAGTCGTACGGCAGTCCGAGCAGGCCGGACTCGGAGAGCAGCGTGAAGACCTCACGCGGGAACCGGCCGGCGTCCTCCTCCTCTGCCGCCCTGGGCACGATCTCCCGCTGGGCGATGTCGCGGACGAGCGCGATGAGCTGCCTGGACTCCTCGGTGGGCAGACGGCGTTCCACTGACTGCGGGGCACGGTCGGGCATGACGGCGCTCTCCTCCCTGTCGGGCGTTGCGGCGGTCGCGCGCGCGGGGTGTGTGCGGCGCCGCCGGGGGATCTACGGGCGGGGCCCGAAAAGACTGCGGTCCAGCCGATGTTGCCCTCCCGGATTGCGAGAGGTGCCGGTCAGCGGCTGTGGCGGCTTGAGTATGCCCGATAGGACGGTATCCGTCACTGGGTGACAGGGCACTTCGGCCACGTCGGCCGGTCGCGGGCCGTCCCGGCGAACGGTCGGCGGAATTGGTCCGAACCATTGACCCAACTGGTCTAGTCCATCTACGGTTCACCGCGAACCGACTTTCCGCGTTCATGCCAATTCCATGCGGGCGCGGAGAGCCGGTCGTCCACCGACAAGTCCCCTCCCCCACGAGGAGCAACGATGATCGGACTGCATCGCCCGGGAGCCCGCCTCCGGGCACTCGCCGCTGCCGCCTGTACCGCCGCCCTGGGCGCCGCCCTGCTGGGCGTCGCGGGCACCGGATCAGCAGGCGCGGCCCCCGCAGACCTGAAGTCCGCCGCCCCGGCGGCAGCGCCCGCCGCCCCCACAGCGGCCGGCGGCAAGGTGGTCGGCTACTTCACCGACTGGGGTGTCTACGACCGCAATTACCACGTCAAGAACATCGAGACGTCGGGCTCGGCCGACAAGCTCACGCACATCAACTACGCCTTCGGCAACGTCCAGGGCGGCAAGTGCACGGTCGGTGACTCCTACGCCGACTACGAGAAGACCTACACCGCCGACCAGTCGGTCGACGGGGTCGCGGACACCTGGGACCAGGACCTGGCCGGCAACTTCAACCAGCTGCGCAAGCTGAAGAAGCTGCACCCGGACCTCAAGATCCTCTGGTCGTTCGGCGGCTGGACCTGGTCCGGCGGCTTCGGCGAGGCCGCGAAGAACCCGGCGGCGTTCGCGGACTCCTGCTACAGCCTGGTCGAGGACCCGCGCTGGGCCGATGTCTTCGACGGCATCGACATCGACTGGGAGTACCCCAACGACTGCGGCCTGACCTGCGACACCAGCGGCCCCGACGCCTACGGCAACCTGCTGTCCGCCCTGCGCTCCAAGTTCGGCACGGACAACCTGGTCACCTCCGCGATCAGCGCGGACGCCTCGGAGGGCGGCAAGCTCGACTCCGTCGACTACGGCGGCGCGGCGCAGTACGTCGACTGGTACAACCCGATGACGTACGACTACTTCGGCGCGTGGGACGCCCAGGGCCCGACGGCTCCGCACTCCCCGCTGAGCTCCTACCCGGACATCCCCAAGGACGGCTTCAACAGCGAGGCAACCATCGCCAAGCTGAAGGCAGAGGGCGTCCCCGCCTCCAAGCTGCTGCTCGGCATCGGCTTCTACGGCCGCGGCTGGACCGGCGTCACCCAGGCCGAGCCGGGCGGCACGGCGACCGGCGCCGCACCGGGTACGTACGAGGCGGGCATCGAGGACTACAAGGTCCTCAAGAACAGCTGCCCCGCCACCGACACCGCGGGCGGCACCGCCTACGCGCTCTGCGGCACCAACTGGTGGAGCTACGACACCCCGGCCACCATCGGCACCAAGATGGCCTACAAGAACGAGCAGGGCCTCGGCGGCACGTTCTTCTGGGAGCTGAGCGGTGACACCACCGACGGCGAACTGATCAAGGCGATCAACTGACACCGGCACGGCGGGCATGACGGTGGGCGGGGGGCCGGGCGGGCTCCCCGCCCTCCCTCACGTCCGCCCGCCGCTCACATCAGACCGATCTGCGTGACGAACATGGCGATGACGACGACGAGCGTCCAGCCCAGGACGTTCTCCAGCAGCTTCGAACGGTCCCCGGGCCCGCCGGTCCGCGTACGGCGGCGGGCGGTGGTGCTGGTTGCGGCGGCAGTCGCGGTCATGGCATCTCGTTCGGTCGGCCGGCAGTCGGTGTCCCCGAGACACCCCCGAGGACCCGACCACAGTGCCAGCCTGACCGGCCCCCGGGGTAGAGAGCTGCGTCACTGCCCCGGGGCGCCGGAACACGTCAGCTGATGCCGACAGCCGCCAGAGCCCGGCGCTGGGCGGGGCTCGGGTGCGCGGGGAAGTACAGGTAGCAGACGCCGCCTGTGCCGGACACCACACCGCCGCTCGCGTTGTAGCGCTTCGTGCGGAGCCAGATCGTCTCCCACTCGTGCCGCTTGTAGACGCGGCGCACCGCCTCGTCGTCCGGGGACGCGGGGTCGTTGGCGATCACGTCGCCGTCCGCGGTGAAGCCGATCACCGTCATCAGGTGGCCGGAGGTGCCGTAGCCCGCGCCCGTCAGCTCCTCCTTCAGGAACGACTGGGACGTTATGGCCGGGATCCCCGCCCGGATCAGGGTCTCCAGGTCCTTCAGCGAGCCCAGCCGGGTCACCACGGCACTCATGTCCTCGTACGTGGCGGCGTAGGCGGCGTTGAACGGCCAGTTGCCGCAGCCCTCGTACTGGTTGTCGTAGGTGAACCGCGCCGCGTGGCAGACCTGCGGGTCCGCCAGGCCCGGCTTGACCCAGGCGAGGTCCGCCGCGCTGGGGTGGCGGCCCCAGTACTCGATGATCATCTGCGAGGAGGTGGGGCTGCACCACGCCTCGCCGCCGTTGTCGTACTCGGGGTACTGGCCCGCGTGCACGTTCTGCGAGTAGCGCGGCACCGGCAGCTCCCGGACCAGTCCGGGGACGGAGGCGGGCACGGTGAAGCGGTCGGGGATGTCCGAGGCCATCGCGCCCAGGCGCCACACCGTGGGGGTGAGCCGGGTGCCCGGGGTGCGGTACAGGGTCAGCCGCAGCCGGTAGGACACGAGCCGCAGACCGCTCGCCGCGTCGTCCACCGAGAAGGTGTCGGTCCAGATGGAGCTCTTGCCGTCGCTCTGGTCGTCGACGGACGTGCGGCGGATGTCGCGGTCACCGGCCGCCCAGCGGCCCATGACGTACCAGGGGGACTCGGTGCCGTCCGAGTAGTTGCCCCTGAGTTCGATCTGGATCCAGGTCCCGGCGGGCGTGTGCGCGTTCCAGGAGGCGATCGCCTCCGTGGCCGGGACCGAGGAGCGGTGGACGGGTGAGGTCCAGGTCGCGTACTCCCAGGCCGCCGTCGTACCCGTGTGCGGGTCGGTGTAGTCGGTACGTCCCAGCGGGTGGCCGATCACCAGACCCGCCCGGCGGCCCGCGACGGCTCGGGTACCGGCACCGGAGCCGCAGCGCCAGTCGGTGTACGTACTCCAGGAGTGGTTGTCCACGGAAGCTGCCGCCGTCGAGGGTGCTTGGTGCGGGGCGGAAGAGGGGACGGCGGCGGCCGCGGCAGCGGTGGACGACACCGCTCCGGCTCCGGCCGCCGCCGCGATGGCGGCGGCGAGCACGGTTCGGCGTGAGGTCGGACTGGGCATGGGCGAGACCCCCGGTCGTAAGCGGAATGGGGCTTCAGGTGCACGACAGTGCGCCAACTATTACGGCTCCTCCCCCGGTTCGGCCAGCGATTCGCCTCGTGCCGCCGGACCAATATTGGTCTCGACCACTGGCGTGACCTGCGACGGCTCCGCACCGGGCTCCAGGCCGTGCGGACTAGTCGGCCGAACGGACTCGCAGACCTGACGGACTCGTAGGCTGGACGGATGAGCGACCTCTCGCAGCACGCCGCGCGGCTGCGCACCCTGCCACCGTCCTGCGGACCGGTCCGGCTGATCGCCGTCGACGGCCACGCGGGATCGGGCAAGAGCACCTTCGCCGCCCGGCTCGCTGCGGCGCTCGACGGCGCGCCCGTACTCCACCTGGACGATCTGGCCAGCCACGAGGAGATGTTCGACTGGACGGCCCGGCTCCTGACCCAGGTCGTCGAGCCGCTGTCGCACGGGGAGCCCGCACGCTACGAGCCGTACGACTGGACCGCCCGGCGCTTCGGCCCGCCGCGCACCCTGGAACCGGCCCCGGTGGTCCTGATCGAGGGGGTCGGCGCCGGACGGCGGGCGCTGCGCCCCTTCCTCGCGCACCTGTTGTGGATGGATCTGCCCGCCGCCGAGTCCTGGGAACGTGGCCGGCGGCGGGACGGTCCGGCCCTCACGGCGTTCTGGGACGACTGGACGATCGCCGAATCAGCTCACTTCTCGGCCGATCCCTCCCGCCCCTCGGCCGAAACGTTGGTGCGTCAGTTGCCTGTGGGGTACGAGTGGTTGGAGGGATCCGCCGCGACAGCGAAAGCGAGTCACTCCATCACCCAAAGTGATTAATCGGCACCGCCATACCGAGCAGTCGGAAATCGGTCCGTAAGTGCCCCGGCTCTGCTTGACCCGGGGCGGTACAGGTCTTACGTTCTCAATGTGCGGCTTTTCGGAGCCCCCGCAGACGCGAAGCCCCCGGTTGTTCCCCCGTGATCGGGGGCTTCGTTCTGTGCCCGGCGTCCCTTCCCGGCCACCTTTCACCCCATGGCGCTCACCCTGGGTCACGGCCCCTCTTCAGCTCGCGGCGCCCTTAGTCGGACACTCCCTGCGCAGGTACGATGCCTCTCGGTGCGGTCAATTCCCGTTCGCGGCACAGCGGTTCGGCACGCCTCTGCGGGCAGCCGTGCGGCGGGACATCCTGGGGGCACGGTTTGTGGGGGACCAGATGGACATCGGCACGCAGGGCGC
The DNA here is from genome assembly GCF_042887885.1 of Streptomyces sp. NPDC057900. Taxonomy (NCBI): domain Bacteria; kingdom Bacillati; phylum Actinomycetota; class Actinomycetes; order Kitasatosporales; family Streptomycetaceae; genus Streptomyces; species Streptomyces sp. NPDC057900. The sequence continues at coordinate 45,926 of NZ_JBHVOI010000007.1, forward strand.
ACAGGCCCCGGCCGACCTCGCCTGGCTGCGCGGCGTGGACGCCTACACGATGGGCGCCTATCCGCAGGCGGAAGAGGAATTCAGAGCCGCGGTACAGCTCGACCCCGGCATGGCGGACGCCTGGCTGGGCCTCCACGCGCTGCGGGTCGACACCACATCGGCGCTGCTGCATATGTACAGCCACCGTGACCGCTTCGGGGAACAGCGCGGCCGTCACCGCCGCACGCTGAACTCCTGGTACTGGCTGGGCTGGTGGGTGCAGCCGGTGCTGGAGAGCCCGCGCGATCTGCTGCTGGCGCACGCCTCGCACTGGCTGGACGGCCGCCATGTGCCCGAGCTCGACCGGGCGTTGGCCGGGCTGCCGCCGGTGGACGCCGACGCGCAGGTCCGCTTCCTGCATGCCTGCCGGTCCTACCTGGTCAAGGACTGGGAACAGCTCGTACGCCACACGGAGCAGCTGATCGAGGACCCGCTGCTGGGCATCGAGGCGGGGCTGTTCGGCGGCATGGCGCGGGTCCGGCTGGAGATGTACGGACAGGCCGAACCACTGCTCGCCACCGCGCTGATGCGCTGCCGCAGCGAGCAGCCGCAGCGCAAGGAGCTGCGCTACTGGCTGGCCCGCGCGCACGAGGGAACCGGCCGCAGCGCTGCCGCGCTGCCGTTGTACCGGGCGGTGCACCGGATCGATCCGGCGTTCATGGACACCTCGGCGCGGCTGGCGGCGATCGCGGACTACGACGGGCTCGACGGCTCCGACGAGTTCTCCGGGCTGGCCGCGGTCTCGCTGACCGGCCTGGGCGGCGACGGCACGTACGTGGAGGCCCAGACCGACGGCGACTCGGTCCTGGGCACCGATCTGGTGGACGGCCGGGATCTGCGCCCCGGCGGCGCGGAGCCGCAGGATCTGCCGGGGGTCGTGGTGTCGCCTCCGCCCGGCGGGGCGCGGGAGAAGACCTCGGTACCGGGCCAGTCCGCGCAGTCGCTGTTCCCGGCCGGACCGAGCGATCCGGTGCTGCTGGCGGAGGCCTTGGCGGAGCTGGAGCGGATGGTCGGGCTGGAGCCGGTGAAGCGGCAGGTCAAGGCCTTGTCCGCGCAGCTGAACATGGCGCGGCTGCGGGCCGGCCAGGGGCTCCCCGTACAGCCGCCGAAGCGGCATTTCGTCTTCTCCGGACCGTCCGGCACCGGCAAGACCACGGTGGCCCGCATTCTGGGCCGGGTGTTCTACGCGCTGGGCCTGCTCGGCGGGGACCATCTCGTGGAGGCCCAGCGGGCGGACCTGGTCGGTGAGTTCCTGGGCCAGACGGCGGTCAAGGCCAACGAGCTGATCGACTCCGCCCTGGGCGGGGTGCTGTTCGTCGACGAGGCGTACTCCCTCTCCAACACGGGCTACAGCAAGGGTGACGCGTACGGGGACGAGGCCCTTCAGGTGCTCCTCAAGCGTGCGGAGGACAACCGGGACCATCTCGTCGTCATCCTGGCGGGCTACCCGGAGGGCATGGACCGGCTGCTCGCCACCAACCCCGGGCTGTCCTCGCGGTTCACCACCCGGGTGGACTTCCCCAGCTACCGCCCGCTGGAGCTCACCTCGATCGGTGAGGTCCTGGCGGAGGAGAACGGGGACGCGTGGGACGAGGAGTCGCTGGACGAGCTGCGGGCCATCAGCGGCCATGTCGTCGACCAGGGCTGGCTCGACGAGCTGGGCAACGGGCGGTTCCTGCGCACGCTGTACGAGAAGAGCTGCGCCTACCGCGATCTGCGGCTCTCCGGTTATGCGACGGTGCCGACGCGGGACGATCTGGCGACGCTGCGGCTGCCGGATCTCATGCAGGCGTACGGCGAGGTGCTGTCGGGGCGCCGCCCCCCGGAGCGGCCGGCGGGGTGATCCCGGCTCCGCCGGACAGGTCGGGGACCCGTCCGGCGGAGCCGGGAGCCTCAGCCGACCAGGGCCGTGAGTTCGTCCGAGCCGGTCTGTCTCTCCCCGGTGCGGCGCGGCTCGGAGACCCGGTGGGCCGGGTCCCGCACCTCACCGACCAGCATCTCCAGGACGTCCTCCATGGCGACCAGGCCGAGTACCCGGCCGGAGGCGTCCGCGACCTGGGCGAGGTGCGTCGCGGCGCGGCGCATCACCGTCAGGGCGTCGTCCAGCGGGAGTTCGGCCCGTACCGTGGCCATCGGGCGCCACACGTGCTGCGGGACCGCCCGCTCGCCGTCCTCCAGGTCGAGGACGTCCTTCACGTGCAGGTAGCCCATGAAGGGGCCGCCGCCCTCCGCGCAGACGGGGAACCGCGAGTAGCCGGTCCGTACCGTGAGCGCCTCGATCCGGTGCGGGGTGACGGACGGGTCGACCGTCACCAGGTTCGCCCGGCTCAGCAGCACATCGGTGACGGGCCTGCTGCCCAGCTCCAGCGCGTCCTCCAGCCGCTCCTGCGCGTCCGGCCCCAGGAGCCCGGCCTGTCCGGAGTCCTCGACCAGCCGGTTGAGCTGCTCGCTGGTGAAGACGGCCTCCACCTCGTCCTTCGGTTCGACGCCGAAGAGCCGGAGCACCAGCCGGGCGCAGGCGCCCAGCGCGGAGGTGACCGGGCGGCAGAGGCGGGCGAAGCCGACCAGGCCGGGGCTGAGCCACAGCGCGGTCTTCTCCGGGGCGGCCATCGCCAGGTTCTTCGGGACCATCTCGCCGATGACGAGGTGGAGGAAGACGACGAAGACCAGCGCCAGCACATAGCCGAGCGGATGGATCAGGCCCTCGGGCAGGTGCACCGCGTGGAAGACCGGCTCCAGCAGCTGGGCGACGGTCGGTTCCGCGACGGCGCCGAGGGTCAGCGAGCAGACGGTGATGCCGAACTGGGCGGCCGCCATCATCTGCGGCAGGTTCTCCAGGCCGTACATCACCTGCCGGGCCCGGCCGGAACCGGTCGCGGCGAGCGGTTCGATCTGACTGCGGCGTACGGAGACGAGTGCGAACTCGGCGCCGACGAAGAAGCCGTTCGCGAGGACCAGAAGTCCGGCGAAGAGCAACTGGACCAGGCTCATCGCGCCGCCTCCAGGACGCCGTGGCCCTCCGGTTCCGCGGTGGCCTGGTCCGTGGCCCCGGCCAGCCGTACGAAGCGGACCTTCTCGGCCCGGTAGTGGCCGACCTGACGGACCGAGATCCGCCAGCCGGGCAGTTCGGCCCGGTCGCCCGGGGCGGGGATCCGGCCGAGCAGGTCGGCGACGAGACCGGCGACGGTCTCGTACGGGCCGTCGGGTACGTCGAGCCCTATCCGGCGCAGGGTGAGGACTCGGCAGCTGCCCTCCGCGTCCCAGGCGGGCCTGCCGTCCTCCGGGGCGGCGGGGGCCAGTTCCGGGCGGTCGGCGCCTTCGGCGTCGTGCTCGTCCCTGACCTCCCCGACGAGTTCCTCGATGATGTCCTCAAGGGTGACGACACCGGCGGTGCCGCCGTACTCGTCGACCACGACCGCGATCGGCTGCTCCTTGCGGAGCCGCTGGAGGAGCTGCTCGACCGGCAGCGTCTCCGGGACCAGCAGCGGGGGCACCGCGATCCGGCCGGCCGTGGTGCGCAGCCGGTCCCGGGAGGGAACGGCGAGCGCGTCCTTGAGGTGGATCATGCCGACGACCTCGTCGATGCGCTCCCGGTAGACGGGGAAGCGGGAGAGGCCGGTGGCACGGGTGAGGTTGAGGACGTCGGCCGCGGTGGCGGACGTCTGGAGGGCGCTGACCTTCACCCTCGGGGTCATGACGTGCTGGGCGGTGAGGCCGGCGAGCGACAGGGTCCGTACGAAGAGGTCCGCGGTGTCCTGTTCGAGGGTGCCGGCCTCCGCGGAGTGCCTGGCCAGCGAGACGAGCTCGCCCGGGGTGCGGGCGGAGGCCAGTTCGTCGGTCGGCTCCACGCCCAGCAGCCGCACCAGCCGGTTGGCGACGGTGTTCAGCAGCCCGATCACGGGCCGGAAGGCCATGGTGAACCGGTGCTGGGGTCCGGCGACGAACCGGGCGACCTGGAGCGGCTTGGAGACCGCCCAGTTCTTCGGTACGAGTTCGCCGATCACCATCTGGACGGCGGCCGCGAGAAGCATGCCGATCACCACGCTGATGCCGGGGACGGCACCGTCGGGGAGACCGGTCAGGGTGAGGGGGCTCTCCAGCAGCTGGGCGAGGGCCGGCTCGGCGAGCATGCCGACCACCAGTGAGGTGATGGTGATGCCGAGCTGGGTGCCGGAGAGCTGGAAGGAGAGTTCGCGCAGGGCGTCGACGACGGTACGGGCCCGCCGGTCGCCCTCGGTGGCGGCGCGCTCGGCGTCCGCCCGTTCCACGGTGACGAGCCCGAATTCGGCTGCCACGAAGAACCCGTTGGCGAGGATGAGAAGGAATGCCGCACTGAGAAGCAGCAGGGGGGTGGTCATGCCGCCGCCTCCACGGAAGGGGCGGCGCAGGTACTACCGGAAGATCCGTCCATTGCTGGAGGGAGTCACTCCTTGGGTCGCAGGAAAGCCCCGCGGGTCTCGGGGACCTCTAGGTGGGGGCGGCGGCGCCACAGGGCGCCGCCACCCCCCAGAGTAATCAACAAGAGGCCCTGCGGGGCAGGGGGCTCAGCCGTTGTCCGTACCCGTGCCGTGGTTCTCGGCGAGGGCGCGGAGCGCGCGGGCGTCGCGAATGGCCTGCTCCTTGGCGATTCCGGGCTGGATGCCGAGGGCGGGCATGCTGGTCCCGTCACTGAGGTCGAGGAAGACCCAGGGGTCACCGACGCGCAGGTTGACGCGGACGATCTCGGCCCAGGACAGCCGCCGGGTACGGGTGAGATTGACCACCGTCACCCCGCTGTCGTCCGCGACGACCTTGGGGCGGCTGAGCAGCGCCAGCACGCCGAGGAAGACCAGCGCGGTGAAGACGAAGCTGGCCCGCTCCCCGTTGCTGAGCTGCTCCAGGGTGAAGGCGACGACGGTGATGACGGCGAACATCATCACGCCGACGCTCAGCAGGACCACGCGGGTGCGGGTCGGCCGGAAGGTGACCGGGAGGGAGGGTGCGGGGGCTGACATGGTCTTCTTCCGTGTCCCGCCCGTCAGAGCCGGCAGGCGTGGATGGCCGTGGTGAGGATGGCGCGGGCGCCGAGGTCGTACAGGTCGTCCATGATCCGCTGCGCCTCCTTGGAGGCGACCATGGAGCGGACGGCGACCCAGCCCTCGTGGTGCAGCGGGGAGATGGTGGGCGACTCCAGGCCCGGGGTGAGGGCGACCGCGCGCTCCAGGTGCTCGACGCGGCAGTCGTAGTCCATCATCACGTAGCTGCGGGCGACCAGGACGCCCTGGAGGCGGCGCAGGAACTGCTGCACCTTGGGCTCGTCGTCCGGGGCGCCGGTGCGGCGGATGACGACCGCCTCCGACTTCATGATCGGTTCGCCGATGACTTCGAGTCCCGCGTTGCGCAGGCTGGTGCCGGTCTCGACGACGTCGGCGATGATCTGCGCGACACCGAGCTCGATCGCGGTCTCGACGGCGCCGTCCAGGTGGACGACGGAGGCGTTGACCCCGGTCTCGGCCAGGTGCTTGGCGACGATGCCCTCGTAGGAGGTGGCGATCGTCAGCCCGTCGAAGTCCTGCGGGCCGGCGGCCGTGCCGGGCTTGGTGGCGTAGCGGAAGGTGGAGCGGGCGAAGCCGAGCTGGAGGATCTCCTCGGCCTCGGCGCCGGAGTCCAGGAGCAGGTCACGGCCGGTGATGCCGATGTCGAGCCGGCCCGAGCTGACGTAGATCGCGATGTCGCGCGGGCGCAGGTAGAAGAACTCCACCTGGTTCTCGGGGTCGACGAGGACGAGCTCCTTGGACTCCTTGCGCTGCTTGTAGCCCGCCTCATGGAGCATCGCCATCGCAGGCCCGGAGATAGCACCCTTGTTGGGGACGGCGATGCGCAGCATGAGGTCGGGTTTCCTTTGCGAAAGGGGTGTGCGGAGCGTTCGGACGGGTGCGGAGGGCGTGCTCAGAGATGGGCGTAGACGTCGTCGAGCGAGATTCCGCGCGCGACCATCATCACCTGGACGTGGTAGAGCAGCTGGGAGATCTCCTCGGCTGCCGCGTCCTTGCTCTCGTGCTCGGCGGCCATCCAGACTTCGGCGGCCTCCTCCACGACCTTCTTGCCGATGGCATGCACGCCCTTGTCCACCAGTTCGGCGGTACGGGAGGTGGAGGGGTCGCCGTTGGCGGCCTTGAGCTGCAGCTCGGCGAAGAGCTCTTCGAAGGTTTTGTTCGCCATGATGTCCTTAGAATACGGGGTGCCGGACGCGCACTCAGCGCCAGGGTTCGCTGACCGAGCGCAGTGTGGTCGCGGTGGCGACGGCGGCGGTGACCGCTTCGTGCCCCTTGTCCTCGTTGGACCCCTCGATGCCCGCGCGGTCGAGCGCCTGCTCCTCGGTGTCACAGGTGAGGACGCCGAAGCCGACCGGTACACCGGTGTCGACCGCGACCTGGGTGAGGCCGTTGGTGACGCCGTGGGACACGTATTCGAAGTGCGGGGTGCCGCCCCGGATGATCACGCCGAGCGCGACGATCGCGTCGTACCCGCGTCCGGCCAGCACCTTGGCGACCACCGGGAGCTCGAAGCTGCCGGGGACCCTCAGCAGGGTCGGCTCGTCGATGCCCAGCTCGTGCAGGGCGCGCAGCGCGCCGTCGACGAGTCCGTCCATGACCTTCTCGTGCCACTGCGCGGCGATGACCGCCACGCGCAGGTCACCGCAGTTGCGTACGGACAGTTCGGGTGCGCCCTTGCCGCTCATGTCTCTCCTACCGCTCGTTTCCTTGATGGCTGCTGGAAGTGCTGGTGTTACGGCTACTGGTTGCCGCAGGTCGACACCATGGCGGCGTCGAGCCAGGGCAGGTCGTGGCCCATCCGGTCCCGCTTGGTGCGCAGGTAGCGCAGATTGTGCTCGCCGGCCTGGACGGGCATCGGTTCCCGTCCGGTGACGGCCAGGCCGTGCCGCAGGATCGCGGCGGTCTTGTCGGGATTGTTCGTCATCAGGCGCAGGCTGCGGACGCCGAGGTCCTTGAGGATCTGGGCGCCGGCCGCGTAGTCGCGGGCGTCGGCGGGCAGTCCGAGCTCCAGGTTGGCGTCGAGGGTGTCGACGCCGCGCTCCTGGAGTTCGTACGCGCGCAGCTTGGAGACCAGGCCGATGCCGCGTCCCTCGTGGCCGCGCAGATAGACGACGACGCCACGTCCCTCGTCCGTGACGCGCCGCATCGAGGCGTGCAGCTGGGGGCCGCAGTCGCAGCGCTCCGACTGGAAGATGTCGCCGGTCAGGCACTCGGAGTGGACCCGGACCAGGACGTCGTCGCCGTCCCCGATGTCGCCGTGGACCAGCGCGACGTGCTCGACCCCGTCCACGGTGGAGCGGTAGCCGTACGCGGTGAACGCGCCGAAGTCCGTCGGCAGCCGGACCTCCGCCTCGCGGCGGACGGTCGGCTCGGAGGTGCGCCGGTAGGCGATGAGGTCTTCGATGGAGATGATCGTGAGCCCGTGCTTGCGGGCGAACGGGACCAGCTGGGGCAGGCGCAGCATGACGCCGTCCTCGCCCGCGATCTCGACGATCGCCCCGGCGGGCCGCAGTCCGGCGAGCCGGGCGAGGTCGACGGCCGCCTCGGTGTGCCCGTTGCGCACGAGCACCCCGCCGGTGCGGGCCCGGAGCGGGAAGATGTGGCCGGGCCGGACGAAGTCACCGGGGCCCGCGACGCCGCCCGCGAGCAGCCGGAGCGTGGCGGCCCGGTCGGCGGCGGAGATGCCGGTGGTGACGCCGTGCGCGGCCGAGGCGTCGACGGAGACGGTGAAGGCCGTCTTCATGGACTCGGTGTTGTGGTCGACCATCTGCGGGAGTTCGAGCCGTTCCAGCTCGGCGTTCTCCATGGGCGCGCAGATCAGTCCGCGGCACTCGCTCATCATGAAGGCGACGATCTCGGGGGTGGCCTTCTCGGCCGCGATGACGAGGTCGCCCTCGTTCTCCCGGTCCTCGTCGTCGACGACCACGACGGGCCGGCCCGCCGCGATGTCGCGGATGGCCTGCTCGACGGGGTCCAGGGTGAGGTCCTCCGCGGGCGCGTGGTGTTCCCGGTGCAACCAGGTGGGCTGGGCAGTCATGCCGTGGCTCCTTCCAGAGCGGGTGTCCGCGTACGCAGCCACCAGTCGCGCATGCCCCACAGGACGAGCGCCCCGTAGACGACGTAGATGAGACCGGAGAAGGCGAGACCGCTGTGGAAGTTGAGCGGTACGCCGACCAGGTCGACGAGGAGCCAGGCGAACCAGAACTCGACCATGCCGCGGGCCTGGGCGAGCATCGCCACGAGCGTGCCGGCGAATATGTACGCGTCCGCCCACGGGCTCCACGAGAGCGAGGGGAACGCGGTGAACAGGCCGCCGACCGCGAGGGTGCCGACCGCCGCCCCGCCGAGCAGGTAGCCGCGCTCGCGCCAGGTGGCGAACCGTACGGCGATGGAGCCGTCCTGGGCCCGCTGCCTGCCCCGGGTCCACTGCTGCCAGCCCCAGACGGCCACCGCGATGACGATGACCTGCTTGCCGACGCTGCCCGCCTGGTGCACGGAGACGTTGGCGGCGACCAGGACGACACCGGACAGCAACTGCGCGGGCCAGGTCCAGATCGAGCGCAGCCAGCCGAGTGTGAGGGCGATCAGACCGATCGTATTGCCGATCATGTCGGACCAGATGATGTGCTGTCCGAAGACGCTGAACGCCTCCGAGTTCAGCCAGTGCAGGGCGCTCACTTCACCGGCTCCTCTGGCTCCTGCGCGCGGTGGCCGAGCAGTCGCTCGACGTACTTCGCGATGACGTCCACTTCGAGGTTGACCGGGTCGCCGGGCTCCTTGTGGCCGAGCGTGGTCAGCGCGAGGGTGGTGGGGATGAGGCTGATGGTGAAGTAGTCGGGTCCGGCGTCCACGACGGTCAGGCTCACGCCGTCGACGGTGATCGAGCCCTTCTCCACCACGTACCGGGTGAGCTCGGCGGGGAGGGAGACCTTCACGATCTCCCAGTTCTCGGAGGGCTTGCGCTCGACGATGCGGCCCGTGCCGTCCACGTGGCCCTGCACGATGTGACCGCCGAGCCGGCCGCCGACCGCCATGGGCCGCTCCAGGTTGACCCGGGAGCCGGCCCGCAGTGCGCCCAGGCTGGACCTGTTCAGCGTCTCGGCCATCACGTCCGCGGTGAACTCCTGCCCGCCGTGGTCGACGACGGTCAGGCAGACGCCGTTGACGGCGATCGAGTCGCCGTGCTTGGCGCCCTCGGTGACCACGGGTCCGCGCAGGCGGAATCGGGAGGAGTCGCCGAGGTTCTCGACGGCGGTGACCTCACCCAGTTCTTCGACAATTCCGGTGAACACTCAGTTTCCCTTCGGAGCGGGGCCGGGGACGGCGGTGATGCGCAGATCGGGGCCGATACGCACGGTCTCGGTCATCTGGAGGCGCAACGCCTTGGAGATGGTGGGGATTCCGGCGTCGGCCAGGGCCGCGGGGCCCGCGCCGAGGAGCACGGGGGCGAGGTAGCCGACGATCCGATCGACGGCTCCCGCCGCGACGAAGGCCCCGGCCAGGGTCGGGCCGCCTTCGAGGAGTACGGAGCGGACGCCGCGCCCGTGGAGGGCGGCGAGCAGCGCGGAGAGGTCGAGGCCGGGGCCGGTCGCGGCGCGCGGCAGCCTCAGGACGGCCCCTTCCGGCAGGTGGCGGGTGTCCGCGTCGTCGGCCACGGCGATCAGGGTGGGGGCGCCCGCGTCGAGGACCCGGGCGCCGGGCCGGACGGCGGTGGCGGCGGTGTCCACGACGACCCGCAGCGGCTGGACCGCGCCGTCGATGCCCCTGACGCCGAGCTGGGGGTCGTCGGTGCGGGCGGTTCCGGAGCCGACCACCACGGCGTCCGCCTCGGCGCGCAGCCGGTGGACGTCGGCGCGGGACTCGGCGGAGGTGATCCAGCGGCTGGTGGCGTCGGCGGCCGCGATCCGGCCGTCCAGGGTGGCCGCGTACTTCCAGGTGACGTGGGGGCGGCCGAGCCGCACGGAGGTCAGCCAGGCGGCGTTGCCCTGCTCGGCCTCCTCGGCGAGGAGGCCCTGCTCGGCCTTGACCCCGGCTGCGCGCAGGGTGTCCGCGCCGCCGGTGGCCTGCGGGTTCGGGTCACCGACCGCGTACACGACGCGGGCGATCCCGGCCTCGATGAGCGCCTGGGCACAGGGGCCGGTGCGTCCGGTGTGGTTACAGGGTTCGAGGGTGACGTAGGCGGTGCCGCCCCGGGCCTTCTCGCCGGCCGCGCGCAGGGCGTGGATCTCGGCGTGCGGCCCTCCGGCGCGCTGGTGGAAGCCCTCACCGGCCGGCCGGCCCGTCGCGTCGAGGACGACGCATCCGACGACCGGATTGGGGCTGGTGGAGCCGAGACCGCGGGCTGCGAGCGCGATGGCTCGGCGCATTGCGGTGGTGTCGGCTGCGGTGTCCACCGGGTCCTCCTGCCTCTTCGGGCACGGACTCCGGGGCCTGTCGATGACGACAGATGAAGCGGAACGTGGAACGGGGACGCCGAATGCCCGAAAAACGGATGGATCGGTCGCCCGAAAACCATCCGCCGACGGCGGCGTACCCGCGAAACGGCCCGCCGCGCACTGCCTCCCATCCGGACTTTAACCGTCGGTCCAGGAATCCCACCTGGTCAACCGGCCGCTGGATGCGGACGGGTCGCGGACTATAACCGCCGGTTCGGAATTGCACCGACCCCGGAGTGCGCTGCTGCTGGTACACGATCAGTGTGCCACGACTGGCCGTGGGCCATGCGGGTGAACGCTGTGGAGTGGCTCACAGACAGCCCGTGACAAGGCGGTTTCCAGCCACGGTTTGTCGCTGCGCTCCTGGGCGCGGGTGCTCCGCGTGGTGCGGGGTTCGCCTCTGTCCGGTGGCCGGGCCCCACCGCTCAAGCCCGTCCGGCGATTGAGGACGGAACCCCCCGCCCCGGAGACCCCGCACCGAACAGCGCGTCCTGTGCCGCCTCCCGCGCCGCGAGCAGCGCGCCGCGCAGGACCGCGGTGCCGCCGAGCAGGCCGGCTCTGACCTCGGTGCGCAGGGGGGACATCATGGCGAGCCGTTCCTCGACCCGGGCGGCCAGCGCGTCGCCGCCCGCGAGGCCGATCTCGCCCGACAGCAGCACGCACCCCGGGTCCAGGACCGAGACGACGGCTGCCGCGCCGAGCGCCAGCCGGTCGGCGAGCGCGTCGAGGAACGCCTCGCCGTCGCCCTCCCCCGCGAGCGCCTCGCGGACGGCGACCGCCGCGCCCGGCTCCCGGCCGCCGGCCGGGACGGCGATGCCGTGGGCGGCGGCCAGTTCGCACAGGGCCACCGAGCCCGCCAGCGAGTGAAAGCCGCCGTCGCAGCTGACGGCGGAGGGGGTGCCGATGGTGCCGGGGACCGGCAGGAAGCCGATCTCGCCCGCGCCGCCGGAGGCACCGCGGCGCACCTTCCCGTCCAGCATGACGGCCGCCCCGACGCCGTGTCCGAGCCACAGCAGGACGAACGTGTCGTGGTCGCGGGCGGCTCCGGCGCGGTGTTCGGCCACGGCGGCGAGATTGGTCTCGTTCTCGACGAGCACCGTCGCGGGCAGCCGCTGCTGGAGGGCGCGCACCAGGTTGCGGTGCCAGGCCGGCAACCCCGTGGTGTCGCGGAGCTCCCCGGTGACCGGGTCGATCAGGCCGGGGGCGCCGATGCCGACGCTGTGCAGCGGCGCGGTGCCGGCCCGGCGCGCGGTGCGTTCGAGAAGGGCCACGGCCTGCTCGACGGCGTCGTCGGTGGCGGTCTCGCTGCCGATCGGCAGGGTGGCCTCGGCAAGCGTGGCGCCCAGGAGGTCGGCGACGACCACGGCCAGGCTGTCGGTGCGGACGTCGAGGGCGGCGAGATGGGCGCGATCCGCGACGATCCCGTAGAGCCGGGCGTTGGGGCCGCGGCGCTCGGCCCCGGCCTCTCCGACCACCCGGATCAGGCCCGCCCCCTGAAGCCGTTCGACCAGGTCGGCGACGGTGGGCCGGGAGAGTCCCGTCAGGGTCTTCAACTGCGTGGCCGTCAGCGGGCCGTCCTGCTGGAGGAGCCGCAGGGCGAGCCGGTCGTTGATGGCCCTGGCGGTGCTCGGTGATGCGGGCATGCCGGGATCCTTCCAGACCGTCACCGCGATCGACGCCGGCACGATCTATTTATCAGGCAGGGTTCCTGATAGTTTACTGCCCGCATCGTGGAGAAGGACGCCGGGGAGCGTCGGAACCGCGGCATCGGAGAATTCCCAGGGGAGGGCACGGCGGCATGACGACGGATTCCACGGCAGCGGTCTTCAGCACGGATCAGGTGAGGCGCGCCAGGTACGCCATCGCCGCGGTCTTCGCGGTACATGGAGCGGTGACCGGCAGTTTCGCCACCCGGGTGCCGTGGATCCAGGACCACGCGGGGCTCAGTGCCGGACAGCTCGGCATAGCCCTGGCGTTCCCGGCGATCGGCGCCTCGCTCGCGATGCCGCTGGCCGGCGCGGTCAGCCACCGCTTCGGCGCCCGGACCGCGCTGCGCGGGCTGCTGATGCTGTGGACCCTGGTGCTGATCCTGCCCTCCATAGCGCCCAGCCTGCTGACGCTGTGCGCGGCGCTCCTGGTGTACGGGGCGTCGGCGGGCATGTCGGACGTGGCGATGAACGCGCTCGGGGTCGAGGTGGAGAACCGCCTCAACAAGTCGATCATGTCCGGGCTGCACGGGATGTGGAGCGTGGGCGCCCTGGTCGGTTCCGCGGCGGGCACGGTGGCCGCCCATCTGGGGGCCGACGCGCGACTGCACCACGCCATCGCCGCGCTCGTCCTCACCACGCTCGGCCTGATCGCCTGCCGGCAGGTGCTGGATCTGCACAGCGAGCCGGACGCGGAGGCTCCGCCGCGCTTCACCCTGCCGCCCAGGTCGGCCCTGATCATCGGTGCGGTGGGCTTCTGCGCGGTGTTCGCGGAGGGCGCCAGCCTGGACTGGTCGGCGGTCTACCTCCGCGATGTCCTGGACAGTTCCGCCGGTCTGGCGGCCGCGTCGACGACCGCGTTCGCGCTGACGATGGCGGTGGCCCGGATCGCCGGTGACCGGGTCGTCGACCGCTTCGGCGCGGTGCGGACCGTACGGACCGGCGGCGTGCTCGCCACGGTCGGCGGGGTCCTGGTGGTCACCGCGCCCAACGTGGTCCTGGCCTTGTGCGGCTTCGGACTGATGGGCCTCGGCATCGCCGTGGTCGTGCCGCTCGCCTTCGCGGCGGCCGGGCGCAGCGGCTCGAACCCGAGCCGGGCGATCGCGGGTGTCGCGACGATCACGTATACCTCGGGGCTGATCGCCCCCTCCGCGATCGGCTCGCTGGCAGAGGCGACCTCGCTGGTCGTCTCATTCGGCCTGGTCTCGGTGCTGGCCTTCGGGCTGGTGCTCGGGGCCGGTGTGCTGCGGGCGGGCGATCGCAAGGTGTCCTCCTCGGACGCCGCGGTACCGGGAGCGGCGCCGGCCGAGCCGCGTCCCTGAGCCGTTCGGGGCACCGGGCGCGGCGGCCGGGGGCTCCGGGCCCCCGTGCCCGCATCCCGGCCGGGGGCGGGTGACGAACCGGCATTAACATGGCGCTGATCTTTTCCGCGGTCAGCGCCGTGCCCCGTGAGGCACCGGCCCGCCGCATCTACACACAGGGAGCGACCATGGGCGGCCTCGGCGTGCGCTGGACCTTGCACGGCGACGGGAAGACGCCCGCACCGGGAGCGGTCGTCCGCCCCGACGAGCGGCTCTCCTGGCCGCGGACGTTCGGGCTCGGCGCCCAGCACGTGGTCGCGATGTTCGGCGCGTCGTTCGTCGCCCCGGTGCTCATGGGTCTCGACCCGAACCTGGCGATCATGATGTCGGGTGTCGCGACGGCCATCTTCCTGCTGGCCACGCGCGGGCAGGTGCCCAGCTATCTGGGCTGTTCGCTCTCGTTCGTCGGGGTTGCCGCGACCATCCGGGCCAGTGGCGGCAGCAGCGCCGTGGTCACGGGCGCGGTCTTCGTGGTGGGGGTGGTGCTCTTCCTCGCCGGCCTCGCGGTGCAGCGGTTCGGCGCACGGATCATCCACGCGGCCATGCCGCCGGTGGTGACGGGTGCGGTCGTGATGCTGATCGGCTTCAACCTGGCACCGGTCACCGCGTCCACGTACTGGCCGCAGGACCAGTGGACGGCCCTGCTGGTGATGCTGTTCACCGGACTGGCCGTGGTCTGTCTGCGCGGCTTCCTGTCCCGGATCGCGATCTTCCTCGGCCTGGTCTTCGGCTATGTGCTGTCCTGGGTCCTGGACCGGGTGTTCGGGAGGATCCACTCCCCCGCCGGGGGCGCCGAGGCCGTGGACCACTGGCGGCTGGACCTGTCGGGGGTGGGGAAGGCCGACTGGATCGGGCTGCCGTCGTTCCACGCCCCGAGCTTCGAATGGTCCGCGATCCTGGTCGCGCTGCCCGTCGTCATCGCGCTCATCGCGGAGAACGCCGGCCATGTGAAGGCGGTCGGCGAGATGACGGGCCGCTCGCTGGACGGCAAGCTCGGCACCGCGATCGCCGCGGACGGCGCCGCCTCGATGCTGTCGACCGCGGTCGGCGGTCCGCCGAACACGACGTACTCCGAGAACATCGGCGTGATGGCCGCGACCCGGGTGTACTCCACCGCGGCCTACTGGGCGGCCGCCTGCTTCGCCCTGCTGTTCGGCCTGTGCCCCAAGTTCGGCGCCGTCGTGGCGGCCATTCCCGGCGGGGTCCTCGGCGGCATCACGGTGATCCTCTACGGCATGATCGGCCTCCTCGGCGCCCAGATCTGGCTGAACGCCAAGGTCGATCTGCGCAACCCGCTGAACCTGGTGCCGGCCGCGGCGGGCATCATCATCGGCGTCGGCGGGGTCAGCCTGAAGGTCACCGACAACTTCGAGCTGAGCGGGATCGCGCTCGGCACCATCGTCGTGATCACCGGCTACCACGCCCTTCGGGCCCTGGCGCCTGCTCACATGAGGATCGAGCAGCGGGCGAGCAACGACTGAGCAGGCTCCGGACTGCGCGGAACCGCTGGTCACCCCGGGCGCCGCACGTGCGGGTGCGTCTACGGGCGCGGGGCGGAATCCGGATCGGCGTCCGGTTCCAGGGGTGGGAAGGCGAAGGTGCGGTGCGGGTCCCAGTCTGTGCTGAGGCTGAGCCTGCGGCTCAGCTGGGCCCAGCCGAGCGGGGCTGCGGCGATGACCCACGCGTCCGGGCTCCGCGCCGTGAGACGTACGGCGGGCCGCAGCCAGGAGGCCGCCCGCTCCGGCCAGTCCACGACCGCGACGACCGTACCGCCGGCGGCCTGCCACGCGGCGGTAAAGACCTCGGCCGCCGTCCGTGAGGCCGTGTCCCTGCTGTGCCCCACCGCGACGGTCGAGATGTCGGCGGCGGGCGCCGTCAGCCGAGCCAGCAGCGAACGGAGTCCGGCCTCGGTGTGCGGTGCGGGCGGAGGCATCCCGGCGTACCGCGCGGCCGACGCCGCGGGCAGCAGCGGGGAGCGGGAGAGATCCCGCGTCCGGCGCCCCGTCATGCGGCATCGTGGAAGACCAGGCCCAGTGCGTGGCGGCGGCCGGAGCGCACGGTGCTGACGCCGTGCCGCATACCGCCGGCCGACCAGCCGCGCAGGGTGCGGACGGGCCGGTCCCGGGTGGTGAAGATCAGGCCGTGCCCCTGCGGCAGCACGGTGACGTTGCCCCGCGACTGGGCCCTGGGCCGCTGCTCGACCAGCAGGAACTCCCCACCGGTGTAGTCCGTCCCGTGGGTGTCGAGACCCACGACCACCTGGAGCGGGAAGAGCATGTCGCCGAAGACGTCGCGGTGCAGGGCGTTCCAGTCGTCCGGCCCGTAGCGGAGCAGGATCTGCGCGGACCGGTCCTGACCGGCCTCGTGGCACATCTTGAGCCACTTCTCCAGCTCGTCGGGCCAGGGAGCCGGCCGCCCGAGCCGCTCAGCCCAGTCACGCGCGACGGTGAGCAGGCGCGGGTAAAGCGCCCGCCGCAACTGCCGTACCGGCTCCGGCAGCTCATGGGTGAAGTAGCGGTACTGACCGGAACCGAAGCGGTGCCGGGCCATGTCGACGGTGGACCGGAATCGGTCGGCGTCGTCGTACAGCCCGGCCAGGGCGCGGCACTCGTCAGGGGTGAGCAGCGGCGGGGTCAGCGCGCAGCCGTGGGCGTCGAGTTCGGCGGCCACGGCCGTCCAGTCGGCTGCGGCCACCCTGCGGCGGGCCTCGGTGGCGGTGAAAGCGGTAGGCATGCGGTGCTCCGGATAGGGGTGGGCGTCAGATGAGAACGGGCGGCAGGGCGCCCTCGTGGATCAGGAGGTCCTGCTTGCGGGAGACACCGCCCGCGTAGCCGCGCATCGAGCCGTCGGCTCCGACGACCCGGTGGCACGGCCGCACCACCAGCAGCGGATTGGCCCCGATCGCCGCGCCCACCGCGCGGACCTCCGCGCGCTCGGCACCCAGTCGCTTCGCGAGCTGTCCGTAGGTGGTCGTGGTGCCGTAGGGGATCTCGTCCAGCGCGTCCCAGACGCGTAGCTGGAATGCCGATCCGGCGGGCAGGAACTCCAGGTCGAACGTTCTCACCGCACCGTCGAAGTAGGCCCTGAGCTGGTGCGCCACCTCGGCGAACGCCGCGTCGTCACGCCGCCCGCCGCGCCGGACGACCGCCGCGCCCTTCTGGCACGGCATCGACAGGGACGCCAGCGCGACGCCGCCCCTGGCCGTGGCGGACTCCTCGCCCATCAGCAGGAGCTCGCCGAGCGGGCTGCCGATCGTGCTGTGGAGCGTCATGATCGCGGTCCCTTCGCAGCTGTCCTCACCTCCTCACCATGCACTGGCCGGAACGGTGGGGCTGGCGGAAATCGGACACGGTGTTCGGCATCCGCCGGCCCTATCCGACGCCGACGGCGGCCGTGGTGGGAGCAGCGGGCGGGAGGCCTGCGGACCCGATGACGTTGCTGTGGATCTCCAGTACGGCGGTCGAGTGGTTGAGGGTGATGTAGTGCAGTCCCGGTGCCCCTTCGTCGAGCAGCCGCTTCGCCATGCCGGTCGCGTGGGCGACCCCGACGCGGTGTCCTTCGGCCGGGTCGTCACGGGCCGCGTCGAGCCGGCCGGCCAGGTCCGCCGGGAACGTCGCGTTGCTGAGTTCGGCGAACCGCCGGATCTGCCGGGCGTCGGTCGCGGGCATGATCTCCGGAATGATCGGGGTGTCGCATCCCGCGGCGGCCACCCGGTCGCGCAGCCGCAGATAGTCGTCCGCGTCGAAGAACATCTGAGTGATGGCGTAGTCGGCTCCGGCCCGGCACTTGCCGATGAAGTGCCGGATGTCGTCGTCCCAGTTCGGCGAACGCGGGTGCCGCTCGGGGAAGGCCGCCACCCCGATGCTGAAGTCGCCCAGGGCCCTGACGAGGCTGACGAGCTCGTGAGCGTACTCGAGCCCTCCGGGGTGGGTGGCCCAGGGGCCGCCGGGGTCGCCCGGCGGGTCGCCACGCAGCACGAGAACGTCACGGATACCGGCGTCGGCGTAGCGGCCCACGATGTGCCGCAGCTCCGTCGTCGAATGGCCGACCGCGGTGAGGTGGGCGACCGGACGCAGCGTGGTCTCGGAGGCGAGCCGTTCCGTCACCGCGATGGTGCGGTCCCGGGACGATCCTCCGGCACCGTAGGTGACGGACACGAAGGTCGGCGAGAGCGATTCGATCTGCCGGACCGTCCGCCAGAGGGTGCGTTCTCCGGCGTCGGTCCTGGGCGGGAAGAACTCGAAGGAGAAGGAGCGGCTGCCGGTGGCCAGGATCTCGCGCAGGGTGCTCATGAGGGGCCTCCGTGAGCGTTGAAGTAACCGGCTCCGGGGTGGTGGACGATGATCGCGTCGGTGGACTGCTCGGGGTGCAGCTGGAATCCCTCGGAGAGGTTCACTCCGATGCGTTCCGGTTCGAGCAGGTTCATGATCTTGGCGCGGTCCTCCAGGTTCGGGCACGCGGGGTAGCCCAGTGAATAGCGGCAGCCCTGGTACCCGGTGCGGAACGTCTCCTCCAGGCTGTCCGGGTCGGCGTCCGCGATCCCCAGCTCGCTCCTGACCCGCCCGTGCCAGTACTCCGCCAGCGCCTCGGTCAACTGCACGGAGAGACCGTGCAGTTCCATGTAGTCGCGGTACGCGTCCGCGGCGAAGATCTCGTTCGCCGCCACCGATACCCGGTTGCCGACCGTGACGACCTGCATCCCGATGACATCGGTCTCGCCGGAGTCCTCCGGACGGAAGAAGTCCGCCAGGCACAGCCGTCGGCCACGGCGCTGACGCGGGAAGGTGAAGCGCGTCCGCTCGCCACCGTCCTCACCCAGGATGATCAGATCGTCGCCCTTGGAGACACACGGGAAGTACCCGTACACGATCGCCGCTTCCAGCATGTTCTCGGTGTGCAGCCGGTCCAGCCACATCCGCAGCCTCGGCCTGCCCTCGGTCTCCACCAGCTCCTCGTACGAAGGACCGCTCCCGCGGGCCGACTTCAGCCCCCATTGCCCCTTGAACAACGCGGACTCGTCGAGCCAGGCCGCGTATTCCTTGAGCGGTGTGCCCTTGATGATCCGCGTTCCCCGGAACGGCGGGGTGGGCACCGGGTTGTCCGTGCCCACGTCCGACCGGGCCGGGCCGCGTTCCCCGTCCGGCTCCTCGACGACGGCGGCCGGCCGGGCCGCGACGCGGCGCTGCTTGAGCGCGGGGAGCGTGGCGCCCGGGACGCCACGCTTGACGGCGATCAGCGCGTCCATCAGCCGCAGCCCCTCGAAGGCGTCGCGGGCGTAGCGGACCTCGCCCCGGTAGATCCCGTGCAGGTCCTGCTCGACATAGGCCCGGGTCAGCGCGGCGCCTCCCAGGATCACCGGATAGTCCGCGGCCATCCCTCGCTGGTTGAGCTCCTGGAGGTTCTCCTTCATGATCACCGTGGACTTCACCAGGAGACCCGACATGCCGATCACGTCGGCCCTGTGCTCGGTCACCGCGTCCAGGATCGCCGCCACGGGCTGCTTGATGCCGAGGTTGACGACGTTGTAGCCGTTGTTGGACAGGATGATGTCGACGAGGTTCTTGCCGATGTCATGGACGTCGCCACGCACGGTGGCCAGCACGATCGTGCCCTTGCCCTCGGCGTCGGACTTCTCCATGTGCGGTTCCAGGTACGCCACTGCGGTCTTCATGACCTCCGCGGACTGCAATACGAACGGCAGCTGCATCTGCCCTGAGCCGAACAGCTCACCGACGACCTTCATGCCCTCCAGCAGGGTGTCATTGACGATGTCCAGGGCCGGGCGGGTCCCCAGTGCCTCGTCGAGATCGGCCTCCAGGCCCTTCTTCTCACCGTCGATGATCCGCCGCTGCAACCGCTCGTCCAGCGGCAGCGCCGCCAGCTCCTGCGCCCGCCCCTTCTTCACCGACTTCATGTCGACGCCCTCGAACGCCTCCAAGAACGCCTGCAAGGGGTCGTATCCCTCCCGTCGCCGGTCGTGGACCAGGTCCAACGCGATCTCTCGCTGTTTCTCAGGGATCCGCGCCACCGGGATGATCTTCGCGGCGTGCACGATGGCCGAATCCAGTCCCGCGTCCACGCACTCGTTGAGGAACACCGAGTTCAGCACGGTGCGGGCGGCCGGGTTGAGGCCGAAGGAGATGTTCGACAGGCCGAGAGTCGTCCGCACCAGCGGGTGGCGGCGCTTGAGTTCGCGGATCGCCGCGATGGTGGCGATGCCGTCCTTGCGGGACTCCTCCTGGCCGGTCGCGATCGTGAAGGTCAGGCAGTCCACGAGGATGTCGGACTCCTGGATGCCCCAGTTGCCCGTCAGATCCGCGATCAGCCGCTCGGCGACCGAGACCTTGTGCTCGGCGGTGCGGGCCTGGCCCTGCTCGTCGATCGTCAGCGCGATCAGTGCGGCACCGTGCTCCCGGGCCAGTGCGGCGACCTGTGCGAAACGTGACTCCGGTCCGTCGCCGTCCTCGTAGTTCACGGAGTTGATGACCGTACGGCCGCCGAGCTTCTCCAGCCCCGCCCGGAGCACCGGGACTTCGGTGGAGTCCAGCACGATCGGGAGGGTGGAGGCCGTCGCGAGGCGGCCCGCGATCTCACTCATGTCAAGAGCGCCATCGCGGCCCACGTAGTCGACACAGAGGTCGAGCAGGTGCGCGCCCTCGCGGATCTGGTCGCGGGCCATCTCCACGCAGTCGTCCCAGCGCCCTTCGACCATCGCTTCGCGGAACTTCTTCGACCCGTTGGCGTTCGTGCGTTCCCCGATCGCCAGATAGGACGCGTCCTGTTCGAACGGCACCGTCTGGTAGAGCGATGCCGCGCCCGGCTCCGGCCGCGGGTCGCGCGGGGACAGGTCCAGGCCCCGCACCCGCTCCACCACCTGGCGCAGGTGCTCGGGGGTCGTCCCGCAGCAGCCGCCCACCAGCGCCAGCCCGTACTCCCGCACGAACGTCTCGTGCGCGTCGGCCAGCTCCCGCGGCGACAGGGGGTAGTGCGCCCCGTCCCCGCCCAGCACCGGCAGGCCGGCGTTCGGCATGCAGGACACGGCGATCCGGGCGTGCCGCGCCAGATAGCGCAGGTGCTCGCCCATCTCGGCCGGTCCCGTCGCGCAGTTCAGGCCGATCATGTCGATACCGAGCGGCTCCAGCGCCGTCAGTGCCGCACCGATTTCCGAACCCAGCAGCATCGCGCCCGTCGTCTCGACGGTCACGTGCGTGATGATCGGCAGTGCGGACCCCAGCTTCCGCAGGGCACGGTGCGCGCCGAGGACCGCTGCCTTGGTCTGGAGGAGATCCTGACTGGTCTCCACCAGGATCGCGTCCACACCGCCTTCCACGAGACCGGCGACGTTCTCCTCGTAGCCGTCCCGCAGGGCCGGGTACGAGGCGTGGCCCAGCGTCGGCAGCTTGGTACCGGGACCGACCGAGCCCAGGACCCAGCGCGGCCGGTCCGGCGTGGCGAAACCGTCCGCCACCTCCCGCGCCAGCCGGGCTCCGGACAGGGCCAGTTCGTGGATGCGTCCGGGTATGCCGTACTCCCCCAGTGCCGCCAGATTCGTACCGAAGGTGTTCGTCCCGACGCAGTCCACTCCCGCCGCGAAGTACTCCTCGTGCACCGACCGCACGATGTCCGGCCGGGTGGCGTTGAGGACCTCGTTGCAACCCTCCAGGTTCTCGAAGTCGTCCAGCGAGGGATCCCGCGCCTGGAGCATCGTGCCCATCGCACCGTCGCCCACCACCACCCGCGTGGCCAGCGCCGCCCGGAGGTCCTGCCCCCGGGCGGTCATGACGGCCCCGCGAGGACCGGCTCGATCTCGGTCGCGGCGGCCGGGCCGTAGGCGCGCTCGATCCGGTGGAGCAGTTCGGCGGGAACGAGCTTGTACTCCTGGGGGCCGACCGATTCCAGCACCACGGTGGCGAGTGCGCAGCCGAGCCGGGCCGCCGCTTCGAGGGGCAGTCCGGCACCGGTGCCGGCCAGGAAGCCGGCCCGGAAGCCGTCGCCCACGCCGGTCGGGTCGACCGGGGCCGGGGTGGGTACCGCGGGGACGCTCAGTGAGGGCCGACCCTCCCGCGCGATGACCACACCGCCGGCGCCCAGAGTCGTGATCCAGGTGCCGGCTCTGTGGAGGACGCCGTCCGCGCTCCAGCCGGTTCGCTCCTTGAGCAGCGCCGCCTCGTACTCGTTGGTGAACAGGTAGGCGGCGCCCTCCACCAGACGGCGCGTCTGGTCGCTGTCGAGCCGGGCCAGTTGCTGGGAGGGGTCGGCGGCGAACGGCAGGCCGAGGAGCCGGCACTCGTCGGTGTGACGCAGCATGGCGTCGATGTCGTTGGCGGCGATCACGACGAGCCCGGGGGACTCACCGTCTTCGGCGATCGAGGCGAGGCCGATGTGCTTCGCCTCGGACATGGCGCCGGCGTAGAACGTCGCGATCTGGTTCTGGTCGGCGTCGGTGGTGCATACGAACCGTGCGGTGTGCAGGGCCGCGCTGACGCGGACGGATCCGGTGTCCACCCCGGTCTCCCGGAGCCATGCGTCGTAGTCGGTGAAGTCCTTGCCCGCCGCGCCCGCGAGCACGGGCCGCAGGCCCAGCCGGGCCAGGCCCACGGCGATGTTGGCGGCGACTCCCCCGCGCCGCACCTCCAGCGTGTCGGCGAGGAACGACAGCGAGACCCGTTCGAGGTGTCCGGGGATCAGCTGGTCGGCGAAACGTCCGGGGAAGACCATCAGATGGTCGGTGGCGATCGATCCGGTGACGGCGATACGCACGACGTCATCTCCTCATCCTGTGTCGGGGGCGTCCTGTGCGGGGGCGGCTGTCGCTGGGGTGCCGGGACGGCCGCGGGGGTGGCGGGGGCCGGTCGCCCGGTTCAGAGGCCGACGGCCTGGCGCAGGGCCTGGACGCGGTCGGTGTGCTCCCAGGTGAAGTCGGGGTGCTCCCGGCCGAAGTGGCCGTACGTGGCGGTCTGGGCGTAGATCGGACGCAGCAGGTTCAGGTCGCGGATGATCGCGGCCGGGCGGAGGTCGAAGACGGCGGTGATGGCGCGCTCGATCCGGTCGACGGCGACCTTGGCGGTGCCGAAGGTCTCGACGAACAGACCCACGGGTTCGGCCTTGCCGATCGCGTAGGCGATCTGGACCTCGCAGCGCTCCGCGAGCCCGGCGGCGACGACGTTCTTGGCGACCCAGCGCATCGCGTAGGCGGCCGAACGGTCCACCTTGGACGGGTCCTTGCCGGAGAACGCGCCGCCGCCGTGCCGGGCCATCCCGCCGTAGGTGTCGATGATGATCTTGCGCCCGGTGAGCCCCGCGTCGCCCATCGGGCCGCCGATCTCGAAGCGGCCGGTCGGGTTGACGAGCAGCCGGTGTCCCTCGGTGTCGAGCTTGATGCCGTCCTGCGCGAGTTGGGCCAGTACGTGGTCGACGACGTACTCGCGGATGTCCGGGGTCAGCAGGCCGTCCAGGCTGATGTCGGCGGCGTGCTGGGAGGAGACGACGACGGTGTCCAGGCGTACCGGCCGGCTGCCCCGGTACTCGATGGTGACCTGGGTCTTGCCGTCGGGGCGCAGATAGGGGATCGAGCCGTCCCTGCGGGCCTGGGAGAGGCGGCGGGAGAGCCGGTGGGCGAGTTCGATCGGCAGCGGCATCAGGCTGGGGGTCTCGTCGGTGGCGTATCCGAACATCAGGCCCTGGTCGCCCGCGCCCTGCTGGTCGAGTTCCCCGCCCTCGCCGCCGGTGCGGTGTTCGTAGGCGTTGTCGACGCCCTGGGCGATGTCGGGCGACTGCGCGCCGATGGATACCGAGACGCCGCAGGAGGCGCCGTCGAATCCCTTCGATGAGGAGTCGTAGCCGATCTCAAGGATCTTGCTGCGCACGAGCTGGTCGAT
This sequence comes from Streptomyces sp. NPDC057900, assembly GCF_042887885.1. Lineage (NCBI taxonomy): Bacteria > Bacillati > Actinomycetota > Actinomycetes > Kitasatosporales > Streptomycetaceae > Streptomyces > Streptomyces sp. NPDC057900. The sequence continues at coordinate 69,381 of NZ_JBHVOI010000007.1, forward strand.
GGGCACGTAGGCGGACGTGGTCACCTCGCCCGCGATGTGCACCTGGCCGGTGGCGATCAGTGTCTCCACGGCGACCCGGGCGGCGGGGTCCTCCTTCAGCAGGGCGTCCAGGATCGTGTCGCTGATCTGGTCGGCGATCTTGTCGGGGTGTCCCTCGGTGACGGACTCCGAGGTGAACAGGCGTGTCGACATCAGCAGGGCCCTTCGGTCAGCGGGTGGTCGTTTCGGGGGCGGACGGGGTGGATCGGGCGCTTCACGGGGCCGGTTCCGCGTCGGACGGGTTCGGCCGCACGCCGGACGGGGTCTCTTCGGTGGCGAACGGGGACGGCGCGGCCAGGGCCCGGTCGACGAGTGCTTCGGCGGCGCCGGTGTAGGCCGTGGGGTCGAGCAGCTTCTCCAGGGCCGGGTCGTCGAGGCAGCGGACGACGTCCGGGTGTGCGCGCAGGACCTCGGACAGCGGCCGTTTCTCCCGGACCGCGGTCTGTGAGGCGTCGCTGAGCAGTTCCCTGGCGGCTGCCCGGCCCAGGTACGGGGCCAGGACCGCCGCCAGCCGCTCGGTCACCACCTGGCTGCCGGTGAGCGCCAGGTTCGCGCGCATCCGGCCGGGGCTGACGACCAGCCCGGCGGCGAGTTCGGCGGCCGTGTGGGCGGCGCCGCCGGTCAGCCGGAGGCTTTCGCGCAGCAGCAGCCACTCGGCGTGCCAGGGGCCGGCGGAGCGCTCGTCCTCCGAGATCAGGCACTGGGTCAGTCCGGTGGCCAGCAAGGGCACTTGCAGCGCCGCGCTGCGGATCAGGGTGGCGAGCACGGGGTTGCGCTTGTGGGGCATCGCCGAGGAGCTGCCGCGCCCGGCGACGGCGGGTTCCGTGACCTCGCCGATCTCGGTCCTGGTCAGCACCTGGACATCGGTGGCGATCTTCCCCAGCGCCCCGGCGGTGAAGGCCAGCGCCGCCGCCACGTCCGCGACGGGGGTGCGCAGCGCGTGCCAGGGCAGTACCGGGCGGGCCAGCGAGGTCTCGGCGGCGAACCTGTCCACGAGCAGGTCGAGATAGCGGTCGGGGTCGTCCGGCGGGCCGTCGGGCGTCGCGTACTCCAGGTAGCCGGCCAAGGTGCCCGCCGCGCCGCCGAGCGAGACCGGCAGCGTCCGCTCCACTGCGCGCAGCCGGGCTCCGGCGTCCAGGGCCAGCGCCCGCCATCCGGCGGCCTTGAGGCCGAAGGTGGTGGGCACCGCGTGCAGCGCCAGGGTCCGGCCCGCCATGACGGTGCTCCGGTGCCGTCCGGCGAGGACGGCCAGGTCCGCGGCGGTCCGCTCCAGGTCGGCGCCGATCAGCCGCAGCGCGTCGCGGCACACCAGCATGGCGCCGGTGTCCAGCACGTCCTGGCTGGTCGATCCCCGGTGGACGAACTCGGCCGCGGCGGGGTCGGTGGCGGCGACCGCCGCGGTGAGGGCCCGGACGAGACCGACGACGGGGTTGGCGGTCTCCCGGCAGGCCAGGGCCAGGGAGCGCAGGTCCATCCCCTCGGCGCGGGCGGCGCGGGTGATCGCCTCGGCGGCCGGGGCGGGCATCGTCCCCAGGGCCGCCTGGGCACGGGCCAGCGCCGCTTCCGCGTCGAGCATCGCCTGGAGCCAGGCGCGGTCGCAGACCGCCCCCTCGACGGGGACGCCGGCCCGTACCGGTGACAGCAGCCCGCTGTCGGCCCCGCCGTCGAAGCCCGCGCTCATGACGCCACCTCCGCCAGGCCGCCGTCGTGCCGGTCGGCGGCCGGCCCGGTCCGCGCGGGGACGAGCGCCAGGACCGCGCGCGCGATGGCGTCGGAGTCGCCGAGGATCACCGAGTTGACGCCGGGCCGGATGCCGGCCGCCGTCACCCAGTGGACGGCTTCGGTGGGGACGCCGTACGCGAAGCGACGGGGATGCGTACGGCCGTGGACGTCCACCGTCCGGTAGGGGCGTTCGGTGACCGCCAGGCCGCCGGTCTCGTACTCGGTGCCGCAGCTCCCCTCCAGCCGGTACGGGACGGCCTGTCCGGTGGCGAGCAGCTGGCGCAGCAGGGCGTCCCCGGTGCGCCGGAGGTTGGGTTCCGGCAGCCGGGCCTCGATGAGGACGCAGGAGCGGACGGGTTGAGTGTCGAGGGTCTTGGAGACGGCGACGAACGCGGGGCGGCTGCCGGTGTCGATGCCGATCTCCAGATCCGGACCGATGATCTCCACCACGCCGGCCTCGATCAGGGCCCGCAGTTCCTCGATGCGGGAGACGGGCGGGCCGATGGACAGATAGGCGTTGAGCGGGGTGTACCAGCCCTGGAGGTCGTCACGGTAGGAATTGCCCTCCAGGCCGCCGTGGTCGACCGCCAGCCGGATCTCGTTGCGCAGGTCCCGCAGCACGTCCAGGGCCGCCTTGAGCGGTCCGCTCAGGTTGCCGGCCCGGGCGTCGCGCACGTCCTGCGCCAGGTGGTCGAGCAGCCAGTCGCGGAAGGTGTGGCGGTCGTCGAACCGGCACTGTGCGAGCGGCCGGGAGAGGGCCTTCCAGTTCCAGCGGTCGCGTTCGTCGATACCGAAGTCGTCGAGCAGCAGCCGTTCGCCCTCACCGGCCGGCGCCGCCAGGTAGCGGGGGACGAATCCCCTGGCGGCCGAGGCCCGGCCACGCGCGGTCAGCAGCGTCTCGTAGTAGACGCTCTCGACCTCCTTGGCGATCAGCGGCCACAGGTCCGTCCCGAAGTGGACGCGCTCGGCGTCGACGGCGCGGCGGCGCAGCCCGCCGATCAACAACGGGGTGAGCACACGCGGGATGTGCCGTCCGTGCGCTCCCTTCTCGTTCTCGCCGCGCGCGTGGTACGGGATGCCGCGCCGTGAACCGGCCCGGATGTGCGGCTCCTGTCCTGAGGCGTGGTAGACGAGGGTTCCGTCGTCCCGGCGTTCGAAGGTGCCGCCCCGGCCGCGGGTGAGCAGTGCCATCTGATCGAAGAAGTTCAGCCCCAGGCCCCGGACCAGTACGGTCTGGCCGGCCTTGACGGCGCACAGGTCGAGGTCGGCGGGGTTGGCGGGGCCCTGGTACGTCAGCCCGTGGGCGGAGGCGGCGCGGGCCCACTCCTCCTCGCGTGCGGTGGGGCGGGACGGCAGGTGTCCCTGGGCGAGGACGACGGCGTCCAGGCGCGGCAGCCGGGTGCCGTCGGCCAGGGTGAGGGTCTGCGGGCCGCCGTGGACACCGTCGGTGTCCTCCAGCGCCACGGCCCGCGTGCGGTGTTCGCGCACGGTGCAGTGGTCCGGTGCCCGGTCCCGCACCTGCCGGTAGACGTCCGCGAGGTAGCGGCCGTAGAAGGCCCGGGTGGGGTAGGAGTCGGGGGCGAGGTCGCGGGCCTCGGCCCGGGTGCGGTCGTCGTACGGGGCCGTACTGCCGCCCAGGACGGCGGACTTGGCCCACTCGTACAGGCTGGGTCCGTGTTCCACCGGCCCGTTCATCTCGACGCTGTCGTCCGTGAAGGCGGTGACCTGCGAGGCGACGGTGTTCATCAGCAGCAGCGCGGACTGCGTGGTCCGCCAGACCCGTCCGGGGCCGGGTGGGAAGGGGTCGACGACGTGGATGACGACGGACCGGTGGGACGGGCGGGCGCGTTCGTTGGCACAGAGGCGTTCCAGGACCGACAGTCCGCGCGGCCCTGCGCCCACCACACAGATTTCCAGGTCTTGTGCGGTCATATCCGTCTCCCGGTGAGGGCCCGTCCGGCCCCGGTCACCCGTGCCACCAGGTCGCCCGGGTCGGTGGGCAGTTGGTTTCCGCGCCAGGCCACGTGCTGGTCCGGCCGGATGAGGACCAGATCGCGTTCGTAGAGGTCACGGGCGGGCCGGTCCTCGACGTCCAGGATCTGGAGGGGCATGCCGTGCGCCTGGGCCGCCGCGAGCAGCGGTTTGCCGCTCGGTGGTTCCGGGCCCAGCCGCAGCAGGGTGAAGCCTGGGGTGAGGCGGTCGAACAGGGAGCTGCCCGGGCCGTGCCAGTCGTCCAGCCAGAGGTGGGGGGCGCGGCCGCCGGGGACGCTCGTCGGGAGGTACATGCCCCAGGGGTCGCCCGGGATCTCGGCGTCCGCGTCGGGGACGACGATCGGTGATCCGTCGTAGCGGGCGCCGAGTTGGACCCCGATCGATTCGGTGCGCTGGCCGTGGCAGCGCAGGAGGCCCCCCACCCGGTCGCGGGCCTCGACGCCCTCCGGGGTGTCGGCGTCCAGGGCCGCGGGGCGCTCGATCTGCGCCATCGCGGCGTGGAGTTCGCGTGCGGCCGCGGTGTTGCGCAGGGCGATCGGCCGGCGTTCGCCGCCGTACGTCGCCAGCAGGGAGGGGCCGCCCCAGCCCCGGAGGACGGCGGCGAGCTTCCAGGCGAGGTTGGCGGCGTCGTCGACCCCGGTGTTCAGGCCGAACCCGCTGTCCGGGGTGAACAGATGGGCGCAGTCGCCCGCCAGCAGGACCCGCCCCTTGACGAAGCGCTCCGCCACCCGTTCCGCGCCCGGCGCCCGGGAGCTGTGGCTGAGCACCTCGACGGGCAGATCGGTGCCCGCCGCGCGCCGGACGAGGTCGGTGAGCCGGGCCGCGTCGGCGGTGCCGGGGTCCAGCGAGCGGGTCAGCAGGAAGAACTCGTCCTCGCCGTTGAGCGCGATCAGGTTCACCACGAGGTCGGCGTTCACCGCCCAGTAGCTCCAGGCGGGCTGTCCGCCGAGCACCTCGCGGCGGAAGGTGGGCAGGCGCAGGTGCGCGGCTGTCGCCCGGTGCCCGGTGTCCGCCCGGCCGGCAGGCCCGGTGCCGGGTCCTTCGTAGCGGATGCCCAGCTCCTTCTGGACGAAGCCGGGTTCCGCGTCGCTGACGACGGCGTACCGCGCGGTCCATTCCTCGTCGGGGCGGCCCGGGTGCCCGGCGCGGACGCGCACCTGCCCGGCGTCCTGGTCGAGCCCGGTGATCTGCCGGCCGCGGAGCAGGGTGATGTTGGGGCGGGTCATGGCGTGTTCGCACAGGAGGTCCCCGACGGACGTCTGGTCGGCGCGGTGGGCGGGTTCGGGGAGTTGGTCGGTGCGGGGAGCCGCCGCGACCTGCCGCAGCCGCTGGGTCCGGGCGGGCTGTGGCAGCCGGGACAGTTCGGGGCGGTTGTACCGGGTGAAGTAGGCGATGTCCGTGGGGTGGCCGGCGGCCGGTCCGAGCCGCCGGACCGGGCCGGAGACGCCCAGCCGCCGGTAGTGCTCCATCGTCCGCGCGTCGTGGGTGGTGCCGCGCGGCTCGTCGCGCCGGGGCCGACCGGAGCCGAAGACGGTGCAGGGGATGCCGTGGTGGTCGAGGAAGAGGGCGAGCATCAGGGCGACCGGTCCGCCGCCCGCGATGGCGACGGGGGTCCGCAGCGGTTCACACATCTAGTCCCGCCCTCCCGCTCGTAACGCGTCGCGCGCCAGCGCGACGTCGAGCGCCGCCCCCAGCGCCTCGGCAGGCCGCGGCCGGCCCGTCAGCCAGCGCATCGCGACATAGCCGTCCGGGCGGACCAGGACCGCTCCCGCGTCGTCGTGGCCGCGCAGCTCCGTCCAGGCGCCGTTGTCGTCCCGGGGTCCGTCACCGGTCCCGACGGCGTACGCGGTGACCTGAACACCGCGGGTCTGCGCCAGTTCGTCGGCGGCCGCGAGCCAGGGCTCGCCCGCGGCGCCGGAGAGCAGCAGGAACGAGCCGCAGCCGGCGTGCAGATGGTGGGTGGAGACGCGCTGCCCGCCGTGCCGCAGCCAGGCGTGCGGCAGCCGCGACCCTGGCCGGGCGTCCTGTACGTGGTCGAGGCCGAGCGGGTCCTGTCCGGGGCGCTCGGTGCCGTCGTCCCCGACGAAGCCGGCGTCGGCGTAGTCGTACCCCATCTCAAGACCGAGGTGCTCGGTGGTGATCCGGTTGGTGGCGAAGTACTCGCGCTGCACGGCCCGCCGGGTCGCGCCGTCCGGGGTGTCGGAGAACAGTGCCGTCAGCTGAGCGCGATTCCACTCCGGCCGGGCTCCCTGCACCACCCCGGTGCCCGAGGTGAACGCGATCTGGTTGAACAGCGAGTACAGCGCCCGCTCGACGACCCGTTCGGCCACCGGTCGGCGCTCCGCCTCGTAGCTGTCGAGCAGCGCGGGGCCGGCCTGCCCGCCCAGGACGAGGGCGAGTTTCCAGGCGAGGTTGTGGGCGTCCTGGACACCGGTGTTGAGGCCGAGGGCGCCGGACGGCGGGTGGCGGTGGGCGGCGTCCCCCACGAGGAAGACCCGGCCGGAGCGGAAGTGCTCGGCGACCGTGCCCTCCACCGGCCAGCGGCTGACGTTGCGGACGTCCATGGCGTGGTCGTCGGGGAGTTTCAGGGTGCGGCGCACCATTGTGACGATCGTGTCGTCGTCGAGTGCGGCGGCGGACGGCGGCCGGGAGAACATCAGCGTCCACTCCTCGGAGTGCCTCCCCCAGCGTTTCGGTCCCATGGGCACCACTCCGCAGTGCTCCAGCGCCCCGTCGTCCGACAGGCTCGACACGCGGTTGACGACGGCGTCGTCGTACGGGATGAACTCCGAGAAGTCGGCGCGCACATGGAGGTTGATCCACTCCAGGAACGTCGGCGTGCCCGCCATGCGGATGCCGCGCAGCCTGCTGACGGTCTTGCCGCCGTCGGCCGCGACGACGTACCGGGCCCGCACCCGCAGGGTCCGGTCGGCCGTGCGGTCCAGCACGGTGGCCGTGACCCCGTCCTCGTCCTCCCGGAGTCCTACCAGCTCGTGGTGGAAGAGCAGCTGCCCGGGGGCCCGTTCCTCGGCGTGCCGGCGCAGCAGGGGCTCCAGCCACCGCTGGCCGAGGTTGGCGTGCGGGTAGGCGGAGGCGCGGGCGTAGCGTTCGGCCAGTTCGCCGCCGCCGTACGCGCTGGCCCGGTAGAGCACCTTGCGGTCGTAGGGCTCGTCACCGCCGAGGCTGGAGAGCCACACCATCGCCCCGCAGTTCTCCTGCGGCGCGCCTTCGCGGTAGATGTCACCGGCCACGCCCAGTTGTCCGAAGACCTCCATGGTGCGGGCGTTGAGGATGTGCGCCTTGGGCAGCGTCGAGGTGCCGGGGTGGCGTTCGACGAGCAGGGAGTCGACTCCCAGTCCTGACAGGGCCAGGGAGGCGGTGAGCCCCGACCCGCCGCCACCCACGATGAGTACGGGGACGTTCCGGTCGGCCGGATCGGGTCGACGGGATGAGTTCATCACGCTTCCTTCGGTTCACGTTGTCGCGGGCCGGCCGGACCACGCGGGACAGATGGCGGTTCGCGGGCACGGCCTAGGCCGGTGAGGCGACCAGCAGGCTCGTTTCGAGGGCCATCGGTGTGACGGATTCCAACCGCAGCCCGGCGGCGGCCAGGACGTCCCGGTAGCCGTCGAGGGTGCGTTCCCGGCCGCCGGCTGCCACGAGCAGGTGCAGGTCCCACAGCAGGGCCAGGACTCCGGAGCCGTCCGTGGGGATGACCCGCTCCACGACCAGCAGCCGGCCGGTGTCGGGCATCGCCTCGCGGATGACGGAGAGCAGTTGTACACACCGTTGGTCGTCCCAGTCCTGGAGGATCCGGGAGAGGAGGTAGACGTCCGCTCCCGCGGGGACCTGCTGGAAGGCGTCGCCGCCGACCGTCCGCCAGCGGCCGGTTTCCACCGTGCTCCGCAGGTGTTCCTGCGCGACGGGAACCACGTGCGGCAGGTCGAACAGCACGCCGTGCAGTTCCGGGTGTTCCCGCAGGACGGTGGCCAGCAGCGTCCCGCTGCCCCCGGCGACGTCGACGACGGTGCGGCAGGCTGAGAAGTCGTAGGCCTCCAGGACATCGGGGAAGAACACGTTGCCGGCGTTCATCGCCCGCTGGAACTTCTCCCCCGCGCCCGGTTCCGTCTCCAGGTAGCCGCGCAGCGGGGTGCCGAAGGCGAGGGCGAAGCCGGAGGTGCCGGTGCGCAGAGCGGGGACCACCTCTCCCCAGGCCCGGTGGAACTCCTCGCCGTAGATCACCGCCATGTCGCGCATCGACCGTTCGTCGTCCGAGCGCAGCAGTTCGCCGACCGGGGTGAGCCGGTAGCCGTCCGCGGTGTCCTCGAAGACGCCCATGGCGGTCGCCAGCCGCAGCAGGCGTTCGATGCCGTCCTGGTCGGAGCCGGTCGCCGCGGCCATCTTCGCCGCGCTGGTGTGCCCGGCGGCGATGTGGTCGGGGAGGTCGAGTGCCGCGACCGCGTAGAGCGCTTGGGCCTGCCAAGCGCCGGTGAGGAGGTCCACCACGCGGCGTGCGGGTTGCCCGTGGGCCATGTCGTCGAGCCTTTCGGTGTGTGGGGCTTCCTGCCAAGTTGCCGGACGAGCCCTTGCCTACGGCCTCACCCGCGACCGCGGCGGGTCAGGGAGCGCCGCGGCGCCGCCGTCCGTCGTGGGTGAGGCCGCGAGGGCCGCTGTAGGAGCGTCGCTGCCGGGCGCGGTCTACGCCGAGGGCAGCCGCTGCCCGCGATGGGCTGTGCCCGCTTCCGCCGGCCGGCCGAGCAGGTCCTGGTGCGCTTCGCGCAGCTGCCGCTTGAGGACCTTGCCGGTCGGTCCGACCGGCAGGCCGCCGCGGTCCGCGGCGATGACTAGGGCGCTCAGCGGTGCGAGTCCGTGTCCGGCCAGCGCGTCGTTGCAGCGGTCCAGCAGCTCCTGCGGGGAGGCGCCACCGTGGCCGGGGGCCGCGCCGGAGTCTCCTCCGAAGAGCACGACGGCGGCCGGCTGCTGGGCCCCGGGGGCTCCGGGGTCGTCCACGGCGACGACCGCGGCGTCCAGCGCCCCGGTGGTGAGCAGCACGACCTCCTCCAGGGGGAGGCTGTACACCGGCCCGTCGGCGGCGCGGATCACGTCGGGGGTGCGGTCGAGGTGGTACCACAGGCCGTCGCTCTCGCGCCGGACGACGTCGCCGGTCAGGAAGTAGCCGCCACGCAGCGACTCCTTTCCGAGCGCCGGGTCGTCCCAGTAGCCGGGGGTGATGCTGGGCGTGCGGACGCCGAGCAGACCGGCTTCGCCGTCGGGCAGCGGCAGGCCCCGCTCGTCGAGGACCGCGGCGTCCTGAACGGCCTTGACGGGCCGGCCGATGAGCCGTCCGAAGCCCGCCGACTGCGGGGTGAAGACCTGCTTGAACAGGACCATCCCCATCTCGGAGGAGCCCAGCCCGTCGACGTACGCCGAACCGGCCAGTTCCTTTCCGCCGTCCCGACGGCTGCCCAGCGCGGTCAGCGGGCGGATGTGGCGTTCGTGGGAGGCGTCTCCCATGCCGTTCCAGGTGTGGATGTGCCGGGCTGCCTCCGGAGTGATCAGGGAGGGGTCGATCTCCGCCAGGGTCAGCGGGAACCCCAGGACGAAGGTGGGGTGGAACCGGTTGACGGCCCGCGCGGCCGAGGCGCCGTCCGCCGCGTCCAGCAGCAGCGTCGGGATGCCGAGCATGAGGGCCATGCTGAGATAGCTGATGCCGGCCGAGTGGCTGTGCGGCAGCGCGGTCAGCATCCGGTCCGAGCGCAGCGAGGGGAAGGTCCACAGGCGTTCGCGCTTGCCGTTGAAGAACGACGCGTGGGTGAAGACCGGGGCCTTGGGCCGCCCGGTGGTCCCCGAGGAGTGCGAGATCATCACCAGGTCGTCGGGCCGGTGGCGGTAGGGGAACCCGGTCAGCGGCGCGGGCGGCAGCGGCGCCGTCTCGTCGAGCCGCGCGATGTCCTTGGTCAGGAGCGGCCGGTCCGGGGCCGCTTCGGGCAGCGACCAGGACTCGGCGCAGCCCGCCAGCAGGTCCGTGTCGCCCACCAGGACCGTCGTGCGGGTGCGGCGGAAGTACTCGGCTGCGGTGCCGATGGCCATGTGGGGATTGCAGTGCACCGCGACCGCGCCGAGGGCGGTGATCGCTATGTGGTGAATCAGACCGTACAGCCCGTCGCGGGTGAAGACCCCGACATGGGTCGACGGACGCACTCCGTGGGTGCGGTACCAGTGGGCGTACCGGATCGCGGCGATCCGGATGTCGTTGAGGGACGTCCCCGTCATCTCGCCCTCGTCCCAGTCGGGTGACGTGGTGTCGGGGTGGAACAGGACCGGCCGGTCCCGGTCCCGCGCCGTCCGCCAGGTGTGCCAGAAGAAGTCGCCGGCGCCGAGCTGCCGGTCGGCCGTCAGGCGCAGGCGCTGGGTGACGGACCGGTGGGTCCCCAGGATGTTCATGCGTGTGCCTCTCCTACTCGTGCCATCGGTGGGGGGAGCGCGGGTTCTGCCCGCCGTGCGGGGGACCCGGGCCGTGGCTCTTTGAGCGCGGTCCGCAGCCACTCCCCCAGCGCCCTGACGCGGATATCGCAGGGGAGGTCGCCGGGTCCCGTGAGGGGCGCCGCGCCGCGCAGGGCCGTGGCCAGCCGGCGGCCGAAGCCGGGGTCGGCGGCGGTCAGCCCGGATTCGGCGAACCGGCTGCGCAGGCGCCCGACGAGGGTTTCGGCGTCGCTGCCGATCTGGATCGAGCAGATACCGGCGGACGCCGTGCCGACCAGGAGCAGGCCCAGTTCGCACTCGGCGAGCGCGTAGCTGATCCGCTCGCCGCGTCCGCTGTTCTTGAAGCTGCTCGGCGTCATGCCCAGCAGGTTCTGCGCCAGTGCGTAGAAGTTGCCGCTCGAATTGAACCCGGCCTCGTAGATGGCTTCCGTGATGGTCCCGGTCCTGGGGATCTCCTGCCGCAGCCGGTCGGCGCGGCAGGCGGCGGCGTACGCCTTGGGGGTGACGCCGGTCAGCGCGGTGAACAGCCGGTGGAAGTGGAATCGGCTGAAGCCGGTCGCTTCGGCGAGCTCGCCGAGCGAGGGGGCCGGGCCGGGTGCCTCCATCAGCCGGCACGACCGGACGACCGCGGTGGTGTGCGGGTCGTACACCGCCTGGTCGGGCCGGCAGCGCCGGCAGGGCCGGAAGCCCGCGCGTTCGGCGGCCTCGGGGTCCGGGAAGAAGACGGTGTTGGCACGGCGGGCGTGCCGTGACCCGCAGGACGGCCGACTGTAGGTGCCGGTCGTCACCACCGAGTAGCAGAACGCCTCGTCCGCCCGCCGGTCACGCCGCAGTACGGCCCGCCAGCGGGCGTCGTCGTCGGGGTACTCCCTGGTCCGGGGCGGCCCCGCAGCCACGCCCCCCTGGGGCGGGCGCGAGCGGCCGGCCGGCCGTGTTCTGCGCGTCGGGTCGGACACTCGCTCCCGCATGTGTCACGTCTCCAGGCAGAACTCGTTGATCGGGTAGCCGACATGACGGTCCGCTACGGGCAGGTACCCGAGCACCTTGTCGCCCGGCTTGAGCTCCGTGCTGTTGAGCACGACGCCGCCGGGGCCGAGCACCCGCACGTGCCAGTCGTCCTGGAGGATCAGGTTGGCGGTGCGGCCGTCCGGGCCCGCAGCGTCGACGGAGATGAGCGGGCGGCTCTCGATCTTGACCCGGCCCACGACCACCAGCCGGGTCTTGCCGTGGATGTCCACGGCCGTGACCTTGCTGCCCGCCTTCAGCTCACTCAGGTAGTTGGTGCGCTCGTTCTGACCGAGGGTGTACGAGTGGATGGCCCCGGCGTTGACCCGGAAGGGGCGGGTGGGCATGTACGGCAGCGGATGGGTCTCGCTGACGCACAGGATCATGCCCTTGGAGGACGAGCCGACGAGGATGCCCTCGTCCTTGCCGAAGTAGGCGGCGGTGTCCACGCAGGCCCGGTCGCCCATGCCGACGTGCGCGGTCGCGGTGATCTCCAGCTCGACCAGCTCCAGGTCCGGCACGCCGCCTTCGCCGGCCCGCTTGAGGCCGGTGGCGTCACCCACTGCGGACGGCGCCATGAGCACACCGTCGGAGCCGAGTTCGAGGACGCCGTAGATGATCTCCGCCTCCTCGACGTCGTGGGCGATGGTGATGAGGCTGCCCTCCGCCTTGGCGGCGGCCGCGATCACGATCTCCAGCGGGATCTTCGTGGGGTCGCGGAAGTCCAGCACGCTCCACTTCTCGGTACGGCCGGAGCGGCACGCCTCCTCCAGCGACTCGGCGTCCACGATCTCGACGTAGCGGCCGAATTCCACCTCGGGGTGGCGCAGCACCAGTTCGGCGGGCTCACCGTGCTTGGCGGGCTCGACGATGACGATGTCGGCGGCTCCGAAGTCCTCGGGGAGCTTCTCCCCCTGCGGGAAGAGGATCTTCTTCACGGTCGGCGGCAGTGCGGCGAAGTCCGCCGGGTCGGCGGCGAGGATCCCGTCGATCCGGGCGTGGATCGCCTCTTCGACGATGGCGTCTTTCGCCGATCCGATGGAACGCACGTCTATCCAGCTGAGCTTCACAGAGCACCTGCCATTCGCGGGGAAGGGGAAGAGAGGAGGGTGCCGGGGTGTCCGTGGACGATTCCGGCCAGCTCGAAGACGGTGGCGCGCGGCGCGGCGGCACCGAAGACCCGCCGTCCGACAGCGAGCCCGCTGCACCCGACGGCCAGTGCCGAGGTGGCGAATTCGGTCAGGCTGTCGGCGCGGTCGCCGCCCGCCACGATGATCGGGAGCGGTGAGCTGTCGATCACTTCGGCCATCCGCTCGGCCGGGGAGGCGAACACCGTCTTGACGATGTCGACCCCGAGGTCGGCGGCGATGTTGACGACATGGGACAACAGGACGGGGTCGGTGGGGTCGGTGACCCGGGGACCTCGCGGGTAGATCATGGCGAGCAGGGGCATACCCCAGCGGTCGCAGGCGGCGGCGACCGCTCCCAGGTCGGCGAGTTGGGCCGCCTCGGTGTCGGAGCCGATGTTCACATGCACGCTCACCGCGTCGGCGCCGAGCCGAAGGGCTTCCTCGACGTCGCCGACCAGGACCTTGGCGTCGGCGTCCGGGCTGTGCGGGGTGCTGGCGCTCAGGTGAACGATCAGCGAGCAGTCCGCGAGCAGTTCGGGGTCGACGACGCGGGCCCGGCCCTTGTGCACGACGATGCCGTCGGCGCCGCCGGCCGCCACGTCCCGGATCAGTTGCTCGAACCGGTCGGCAGTGGCGATCGGTCCGTCCGAGACGGAGTGGTCGAGCGGCACGAACAGGTACCGGCCGTCCCCGTGTCCGCACAGTCTGGTAAGACGCAGCAGTTTTCCCGTGGAGGTCGTTCTCATCATCGGCGCTCCCTTGTGCAGCACGTTCTGGAGGACGGCGGCCCCGGGCCTTCGTGCGAACACGCCCTGGGGCTGGACGACGATTCCGGAACCTCGGTGGCACCCAATCGGGCGGAAGACTCTTTCCGAGGAGGTCTTCGTGTCATGCGAATAGCATGCGACCGAGAACACCAGGAATTGCACAGCGCCGCTACAGACAAGCGGAATAATCAGGTCCAGGGAATGACGAAAAGCGGAGAGGCGGCGCGGACCCGGTTTGGGGTCCGTGCCGCCTCTCCGCCAAAATGGTTGAACCGTTAATTGCCGACTGAAATGAATTCGTTCGGGCCGGGGCCGGGCAGCGTACCGGGCCGGGGCCGGGTCAGCGCGTTGCCTTCTCCCGGGCCGGCCGGAAGCCGTGGAAGGCGAAGAGTCCGGCCGCCACCACCAGGGCGCCGAGCAGATAGAGCGTCAGCTGGATCCCGTCGGCCAGGTCGGCCGCGTTGCCCGGGGCCGCGCCGTGCGCCCGGCTGGAGGCGATGGGCACCAGTACGGCCACACCCAGGGCGATGCCGAGCTGGAAGGACGTCTGGCGCACACCCGCCGCGAGCCCCTGCTCATGGTTGACCACACCCGAGGTGGCGGCGAGGGTGGAGGTGATCGTGGTCGCCATGAACGCCATCCCCATGGGGAGCAGCACCACGGCGAAGACCACGATGCGGGGCTCGACGGACACCTGGGAGGCGACCAGCGCGATGAGCAGGCCGGAGAGCACCGTCGCGGCCGTGATGGAGCCGCGCAGCCCGATGCGGCCGATCAGGCGCCCGATGAAGAGACCGAAGGTGATGTTCAGGATCCCGACCGGCGCGACAATGAGCCCGGCCTTCAACGGCGAGTAATTCAGCACCTGCTGGAGATACATGGTCGTCAGCAGATAGGCGGAACCGGAACTGACACCGGAGAATACCGATACGACGTTGGCCGCACGCAGCGACCGGGAACGGAAGAGCCCGAGCCGGACAAGCGGCTCGGGGTGCCGGGTCTCGTACCAGAGAAATACCGCGAGCAGCGCGGCACCGGCCAGAAGGGGAATGAGGAAGGCGGCCGACGTCCATCCGGACGCCACGCCCTGCGCGGGCGCCGCGACCACCAGGGAGACCCCGACGGTGATCAGGATCGCTCCGACCACGTCGATGCGGTGCGGCTGCCGGGAGGCGCGCGCGATGAACTTCGGCGCGAGCACGGCCACCAGGAACCCGACGGGCACGGTCGCGTAGAACACGCCCTGCCAGCCCCACTCGCGTACCAGGACCCCGCTCAGGACCAGTCCGCTGACGAATCCCAGTACGGTCGCGATGCCGAACTTGCTCATCGCCTTGACCCGCTGAGGCCCTTCGGGGACGGAGGTGGTCAGCAGCGCCAGGGCGGTCGGCGCGATCAGCGCGGCCGAGAAGCCCTGGAGAGCACGTCCGGCCACCAGCATCACCGCGCTCTGCGCCAGACCGCACATCAGTGAGGTGAGCGCGAAGCCGACCATGCCAATCACGAAGACCCGGCGCCGGCCCAGCAGGTCGCCGATGCGTCCGCACAGGATGAGCGCGCCGCCGAAGGCCACGTTGTACGCGGTGATGACGCCCTGCACCCCCGCCTGCGAGAAGCCGAGCTCCCGCTGGATGTCCGGGATGGCGACGGTCACGATCGAGCCGTCGAGCATGACCATGAACTGGGCGCACAGCATGAGCGCGAGCCCGATTCCCGCCCAACGGGTTCCCGCCTCGCCGGCTGTCGTGTCCGTCACGGCCGCCGAAGCGTCCGCGCCGGCCGTAGTCCGCACCTGCATGCCACGATCCCTTCTCCTGCTTGAAACCCCTGCCGGAGGTCCTGGCAGGTGTGAGCCGGTGATGACAGAACACCGGCCACGCCGCATCGGTTGCACGGCGCTTCGCGGTCCCCCGTGCCCCCGGTCACGCCGGACCCGGTCACGCTTCCCACTGTGCTCGGTGGACGGGACCGGCACTAGCGGGAATCAGACGTGGAGCTCGGCGGTCTCCGGCCGCCCGGAAGCCTCCAGCACACCCTGCTGACCTGCATGGACGTGACAGCGGTGATTCGACCGCAACAACCGGAGCGTGGCGGGCTGGGGAGGTCCGTAGCCTGCCCCGGTCAGCGTTTCCAGACTCGGTTCGAGGACGGTCGGCATGCCGGAACAAGACTTCGCCGCACGGACCCCCGTCGTCGTCGTGGGCGGGGGCCCGGTGGGTCTGGCCCTCGCCCTCCTGCTGGACGCCCAGAACGTGGCGTGCGTGGTGTACGACGAGGGGGACGCCTCCTTCGACCACCCACGGGGCAACACCCACAACGCACGCACCATGGAGCACTACCGGCGGCTGGGCATCGCCGAGCGGGTCCGCGCCCTGGGGCTGCCGGAGCACCAGGCGACGGACGTCGTCTACTTCACCCGCTACAGCGGACACGAGCTGGCCCGGCTGCCGATGCCGTCCGGTACGCAGAAGCGGAACGCCGTCGCCTCGGCGGCCGCCGACTGCCAGGTCCCCGAGCCGCTGCACCGCGCCAACCAGATGTACGTGGAGCGGTTCCTCGTCCGGCACGCACGGACCCGGCCGAACATCACCCTGCGGTACGGGGTGCGGATCGACGAGATCCTGCCGGACGCGGACGGGGTGACCGTCCGGGACCACCGGGGCCGCCGGACCAGGGCGCGTTACGTCGTCGGCTGCGACGGCGGGCGCAGCCTCGTCCGGCGCTCGGCGGGCATCGAGTACACCGGGGAGCAGGCGCTCGACCAGGACGTCCTCGGCCGGAAGGCCACCGCCGCGTATCTGCGGCTGCCCACCCTGCGCCGGGACCTGCTCCGCGGGCGGGACGCCTGGAGCTACTGGGCCGTCAACGCCGATGTGGTGGTCAACCTCATCGCCCTGGACGGCGCGGACGAGTTCTGTCTGCTGACCAGTTCCCTGGACCCGGACGCCTTCGACGCGGAGCAGCTCGTACGGATCGTGCGGTCCGCGGCAGGCACCGACCTGCCGGTGGAGGTGCTCGGCCACCGGGCGTGGAAGCCCGGGGTGGCGCTGGTGGCCGGGAGCTTCGGTACCGGCCGGGTGTTCCTCGCCGGGGACGCGGCCCACCTGTTCACGCCCACCGGCGGGTTCGGGATGAACACCGGGATCGACGACGTCGCGAACCTGGCGTGGAAGCTGGCCGCCGGGACGCGGGGCTGGGGCGGCGCGCGGCTGCTGGATTCCTACAGCGCGGAACGGCGTCCGGTCGCACTCCGCAACACCGCTGCGGCACGGGCCCTCAACCGGAATCTGGGGGCCATCGAACGTCCGGCCGCCCTGGAGGACGATTCAGCGGCCGGCCGGAGCGCGCGGGCCGCCGCCGCGGCCCTGCTCGGCACCCTCGGCGAACAGTTCTCGTCCATCGGGGTCCAGCTCGGGGCCCGGTACGACGGCTCCCCCGTGATCCGCGCAGAGGACTCCGACACCCCACCGCCCGACTCACTCACCACGTACACGCCGAGCGGCGTCCCGGGCGGCCGCGCCCCGCATCTGTGGCTGGACGGCGGGCGCGGCGTCGGCAGTTCGCTGTACGACCGGCTCGGTGCCGGCTTCACGCTGCTGCGCCTCGGGGCGGCACCGCCGGACGGCGCCGCGCTGTGCGCCGCCGCCGCCGACCGTGGTGTCCCGCTGACGGTGCTGGACGTGCCCGGACCCGTCGGACGTGAGCTGTACGGCCGCGATCTGGCCCTGGTCCGGCCCGACCAGCACCTGGCGTGGCGCGGCGACCGCCTCCCGCGCGACGCCGCCCGCCTGCTGGCGCAGGTGACGGGCGCCGGCTGAGCCGACGGCCGCCCGGCCGATGCGCCGGTCTCAGGGCGCCGACCGCAGCGCGTCCGCCCCGGCGTGGGCGATGGTCAGGTCCTTGCCGTCGCGCGATCCGCTGACACCGATCGCCCCGATCACCTCGTCGCCCTCAGTGATCGGCAGCCCGCCGGCGATCAACGCGATACCGGGCTGGCTGCCCAGGCTGCTCACCAGCGTGGTGTTGTCCTCGATGGCCCTGCTGAAGACATCGGTGGCCGTGCGCATGGTCAGTGCGGTGTTGGCCTTGTTCAGCGCGACCGTGGTGGCGGTGTCCGCCGTACCGTCCCTCCTGGCCATCGCCGTCACGTTGCCCCCGGCGTCGATCACCACGAGCGAGACCCGGGAGTCCGATTCCTCCGCGCTGGCCAGGGCCGCGCCGATGACCCGCTGCGCACCGGCCAGGCTGATGCTCCGGGTGGTCAGCACCGCGATCCCGGTCTTCTCGAGGTCACTCACGTCGATGTCTCCGTCTCGTTCCTTGGAAGTGCCGAGGGACACCCGCCGGGTGACCCTCCCTTTCGAAGGAACAACACCGCCGAAGGTCCGGCCGTTGCAACGGACCCCGCCCCGACGGGGTTCACCTGCAGGCGGCCGAATGCCGCCACCGGCTGACACCCACGGCAACCCATCCGGAGATGCGTCATGGAAGAACGACCGCCCGCCCGGCACTCGGGCCGGCTCCTGGTCTCGCTGCTCGGCGGGATGTTCCTCGGCAGCGTGGACATCGCGATCGTCAATATCGCGACACCGTCGATCCGGGATCATCTCGGCGCCTCCGGCGGGCAGCTGGAGCTGATCGTCTCGGGCTACACACTGACCTACGCGATGCTGCTGATCACCAGCGCCCGGCTGGGGGACCGGCACGGCTACCGCGCGGTGTACCTGATCGGGCTCGTGGTGTTCACCGCCGCCTCGGCCGCCTGTGGCCTCGCACCGACGGCGGGGGTGCTCATCGGGGCGAGGATCGTCCAGGGCGCAGGCGCGGCGATGACCACCTCGCAGGTGCTGACCGGGATCCAGCTGCACTTCGAGGGACGGCAACGGGCCCGGGCCCTCGGCCTCTACACGGCGGTGCTCTCCACCAGCGCCGTCCTCGGCCAGGTGCTGGGCGGGGTGCTGGTCTCGGCCGACCTGTTCGGCACCGCCTGGCGACCCGCCTTCCTCATCAACGTGCCGGTCGGCATCGCACTGATCGCGGTCGCGTGGTTCTGCCTGCCCGCGGTGGCGCCGAAGCGCAGCAAACGGCTCGACGTCCCGGGCGCGCTGGCCCTGTCGGCGGCGATGCTGCTGCTCGTGGTGCCGATCGTGCTGGGCCGGGAGGCCGGCTGGCCGCTGTGGACCTGGGCCAGCCTGGCGGTCTCGGTGGTGGCTTTCGTGCTGTTCGTCCGGGTGGAGCGCCGCCAGGCCGCCCGCGGCGGCAACCCGCTGGTCACCCTCTCGCTGCTGACCAGGCGGCCGGTGGCCCTGGCGCTGATCTCGCAGGCGGCCACGGTGGCCACCTACTTCGGGCTGCTCTTCGTCCTCGCCCTCTACCTTCAGCAGGGGCTGGGCAGGAGCGCCGGATTCTCGGGGCTGTCCCTGGTGTCCTGGGTCGCCGCGTTCGGTGTCGCGGGACCGCTCCTGGGCCGCTGCGGACCGCGTGCGAAGCGGCTCGCAGCTCCGGCCGGGCGGCTGGTACTGGGCGCAGCCTTCACCGGTATCGCGCTGACCCTGGCCGCCGGACAGGCCGGTAACGACGCCGTGCTGATCGCCCTGCTGGGCATCGGCGGCCTCGGGTACGGCGCGGCCTTCAGCGGCACCCTGACCGGGCTGACCAGCAGCGTCACCGACGAGTACGCCGCTGAGGTCAGCGGGTTGTTCAACACCACCATCCAGGTGGGCGGTTCGCTCGGCGTCGCCGTGTTCGGCACGGTCTACCTGGACATCGCCCCGCACGCCGGCCGCGCCGACGCGGTCTCGGCGTTCACCATCGTCGCCGCCTCGCTGGCGGCCACTGCAGTCGTCGCCGCGGTGGTCGCGCAGTGGGCGCTGCGCCCGTCGCGGCCGGTGGCCCCCGCACCGAGCGACGAGCCACGCCCCGATCCGGCCCTGCGCCGTTGACCGCCACTGCCAGGACGTACGCCTCCGCGCCACCGGATCCGGTGGCGCGGAGGCGTACGTCCTGGCGCTCTCAGACCTGCGGCCGCAGGCCGGCGCGCAGGCGCTCCGCCACCTGGCGCTCCACCTCCGGCGGCAGCTCCTCCAGCTCCGCCCGCTGTGCGGGCTTCCACCCCTCGACGGGCGAGCAGGCGTGGTAGCCCCGCAGCCGCGCGAGCGGAGCGACCGCGCCGTACAGGGTGCGCTGTAGCGGCCAGGGGCGACCGGTGAACCGCAGCACGTCGGAGAACTCCCGCAGGGTCAGGGAGGTCTGCATCAGGTTCGGCTTCCCCTGGCCGTCGCTCAGGCCCTCCTCCGCCAAGCCGAAGAGCTCGCGGAGCAGCAGGACCTCGAACCGTTCCGCCCGGTTGGTGAACTCGACTATCGCCAGGGTCTCTGCGTCGTCGCTCGCGCTGTAGAAACGGTGCGACGTGCCCGGCGGGACCGCCACCGTCTGCCCGGTCTTCTCCAGGATGACGTCCCGGTCGGCCATGCTGACCCGGAGCCGGCCGCGGACGAGCGTGAACCGCTCCTCGCTCGCCGGGTGGAGGTGGTAGTCGGCGGCGAAGCCACCGGGGGCGACGTACAGGTCGAGTACCGACCGGGCACCGCCGGTGTCGGCGGCGGCCGTACGGACGACGATCTTCTGACGGCACGGGGGGTTGTAGTAGACCTCACCGGCGCTTACGGCCATGTTCCCTCTCCTCGCTGCGTTGTGCACGGTGGGAACACCGGGCCCGGTGTTCCCGTGTCCCGTCCGCGTCCACCGGACCGAGGGGGTCAGGAGGCCATCTTGGTGCCGCAGATGATCCCGTGGACGGGGATCACGTCCGGCGGCATGGTGCTGATGTCCTGCGAGATCGCCTTGGTGACCTTGAAGCCGCAGGCTTCCATCCACTGCTCGTACGTGGAGATCTTCTGCGGTCCGCCCTGGGCCATGGTGCAGCCGAGCATGTACGACGGGAAGAAGTCCACCGAGTACGAGGCCTTCACGTCCTCGGGATGGATGGGCACCAGGACGTAGACCTGTCCGCCGACCTCCAGCGCGTCATGGGCGCTCTGGAAGATGCGGTAGACGTTCTCCTTGTCGAACATGTCCAGGAAGTGCTTGATCATGACGGTGTCGAATCCCTTGGGAAGACCCTGGAACACGTCACCACCGATGAACGAGCAGTTCTCCTCCACGCCGTGCTTGCGGAAGTTCTCCCGGGCCTCGGCCTCCTTCTCCGGGAAGTCGAAGCACGTCACCTGGAGGTTCTTGGCACCCTTGGCGCCCTTGTGGCGGTAGGCGAGGATCGCGCCGAGACCGGTGTTCCCGGCCAGGTCCAGGATCTTCGCGTCCTCGGCGACGTCCAGCTGGTCGTAGAACCAGGGGTCGATGAAGTCGGTGACCTGGTCCATCATGGCGCCCCAGGACGACTGGAGTTCGGGGTGCCGCGTGCTCGCCTCGTAGAAGTTGCCGTCGAAGTCGAAGAGTTCCTTGAGGCCGACGACGGTACCGGTCCGGACGCTGTCGGACAGGTGGTAGAGCTGTCGCAGGCAGACCTCCTTGACCATGTTCATCCACGGGATGACCCGCGCGAGGTCCTCGTCCGTCAGATCCCGCAGGCCGTCCAGCGTGTAGGTGGACGCTGTCTCGTCGAAGGAGACGAAGTCCTCCTTCACCATCAGGTGCAGCAGCTGTTCGGCGGCGGCGGGGGTCACGCCGGCCTTCTCCGCGATCCGGGCCGCGGTCAGCCCGCCGCTCCTGTCCTCCTTGAGTGAATCGACGATTCCCAGTTCGAAACAGCTGAGCAGGTTCATGAACCTGAGCGGACCCAGGGTGTATTCACGGAACTTGGTGAGTACGGCGTCCTGCGGGCTCATCGGTCTCCTTCGTTGGCATGTCCGGTTTCCTGGCCTGTCCGGCGCCGTTCTGGGCAAGCGTCGGTTGTGCCAAAAGTAGGAGCTCGACCGATGCCGGACACTCCGGAACTTGCGGCCGAACCTGGAGCGCGGTGTGACGACGCTCCGGAGCACCCGACGGCGAGGGGGCGGGAGTGACGGCACGATCGGCGGCGACGAGAGCCCGCGCAACCCTCCGCGCCCGTCCGGTGTTCTGAACGACGATGGACGAAACGGCCGAACACCTGACGGAGCGGCTGGCAGTGGATCTCGACGACGGCTTCACGGAGCTGGTACGCCTCCACGCCAGGGCGGTCCACGCGTTCCTGTTCCGGGTCACGGGGTCAGCCGTCGAAGCGGAGGACCTGGGACAGGACACCTTCCTGCGCGCCTACACGGCCCTGCGGGGCTACTCCCCGTCCCGTCGCCGGGATTTACGGTGCCGCGCCTGGCTGATGACCATCGCGGCCAACGTCTGGCGCAACCAGATCCGCACCAACGTCCGCCACCCGGTGTCGCCGGCCCCGGTCGAGAACACCGCCGAGACCTGGGCGGACGAGAGCCCGGGCCCGGAGGAACGGGCCTCCACCGCCGACGACCGGGGCCGGCTGGTCTCGGCGCTGACCGAACTCCCCGAGAAGGCCCGGGTCGCGGTGGTCCTGCGGCACGTCGTCGGGATGAGCTACGGGGAGATCGCCGAGGTCCAGGGATGTCCAGTGGGTACCGTCAAGGCGCAGGTCTCCCGCGGGGTCGGTAATCTGCGAGAGCTGCTGAAAGCCGGCGATCCACCCTCAAGGGAGGCGCTGAAGTGAGCCAGAACGACAACACGGGCCCCGCGCCCCGGGGCAGCTCCCTGGAGGACGCCCTGGCCGGGCTCACGTCCCCCGGCCCGGTGGATCTGGCGCTGCGCATCCTGCGGCACGTCGGGATCTCCCACGAGCGCTACGACGCCTACGTCCTGCTGGAGACCGGCGCGGGCGGCCTGTACGCGGCGTACAGCCCGACCGCTGTCACCGGCTCCGCACTGGACTCGATGGTGGTCAGCCCCGAGATGTTCGAGGAGATCCACTGGCAGCGGACCGGACGCGCCGCCATCCGCTCCACCATGCCCTTCCCCGGGCTGCGCCCCGCCCTGCGGACCGGCCGCGCCAAGTCGCTGCCCGTCGACCTCACCGGCCTCGACGCCCATGAGCGCGCCGTACTCAAGGCCGTCAGAACCGTACCGAAGGGCCAGTTGCGTCCGGTCGGCTGGATCGCGCGGGAGGCGGACGTCGTGGACATGCCGGACGTCAACGGCTTCGTCGCCAGGACGCTGGCGCGGAATCCGCTGACACTGCTGATCCCCTGCCACCGGGTCACCTACGAGGACGGCACCCCGTGCGACGGCGCGTACACCCCGGCCACCGGCAGGGCGCTGCGATCCGCGGAGGGGATCGACATGCTGCGGCTGGCGGAGCTGTCCAGGCGCGGCGGCGTCCTGCTCGGCAGCGACACCACCTACATCTACTGCCATCCGACCTGTGCCCACGCCCGCCGGATCACCCCTCCCCACCAGCGGCCCTTCCGCACCGCGGCCGAGGCCAGGGGCGCCGGTTACCGCGCCTGCCGGAGCTGTCGGCCGGTCTCCGGGTGAGCACAGTGGCGGTACGACGCGCCGTGCGGCGGGAACACGGCGGGAACACGGCGCAGGGGCAACCCTTCCCGGCGCGCCGGTGTTCCGCTCTGTGTGCGGTGAGAGCGGTCGCCCACCGCCCGGCACGACGCACGGGAAGGGACATCCGACATGCGCGACGAACTCGACGACGAGCCACGCTGGTGGGGCTCCGAACTGCTGGCGCGTCATCCCGCCGACGCGCTGTGGGCGCGGGCCGACTCCGAGGTCACCTACGAACGGCTGCGTGCACAGGTCTCCTCACTGCGACGGCTCTTCGAGGCGTACGGCGTGCGCCCCGGAGCCACCGTGGCGATCCAGGGCGCGCAGAGCTTCACCCAGCTCTGGTCGCTCCTCGCGCTGTGGTCGCGGGGGGCCCAGGTCCTGCTCATGGGCCCGGAGATCCGCGGCAGGGAGCTGGAGCGGCTCCTGGACCACTGCCGGCCGCAGTTCTACGTCGCCTTCGGCGACAGCGGCCCCCGGGGCCGGATCTTCCATGACGAGGCCGAACTCCTCGTCCGCAAACTGCGCGGCGGACAGCGGGCGGTGACCGACGCCTGCCTCATCCACTTCACCTCCGGCAGCACCGGCTTCGCCAAGGCGGTCGCCCGCACCCCTCAATCGCTGCTCGCCGAACTCGCCGCCTTCCGGAGGATGGGCGGTATGCCGGGCGCGGGGTCGAACGTCATGCTGCTGGGCCCTGTCGCCCACTCCTTCAACCTCGTCGGTGGCGTCCTGCACAACATGGACGCCGGGGCGGTCAGCGTCTTCCCGACCCGGTCCTCGCGGCCCGCGCTGCTGCGGACCGCGATCAGGGCCGCCGTGGACACCGTGCTGGGCCGCCCGGACCACTTCGCCGCCCTGGCCCGGGGGGACCGCTCGGTGCGGCTGCCCGCGCTGCGGTGTGCCGTCTCCGGAGGGGACCGGATGGACGGACGCGTTCACGCCCGGTTCACCGAACGCTTCGGGGTACGCATCGGCCAGGCGTACGGCACCACGGAGACCGGCATCGTCGCCGCCGACCCCACCGGCTGGTTCGCCCCGGGGTCGGTGGGCATGGTCGCTCCAGGGGTACGGATCAGGATCGTCGAGGGTGAGCTCCAGGTCCGCCTGGCGGGCACCCCGTACCTGGGGCCTCAGGAGACGCCCGCCCGGTTCCTGCCCGACGGCGATCCAGACGGACCGGGCTGGTTCTGCACCCGGGACCGGGCGGTCCGCGATCCCTCCAGCGGTGCGCTGCGCATCATGGACCGCATCGATCCGCCGGCCGACCGGCGCGAGTTGACGCGCGGCATCGACCACGTCCTGCTCTCGGACCGGGCGGCGTCCCGCTCGCTCACCCGCAGCGGGACACCCGCCGACTGACCGGGAAGCGGCCGCTCGCGGGCCGGGCAGGAAGCGGGGAGCGGGCGATGCAACCGAATGGCGCGACAGGTGTTCTTCCAGGCAGCAGGGTTCGTTCACCTCTTAGAAGGAGACGTCGCGTTGACCCACACTCTGGCGGGGATGACAGCGATCGTCACCGGGGCCGGCAGCGGCATCGGGCGGGCGACCGCACACGCCTTCGCCGACCGCGGCGCCAACGTCCTGGCCGTCGGCCGGACCCGGGAGAAGCTGGTCGCCACGGCCGGCAGCAGGTCCTCCATCGTGCCGCTGAGCGCGGATGTCACGGGGAAGACGTCGCCCACCGCCATCATCGAAACCGCGCTGGAGACGTTCGGCGGTATCGATGTCCTGGTGCACAGCGCGGGGAGCCTGCGGCAGACACCGCTGGGGACGATCTGCGCCGACGACTTCGACCGCTTCATGGCCGTCAACCTGCGCGCCCCGCTGCTGCTCACCCAGGCCGCGATAGCGCCGCTGACCCGGTCGCGCGGCACCGTCGTCAACATCAGTGCGTCCTTCGGGCAGCGCGGATGGCCGGGGCTGTCGCTGTACGGCGCCGCCAAGGCCGGCCTCGACTCCTTCACCCGAACATGGGCGGGCGAACTCGCCGATCGCGGGATCCGCGTCGTGTCCGTGGCGCCCGGTCCGGTCGAGACACCGATCCTGGAGAACAACGCGCTGGATGACCGGGCCGTGACCGCCATCCACCGGCTGCACGAGCTGCTCCCGCTGGCCCGGCTGGGGAGCGCGGAGGAGGTCGCCTGGTGGATTGCCAACTTCGCCGAACCACTGGCCTCCTACACCACCGGCGCCATCCTCCCGGTCGACGGTGGATACGGTGCCGTTTGAAGCGGAATACACAGTCCCGCGCGATTCCCTCCACGATTCCCGGGAGAGAAGCGCCTCCCGGCACCCTCTTCAAACTCTTAAGGCTCTTCAGGCCCTTCAGGCAGGAGCTATCCTGAATTGAGAATTGCGTACTGTAATTCCTGAACAGGAATACCAGGTTCGATCCCCAGATCCGATACGAGATTTAGACGCAGCCTGCCGAACACATCGAGCGCGCGGACCCGGTCCCCCGACATACTGAGGGCACGCATGTATTGACAGTGCAACCCTTCATGCAGCGGATGCTCGAAAACCGGAACGGCGAGATCGGCTATGGCCTCGTGGTACATCCCCAGCCTGATCTTGACGTCGGAGAGATCTTCGATCACTCCGAGTCTCGATTCCTCCAGTTCACGCCGCTGCGCCTCCAGCGCGGCCCTCGTCGTCACGTCCACGAAAGCGGGGCCGCGCCAGATCGCGAGGGCACGGCTGAGAATGGTCAACCCCTTCGGGTCGTCCCCCTGCCGGATCATCCCGCGACCGTCTACGACCATGCTCCGGTAGGCGCCGTAGTCGAACTGCGCCAGCCTGCCGCTGAATACGTATCCGCCCGGCCTGGTCATCAGCAACTCACGTGCCACCGACCGCGCAGACAGACCGGTGAATCTCTGGAGCACCTTGCGGGACTGGAAGATATAGGTCTGGATATTGCGCAGCGCGCTCACCGGTGGATCGTCCTCCCAGACCTCGCGCACCAAGGACGAGACAGGGACGACCCGGCCGGCATTGGCCAGGAGAACAGCGAACACGGTGCGGGGTTTCGGCGCCAGTTCCACCTGGTTCACCGTGTCATCGAGAGAGACGCACAGAGGACCTAACACTCCGATATTCATCAACACTTCACAATTCCTTCAGGCCGACTTTTCCTGTAGAAACATGAGAGAGAATGAGACACGCCGGGCGTCCATGCGTGCAGTGCTCAGTACATTATCGTACCGCGTCGGCCACGCCCCCTGTCAAGATACGAAAGAATCAAGCTGACGTCGCCTAAAATGATCGTTATCCCTTGCCCATTCTTTACTCACACCATGCAACCGCCAGACGTTCAGCGGTGTTGCCGCATTCCACACGCGATCTGGTGAAGAACATACCGCCGCACGAATTTTCAATAACTCTTCCGAGTGGCTGGAATTCCTCAGCCGAAGGCCGGAAAGCGCACATCAATCCGGCCGGTTCCGTGCGGTCGGCAGCCGCCTCGGACCTCTCCCGCCGTCGCGGCCGAAAAGGGGCGCCCTACGGGCCCCCGCCGGGGCTCAGAAGCAGTCGCCGTACCAGTGGACCGCGCCGGGCGCCGTGACCGTGGCGCGCACCGACTCGGCCGTGGCGTGCAGCGGCCGTG
The DNA here is from genome assembly GCF_042887885.1 of Streptomyces sp. NPDC057900. NCBI lineage: Bacteria > Bacillati > Actinomycetota > Actinomycetes > Kitasatosporales > Streptomycetaceae > Streptomyces > Streptomyces sp. NPDC057900. The sequence continues at coordinate 95,645 of NZ_JBHVOI010000007.1, forward strand.
CCATCCCCACGTGCTCCGTGACCTGCCCGGCGTCCGCCAGCAGGACCGGCAGCGCGGCCCGAACCCCGGGGGTGACGGGAATCCTGACCCGGGCCCGGTTCAGCCCCGCCGCGGCGGCCCGCGAGCCGACGGCGGCGAACAGCGCCCCCAGACACGCCTCCGCGCCCGCGAACTCGCGGACCTCCACGCAGTCCCCCGCGTGCCGCGCCACGATCCAGCCGGTGAGCGCGCCGGAGACCGGGTCACGCGCCACGAGCGACTCTTCGAGCGCGCCGTACCAGGCGGGCACCCGCACCGCCCAGTCCTCGGGAGCCCGCAGCGAGCTGAGCGGCCGCCGCGCGTTGTACGCGTGGTGCAGCGCGGCCACCTCCACGGCGTCACGGGCCGTGGCAGCCCGGACCGGGAAGGCCTCCGGAGCGGACGAGGTGGCGAGCGTCCCCTCGGTGTAACCGCTCGCGAACTCCTGCCACCCCGAGCTCCGGTAGACGCCGGGCGTCCCCGTGAACAGCAGGGACCAGGCGCACTGTTCGGCGGTCATGGTGCGCTCGGCCGCCACCAGCAGCCGTCGCACCAGCCCCTGCCCCCTGGCCTCTGGGCGGGTCGCGACGCTGCCGATGCCGCCGACCCGGCGCGGGGTGCCGTCCGCGTCCCGGATCAGCCTCGGTACGTAGACGACGACCGCGTCGATCCCCTCCCCCTCGTCGTTCCGCGCGACGAAGGTGTGCCGGTGGCGGTCCGGGTCGAGCGCGTGGAGGGCGGCGAGGTGCGGGGAGTCGAAGCACCTCTTCCACAGGGCGGCCAGAGCCGGCTCGTCGGCCGGGGTGGCGGTGCTGACGGTGGCGCTCACAGGATCAGGTTCCCGCCCGTACGCACCCGTTCGCCGTCCTGCGGCATCGCGCCGCGCCGGGTGCCGTCCTCCACGCACCCCGTGTGCAGGACCGAGTCCATGGCTTCCGGGGCGAGGTGGAGGACGCCGCCGGTGAAGCGGCTGCCGGTCGCCGCGTAGTGGTTCGCGCCGTCGGCGATGCGGATGTGCGCGGTGTCCGCCCCGGCGGCGGTGCTGCTGAGGCCGGTGAGGTCCCAGGTGGTGCTCCCGGAGCCGGCCGCCCGGCCGAGCAGCGCCCCCGCCTTGTTGCCGCCGGTGATCCTGGCGCCGCCGGTAACGGTGATCCGCTGGTCGCGCACGCCGCTGAGTTCGATGCCGGTGTTGTGGAACGTGCCGCCGTCCAGCCGCAGATCGGCCGAGCCCACCGAGAGGGGGGCCGCGTCCTCTGTGCCGGTGACGGTGCAGTCGGTGAGGTAGACGGGGCCCGCACCGCGCAGGACGACGCCGTCGACGCCCTTGAACGTGCAGCGCACGAAGTGGACGGGGGCGGTGACGGGGGTCTGGACGAGGACGGCTCCGGCGGGCGGTTCGAAGGAGCAGTCACTGATGGTGGTCGGCCGGGTGGAGCGCTCGGAGCGCTGGGCGACGGCGAAGGTCTTCGCGGTGCAGCCGCGCACCTGGGCCCCGTCGGCGTTCACCGTGAGGGTGCCGGCCTGGTCGAAGGTGGGGCGGGCGATCATCGTGATGTCCTCAAGGGTCAGATCGGTGATCTTCGTGTTGGCGGTGAACCAGGAGCAGACGTGTCTGCGTACGGTGATCCGCTTGGCGGAAATACCCCACTGGGCACCTGAGTTGGCGATGTCCATGAGTCCGGAGTTGCCGTCGAACAGCAGATCGTGCTCGTACTGGCCGTGGGTGGTGAAGGGGTTGCCGCCGGCGTCGTCGCCGTCGCCGTGGCAGTTCACGACGGTGCAGTAGGCGGAGGCGGTGAGGTCGTTGAGGTGGCGCACGTTGCTGGTGGTGCAGTCGGCCACCCGTCCGTACAGGCAGTAGATCTGCTGGGTGAGGTAGCCCGCGCCGCCGTACTCGACGGTGGGCGGGTTCTTCAGCGAGCAGCTCTCGGTACGGAAGCGGGTGCACCAGCGGCGCATGACGACCGGCCAGAAGGTGCCGGTGGCGTGGATGCCGGAGACGTCGCAGCCGACGGCGTACTCGAAGCTGACGGGGTGCGAGCCGGTGTACTCGTCGGGTCCCGCGCCCTCGAAGAGCATGTTGCGGATGTGGGCGTTGCGGACCGGCTCGATCCGGGTCCAGGTCAGGGCGCGGCCGGCGGCGAGTTCCCAGCCGTTGAGGTAGCCGATCCGGATGTGGCCCGCGTCGACGATCTCGGTGATCTCGACGAGCTTCTGCAGTTCCCGCTCGTCACCGCCGCCGCCCTCGACCGGGTCGACCTGTACCGACCACCACTGGCCGACCGCGAAGGCCTTCGCGTCGGGAACCGGGAAGGTGTCGGTGAGTTCGATGACCTTGGCGGAGAGCTGGTGCTTGACGGTGGTGTCGGTGACGGTGCCGCGGAAGGAGAGGACGGCGCCGAAGGGGTTGTCGTGGGTGTTCTTCTCGATGCCTTCGGTGTGGATGTGGTGGCCGCCGAAGTCGAGTTCGATGTCGGAGCGGTCGAAGAGGTGGCGTTTGGTGAACAGGAGGTCGGTGTGGGCCTCGATGCGGTGGACGCCGGTGTCGTTGACCATGGAGTCGAGTGCGGTGTCGGCGGGGGTCTTGGCGTCGAAGTGGCCGAAGGTGCGGAAGTCGAGCGTTCCGGTGTGGAGCTGGTGCCAGCGGCCGGTCTTCACACCGTCGGGGGCGATGACGGTGCCGCCGTTGTGGGCGGCGGTGGACTTCCTGTCCCAGCGCAGGGCCATCGCGCCGCCGTCACCGGGGGTGCGGTAGCCGGCCAGCAGGATCTGGGCGCCGTCGGCCAGCGGCTTGGTGTTCAGGGCCCGCAGCGCGGCGACCGAGTCCAGACTCAGGACATCACCGGTATGGGCGGGTGCGGCCTGCGCGGACCCGGCGGCCACGGCCGAACCGGCCATGACCAGACCGGCGAGACCCGAAGCCCGCAGCAGATTCCGGCGGGACGAAGCGTTGGCGGACATGACGGAGGTGCTCCTCGCGTTGTCAGTGCTTGTCGGTGCGTACTCGATGCGTGCGTGCTCGGTGCGTGCGTGCTCGGTGCGTGCGTGCTCGGTGCGTGCGTGCTCTGCGGGTCGCAGGGCGCGGCGGTCAGATCGTGTTGCGGTACGGCGGCATGAAGCGCATCCGCGGCATCTGGTCGGCCAGTACCCCGCCGTCCACCACGATCCGCGCCCCGGTGAGGTAGGCACCCGCGTCCGAGGCGAGCAGCAGCAGCGCGCCCACACACTCGTCGGGCCGCGCGTACCGGCCGAGCGGGATGCGCTCGCGGTACGCGGACTCGAAGGCCTCCCGGTCGAAGGGGAACTCGCCGTCGATGGGCGTCTCGACCATGCCGGGCGCAAGCGTGTTGGCGGTGATGCCGTGCGGGGCGAGCTCGACCGCCAGGGTCTCGGTGAGCAGCTGGGCGGCGGCCTTGGAGGCGTTGTAGTGGGCCAGGCCCGCTTCGGCCACCAGGGCGTTCTTCGAGGTGATGGTGATGATGCGGCCGGCCACGGAGTCCGCCGTCATGTGTTCGGCGACGCGCTGGCTGAGGAAGAACACCGCGTCCACGTTGACCCGCATGATGTGCGACCAGCCGGCCGGGGTGATCTCGTTGAAGCGTTCCAGCGCCGCCGTGCCCGCGTTGTTGACCAGGATGTGCAGCGGGCCGTTCTCTGCGCGCACCGCGTCGGCGAAGCCGGCCAGCGCCTCGATGTCCGCGAGGTCCTGCCCGTACACCCGGCAGCGCCGCCCGAGCGCCTCGACCTCCGCTCGGGTCCGCTCGATGCCCTCGGCGCCCGGCAGGTCGACGAGCACCAGATCGGCACCCGCCTCCGCCAGTCCCACGGCGAAGGAGCGGCCGAGGCCCCGGGCGGCCCCGGTCACGAGCGCGGTGCGGCCGGTCAGGTCGAAGCGGTCGGTGCCGCGGGGCGGGACGGCTGCGGTCATGGCGGGGCTCCTCCAGGCGGAGAGATGCGGAGAGATACGGAACAGGGCCCTGCCCTCTGGCTGGGGCGGGCCGCCGCGCGGGGGACACATGGGTGAGTGCGCGGCGGCCCTGCTACCGGCCGGCACCCCCGGACAGGGGGATGAACCGGGGCGCCGTACCGGTAGTTCGGGGGGAACGGCGGCTCAGCCGTTCAGGCCCAGCAGATCGAGCGAGGGCCGGTGGATGATCTCCTCGATCGCGTCCGCGTCCAGCGGCGGCAGCCCGGGGATGCCGGGGATACGGGCGATCTCCCGGAGCCCCTTCACCGAGTCGTCGACCGTCGTGAACGGGTAGTCGCTGCCGAACAGCACCTTGTGGAAGACCCCGTAGTCCTGGACCAGCCGGAGGCTGTGCCAGAGCTGGAAGGGCCGGTAGTGCAGGGCGCTGAGGTCGGCGTACACGTGCGGGTGCTTGCGGATGACCGCGATGCACTCGCCCTCGAAGGGGTGGCCGAGGTGGGCCAGTACCATCCGCAGCTCGGGATGGCGGATGGCGACGGCGTCCAGGTGGCGGGGCATCGCCCACTCCAGCGGCGCGCGGGAGACGAACGTCGTGCCGGTGTGCACCAGGAGCGGAAGACCGTGCCGTTCGGCGTACGTGTACAGCTCGTCGTACTCCTCGGCGGCCGGGTCGAAGCCCGCGTACATCGGCATCAGCTTGATGCCGCGCAGGCCGAGCTCCTGGTGGCCGTAGCGCAGTTCCTCCTGCCAGCCGGGCTGGGTGGGGTCGAGCGCCAGGTAGCCGATCAGCCGGTCGGGGTGTTTCCCGACGTACGCGGCCACGGCGGCGTCGTCGACCCAGAGGCCGCTGCGGCGCGCCTTGCCGCCGACGACGATCGTGCGGGTGGAGTCGGGCGCGGTGGCGGCGTACTCCTCCCACTTCACCGTGAGGTCGACCTCGCCCGCGTGGGCGCGGGCGGAGTCGGAGCTGAACGGGTCGGTGAAGTCGTGGCTGTGCCGGAAGAGATGGGAGTGGACGTCGGTGATCATGTGCGGTTCCGCTTCTCCCAGCCGTCCGCGAACATGTTCCAGAAGCGGTGGCTGGGCGGGTGCTCCTCGAAGACCTCGTCGACGAGTTCGACGCCGAGGCCGGGCGCGGTCGGCAGTCCGATGCGGCCGTCCTTCATCGGGAGGGTGCCCTTGAGGGCGTCGAAGACGAACGGCTCCAGGAGCCCGTCGAAGGTTTCGAGGATCTTGAAGTTGGGGATTCCGAGCGCCGCGTGCACCGAGACGGTGGTGCAGAGCGGGGAGTTGGAGTTGTGCGGGGCGACCAGCATGCCGTGGGTGTCGGCGATCGCGGCCAGCTTCCTGACCTCGGTGAAGCCGCCGGCCATGGACAGGTCGGGCTGAATGATGTCGACCGCGTTCGTCGCGAAGAGCTGCTTGTACTCGTAGCGGTTGTGGAAGTGCTCGCCGCCGGAGATGGGGAAGGCGGCGCGCTGGCGCAGTTCGGCGTACCGCTCGATGTGGGTCCAGGGCATCGGCTCCTCGAACCAGCCGATGTCGAACGGTTCCAGCTCGCGCACCAGGCGGGCGGCGGTCGGCATGGCGAAGCGGGCGTGGCCCTCGATGAAGAGGTCGATGTCCGGGCCGATGGCCTCGCGCACGGCGGCCACGAGGTCGATGGAGCGGCGCAGTTCGGCGCGCTCCAGCTCGTGCAGTCCGGGGCCGAAGGGGTCGAACTTGAGGGCGGTGAAGCCCTTGGCGACGGTCTCCTTCGCCTTGGCCGCGAAGGTCTCGGGCTCGCGTTCCCCGGTGTACCAGCCGTTGGCGTAGACGCGTACGTCGTCGCGGCAGGCGCCGCCGGTCAGCCGGTAGGCGGGGACGCCGAGCGCCTTGCCCATCAGGTCGTACATCGCCTGGTCGAGGCCGGACAGGGCGACGCCGCCCATGTCGCCGCCGCGCAGGAAGTCGCCCTGGTAGACGCGGAGCCAGACTTCCTCGACGTCGAAGGGGTCGGCGCCGATCAGGTGGCGCCCGGCGATGGCCTCGGTGAGCGCGCAGACCTCGCCGACCCGGTAGGGGTGGGTGATCTCGCCGATGCCGGACAGGCCCTCGTCGGTGTGGACCCGGACGTAGCCGAAGTCGCGCCAGGAGGTGCCGAGCATCAGGGTCTCGACACGGGTGATCCGTCCGGCGGGGCCGACGGGGCGGGTGCGGTTGACGGTCAGCATCAGCGGGTCGCTCCACCCATGGTCGAGGTGTTCTCCAGGTCTCGGGCGCCGCCGTCCGCGAGGACGGCCTTGACCGCGGCCTCCGTGCCCGCGATCAGGCGGTCCACGTCGGCGTCGGTGTGCGCGTAGCTGATGTGGCTGCGCTTGAGGTTGAGCGGCAGCTCGAACAGGCCGTGCTCCAGCAGCTTGCGGCGGTAGCCGACGAACAGCGAGGCGTCGTTGTTCAGCAGGTCCGCATAGGTGCGGGGGGCCTCACCGGGCATGAAGTAGCTGACGAAGACGGAGCCGTAGCCGGTGACGACGGCGGGGACGCCGAGGCGCTCGTACAGTCCGGTCAGTTCGGTGCGGACGCGGCCGCCGAGCCGGAAGACGTGGTCGTGGACCGGCTCCTCGCGGAGCTTGCGCAGCGTGGCGAGGGCGGCGGCGACGACGGACGGGTGTCCGTTGTACGTGCCGGCGAAGAAGGCCGGGGCGCCGGGGCTGGTGGAGAAGAGGTCCATCAGGTCGGCGCGGCCGCCGATCGCGCCGACGGGGGCGCCGTTGGCGATGGCCTTGCCGAGGGTGGTGAGGTCGGGGGTGACGCCGGAGATCTGCTGCCAGCCGCCCAGCGCGTGGCGGAAGCCGGTGATGACCTCGTCGAAGATCAGGACGCTGCCGGCCTTCGTGGTCTCCTCGCGCAGCGTGGTGAGGAACTCCTGGTAGGGCAGGAGCGCGCCGACGTTGTGCGGGACGGGTTCGACGATGACGGCGGCGATGTCGGAGCCGTGCTCGGCGAAGGTGCGGCGGACGGCCTCGCTGTCGTTGAACGGCAGGACGAGGGTGGCTTCGAGGACCTCGGGCAGGATGCCGGTCGAGATCGGGTCGTGGCCGCCGACCTTCTCGGGCGCGGAGATGACGTTGAGGCTGACCGAGTCGTGCCAGCCGTGGTAGCAGCCCTGGAACTTGACGACCAGTCGGCGGCCGGTCGCGGCGCGGGAGACGCGCAGCGCGTGGAACGTGGCCTCGCTGCCGGTGCTGGTGAGCAGCACCTTCTCGATCGAGGGGATCAGCTCGGTGAGCTGTTCGGCGAGGAGGATCTCGCCCTCGGTGACGCCGACGCCCATGTGGCCGAGGGTGGCGCCGGCCTCGGCGGTGGCGGCGGCCACGTCGGGGTCGTTGTGGCCGAGCAGCGGCGGGCCGAACGCCGAGTGGAAGTCGGTGTACTCGCGTCCGTCGGCGGTACGGAACCGTGCGCCGTCGGTCCCGGTGACGACCAGGTCGGTCAGTCCGGGAACGCTGCGCTGACCGCTGTTCACGCCGCCGGGTACGACCTGGCGGGCGCGTTCGGCGAGTCGGGCTCCGGATTCGTTGCCTACCGGGCCTGAACTCATGGTGCTTGCTCCTTGCGTCGAGAGTCGTCGGTTTTCGCGGGCCCTGCCCGGCCCGTGAGTCCCTGGCGCCATCCGCCCGGCAGTCGCCGCAGGAAGAGGTGATCCGTGGTGCTCGGTACTGCGTTTCGCTTTTTCAGAACGCTGTTCTGTAGAGCAGAACAGTGCCTGGATATTACGTCCGCCCCTGAGGCCGGTCAACCCCCTTCCAGCCACTCAAGGCCCCGATTTCCGGGTTTTCTTGGTTTGCGCGTACGCCGCAGGACCCCATAGGCACTAGGCTGTTCTGCTATGACGAACAGTGCTGCCCCTGAGGAACCGAAATACTGGGTCAAGAGCGTGGCCAGGGCAGCCGACATCCTCGAAGCTCTCGCCGCCCCCTCCCAGGGGAACGGCCTGAGCGTCACCGAGGTCGGCCAGGTCTGCTCCATCTCCAAGAGCGCCGCGTTCGGCATGCTCCAGACCCTGCGCGCCTACGGACTGGTCTCGGACGACGGCGAGGGCATGAACCGCCGCTACCGGCTCGGCATGAGCCTGGCCAGGCTCGGCGACCGGGCCAGGTCCCAGGTCTCGCTGCGCGGGGTCGCCCACCCCGTCCTGCGCGAGCTCAGCCGCACCACCGGCATGGCCTCCAGGCTCGCCGTCCCCGAGGACGGCCACGCGGTCGTGGTGGACCAGGTCGAGCTCGACCAGCGCGTCCGGCTCGATCTGCGGATGGGCCAGCGCGAGCTGCCGCACTGCACGGGCCTGGGCAAGGCGCTGCTCTCCGCCGTGCCGCAGAGCGAGGCCGCCTCGGTCGTCGAGCGGTTCGGGCTGCCCCGGCGCACGTCCCGCACGATCACCGACCCGGCGACCTTCCTTTCCCACCTCCGCGACATCGCCAGGGTCGGCTACGCCCTGGACGACGAGGAGGACGCCGAGGGCATCATCTGCATCGGCGCACCGGTCTTCGACGACCGTTCGGTGTGCGCCGGGGCCGTCTCCATCACCGGACTGAAGACCGGGCTGCCGGCCTGGCGCTACCAGGAGCTGGGCGGCCAGGTGCGGGACTCGGCGCGCCGGATCAGCGTCTCGCTGGGCTGGGTCGACGACCCGGAGGACGGCGTTTCGGACACCGCGACGTCGCATTCCGACGAAATCAGGCCTTGACCGATCGGCATAACCCGCCGTAGGTTCCCTGCCAACCCCGGTGACGCTCATCCGTCACCGCCGATTTACCCCTCCCGGTCCGATTCCGACGCCTGCCCACCGCGTCGTGAACATCCAACGGCCGGACCCTTTTCAGCCATCCGCCCCATGGCAGTCCACCGCAGGAACGCTCCCTCACTTGTCGCGCTTCTTGGAAGGCGAAGTCCGCATGAGCGTTCCGCACCACTCCACCCCTGCTTCGTCCCGTCGCAATGTGCTGCGGGCTTCGGGTCTCGCCGGTCTGGTCATGGCCGGTTCGGCCGTGGCCGCCGGGTCCGCGCAGGCCGCACCCGCCCATACCGGTGATGTCCTGAGTCTGGACTCGGTCGCCGCGCTGCGGGCCCTGAACACCAAGCCGCTGGCCGACGGCGCCCAGATCCTGCTGGCCGGCTACCGCACCCCCGGTGACGGCGGCGCGATGGCCCTGCGCTGGGACAGGAAGTCCACCGCCGCCCACAACGGCGGCACCGTCATCGCCCCCGACGGTGTGAAGACCGGCCGCTGGCACCAGCTCCACACCGGAACGCTCGACTTCCGCACCTTCGGCCACTTCGACGCCAAGACCCCCGCCGACACCGCACTCGACGCCATGGTCAACGACACCAGCGTCCACCGCATCGAGGCCCACACCGACCTCCTGTTCACCAAACGCCACCTCTTCGACCGCTCCGACATCGAACTCGACTTCGGCGGACACCACATCCACACCGAAGGCATCGAGAAGAACACCCACGACAACCCCTTCGGCGCCGTCCTCTCCTTCCGCGGCACCGTCACCGACACCACCCTCAAGCACACACTGAGCTCGGCGATGCCGGACCTCTCGGACCTCTTCGAGGTCGGTGACTCCGCGAAGTTCGCGGTCGGCCAGTGGTGGGCCGTGGAGATCAACGCCCTGTCCGGGCAGTACGAGAAGGAGATCCAGCGGCTCGTCCAGGTCACGGATGTCGTCGACGCCACGCACATCCGGGTCAACTACCAGATCGGCTGGGACCTGGCCGCCGGACGCACCCTGACCTGGACCCGGATCGAACCCGTCGACCGCGCCCACGTGCGCAACATGGTCTTCGAGGGCTGGGGCGAGGACGAGATGACCGGCTCGCACCCGGTCGCCTACGAGTACGCCGTGCGCTGCGACGTCTCCGGCATCGAGGCCATCGGCACGTTCTGGCCCGTGGTGATGCGCCGCTGGTGCACGTACTACCGCACGGAGCAGTGCTCACTGACCAACCCGAAGTCCGTCACCTACGGCGGCGCGGGCTACCTCACCCAGCAGATCTACTGCCTGTACGGGCACGTGGAGGACTGCCACACCTCCAACGCCCGCCATCTGAACGACTTCACGGCCTCCGCCTACTGCTACGTCACCAACTGCCACGGCGACGGTGACGACGAAGGCCCGTTCGTGACGCACGGCCAGTTCGAGCACGACCTCACGTACACCGGCAACTCGGGGCTGATGACCTTCGCCAACTCGGGCGCGGCCTGGGGCGGCCGGGCCAAGCGGATCACCGTGCGCCGGCACGCCTGCTCCTGGTTCGTGGCCCGCGTCAAGATCACCGATCTGACCCTTGAGGACGTCCTGGTCATCGGCAAGAAGTCGCTGGACGGCTCCGGAATGCTCTGGGTCAACGCGGACGGCGTGCAGATGCGCGGCTGTACGGCGACGGGCCCGCTGATCGTCTCCCGGGCCTCCGACCTGTCCGCCCGCCCCAACGTGATCGCGGACTCCTCCTTCGCCTTCGCGGCGGGCGCGGAGATCACCCAGGCCAATGTCACCGCGCCGCTCACCGTCCAGCGCACCACCCTGAAGGGCGTCGACGGCGCGCTGTTCAACGGCACCGGGCCGCTCGTCCTCGACCAGTGCACGCTGACCGGATCCAAGGACACCGCCCCGGTCTCGCTCGCCCACACCGACGTCACCGTCCTGGGCGGCGAACTCCGCGACACCGGGCTGAAGCTGACCTCGGCGAAGGACCAGGGCCTGCGCATCGACGGCACGCGGCTGTCCGGCACCAACAAGGACGGCGCCCTGCTCGCCCGTACCGGCTCCGGACGCACCGTCGACTGGCAGCTCGGCGGACTCGACTCGGCCGCGTCCGGGGACACCGCCCATGTGCTGCTCACCGAGGGGCCCAACCGCTACCGGGCCACCGGATCCACCTTCACCGGTGGCCGGCTCGAACTGCGGCCCGCGGCGTTCGGCGGCTCCAGCCATCTGCTGCACACCGGCTGCGTCGAGGACGGCACAGAGCGCACCGCGCTCCCGGACGAGGGCGACCGCGTCGCCCACACCTCGGCCACGCTGCGCTTCTGACCATCTGGGCCCCCGCGCCCATCGAGCACCAGGGATTCCCCGTGTCCACGCATACCCCGATCACCGGCCGGCCCGTACGCGTCGCACTCGTCGGCGCCGGCAACCGCGGTCTGACGTACGCCGAGTGGATCAAGGCGCACCCGGAGCGCGCCGAACTCGTCGCCGTCGCGGATCCGCGCCCCGCGGCGCGGGCGGCCGCGGGCGCACCCGTCGAGTTCGACGACTGGCGGCCGCTGGTGGAGAACCGCATCGCGGACGCCGTCATCGTCGCCACCCAGGACCGCTTCCACGTGGAGCCGGTGCTGGCCCTGGCCGGGGCCGGTTACGCGATCCTCGCGGAGAAGCCGCTCGCCCCGACAGAGGAGGAGACCCGGCGGATCGTCGAGGGGGTGGAGCGGGCCGGAGTGCTGTTCGCCGTCTGCCACGTCATGCGGTACACCCCGTACACCGACCTGGTGAAGGAGGTCGTGGACTCCGGAGTGCTCGGTCAGCTGGTCTCGCTCGACCATCTGGAGCCGGTCGGCTGGTGGCACTACGCGCACAGTTACGTACGCGGCCCCTGGCGCAGTGAGAAGGACTCCTCCCCGATGCTGCTGGCCAAGTCCTGCCACGACCTGGACTGGATCACGTACATCATGGGCGGCCGGATCGAGCAGGTCACCGGCTTCGGCGGGCTGAAGCACTTCCGGCCAGAGAACGCCCCGGCCGGGTCCGCCGAGCGGTGCCTGGACTGCGCGGTCGAGGCGGACTGCCCGTACAGCGCGCTGAAGCTGTACATGCCGACGCTGCGCGAGAAGGGCGCGGTCTGGCCGGTCACCCATGTCACAGAGGCGACCGACGAAGCCGGACTCGTGCAGGCGCTGCGTGAGGGCCCGTACGGGGTCTGCGCGTACCGGAGCGACAACGACGTGGTGGACCACCAGGTCCTCGCCATGCAGTTGACGGACGGGGTGACCGCGACCTTCCAGATGGTCGCGTTCACCGAGCAGACCCACCGCCAGACCCGGATCTTCGGCTCTCACGGCTGGCTCATCGGTGACGGTGAGCGGGTCACGGTGCAGGACTTCCGGACCGGCGAGTCCACCGTCCACGAACTCGGCGCGTCCGGTTCGAACGCGGCCGACGGGCACGGCGGCGGGGACGCCGCACTCGTCGAGGCGTTCGTCACCGCCGTCGCCACCGGCGACTCCGGGGCCGTCCGCTCCGGTCCCGCCACCTCGCTCGGCAGCCACCTCGCGGCGTTCGCCGCCGAACGCGCCCGGCACACCGGCACCGTCCAGACGGTCCCGGCGCAGTGACTTCCCCTCTTCCCGCCCTCAGGTTCCCGGAGGACCACCTCATGTCCCGTCTCCTCACCCGCCGTTCCAGAGTCCGCGCCCTCGCCGCGCCCGTCCTGGCCACCGCGCTCGCCGCCGGAGTGCTGGCCGGCTGTTCCGGCAGCGGCGACGACGGCAACACCGTGACCATGTGGACCTACCCGGTCATCTTCGACGAGGCCAAGAACAAGGCGTACTGGGACGGCCTGGTCAAGGCGTTCGAGAAGAAGCACGACGGCGTCAAGGTGAAGGTGGAGACCTTCCCCTGGGCCAACCGCGACACCGCCCTGGCCACCGCGATCGCCTCCGGCAAGGGCCCCGACGCGGTCTACCTGATCCCGGACCAGCTGCCGAAGTACACCAAGAGCATCATCCCGGCCGACGACTACATGCCGGCCTCCGCCAAGTCGGACTACACCGACTTCGCGCTGAAGTCCGTCACCGTGGACGGCAAGCCGCTCGCCACCCCGATCCTGACCAGCGCCAACCCGCTGATCTGCGACAAGCGGGTGTTCGACGCGATCGGCGAGAAGAGCTACCCGTCAAGCTGGGCGGACCTCGACGCGCTGGCACCGAAGCTGAAGAAGAAGGGCTACTACGCCACCAGCTACAGCGGTGACACCCAGCAGACCCTGAACATGACCTTCTACCCGCTGCTCTGGCAGGCCGGCGGCGACGTCTTCTCCGAGGACGGCAAGAACGTCACCTTCAACGACGCGGCCGGCGTCAAGGCCCTGACGTACCTCAAGAAGCTGGTCGACGGCGGCTACACCGACAAGGACCTGGTCACGACCACGCCCAAGCTGGAGCAGACCCCGACCGCCAAGGGCAAGGTGGCCTGCACCTGGCAGAACACCCCGGCGGACGTCGAACCCTTCTGGGGCAAGGAGAACATCGTCGTCCAGCCGCCGCTGAAGGACACCGCGTCGGTCGGTTACGGCACCGTCGGCGCGCTGGCGATGCTGAAGGGCGCCGACAAGAAGAACACCGGCGACTGGCTGAACTTCGTCGCCGAGTCGAAGAACTCGGCCGGACTCCAGAAGGCCGCCGGCTACTTCCCGGCCCGCAAGTCCGGTGGCGACCTGTACCCGGACGACAAGCTCCAGACCGCCGTCGGCGCCACGCTGCCGAGCATGGACGTGGGCCCGCTCCAGGACAAGGCGCGTGAGGTCCAGGGCGTGCTCGCCCCGGAGATCCAGGCCGCGCTGCTCGGCAAGAAGAGCCCGCAGGACGCGCTGGACGCCGCGCAGAAGGCCGCGCAGGCGATGCTCGGCCGCTGATCAACGGTCGTGGGGGCCGGTCTCCGGCCCCCACGATCCCACCGGGGGATGGCACCCCGGAACCCCCCGCAATTCCCCCGTACCGCAAGGAGATCCCCGTGGCAGTCGTCGCGGAACCCACCCGCCGGGGCCGTCGCAGCGGGCCGCAGGCGCGCCGCGAGGCCCGGATCGGCCTGCTCTTCGTCCTCCCGTGTTTCCTGCTGTTCCTCGCCTTCCGGTTCGGTCCGGGCGTCGCCGGTGTGCTGATGAGCTTCACCGACTACTCCCTCACCGGCGGCGGCAGCTTCATCGGGCTCGACAACTTCACCCGCCTCTGGGCCGATCCGCTGTTCTGGCAGGCCCTCAAGGTCACCGTCCTGTACACCGTGATCGCCGTACCCGGCACGCTCGCCGCCTCCGTGTGCCTGGCGCTGATCACCCGCCGCGCGTTCCGCGGCGCCAAGTTCTTCCGTTCGGTGTTCTTCCTGCCGGTCGTCACCTCACTGGTGCTGGCCGCCACCGTCTTCGTCTGGATCTTCTCGACCGGCGGCCCGTGGTCCACCCTGATGGGCTGGTTCGGGCTGTCGGAAGGCTCCTGGCTCTCCGACGACGTGCTGGTGCTGCCCGCGCTCGCGATCGTCGGCATCTGGTCCCGCTTCGGCTACGGGATGCTCATCCTGCTCGCCCGGATGCAGGACATCCCGCGCGAGCTGGAGGAGGCCGCGCTCACCGACGGGGCGGGGCCCTGGCAGCGGTTCCGGTACATCGTGCTGCCGCAGCTCAAGCCCGCCCTGTTCTTCCTCGCCGTGATCGAGACGACGGCCTCCTTCCAGGTGTTCGACGCCGTCTACACCATGACGGGCGGCGGACCCGCCAACGCCAGCTACACGCTCGTCTTCCAGCTCTACGACGCGGGCTTCAAGTACTTCGACCTGGGTTACGCCTCCGCCATCGGTGTCGCGCTCTTCGTGCTGACCGTGGTCGTCGCGGTGATCCAGCGGCTCGTGATCGGGAAGGACCAGTGACCATGACAACCGCACCCGAGGAGACGAAGGCCCCGCCCGTCCGCAAGGCGGCCCCGGCTCCCCCCGACCGGGCCGCGCGCCGGGCCGAACGCAAGCTGCGCAAGCTCTCCGAGCAGGACACCGTCCCGTACGGGATGCGCCCGACCAGGGCCGGCCGGATAGCCCGCGGCGCGCTGCTGACGGTCGCCGCGCTCGTGACGGTCTTCCCGTTCTACGCGATGGTCGTGCTCTCGCTGAAGCCGTCCGCCGCGGTCGACTTCCCCGGCAGTCTGCTGCCCTGGCCGCTGACCGGCGAGGCGTACGACACCGTCATGGGCGCCCAGGACGTGCCGCGCTGGCTGCTGAACACGCTGCTGTACTCGGTCGTCTCGGTCGTCGGCGTGCTGCTGCTCGCCTCGCTCGCCGGATACGCGTTCGCCAAGAAGCGGTTCCCCGGCCGGGAGGCCATGTTCTGGTCGTTCCTGTCGATGGTGATGGTCCCGTACCACGTCACGATGATCCCGACGTTCGCGATGATCGCGAAGCTCGGCGGCGTCGACACGTACTGGGGACTGATCATCCCGACCCTGGCCAACGCCCAGGCGGTTTTCCTGATGCGGCAGTTCATCCAGGGACTGCCCGACGAACTCTTCGAGGCCGCCAGGCTCGACGGGTGCAGCGAGTGGCAGATCTTCTACCGGATCGTGCTGCCACTGCTGAAGCCGATCCTCGCCACGCTCGGGGTCTTCGTCTTCCTGTGGCACTGGAACGACTTCCTGTGGCCGCTGGTCATCGGCCAGTCCACCGACATGCGCACCCTCACCGTCGGCATCGCCTCGCTCCAGCAGCAGAACGTGCCGCTCAACGTGGTGCTGTCCGGCTCCGTCATCGCGTTCGTGCCCATCTTCGCCGCGTACATGGTGGGCCAGCGCTACTTCACCGAGGGCGTCACCGCGTCCGGAATCAAGGGATAGCCAGCCATATGTTCACCGATGAGGCCGCACTCGAAGAGCGGCTCGCCACCCCCTCCCCCGCGCTCGTCGCCGACCTCGGCCGCCTCGAAGGCGACCTGCTGGTCCTCGGCGCGGGCGGCAAGATGGGCCCCAGCCTGTGCCGGCTGGCCCGCCGGGCACTGGACGCCGCGGGCCGCACGGACGTGACCGTGTACGCCGTCTCCCGCTGGTCGGACAAGGCCGCCGCGGACGAGCTGGAGGCCGCCGGGGTCCGTACGGTCGCCTTCGACCTGATGGACCCGGCCGCGGACCTGGCCGAACTGCCCGACGCCGGTAACGTCGTCTTCATGGTCGGCGCCAAATTCGGCTCCGCCGGGGCGCCCTCGCTCGCCTGGGCGGTGAACGCCGCGATGCCGGACCGGGTGGCCCGCCGCTGGTCCGGATCGCGGATCGCCGCGTTCTCCACCGGCAACGTGTACCCGCTGGTGCCGGTCTCCTCCGGCGGCTGCACCGAGACCGACCCGGTCGGCCCGGTCGGGGAGTACGCCATGTCGTGCCTCGGCCGGGAGCGGATCTTCGGCCACGCCGCGCTGACCCTCGGCACCAGGGTCGCCAACATCCGCCTCAACTACGCGGTCGACCTGCGCTACGGCGTCCTCGCCGACATCGCGTACCGGGTACAGGCGGGCGAACCCGTCGATGTGACGACCGGTCACGCCAACGTCGTCTGGCAGGGGTACGCCAACGAGGTCGCCCTGCGCTCACTGCTGCACGCCACCGACGGCGAGCCGTTCACCCTCAACCTCACCGGCCCCGAGACCGCTTCGGTGCGCCGCATCGCGCAGTGGTTCGGCGAGGAGTTCTCCAAGGAGCCGGTCCTCGCCGGGGCCGAGGCGCCCACCGCGCTGCTCTCCGACGCGAGCCGCTGCCACGCCCTCTTCGGCTACCCGGACGTGGCACTGCGCACCCTCGTCGAGTGGCAGGCCGACTGGCTGCGGCGCGGACTCCCGCTGTCCGGCAAGCCCACCAAGTTCCAGGTACGTGACGGAAGGTTCTGATCCACTCCATGTCCGCTTCCCCCCGCCCGTCCACCCCGACTTCCCCCCAAGCCACCCCCGCTCTGGATCTGCTCGCCCGGGGTGCGGCGATACCCGCCCATCCGCTGGCGCTGCACGCGGACGGCACGTTCGACGAGCGCCGCCAGCGCGCGCTGACCCGCTACTACCTGGCGTCCGGGGCGGGCGGCGCCGCCGTCGCCGTACACACCACGCAGTTCGAGATCCGCGAGCCCGGCGTCGGTCTCCTGCGGCCCGTCCTGGAGCTCGCGGCCGAGACGATCGACGCCGAGGCCGGCCGCCCGTTCGTCAAGGTCGCCGGTGCCTGCGGCTACACCGCGCAGGCCGTCGCCGAGGCCACCACCGCCGCAGAGCTCGGCTACGACGCGGTGCTGCTCTCCCCGGCCGTGCCCGGCGCCGACGAGAAGGGGCTGCTGGAACGGGCGCGGGCGGTCGGCGAGGTCCTTCCGGTGATCGGGTTCTACCTCCAGGAGGCCGTCGGCGGACGGTACTTGTCGCCCGGCTTCTGGTCCGCGTTCACCGACCTGCCGAACACCGCCGCCGTCAAGATCGCCCCCTTCGACCGCTACCGCACCGCCGACGTCGTACGGGCGGTGTCCGCCGCCGACCGGGCCGGCGAGGTGGCGCTGTACACCGGCAACGACGACGACATCATCGGTGACCTGCTCACCCCGTACGGCGCGGCGGACGGCCCCCGGCGCTGGTTCGCGGGCGGGCTGCTCGGCCAGTGGGCGGTGTGGACGAGCTCCGCGGTCACCCTCCTCGAAGACGTCCGGCTGGCCCGCGCCGGAGACCACGGAGCGATGGTCCGCTGCCTGGCCCGCCGCTCCGAGCTGACCGACGCCAACAGCGCGGTCTTCGACGTACGCAACGCGTTCCGCGGCTGCATCGCCGGGGTGCACGAAGTGCTGCGCCGCCAGGGCCTGTTGGCGAACATCCGCTGCCTGGACCCGGCCGAGACGCTCTCCCCCGGACAAGCCGAGGAGATCACCCGGGTGGCCTCGGCCTACCCTTGGCTGACCGATGACGCCTTCGTTGCGGAGCACCTCGATGCCTGGCTCTCCTGAAACCGCCGACCGCTCCTCCTCCCGGGTGGTCGTCGCCGTACCCCCGCACCTGCGCGAGCAGTTCTTCACCCCGGAGGTGTGGCAGGAGCTGGAGCGGGCCGCCGCGCTCACCGTCCTCGACGACCACAGCGACCGGGAAGCGCTCAAGGCGGCGCTGCCCGGCGCCCGCGCGCTGATCCTGTCCTGGCGGGCGCCGAAGGTGGACGCCGGACTCCTCGCCCACGCGGACCGGCTTGAGCTGGTGGCGCACACCGGCTCCGCGGTCGCGCCCTATGTGACGGAGGACGTGTTCCGGCGGGGCATCCTGGTCACCCAGGCAGGCGACGAGATGGCCCGCCCGGTCGCAGAGGTGGCCCTCGCCTTCACCCTCTCGCTGCTCCACCGCGTCCAGCGCTTCGACCACGCCCTGCGCGGCGGGCAGGACTGGGCGGCGGCGAGCACGGCACCGCCGCGCCACGAGATCCACGGCAGCGACATCGGGGTGATCGGCGCCTCCCGCACCGGACGGGCCTACATCCGGATGGTGCGGGCGATGGGCGCACGGGTCAGCGTCACGGACCCGTTCCTCTCCGAGGCCGACGCGGAGGCGCTCGGCGTGAAGTCCGTACCGCTGGAGACACTCCTCTCCGGCAGCCGGATCGTGGCCGTGCACGCACCGGTCACCGAGGAGACCCACCGGATGATCGGCGCGGAGCAGCTGGCGCTGATGCCGGACGGGGCGGGCCTGGTGAACACCGCCCGCTCGTGGCTGGTCGACGAGGACGCGCTGCTGGCCGAGCTGTCCACCGGCCGGCTGGACGCGGCGATCGACGTCTACGACGCCGAGCCGCTGCCCGTCGGCCACCCCTTCCGCGCCCTGCCGAACGTGCTGCTCACCCCGCACCAGGCGGCCGGCAGCGTCGAGTGCCGGCAGCGGCTGGGCACCAGTGCCGTCAACGAGGTGCTGCGGCTGCTCGCCGGGCGCCCGCCGGTCCACGCCGTCACCGCCGAGGCGCTCGTCCGGCTGCGCTGACCGCCACCCGTACCGAAAGCCGTCCCGTACCCGTATTCGTACCGTCAGGAGATCCACCCGTCATGCGACTGATGCGCATAGGCGAGCCGGGCCACGAGCGCCCGGTCGTCGTCTGTCCCGAGGGCCGCCACTACGACCTGTCGGGCGTCACCGACGACATCGACGGCGCGTTCCTCACCGCGCTGGCCGACAACCCGCACCTGATCCCCGCGGAGCCCAAGCTCCCGGAGACCGACATCACCGGGCAGCGGATCGGCGCCCCGGTGGCCCGGCCCTCCGCGCTCCTGTGCATCGGGCAGAACTACGCGGCCCACGCGGCGGAGTCCGGGGCCGAGCCGCCCGAGCAGCCGATCCTGTTCTACAAGTCCCCGAACACGGTCGTCGGCCCGTACGACGACGTGCTCATCCCGCGCGGTTCGAAGAAGACCGACTGGGAGGTGGAGCTGGCCGTCGTCATCGGCCGCCGCGCCTCCTACCTGGACTCCCCCGCCGACGCGGCCGCGCACATCGCGGGCTACGCGGTCAGCAACGACGTCTCGGAGCGCGCCTTCCAGCTGGAGGAGTCGGGCGGCCAGTGGTCCAAGGGCAAGAGCTGCGCCACGTTCAACCCGCTGGGCCCGGTGCTGGTGACGGCCGACGAGGTCGGTGACCCGCAGCGGCTGCGGCTGACCAGCCACGTCAACGGGGAGCCCCGGCAGGACTCCTCCACCGCGGACATGATCTTCAGCGTGGCGCATCTGGTGCACCACCTGTCGCAGTACCTGGTGCTGGAGCCCGGAGACATCATCAACACCGGTACGCCGCAGGGCGTGGCGCTGTCCGGCCGCTTCCCCTACCTGGGCCCGGACGATGTGATGGAGGTCGAGATCTCAGGCCTGGGCCGGCAGCGCAGCGTCTGCCGGCCCGCGTAACCGGCCTCAGTCCTCCGGGAGTTCGACCGGGGCGAGCTCGTCGAACAGGTCGCCGGGGCCGGGGTTGGCCGCGTCGGTCGCGCCGCCGAACTGGGTCATCACGCCCCAGACGGCGTTCAGCGCGGTCTGGACGGCCCCCTCGGCCCAGCCGGCCGTCCAGGAGATGTCGTCGCCCGCCAGGAACAGGCCCCGCTTGTCGGCGGGCAGCCGGTCCTGCATGAAGTGGGTGAACAGCCGGCGCTGGTAGCGGTAGTGGCCGGGCAGGTTGGCCTTGAACGCGCCCATGAAGTAGGGCTCGTTCTCCCAGGACACCGTCACCGGGTTTCCGGTGATGTGCTTCCTGATGTCGACGCCCGGATAGATCTCGCCGAGCGACTTCAGCATGACGTCCATGCGCTCGGTCGCGGAGAGCGGCAGCCACTTCAGGCTGTCGTCGCACCAGGTGTACGAGAGACAGATGCTGGCGGGCTTGTCCGGGCCGTCGTCGAGCAGGTACGTGCCGCGCGTCATCCGGTCGGTCAACGTCATCGACATGGCGTCGCGGCCGGTCACCTCGTCCTTGTCGAGCCAGAACGGCCGGTCGACGGGGACGAACAGCTTGGACGACTCCATGTAGTGGGTGCGCTCCATCGCCGTCCAGTGGTCGATCGGGAAGAGCGCGTCGTCGCAGGCGATCTTGGAGAGCAGCAGCCAGGACTGCCCGGTGAAGACGGCCGCCCGGAAGGTGCGGATGTCGCCGGAGGCGTCGGTGACGGTGATCCGGTTGCCCGCGGTGCGGTTCAGCCGGGTCACCGCGGGGCGCGGTTCGCCGTCGTGCAGCGAGGCCAGCGAGGTGCCGAGCGGCCAGTGGATGATCTTCTGCGGTTCGCGTTCCCACAGGCGCAGCGGAAGCTGCTGGCTGCCGCCCACGATGGAGCGGTGGTGGTCGTCCGCCTCGGTGTAGACGACGCGCAGGATCTCCAGGATGGAGTTGGGGAAGTCGGTGTCCCAGCCGCCGGTGCCGAAGCCGACCTGGCCGAAGATCTCGCGGTGCCGGAAGGACTTGAAGGCCTCGGAGTCGCAGAGGAAGCCGTAGAAGGTCTGGTTGTCGAGCTTCTCGACGAGCCGGGCCCAGATCTCCCGGATCCTCGGCACGTCGCGCTCGCGCATCGCCCGGTTCATGTCGGAGAAGTCGGCGCCCTCCTCCAGGCAGCTGTTCCAGGCGTCCATCACGTCCCGGTAGATCTGCGGGAGGTCGTCGATCGTGCGGGCGTAGTGCGATTCGCCCTTCAGGTCGACGACGGTCGAGGGCGTGACCGGGGAGAGCGGGTTGGGGAACGGCTTGGTCTCCAGCCCGACCAGGTCGATGTAGTGCTGGAGCGCGGTCGAGGACGGCGGGAAGCGCATGGCGCCCATCTCGGCGGTGAGCGGCTCGCCGTCCACCGTGCAGCCGTCGAACTCGACGGTACGCAGCCGTCCGCCGATCCGGTCGGCCTCGTACAGGACGGGCCGCAGCCCCATCTTCATCAGCTCGTAGGCGGTGATGATCCCGGAGAGCCCGCCGCCGATGACGGCCACCTCCGCGCCGTGCTCGGTCGCCGGTATCTGGCCGAGCCCGGCGGGGTGCGCGAGGAAGTCGTCGTACGCGTACGGGAAGTCCGGCCCGAACATGGTGATCGGCGGGGCAGCTTCCTCGGTGTGCTGGACGGCGGGGGGCACGGCGGTCATGAGGTACGGACTCCTTGCGGGGAAAAGCGAAGACGTGAGAGGACGGGCTCAGACGAGGGAGCCGTACAGGCCGGGGCGCCGGTCGAGCAGATACGGGTTGCCGGCGCGGGAGGCAGCCAGCAGGTCCGGGTCGACGTCCCCGAGGACGAGCTCCTCGCCGCGTCCGGCGCGGGTGCGGACCGTGCCGTCGGGTCCTGCCAGGCAGCTCAGCCCGATGAACTCGAACTCGCCTTCCGGGCCGGTCCGGTTGACGTAGGCGATGTACAGCTGGCTCTCGAAGGCGCGGACCGGGACGAGGGATTCGGCGGCGAACTGGAAGGGGTGCATCAGCGCGGTCGGGACCAGCAGGAGGTCGGTGCCGGCCAGCGCGTGCGCCCGGACGTTCTCCGGGAACTCGACGTCGTAGCAGGTCAGCAGGCCGATACGGACCCCGTCCAGCTCGGCCTGGACGACCGGCTGCTCACCTGGGGTGAACCAGTGCCGCTCGAAGCCGCCGAAGAGATGGGTCTTGCGGTAGTTCGCGAGCGGGGTGCCGTCCGGGCCGATGAGCTGGGCGGCGTTGTACAGGGTGTCGCCGTCCCGCTCCGGGTAGCCGTAGTGGACGGCGATCCGGTGCCGTGCGGCGATCTCGGCGACGGCCCGCGCGGCGGGCCCATCGGCGGCCTCCGCCAGCCGGGGCACGTCGTCCCCGATCGCGTACCCGGTCAGGAACATCTCGGGGCAGACCAGCAGCCGGGCCCCGTCGGCCGCGGCGCGCCGGGCGGCGTCGTCGAGCACCTCGGTGTTCCGGGCCACCGAGCCGGGAGTTCCGGAGCTCTGGAGCAGGGCGGTGCGCAACGGCGGCATGGCTGACCTCGGACGGTGCGGGCGGGGCGGGGACGTAGAAACGGTACGTTCCGCCCGACACCCCGAACAAGCGGCGACTGTTGCGCACCGACGACCGATCCGTTGCGCGGATCACCCGGGACACGAAGATTCATTGCGCGAACCCGGCCCGTGCAGCCGTCTCCAGCCCGTCCCGCTACCCCGGCGACCCCGACGAATACCGCCGCAGCAGGGGTGAGAGCACGAGCACGGACTTCGTCCGTTCCACGTACGGCTCGCCCGCGATCCGCTCAAGCACCTGCTCGAAATGCCGCATGTCCGCCGCGAAGACCTGGACGAGGGCGTCCGCGTCACCGGTGACCGTGGACGCGGAGGCGACCTCGGGATAGCGGGCGAGCCCCCGCTTGATCGACTCCGGGGAGGTGTTGCGGCTGCAGTAGATCTCGATGAACCCCTCGGTCTCCCAGCCGAGCGCCGCCGGGTCCACCCGTACGGTGAACCCGGTGATCGCGCCCTCGGCGCGGAGCCGGTCCACCCGGCGCTTCACGGCGGGCGCGGACAGGCCGATGATGGAGCCGATGTCGGCGTAGGAGCGGCGGGCGTCTTCAGCCAGCGCGTGGACGATGCGTTCGTCGAGGTCGTTCAGTCGCACGTCGTACGGGTCACTTCTCTGCGGTGGCGAGGGGCCCCGGCGGAGGCGGGCGGGGCCGTTCGGAGGGCGGCGGTGCCGCCCTCCGAAGTAGACCACGGGCCCGCCCCGCGGGGCGCGCTCACCGCAGGTGGGGCGGGGTCAGAACGGGAACCGGGAGCGCCCGTGCTGCACGGAGATCCACTTCAGGGTGGTGAAGGCGTCGAGCATCGAGTCGCCGTTCAGCCGTCCGAGTCCGGAGTTCTTCTCACCGCCGAAGGGGACGATCGGCTCGTCGTGGACGGTGCCGTCGTTGATGTGGATCATGCCGGTGCGGATCCGCTGCCCGATCCGGACGCCCCGCTCGATGTTGCCGGTGTGCACCGCGCCGCTCAGTCCGTACGGGGTGTCGTTGGCGATCCGGACGGCCTCGTCCTCACCGTCGAACGGCACCAGGAGCGCGACCGGGCCGAAGATCTCCTGCGAGAGCACCGGGGAGTCGGCGGCCAGGCCGGTCAGTACGGAGGGGCTGACGAGGTTGCCGACGGCCTGCCCGTGCAGCAGTGCGGTCGCACCGGCCGCCACGGTCTGGTCGACCAGGGCGGTGATCGCCTCGGCCTGGGTGGAGTTGATCAGCGGGCCGATCTGGGTCGCCGGGTCGGCCGGGTCGCCGACGCGCAGCGAGGCGACCTTGGCCACGAACTTCTCGGTGAACTCCCGCTCCACCGAGCGGTCGACGAGAATCCGGTTGGCGGCCATGCAGACCTGGCCCTGGTGCACGTAGCGGCTGAAGACCGCCGCGTCGACCGCGTAGTCCACATCGGCGTCGTCGAGGACGATGAGCGCGCTGTTGCCGCCGAGTTCGAGCACGGAACGCTTGAGGTTGGCGGCGCACACGGTCGCGACGTGCCGCCCGACCTTGTCGGAGCCGGTGAAGGAGATGACCTGCGGGACGGGGTGCTCCAGCAGCGCGTCACCGATCTCCGCGATGTCGGTGACCACCACGTTGAGGAGTCCGGCGGGCAGCCCGGCGTCCTCGAACACCTTGGCCACCAGGGTGCCGCCGCAGATCGGCGTGTTCTGGTGCGGCTTGAGGACCACGGCGTTGCCGAGCGCGAGGGCGGGGGCGACCGACTTCAGCGACAGCAGGAAGGGGAAGTTGAACGGGCTGATGACACCGATGACACCGGCGGGCACACGGTAGACCCGGTTCTCCTTGCCCTCGGTCGGCGAGGGCAGTATCTGCCCGGTGGACCGCAGCGCGAGCTGGATCGACTCGCGCAGGAACTCCTTGGCCAGGTGCAGTTCGAAGGCGGCCTTGAGGCGGGTGCCGCCCAGCTCCGCGACGATCGCGTCACCGATCTCGGCCTCGCGGTCCTCGACGATCCGCAGCGCCTTCTCCAGTACGGCCCGCCGGGCGTAGGCGTTGGTGTCGGCCCACGCCTGCTGAGCCGTCTCCGCCGCCCGGTAGGCCTGGTCCACCTCGTCGGCCGTGGCGACCGTGATCGAGGCGAGCTTCTCACCGTCGAAGGGGTTGAAGTCGATAATGTCCCACGAGCCCTTGCCCGGCCTCCACTCACCGTCGATGTACTGATGGGCCAGGTCAGTGAAGAAGGACATGAGATCCCTTACCGCAGAGAGGCGGGTAGCTGATTGGGGTTCATGTTACTTAATTTTCAACTGAGTTGAAAAGCGTGAAGGCCCTCCGGGGCACCGTGATCCGGACACCGCGGCGACCCCCGCGAGCCCCCTTCGCACGCCCGTGAGCTCCCCGGACACGCCGGTGCCCCCTCCGGCGCGAACGGCCGGAAGGGGCACGGGTGGTGCGATGGCCCGGGGTCAGCTCCAGCTGGAGTGCAGCGGCTTGCCCTCCGCGTATCCGGAGGCGCTCTGCACTCCGACGACGGCCTTCTCCGCGAACTCCGCGAGGGAGCCGGCACCGGCATAGGTGCAGGAGGAGCGGACGCCCGCGATGATCGAGTCGACCAGGTCCTCGACGCCGGGACGGGTCGGGTCCAGGAACATCCGCGAGGTGGAGATGCCCTCCTCGAAGAGCGCCTTGCGGGCCCGGTCGTACGCCGACTCGTCGGAGGTCCGGTTCTTCACGGCGCGCGCGGACGCCATGCCGAAGGACTCCTTGTAGAAGCGGCCGTCGGCGGACTGCTGGAGGTCGCCGGGCGACTCGTACGTCCCGGCGAACCAGGAACCGATCATCACGTTGGACGCGCCCGCGGCGAGCGCCATGGCGACATCGCGCGGGTGGCGGACGCCGCCGTCCGCCCAGACGTGCTTGCCGTACTTCTTCGCCTCGGCGGCGCACTCCAGAACGGCGGAGAACTGCGGCCGGCCCACCCCGGTCATCATCCGGGTGGTGCACATGGCGCCGGGGCCGACACCGACCTTGATGACGTCGGCGCCGGCCTCGATGAGGTCGCGCACGCCCTCGGCGGCGACGATGTTGCCCGCGACGATCGGCACCTGCGGGTCCAGCGCCCGCACCGCGCGGACCGCGTTGATCATGGACTCCTGGTGGCCGTGCGCGGTGTCGACGACCAGGGTGTCGGCACCTGCGTCGAGCAGCTGCTTGGCCTTGCCCGCCACGTCACCGTTGATCCCGACGGCGGCGGCGATCCGCAGCCTGCCGTTCGCGTCGGTGGCGGGGGTGTAGAGAGTGGCGCGCAGTGCGGCCTTCCGGGTGAGTATGCCGACGAGACGGCCCTCGGCGTCGACCGCGGGGGCGAGCTTGCGGTTGGCGCCGTCGAGCTTGTTGAACGCGTCGCGCGGGTCGATGTCCGCGTCGAGCAGCACCAGGTCCCTGGACATGACCTCGGAGAGCTGGGTGAAGCGGTCGACGCCGGTCAGGTCGTGGTCGGTGACCACGCCGACGGGCCGCCGGTCGCTGTCGACGACGACACCGGCGCCGTGGGCGCGCTTGGGCAGCAGGGACAGGGCGTCGGCGACGGTCTGCCCGGGGGCCAGCTCGATGGGGGTGTCGAGCACGAGGTGGCGCGTCTTGACCCAGCTGATGACCTCGGTGACGACCTCGATCGGGATGTCCTGCGGAATGACGACGAGACCACCGCGACGGGCGATCGTCTCGGCCATCCGGCGGCCGGCGATGGCCGTCATGTTCGCGACGACGAGCGGGATGGTGGTGCCGGTGCCGTCGGGCGAGGACAGGTCCACGCCCTGGCGGGATCCGACCGCCGACCTGCCCGGGACCATGAAGACATCGTCGTACGTGAGGTCGTACGGGACCGAGGGGGACTCTGTGTATCGACCGGTGCCGGGCTCAAGAAAACGCATAACACTCATTTTTTCATACGAAATGGCGCAGGTCGTTTCCACGAAGACACAACAAACGACTCCCGCCTTCGTATGTTCCTCCGAGGAACAGGACCGGGAGTCCCGGGCAAGTGGAACCTGCCTTACCCACAGACCCTACCCCCACCGCCTCCGGATCATTGGGGATCATCATCCCTGGACCTGGTGACAAGGGGTCAGGTAGCTTCAAACCCGCAGGTCCGGCGGGTCAGCCAGACACCCCGGAGGCATATGCGGAATGCCCACAACTTCCTTCGCAGACACGACCGGAGAGGATCACGACCCGCCCGTGGAGAGCGAACTGCCGGACATCTACTGCCCGTTCCCCCAGCGCACGAACCCGCACGTCGGGCACGTACGGGAGCACCTCGACAGCTGGACCCGCAACACCGGCCTGGTGCACCGGGATTCAGCCAGGGACCGCTTCGAGCAGGCCGACTTCGGGGCCTTCGTCGGCATGGTGTACCCGACCGCCGACAGTGAGAATCTGGATCTCGTCGCCGACTGGTTCGTCTGGCTGTTCCTCGTCGACGACCAGCTGGACGACGGACACCTCGGCCGCAGCCCGGACCGGGTGCGCAGCGTGGTGGAGGTGATGCGTTCCGTGGTGGAGGGCGGTGCCAGGCCCGTGGCCGAGGGGCTGCCGGCCGCCGTCGTCGCTCTCGTCGACCTGTGGGAACGTACGGTTCCGGCCGCCGCGCCCCAGTGGCGGCGCCGGTTCACGTACCACCTGATGACGTACCTCACGACCGCCACCACCTGGGAGGCCGGGAACCGGGCGGACGGCGTGGTCCCGGCAGAGGCGACGTACATCGAGAAGCGTCGGCACACCGGGGCGATACATGTCTGCATGGACCTGATAGAGATCGTGGCCGGGATCGAGGCGCCCGAGTCGATCCACAACGATCCCCGGTTCATCACCGCGCTGGAGGCCTCGTGCAACGTCGTGTGCTGGGCCAATGACGTGTACTCGTACGAGAAGGAGCAGGTGCTGGGCGAGATCCACAATCTCGTCCACCTGGTCCGGCACCACCGCGGGTACGGCAAGCAGGAGTCGCTCGACCACGTCTGCGCGGAGATCGCCACCGAGACCGAGCGCTTCCTCACGGCGGAGGCCGAGCTGCTCGCCGCGTATCCGCAGCTCGACTGGATGCTGGAGCCGTATCTGGACGGCATGCGGAGCTGGATGCGCGGCAACCTCGACTGGTCCCGGCAGACACCGCGCTACAACCCGGCCGACGTCAGCCAGTACAAGGAGCCGGAGCAGTATCTGGAGGCGACGGTCCTGGGCGTCCCGCAGGACTGACGGGGACTGACGGGGGCCGAGGGCGTCAAGGACGTGGGGGTGGGGGGGGGGGGGGGCCGCGCCCCCCCCCCCCCCCCGCCCCCCCCCCCCCCCGGGGCCGGCCGGCCCGCCCCGGCCCGGGGGGCGCGCCGCCGGGGGGGGGCGGGCCGGGGGCCCCGCCCCCCCCCCCGGGGGGGGGGGGGGGGCCCCCCCGGGGGGGGGGGGGGGGGGGGGCCCCCCCCCCCCACCCCCACGTCCTTCGCTCACTCCCCGTCCGGGTCGCGCCGCTCCAGCGCGGGCCGGCGCGGCGCGGCCGAGTCGGTCAGCAGGTAGTCGGCCGCCGCGGTGTCCGTCACCAGACTGGTGACCAGCCCGGACCGCAGCACCGCGCCGATCGCCGCGGCCTTGCGCTGGCCGCCCGCGATCGCCACCACCTCGGGGATCCGGCGCAGCCGGTCCGCCTCGACCGTGATGCAGCGCTCGCCGAGATCCCGGCCGACCCGCCGGCCCTCCGAGTCGAAGAGGTGCGCCGACATCTCGGCGGCGACGCCGAGCGAGGCGTAGTGCTCGCGCTCCTCGTCGGACAGCATGTCGTGGACCGTGGAGATGCCGGGCTCCCAGGAACCGATGGACACCGCCGCGACCGTCACCTTGTCGAAGTACTCGAAGGCGCGGGCGATCCCCGTCTGGTGGCGCAGCGCGGCGGCCGTGGCCGGGTCCGGCAGCAGCATCGGCGCGTAGATCGGGTGGGCCTCGCCGCCGGATACCTGCGCGGCCCGCCGGACCGCCTCGACCGAGCCGCGCTCCGCGGTGCCGGCGTCGTACACCCCGGTGAGCTGCACGACCGTGCAGGGCGGGAGCCGGTCCAGGGCGGCGGCCATGTGGATGGTGGACCGGCCCCAGGCCAGCCCGAGGACATCGCCCTCGTTCACCAGTTCGCCGAGCAGATCGGCCGCGACCTCGCCCAGGTTCTCCGGATCGGCGGCATCGTCCTGCTCCTCCGCGGGGGACTCGACCACGACCGCGTGGCGCAGTCCGTAGCGCGCGCGGAGCGCGTCGGAGCGCTCGGCGTCCAGCTCCGCGGGGACCCGGATCTCGATCCGAACGAGGTCACGCTCCAGCGCCGTCTCCAGGACCCTGGCGACCTTGAAGCGGCTGACGCCGAACTCCTCCGCGATCTGGATCTTGGATTTGCCCTCAAGGTAGAAGCGGCGGGCCATGGCCGCCGCCTGCACCAGCTCCGCGGGCCCCATCCGCAGGGCGGACCGGCCCGCCGACATTGCAGACACCGCGTTCTCCTCACTGCTGTTCACGCTCTCGATACGCCGTTCATCCTGTCAGATACGGCGATCCTTGATCGGTCCCGTCGGACCGCGTTCATCTGCCCTTGGCCGGACCGACCGGCAATCGGGGGCCGGAGCGGCTGCCTGCTCCGTCGCCCCCGTCAGTGGCCGCACGCCCACTGCGCGGAGGCGGTCGCCCCGTCGGCCTTGGCGCGCAGCGCCCGCACCGCCTCGGCGGGGTCCTTGGCGCCGTACACGGCGGAGCCCGCGACGAAGACGTCGGCCCCGGCGTCGGCGCACCGCTCGATGGTGGACTCGGAGACCCCGCCGTCGACCTGGAGCCACAGTTCGAGGCCGTGCCGGGAGATCAGCTCACGGGTGCGGCGGATCTTCGGCAGCATGATGTCCAGGAAGGACTGCCCCCCGAAGCCCGGCTCCACCGTCATGATCAGCAGCATGTCCAGCTCGGGGAGCAGGTCCTCGTACGGCTCGATGGGCGTCGCCGGCTTGAGCGCCATGGAGGCGCGGGCGCCCTTGGCCCGGATCTCCCGTGCCAGCCGTACGGGGGCGGCCGCCGCCTCCACGTGGAAGGTGACGGAACCCGCGCCCGCCTCGACGTACTGCGGAGCCCAGCGGTCCGCGTCCTCGATCATCAGATGGCAGTCCAGCGGGGTGTCCGTGGCCCTGCTGAGCGATTCCACGATCGGCACACCGAGGGTCAGATTGGGCACGAAGTGGTTGTCCATGACGTCGACATGGAGCCAGTCGGCGCCTTCGACGGCCTGTGCCTCCTCGGCGAGGCGTGCGAAGTCGGCGGAGAGAATGCTGGGGTTGATCTGGGCCATGGGCCAAGCCTGCCATGTTCTGCGGCACTTCCCCGCTTCGGTGCGCTCCAAAGCCTCACGGGATCATTACGGTTCGCGCATTCCCGTGCTTTTCACCCCGGTACGAGGCCGCCGCACCCCGGTCGGGGCCGATCAGCCGGTACGCCGCAGCACGGCGAGGTACATCGCGTCCGTGCCGTGCAGATGCGGCCACAGCTGGACGTCCGGCCCGTCCCCGAGGGCGGGCACCCCGGGCATCAGCGGACGGGCGTCGACCCACTCGGCCTCGACCGGCGCACCGCCGCGGCCCTTGAGCACGTCCTCGACGACCACCCGGGTCTCCGCCAGGTGCGGGGAGCAGGTCGCGTACCCGACGACGCCGCCGACCCGTACGGCCTTCAGCGCCTCGCGCAGCAGACCGCGCTGGAGCGGCGCGAAGCTCTCCAGGTCCTCCTTGCGGCGCCGCCAGCGGGACTCAGGGCGGCGGCGCAGCGCGCCGAGGCCCGAGCACGGGACGTCCATCAGGATCCGGTCGAAGGTGCCGGGCCGCCACGGCGGGCGGGTGCCGTCCGCCGTGATCACCTGGTACGGGCCGGGGTTGCCGGCCAGGGAGCGCTCGACGAGGCGGGCCCGGTGCGGCTGCTTCTCTGCCGCCAGCAGGGCGGCGCCCCGGCCGGCGGCGAGGGCGGCCAGCAGGGCGGCCTTCCCGCCGGGTCCGGCGCAGCCGTCGAGCCAGCGGGTGTCGCTGCCCTCCAGCGGAGCGTTGGCGAGGGCCGCGGCGACAAGCTGGCTGCCCTCGTCCTGGACACCGGCCCGGCTCTCCCGCACGGCGGTCAGGGCGCCGGGCTCGCCGCCCTCGGCCATCCGTACGGCGTAAGGGGACCAGCGGCCCGGCAGCCCGTTGTCCTCACCGAGCGCGTCCAGCAGTTCCTCGGTGGTGGAGCGGCCGGGGCGGGCGACGAGCGTGACCTCCGGCCGTTCGTTGTCGGCCTCCAGCAGGTCCTCGATGCCGGCCCGGCCGCCGCCGAGGGCGTCCCACAGCGCGGAGACGATCCAGCGCGGGTGCGAGTGCACGAGGGCGAGGTGGTCCTCCGCGTCGTCCTCGTACGAGGGAGCGACCCGCGCCACCCAGCCGTCGAAGTCGTCGGCGGTCACCTTGCGCAGGACGGCGTTGACGAATTTGGCCCGCCCCTCACCGAGCACCACCCGGGCCAGCTCCACGCTGGCGGAGACGGCGGCGTGGGTCGGGATACGGGTGCCGAGCAGCTGGTGCACGCCCATGTTGAGCACGTCCAGGACCGGCGGGTCGACCTCGCGCAGCGGCCGGTCGATGCAGGCGGCGACGATCGCGTCGTAGGTGCCCTGGCGGCGCAGCGTCCCGTAGACCAGCTCGGTCGCCAGTGCCGCGTCCCTGCTGTCGAAGTCGCCCGCCGCGCGGGCCTTCTTCAGCAGCGGGGGAAGGACGAGGTTGGCGTACGCGTCGCGTTCGTCGACGGCCCTCAGGGCCTCGAAGGCGAGGAACCGGACCGGGTCCTTCTTCGGTCGGCGGTGGGGTGTGGCAGGACGGCGACGCGGCTGGTCGTTCACGTGAAAGGTGCTCCGCTGATGGTGAGAGGGCGAACCGTCCCAGCCTACGTCCCCGCCCCGGCCCGCCGGTCCGTCAGCTGCCGACGAGCTCGCCGGGGACGATCCGGACACCGCGCGCCCAGTCCGCGGCGCGCATCGGCTTCTTGCCCTGCGGCTGGACCCAGAGCAGCTCGACCGCGTGCGATCCGGTGCCCACGTACACGTTGTTCTTGGCCGCCGACAGCTCGCCGGGCGCCAGATCGGCCCGGTCCACGACGGGCACGGCCTGGATCAGCTTGAGCCGCTCGCCGCGGAAGAGCGTCCAGGCGCCGGGGGCGGGGGTGCAGCCCCGGACCACCCGGTCGACCCGCAGGGCGGGCGCCGACCACTCGATCCGGGCGTCCTCGACGCCGATCTTCGGCGCGAGGGTGACCCCGTCCGCGGGCTGCGGCACGGCGTGCAGGGTGCCGTCCTCGATGCCGTCCATGGTCGCGGCGAGCAGCCCGGCCCCGGCGAAGGCCAGCCGGGTCAGCAGGTCACCGCTGGTGTCGGTGGGCCGGACCTCCTCGGTGAGTACGCCGTAGACGGGCCCGGAGTCGAGCCCCTCCTCGATCAGGAAGGTGGAGGCGCCCGTCACCTCGTCGCCCGCCATGACGGAATGCTGCACGGGTGCGGCGCCGCGCCAGGCCGGCAGCAGCGAGAAGTGCAGATTGACCCAGCCCCGGGCGGGCACGTCCAGCGCGACCCTGGGCAGCAGCGCCCCGTAGGCGACGACCGGGCAGCAGTCCGGCGCGATCTCCCGCAGCCGTGCCAGGAAGTCCTCGTCGCGCGGTCGGGCCGGCTTGAGCACCTCGATCCCGGCCTCCTCCGCCCGCTCCGCGACGGGACTGGCCACCAGCCTGCGGCCGCGTCCGGCGGGCGCGTCGGGCCGGGTGACGACGGCGGCGACCTCGTGGCGGCCGGAGGCGATCAGTGCGTCCAGTGCGGGTACGGCTACCTCGGGGGTGCCTGCGAAGACGAGCTTCATGGGTGGCTGACTGCCTCTCAGGCCGAAACGTTACGGTGACGAGCAACGCACAAGTCTATGGGCCCGGCGGCCGGTGCCCTCCCAGGGGGCGTACGCACGGTTGCGCGCCCCTCGCGGGTCCGTGTACGCCCCCGTAGCGTGACCAGATCCCCGGCTGAGGCGTTGGTCAAGTGAGATTGACCGAAGCGAGCCGCCACGGTGCGGCCCGATCCCTTTCAACGCCGGTTCGAGAGGCTTCTTCATGGCCGACCACGCAACCCACGACGCCCAAGCGCGGGCCAGCCTGCATCTTCTGGTGCGGGACATCGAGCGGGTCCGGCGGCAGGTGGACGCGCTGCGCACACTCACCGCCCAACTGGGCAACGTCTACCGTCCGCGCCGCTCCGGCCCGTCCGCCGGCTTCGTCGTCTACGGCAGGGCCCCGGCCCCCACCGTCAGGCTGGCGCAGGAACTGCGGGACAGTGTCGAGACCCTGGTGACGGCGGCGGTGGACTTCGACCGTTCCCTGGGCTTCTCCTGGGACGCGGTGGGCTCCGCGCTCGGAGTCACCAAGCAGGCGGTCCACCGCCGCTACGGCACCCGGCGCGCCACCCCCCAGCCGCTCGCGGCCGAGGCCGCGGAGCCCGTGGCGCAGCGCCCGGTGCCGTCCGTGCCCGGATCCCCCGCCGCCCCCGCGCTGCCCGCCGTTCCGGCCGCGCGGTCGATGCCGCCGCAGCCCTCTGCGGAGCGTCCGCCCTCACGCGAGGACCTGCGCCCTGGCGCCTTCCCGGGACCGCGCAACGGCTGACCCTCCCGGGCCGGGGGGTGCGCCTGCCCCTGGTGGGTGGGGGGCGGTGCCCCTCCGGGGAGACTCCTCGGAAATGGCGTGTTCACCCGGGACCGAGAAGGACCCGGGTCGTACGCCATTCCCTGCGGGGACTCCCCTGCACGTCCCCACCCCGGCATCACTCGCGTCCGACGCACGGCGGCCGGGTTCGGGGGCGTGCAGGGGAGTCCCCGCAGGACGACGAACACAGACCCGGGTGCCCATCGCGGACCCGCCGCACGTTCGTCGTCCGAGGAGTCTCCCCGGAGGGCCCCCGAACCCCCACCCACCGGGCAGGCGCACCCGCACAACGCGGAGCACCCGCACAAACAAGCCCGTCCGGCGATTGAGGACGGAACCCCGCGCCCCGTCACCCGATGTCCGGCGGGTCCACCCTGATCCGTACCGGCCCGCCGCCACCACCGCCACGGGACATCCGCGCCGCCTGCGTGGTCTTCAGCGCGGCCGCCAGCGCCGCCCCGCTGCCCGGACGGACCCGGACCAGGGCCCGCTCCCAGGTCTCCCCCGGCGGCGCGTCGAACGGCCTGCGGGGCCGGCCGGGTCCGGCTGAGGGGACCGGCACCGGGCCGAGCACCTCCGCGTCCGGCGGCAGCTCCGCGGCGGCCAGGAACGCGGCGAGCGTCTGCGGCTCCCCCGTCACCGAAGCCATCCGGGACACCGGCGGAAAGCCCAGCTCGGCCCGTTCCGCCAGCTCGCGGCGGGCGTGGCCGACCGGGTCCCAGCGCACCAGGGCCTGCACGGGACGCAGCGTCGGCTCCGCGACGATCACCACCGTGCCGCCCTCCGGCTGCCCCCGTACCAGCGCGGCGGCCGCCGTCCAGCGGCGCAGCGCCTCCTCCCCGGCCCGCAGGTCGGGGCGGCCGACCATCGCCCAGCCGTCCAGCAGCAGCGCGGCCGCGTACCCGCCCTCCGCGACGGGTTCGGCGCCCGGGGTGCTGACCACGAGCGCGGGCTGATCCGGCACCGAGTCCAGCACGTGGTCACGTCCCGAGGTCCGTACCGGCACGGCGGGAAACGCCCGGCCGAGCTCCTCCGCTGTGCGGCGGGCACCGACGATCTGCGCGCGCAGCCGGCGCCCACCGCAGGCCACGCAGTGCCAGGACGTCTCGGCCCTGCCGCACCAGGCGCAGTTCAGGTCCCGCTGGTCGGGCGCCTCCAGGGGCCCGGCGCAGTGCCGACAGCGCGCGGGCTCCCGGCAGCGCTCGCAGGCCAGCCGTGGGGCGTACCCGCGACGCGGCACCTGCACGAGCACCGGGCCGCTGCGCAGTCCGTCCCGGACGGTCTGCCAGGCGAGGCTCGGCAGCCTCGCGGCCCGTGCGGCGCCGTCCCGCGCGAGCTCGCCGTCCCCGACGGTACGCACCAGGGGCGCCGCGATCCTGGTCTGCTCCCGGTCGGCGCGCAGCGGCAGCGCCCAGCCGCTCTCGACCAGCTGGGCGGCTTCCACGGTGCAGTTCGTGCCGCCGAGCAGGAAGCCGCACCCGCTGTGCGCGGCCCGCAGTTCGAGGACCTCGCGGACGTGCGGGAAGGGGGCGTTGTCATCGCTGTGGCTGGAGTCCCCGTCGTCCCAGACGGCGACCAGGCCGAGGTCGGCGACCGGGGCGAACATCGCGGCCCGCGTCCCGACGACCGCCCGGACGGAGCCACGCCGCACGGCGAGCCACTCCCGGTACCGCTTCTCGGGCCCCGAGCCGGCGGTCAGCAGGGCGTGGCGGCCCGCACCGAGGATCCCGGTGAGCGCGGCGTCGACCCGCGCCGCGGTCCGTCCGTCGGGGACCACGACCAGCGCGCCGCGTCCGGAGGCGAGGGTCGCGGCGACGGCCCTGGCGATCTCCTCGGGCCAGTGCGGTCCCGGCAGGGCGGTCCACACGGCCCTGGGCGCGCCCCCGGAGGCCAGCGCGTCCAGGAACGCCGCGCCCTGCCCGTAGCGCGCCCAGCTCCCGGGAGCGGGCACCGGGGGCGGCGGCAGGGGCTCGGGAGAGGGCTTGGCCTCGGCGCGGGCGTTCCTCGGCGGCACGGCGAGCTGGAGGACGTCCGCGAGGCTGCCCGCGTACCGGTCGGCCACGGCTCGGGCGAGGCCGAGCAGCTCGGGGCCGAGGACCGGTTCGGGTGACACGACGGAGGCGAGGGCGGCCAGCGCCCCGCTGTAGTCGGATTCGGCGAGCCGCTCGACCAGGAATCCGTCGATCAGGCCGCCGCCCTCGCGCCGCCCGCCCCGGACGTTGCGGCCGCCCGCGCCGAAGCGCACCCGCACCCGCACCCCGGGCCGCGCGACGGCGTCGAGCTCCTCGGGGACGGCGTAGTCGAAGTACTGATCGAGGTGGAGCGCGCCCTTGTTCACCAGGACGCGGGCGACGGGCAGCTCACGGGCGAGGGCGGCCCCGCGCCAGGTCTTCGGTTTGGCGCGGGGCACCTTGGCCTGCCGCACCGTCTCCCGGATCAGCGCAAGCTGCTCCGGAGCCCCGGTGCCGGGCTCGTCGGACCGCTCGTTGTCGCTGCTCACAGCCAAATTCCTACCAGACGCCACTGACATTCCGGCCGGCGCCGGACACCGAGGCAACGCCTGAGCCCGGACACCGATGAGGCGTCCGGGCTCAGGGAAGGCGTGCCCGCCGGGGCGGGACCGGCCGGGACCTACAGGCCCGCGGCCGCGCGCAGTGCGGCCACCCGGTCCGTGCGCTCCCAGGTGAAGTCGGGGAGCTCGCGGCCGAAGTGGCCGTACGCGGCGGTCTGGGCGTAGATCGGGCGCAGCAGGTCGAGGTCGCGGATGATCGCGGCCGGGCGGAGGTCGAAGACCTCGCCGATGGCGTGCTCGATCTTCTCGGTCTCGATCGCGGCGGTGCCGAAGGTCTCCACGAAGAGGCCCACCGGCTCGGCCTTGCCGATCGCGTACGCGACCTGGACCTCGCAGCGGGCGGCGAGGCCCGCCGCGACGACGTTCTTGGCGACCCAGCGCATGGCGTAGGCGGCCGAGCGGTCCACCTTCGACGGGTCCTTGCCGGAGAAGGCGCCGCCGCCGTGGCGGGCCATGCCCCCGTAGGTGTCGATGATGATCTTGCGGCCGGTCAGACCGGCGTCGCCCATCGGGCCGCCGATCTCGAAGCGCCCGGTCGGGTTGACCAGGAGCCGGTAGCCCTCGGTGTCGAGCTTGATGCCGTCCTCGATGAGCTGGTTCAGCACGTGCTCGACCACGAACTCGCGGATGTCGGGCGCGAGCAGCGAGTCGAGGTCGATGTCGCTGGCGTGCTGCGAGGAGACGACGACCGTGTCGAGCCGGACGGCCTTGTCGCCGTCGTACTCGATGGTGACCTGGGTCTTGCCGTCGGGGCGCAGGTACGGGATGGTCCCGTTCTTGCGGACCTCCGAGAGCCGGCGCGACAGCCGGTGCGCGAGGTGGATCGGCAGCGGCATCAGCTCGGGCGTCTCGTCGCAGGCGTACCCGAACATCAGGCCCTGGTCGCCGGCGCCCTGCTTGTCGAGTTCGTCCTCGTCGCCCTCGACCCGCTTCTCGTAGGCGGTGTCGACGCCCTGCGCGATGTCGGGCGACTGTGCGCCGATGGACACCGAGACGCCGCAGGAGGCGCCGTCGAAGCCCTTCTTGGAGGAGTCGTAGCCGATCTCCAGGATCTTGTCGCGCACCAGCTGGGCGATCGGGGCGTAGGCCTTGGTCGTGACCTCACCCGCAACATGCACCTGACCTGTGGTGATCAAGGTCTCGACGGCGACACGCGACGTCGGGTCCTCTCGGAGGAGTGCATCGAGAATGGTGTCGCTGATCTGGTCAGCGATCTTGTCGGGGTGACCCTCGGTAACGGACTCCGAGGTGAAGAGACGGCGGGACACATCGCTCCCTGGGGTTGCAGCGGCTGCTGGCTGATCATTGGCGGACGGGCCCGGGAGCTGCGCCCGGTACGGTCCTGGACCAGTTTATCGGTCGGCTTCGGCCCCTGGACAACGTGTCTCGCCCTTTGGGAGTTCTGTGACATGCGGCACGGCCGTCCGAAGGCCTCTCGGCGGCCTCCGCGGAAGCCGTCCGGCGCCGTGTTCACTGGGGACCGGGCCGCCGGGGCCACGACACGAGAAATTCACGCAAATCGTGGCGACACGAGGTCCCAGACCGTGTCGGCGAGTGCCTCCTTGGGGCCGAACGGCACCGGGGTCTCGCCGCCGTCGGCCGCCAGCACCACCGCTTCGTTCTCCTCCGCACCGAAGGTCCTGCGCTCCCCCACCTCGTTGACCACCAGCAGGTCGCAGCCCTTGCGGCGGAGCTTCTCCCGCCCGTTGGCCAGGACGTCGTCGGTCTCGGCGGCGAATCCGACGACGATCTGTTCCGGCCGGGCGCGCCGCCCGGCGACCTCCGCGAGGATGTCCGGGTTGCGGACGAGTGCGATCGGCGCGGGCTCCTGGCCGTCCTTCTTCTTGATCTTCCCGGTGGCGTACTCGGCCGGGCGGAAGTCGGCCACCGCTGCCGCCATCACCACGACGTCCGCGTCCGCCGCCGCCTTCAGCACGGCCTCGCGCAGCTGTGTGGCGGTGCCGACCCGGACGATGTCGGCCCCGGACGGGTCGGGCAGCCCGGTGTTGGCCTCGATGAGCGTGACCCGCGCGCCGCGGGCGACGGCGGTGCGGGCGAGCGCGTACCCCTGCTTCCCGGAGGAGCGGTTGCCGAGGTAGCGGACCGGGTCGAGCGGTTCGCGGGTGCCGCCCGCGCTGATCACCACGTGGCGGCCCGCCAGGTCGGGGGCGACGGGCCCGCGGGCCAGGACGCGGCGGCAGACCTCGAAGATCTCGGCCGGATCCGGCAGCCTGCCCTTGCCGGTGTCGACGCCGGTGAGCCGGCCCACGGCGGGCTCGATGACGACGGCGCCCCGGCGGCGCAGCGTGGCGACGTTCTCCCGGGTGGCCGGGTGCTCCCACATTTCGGTGTGCATGGCGGGCGCGAAGACGACCGGACAGCGTGCGGTGAGCAGTGTGTTGGTGAGCAGGTCGTCGGCGAGCCCGTGGGCGGCCTTGGCCAGCATGTCGGCGGTGGCGGGGGCGACGACGACGAGGTCGGCGTGCTGCCCGATCCGTACGTGCGGGACCTCGTGGACGTCGTTCCAGACCTCGGTCGACACCGGGTGGCCGGAGAGCGCCGACCAGGTGGCCGCGCCGACGAAGTGGAGCGACGCCTCGGTCGGCACGACCCGTACGTCGTGGCCGGACTCGGTGAGCCGCCGCAGCAGCTCGCACGCCTTGTACGCGGCGATGCCGCCGCTGACGCCCAGAACGACCTTCGGCTTCTCCACTGCGTCTCCCCGCACTCGGGTACGTACTCGGATACGTACGCCCCCATGCTGCCTCACCGTCGCGGATGCCGGTCCGCCGCCCCGGACACACCGCGGGCCCGGCGGTGGTGGCCGCCGGGCCCGTGGTGAAGGTGCGTTCTTCCTGCTACTGCGCGGGGCCCTCGATGGCCTCTGAGGTCAGCAGGCCCGCGTTGATCTCGCGGAGCGCGATCGAGAGCGGCTTCTCGTGCACGTGGGTGTCGACGAGCGGACCGACGTACTCAAGGAGTCCCTCACCGAGCTGCGAGTAGTACGCGTTGATCTGGCGCGCGCGCTTGGCGGCGTAGATCACGAGGCTGTACTTCGAGTCGGTTGCTTCGAGGAGCTCATCAATCGGCGGGTTGATGATGCCCTCGGGCGTGGTGATGGAAGAGGACACTCTCTGCCTTCCGAAGGGGGTGAAGATCAAAGAAATCTTTGACAGTCAGGGGCTGTGTGGTGCGGTCCCGTACCTGCGCGACCCGTTCGTTCAGTCGCCGGCGGCACGGTGGCCGGAAGCCTCCAGCATCAAGGCTAGCAGCTCGCGTGCCACATCCTCGACGGAGGTATTGACAAGCGTCGTATCGAACTCGGATTCGGCGGCCAGTTCGATCCTGGCCGCGGCGAGCCGTCGGTCGATCACGGCGGGTGCCTCGGTGCCCCGGCCGGTGAGCCGGCGCACCAGTTCGTCCCAGCTCGGCGGCGCCAGGAAGACCAGCTGGGCATCGGCCATCGACTGCCTGACCAGCCGGGCGCCCTGGAGGTCGATCTCCAGCAGCACCGGCTCGCCCGCCTCCAGACGCTCCTGCACGGCGCGGCGCGGCGTGCCGTAGCGGTTGCCGGCGAACTCGGCCCACTCCAGCAGCTCGCCGTTGGCGATCAGCTTGTCGAACTCCTCGTTGTCCACGAAGAAGTAGTGGACGCCGTTGCGTTCGCCGGGGCGGGGCTTGCGGGTCGTCGCCGACACGGAGAGCCAGACCTCGGGGTGGACCTTGCGCATATGCGCGACGACCGTGCTCTTGCCGACCCCCGAGGGGCCGGAGAGCACGGTCAGCCGCGGACGTGCGTCCGGGGGTACGGGGGACGTCCCCCGGGATGTTGCAGCCATGGAGCGATTATCCAGGTTCCCAGGAGTGCCTGAGAACGTCAGGCGGGGCTGCCGCCGAACTCACGCTCCAGGGATGCGATCTGGTTGGAGCCGAGACCCCGCACCCGGCGGCTCTCGGAGATGCCGAGCCGTTCCATGATCTGCTTGGCGCGGACCTTGCCCACGCCGGGCAGGGACTCCAGCAGGGCGGAGACCTTCATCTTGCCGATGACGTCGTTCTCCTGGCCCGACTTGATGACCTCGTGGAGGGAGGCGCCGGAGTGCTTGAGTCGATTCTTGACCTCGGCCCGCTCCCGGCGAGCCGCGGCGGCCTTTTCGAGCGCGGCTGCGCGCTGTTCAGGGGTAAGGGGCGGAAGAGCCACGCCTACGTCACCTCGGATGTCGATCTGTCGGATACGGACCGGTGAGGCAGCGGGATCGCCCCTCACCTGGTGAGCAACGAACAACCTGTGTGCGTTGGCTCTCGACGGAGACTAGCGGCCAGGGCCGCCGGAGTCAGCGAGAACAGACGAAAAGTCCTGGTCAGCCTTTGCCGACCAGGACATTCCTGGCATAACAACCGAGATTTTTGGTCAGGATTACGTCAACACGCTGTTACGTGGGATGGTCAGCCTTCCGGGACGGCCTCGCGGACCTCGTCCGCGAACCGCTCGGCGGCTTCGCGCAGCCCTGCCGCGTCCGGACCCTGGCGCAGCACGCCCCGGCTCACGCTGGGCAGCACATTGCGTACCGCGTCCCCGAAGACCCCCGGCAGATCCGCGGGGGTCGCCCCCTGCGCGCCGATGCCGGGCGCGAGCAGCGGGCCGTTGACCGCGAGGTTCACGCCCGCGTCCCCGAGGGTGGCGCCGACGACCGCGCCGACCGAGCCGAGCGGGGTGGCGCCCGCGTTCTCCGCGGCCATGTGGTCGAGCATCAGCTGGGCCAGCGAGCGGCCGTCGGCCGCGGTGGCGCGCTGCACCTCGGCGCCCTCCGGGTTGGAGGTGAGGGCGAGCACGAAGACCCCGGAGCCGGAGATCGCCGCCGCGTCCAGCGCCGGCCGCAGCGAGCCGAAGCCGAGGTACGGCGAGACGGTGACCGCGTCGGAGAACAGCGGCGAGTCCTTGTCCAGGTAGGTGGCGGCATAGGCGCCCATGGTGGAGCCGATGTCGCCGCGCTTGGCGTCCATCAGGACCAGCGCGCCCGCCGCCCGTGCCTCCTCGACGCTCTTCTCCAGGACGGCGATGCCGCGCGAGCCGAAGCGCTCGAAGAACGCCGACTGCGGCTTGAGGACGGCGACCCGGTCCGCCAGCGCCTCGACGACCGTACGGCTGAACCGCTCCAGGCCCGCGACGTCGTCGTTCAGCCCCCAGGAGGTGAGCAGGGAGGCGTGCGGGTCGATGCCGACGCAGAGCGGCCCGCGGGTGTCCATGGCGCGGCGCAGTCGTGCGCCGAAGGGTTCCGGGGTCATTTCACGGCCTTCCGGGTTTCCGCGCCGACCGCGTCGGCGAGGGTGGCGTACGGGGAGGCGGCCAGGCGCGCGGCCAGGCCCTTGTGGATCGAGCGGGCGTAGAACGGGCCCTCGTAGATGAAGGCGCTGTAGCCCTGTACGAGCGTGGCGCCGGCCAGGATGCGCTGCCAGGCGTCCTCCGCGTTCTCGATGCCTCCGACGCCCACCAGGGTGATCCGGTCCCCCACGCGCGCGTAGAGGCGGCTCACGACCGCCAGGGAGCGCTCCTTGAGGGGTGCGCCGGACAGCCCGCCGGTCTCCCCGGTCAGGGACGGCGAGGACTTCAGGCCCAGGGTGTCGCGGGCGATGGTGGTGTTGGTGGCGATGATGCCGTCCAGGCCCAGTTCGACCGCGAGGTCCGCGACCGCGTCGATGTCCTCGTCCGCGAGGTCGGGGGCGATCTTGACGAGGAGCGGGACCCGGCGGCCCGTGACGGTCCGGTCGGCGGCCTCGCGCACGGCGGACAGCAGCGGGCGCAGCGACTCGGTGGCCTGGAGGTTGCGCAGTCCGGGCGTGTTGGGCGAGGAGACGTTGACGACGAGGTAGTCGGCGTGGGCGGCGAGGCGCTCGGTGGACTTCACGTAGTCGGCGGCGGCCTCGGCCTCCGGGACCACCTTGGTCTTGCCGATGTTGACGCCGACCGTGGTCCGGAAGACCGGGTTGCGGGCGGCCAGGCGCTCGGCCACGGCGGCGGAGCCCTCGTTGTTGAAGCCCATGCGGTTGATCAGCGCGCGGTCCGCGACGAGGCGGAACAGCCGCTTCTTCGGGTTGCCGGGCTGCGGTTCGCCGGTGACCGTGCCGATCTCGATGTGGTCGAAGCCGAGCATCGACATGCCGTCGATCGCGACGGCGTTCTTGTCGAAGCCGGCGGCGAGACCGAAGGGGCCGTGCATCCGCAGGCCGAGTGCCTCGGTGCGCAGCTCCCGGTAGCGGGGTGCGAGCGCGGCGGCGACGAAGGTGCGCAGGACGGGGATACGGGCGGCGAGGCGGATCCACCGGAAGGCGGCGTAGTGGGCCCGCTCCGGGTCCATCCGCTTGAAGACCAGCTGGAAGAAGAGTTTGTACATCGGGGGTGTCCTCGGTGTTCTCACGAAGAGGGGGACACCGTTTCCGGTGTCCCCCTGGGAGCGGGCTAGTCGCGGGCCGCGATCAGATGTTCCGCGTGTTCCTGGAGCGATCGGACGCCCACGTCGCCGTGGTTGAGTGCGTCGATGCCCTGGACCGCCGCGGCGAGCGCCTGGACCGTGGTGAGGCACGGTACGGACCGGGCCACGGCCGCGGTGCGGATCTCGTAGCCGTCGAGCCGGCCGCCGGTTCCGTACGGCGTGTTGACGATGAGGTCGACCTCGCCGTCGTGGATCAGCTGGACGATGGTCTTCTCGCCGTTCGGGCCCTCGCCCTCGGACTGCTTGCGCACCACTGTGGCGTTGATGCCGTTGCGCTTGAGCACCTCCGCGGTGCCGGAGGTGGCCATCAGCTCGAAGCCGTGGGCGACCAGCTCGCGGGCCGGGAAGATCATCGAGCGCTTGTCGCGGTTGGCGACGGAGATGAACGCGCGGCCCGAGGTGGGCAGCGGGCCGTACGCGCCGGCCTGCGACTTGGCGTACGCCGTGCCGAAGACCGAGTCGATGCCCATGACCTCGCCGGTGGAGCGCATCTCCGGACCGAGGACCGTGTCGACGCCCCGGCCGTGGATGTCGCGGAAGCGCGACCACGGCATGACGGCCTCCTTGACGGAGATCGGCGCGTCCAGCGGCAGGGTGCCGCCGTCGCCGTGCCTCGGCAGCAGGCCCTCCGCGCGCAGCTCCGCCACGGTCGCGCCCAGCGAGATGCGGGCGGCTGCCTTGGCGAGCGGCACCGCGGTGGCCTTGGAGGTGAACGGGACGGTCCGGGAGGCGCGCGGGTTGGCCTCCAGGACGTAGAGGATGTCTCCGGAGAGCGCGAACTGGATGTTGATCAGCCCGCGTACGCCGACGCCCTTGGCGATGCCCTCCGTGGAGGCGCGCAGCCGCTTGATGTCGTAGCCGCCGAGGGTGATCGGGGGCAGTGCGCAGGCGGAGTCGCCGGAGTGGATACCGGCCTCCTCGATGTGCTCCATGACGCCGCCGAGGTAGAGCTCGGTGCCGTCGTAGAGCGCGTCCACGTCGATCTCGATGGCGTCGTCGAGGAAGCGGTCGACCAGGACCGGCCGGGTGGGGCTGATCTCGGTGGACTCGGAGATGTACGAGGCGAGGCGGGTCTCGTCGTACACGATCTCCATGCCCCGGCCGCCGAGCACGTACGAGGGGCGTACGAGGACGGGGTAGCCGATCTCGTCGGCGATGGCCTTGGCGCCGGCGAAGGTGGTGGCGGTGCCGTGCTTGGGGGCGGGCAGTCCGGCCTCGGCCAGGACCTGGCCGAAGGCGCCGCGGTCCTCGGCGGCGTGGATGGCCTCCGGCGGGGTGCCGACGACCGGCACGCCGTTGTCCTTGAGCGCCTGGGCCAGGCCCAGCGGGGTCTGGCCGCCGAGCTGGACGATGACACCCGCGATCGGGCCCGCGAGGGACTCCGCGTGCACGATCTCCAGCACGTCCTCAAGCGTCAGCGGCTCGAAGTACAGGCGGTCGGAGGTGTCGTAGTCCGTGGAGACCGTCTCGGGGTTGCAGTTGACCATGACGGTCTCGTAGCCGGCGTCGCTCAGGGCGAAGGAGGCGTGGACGCAGGAGTAGTCGAACTCGATGCCCTGGCCGATGCGGTTGGGGCCGGAGCCGAGGATGATCACCGCGGGCTTGGTGCGGGGCGCGACCTCGCTCTCCTCGTCGTAGGAGGAGTAGAAGTACGGCGTCTTCGCGGCGAACTCGGCGGCGCAGGTGTCGACCGTCTTGTAGACCGGGCGGATGCCGAGCGCGTGCCGGACCTCGCGGACGACGTCCTCGCGCAGACCCCGGATCCCGGCGATCTGGGCGTCGGAGAAGCCGTGCCGCTTGGCGTCGGCAAGCAGGTCGGGCAGCAGCTTGTCGGCGGCGGCCAGCTCGTCGGCGATCTCCTTGATGAGGAAGAGCTGGTCGACGAACCAGGGGTCGATCCTCGTCGAGTCGAAGACCTCCTCCTGGGTGGCGCCTGCCCGGATCGCCTGCATGACGGTGTTGATGCGGCCGTCGGTCGGGCGGACCGCCTCGGCCAGCAGCTCGGCCTTGTCGCCGGGGTCGCCGGTGAAGGTGAACTGCGAGCCCTTCTTCTCCAGGGAGCGCAGCGCCTTCTGCAGCGCCTCGGTGAAGTTCCGGCCGATCGCCATGGCCTCGCCCACCGACTTCATGGTGGTGGTGAGCGTGGAGTCGGCGGAGGGGAACTTCTCGAAGGCGAAGCGCGGGGCCTTGACGACGACGTAGTCGAGGGTCGGCTCGAAGGAGGCCGGGGTCTTCTCGGTGATGTCGTTGGGGATCTCGTCGAGCGTGTAGCCGACGGCCAGCTTGGCGGCGATCTTGGCGATCGGGAAGCCGGTGGCCTTCGACGCGAGCGCCGAGGAGCGGGAGACGCGCGGGTTCATCTCGATCACGATGACGCGGCCGTCGACCGGGTCGATGGCGAACTGGATGTTGCAGCCGCCGGTGTCGACGCCGACCTCGCGGATGATCGCGATGCCGATGTCGCGCAGCCGCTGGTACTCGCGGTCGGTGAGGGTCATCGACGGGGCGACGGTGATCGAGTCACCGGTGTGGACGCCCATCGGGTCGAAGTTCTCGATGGAGCAGACGACCACGACGTTGTCGTTCCGGTCGCGCATCAGCTCCAGCTCGTACTCCTTCCAGCCGAGGATGGACTCCTCCAGGAGCACCTCGGTGGTCGGGGAGAGCGTGAGGCCCTGTCCGGCGATGCGGCGCAGCTCCTCCTCGTCGTGGGCGAAGCCGGAGCCGGCGCCGCCCATGGTGAAGGAGGGGCGGACGACGACGGGGTAGCCGCCGAGCGTGTCGACGCCCTTGAGGATGTCGTCCATGGAGTGGCAGATGACCGAGCGGGCGGACTCGCCGTAGCCGATCTTCGCCTTGACGGCCTCCACGACGCCCTTGAAGAG
The DNA here is from genome assembly GCF_042887885.1 of Streptomyces sp. NPDC057900. Lineage (NCBI taxonomy): Bacteria > Bacillati > Actinomycetota > Actinomycetes > Kitasatosporales > Streptomycetaceae > Streptomyces > Streptomyces sp. NPDC057900. The sequence continues at coordinate 140,517 of NZ_JBHVOI010000007.1, forward strand.
CTCGCGGTCCTCGCCCTTGTTGATGGCCTCGACGTTGGCGCCGATGAGCTCGACGCCGTACTTCTCCAGGACACCGTTCTCGTGCATGGAGATCGCGGTGTTCAGCGCGGTCTGGCCGCCCAGGGTGGGGAGCAGCGCGTCGGGGCGCTCCTTGGCGATGATCTTCTCGACGAACTCGGGGGTGATCGGCTCGACGTAGGTGGCGTCGGCGATCTCCGGATCGGTCATGATCGTCGCCGGGTTGGAGTTCACCAGGATGACGCGCAGGCCCTCGGCCTTGAGGACGCGGCAGGCCTGGGTGCCGGAGTAGTCGAACTCGGCGGCCTGGCCGATGACGATCGGACCGGAGCCGATGACCAGGACGGACTGGATATCGGAGCGCTTAGGCACGCTGGCCCTCCATCAGGGATACGAAGCGGTCGAAGAGGTACGCGGCGTCGTGCGGGCCGGCGGCCGCCTCGGGGTGGTACTGGACGCTGAAGGCGGGCCGGTCGAGGAGCTGGAGTCCCTCGACGACCTGGTCGTTCAGGCAGACGTGGGAGACCTCGGCCCGCCCGTAGGCGGTGTCGGAGACCTTGTCGAGCGGGGCGTCGACGGCGAATCCGTGGTTGTGCGCGGTGACCTCGACCTTGCCGGTCGAGCGGTCCTGCACGGGCTGGTTGATGCCCCGGTGGCCGTACTTCAGCTTGTAGGTGCCGAAGCCGAGCGCGCGGCCCAGGATCTGGTTGCCGAAGCAGATGCCGAAGAGCGGGGTCTCGCGCTCCAGGACGCCCCGCATGACGGAGACCGGGTGGTCCGCGGTGGACGGGTCGCCGGGGCCGTTGGAGAAGAAGACGCCGTCGGGGTTGACCGCGTACACCTCCTCCAGGGTGGCGGTGGCGGGCAGGACGTGCACCTCGATGCCGCGTTCGGCCATCCGGTGCGGGGTCATGCCCTTGATGCCGAGGTCGATCGCGGCGACGGTGAACTTCTTGGTGCCGATCGCGGGGACGACGTACGTCTCCTTGGTGGCGACCTCCGCGGAGAGGTCGGCGCCGCTCATCTCTGGGGCCTGGCGCACCTTGGCGAGGAGGGCGCCCTCGTCGGCGAGCGCGTTGCCGGAGAAGATTCCGACGCGCATCGCGCCGCGCTCGCGCAGGTGGCGGGTGAGGGCGCGGGTGTCGATGCCGCTGATGCCGACGACGCCCTGGGCCGCGAGCTCCTCGTCGAGCGAGCGCTGCGAGCGCCAGTTGGAGGGCTTGCGGGCGGGGTCGCGCACGACGTAGCCGGAGACCCAGATGCGCTTCGACTCGGGGTCCTCGTCGTTCACACCGGTGTTCCCGACGTGCGGGGCGGTCATCACGACGACCTGGCGGTGGTACGAGGGGTCGGTCAGCGTCTCCTGGTAGCCGGTCATGCCGGTGGAGAACACCGCCTCGCCGAAGGTCTCCCCCACAGCCCCGTAGGCGCGGCCGCGGAAGGCGCGGCCGTCCTCCAGGACGAGTACGGCGGGAGCTTTGCCGGCTCCCCGGGTGGAGATCGTCATCGTGCGGTGCCTTCCGTAGAGCTGGTGAGGTGGTTGACGGCTTCGACCCAGGCTGGGTGTTCGGCCGAGTGGTCGGAGCGGAATCCGGAGTCGATCAGCTGGTCGCCGAGCGCCCAGGTGATGATCAGCAGGCCGCCCTCCGGGAGGACCTTGCCGGCGAGCGCCTTGTCGATGCGGGCCTCGCGCAGGTCTGAGGCGGGGACGAAGAAGTCCGCCGCGCCGGGCCGTACGACGTCGAGGCCCTGCTCGGTGAGGGTGAGCTCGACGCGGCTGCGGGTGCCGAGGCCGTGGGCGACGATCCGGTCGAGCCACTGCCCGGCCGTCGTCGAGGCGTGGTAGCGCCCGGTCAGGGTGAGCAGCTGCTCGCCGTCCGCGAAGCCGTCCGGGCGGGTCGCGAGGTCCGAGAGTCCGGACTGGAGGCTGCCGCGCCACTTCCATCCCTGACGCATCAGCCAGTAGACGAAGGCGACGAGGACGGCCAGTCCGATCACCCAGCTGATCCGGGCGGACCAGTCGGTCACCTCCGCCGACTTCCGCTCGGCGGCCAGTTGGTAGAGCTGGAAATTGGGGCTGAGTGTTGTCACGCGAGCTTCCCGTCGACGACCGTGGCACGGCCCCGCAGGAATGTGTGGGTCACTCGGCCCGGCAGCTCGCGCCCCTCGTACGGAGTGTTGCGGCTGCGGGAGGCGAAGCCCGCGGGGTCCACCGCTCCACGGTATGCCGGATCGACCAGGGTGAGGTTGGCGGGTTCGCCGGCGGCGACGGGGCGGCCGTGTCCTTCGAGGCGGCCGATGGCGGCCGGGCGCAGCGACATCCGGTCCGCGACGCCCGCCCAGTCCAGGAGTCCGGTATCGACCATCGTCTGCTGGACGACGGAGAGCGCGGTCTCCAGGCCCACCATGCCCATGGCGGCCGCGGCCCACTCGCAGTCCTTGTCCTCGTGCGGGTGCGGGGCGTGGTCGGTGGCGACGCAGTCGATGGTGCCGTCGGCGAGGGCCTCGCGCAGGGCCATGACGTCGGCCTCGGTGCGCAGCGGCGGGTTCACCTTGTAGACGGGGTTGTAGGACCGCACGAGCTCGTCGGTGAGGAGGAGGTGGTGCGGGGTGACCTCGGCGGTGACGTTCCAGCCCTTGGACTTGGCCCAGCGGACGATCTCGACGGATCCGGCGGTCGAGAGGTGGCAGATGTGCACCCGGGAGTCCACGTGGGCGGCGAGCAGCACATCGCGGGCGATGATCGACTCCTCGGCGACGGCGGGCCAGCCGCCGAGGCCGAGCTCGGCGGAGACGACGCCCTCGTTCATCTGGGCGCCCTCGGTGAGGCGGGGCTCCTGGGCGTGCTGGGCGACGACCCCGTCGAACGCCTTCACGTACTCCAGGGCGCGGCGCATGATCACCGCGTCGTCGACGCACTTGCCGTCGTCGGAGAAGACCTTCACCCCGGCGGCCGAATCGTGCATGGCGCCGAGTTCCGCGAGCTGCTTGCCCTCCAGGCCGACGGTGACGGCGCCGATGGGCTGCACGTCGCAGTAGCCGGACTCCTTGCCGAGCCGCCAGACCTGCTCGACGACGCCGGCGGTGTCCGCGACCGGGAAGGTGTTGGCCATGGCGTGCACGGCGGTGAAACCGCCGACGGCCGCGGCCCTGGTGCCGGTCAGGACGGTCTCGGAGTCCTCGCGGCCGGGCTCGCGCAGGTGGGTGTGGAGGTCGACCAGGCCGGGCAGCAGGACCTGGCCCGCCGCCTCGACGACGGTGGCGCCGGTGGCGTCGAGGCCGGTGCCGACCGCCGCGACGGTCTCGCCGTCGATCAGGACGTCCTGCGGCTCGCCGCCGAGGACCTTCGCGCCACGAATAAGGATCTTGCTCATGGTTACTTGTTCTCCTCGGTACGGGCGGCGGGCGACGGGTGGGACGGGGCGGCGGGTCCGGAGCCGCCCAGCAGCAGGTAGAGCACGGCCATCCGGATGGAGACCCCGTTGGCGACCTGCTCGACGACCGTGCAGCGGTCGGAGTCGGCGACCTCGGCGGTGATCTCCATGCCGCGGACCATCGGGCCGGGGTGCATGACGATGGCGTCCCCCGGCATCTTCGCCATCCGCTCGCCGTCCAGGCCGTAGCGGCGGGAGTACTCCCGCTCGGTCGGGAAGTACGCGGCGTTCATCCGCTCACGCTGCACACGCAGCATCATCACCGCGTCCGACTCCGGCAGCACCTTGTCGAGGCTGTAGCTGACGTCGCAGGGCCACTGCTCGACGCCGACCGGGACCAGGGTCGGCGGGGCCACCAGTGTGACGTGCGCGCCGAGGGTGGTCAGCAGGTGGACGTTGGAGCGGGCGACCCGGCTGTGCAGGATGTCGCCGACGATCGTGATCCGGCGTCCGGAGAGGTCCTCGCCGAGTCCGGCGTCCGCCCCGACCAGCCTGCGGCGCATCGTGAAGGCGTCCAGCAGGGCCTGGGTGGGGTGCTCGTGGGTGCCGTCACCCGCGTTGACGACCGCGCCGTCGATCCAGCCGGAGGTGGCCAGCCGGTAGGGGGCGCCGGAGGCGCCGTGCCGGATGACGACGGCGTCGGCGCCCATCGCCTCCAGGGTCAGGGCGGTGTCCTTGAGCGACTCGCCCTTGGAGACGGACGAGCCCTTGGCTGAGAAGTTGATGACGTCGGCGGACAGCCGCTTGGCGGCCGCCTCGAACGAGATGCGGGTGCGCGTCGAGTCCTCGAAGAAGAGGTTGACGACGGTACGGCCGCGCAGGGTGGGGAGCTTCTTGATCGGCCGGTCCGCGACCCTGGCCATTTCCTCTGCGGTGTCGAGGATCAGGACGGCGTCGTCGCGGGTGAGGTCGGCGGCCGAGATGAGGTGACGCTTCATCTGGGTGTTCTCCGGGTGGCTGGAGGGTTCAGGCGTGCGGGCGTGCGGAAGCCGCCGTACGGCGGGTGGGCCGTACGCGAGGTGCGGTTACTGCTCGCCCGACGGGGCGGTCCGCCCGGCACCGAGCAGGACGGCGTCGCGGCCGTCCTCCTCGTCGAGCTGGACCTTGACCGTCTCCCGCAGCGACGTGGGGAGGTTCTTGCCGACGTAGTCGGCGCGGATCGGGAGTTCGCGGTGTCCGCGGTCGACGAGGACCGCGAGCTGCACCGCGCGGGGGCGGCCGATGTCGCCGAGCGCGTCGAGCGCGGCGCGGATCGTACGGCCGGAGAAGAGGACGTCGTCGACGAGGACGACCAGGCGGCCCTCGATGCCCTCGCCGGGGATCTCGGTGCGGGCCAGGGCCCGTGCCGGGTGCATCCGCAGGTCGTCGCGGTACATGGTGATGTCGAGGGAGCCGACCGGCATCTTCCGGCCGGTGATCTCTTCGAGCTTGTCGGCGAGCCGGCGGGCGAGGTAGACGCCCCGGGTCGGAATGCCGAGGAGCACCACGTCGTCGGCGCCCTTGGCGCGTTCGACGATCTCGTGGGCGATACGGGTCAGTACTCGGGCGATGTCGGGAGCCTCAAGAACGGGGCGTGCCGCATTGCCGGTGGCGTCGTGCTGTGCGTCCATAAGAAACGGACCTCCTTCTCCGCCTCACCGGACGGATCTTAAAGGACGTCGAAATTGCGTCATCCACGTTACCAGGGCTTGTGCAGGGCCCTCGACGCACCCCCGGGAGGTACCGGCCCGAACCTTTCAGCTTGACGCACCCAAGTAACGCTGCGTAACCTCACAGTGAGTTACCAGCCACGCGGCGGAGCCGCGAAATGTTCCAGCGTCCCGGGAGCCTTATGTCCAGCGAATACGCAAAGCAGCTCGGGGCCAAGCTCCGTGCCATCCGCACCCAGCAGGGCCTCTCCCTCCATGGCGTCGAGGAGAAGTCCCAGGGCCGCTGGAAGGCCGTCGTCGTGGGGTCGTACGAGCGCGGTGACCGTGCCGTGACCGTGCAGCGCCTCGCCGAGCTGGCCGACTTCTACGGTGTCCCCGTGCAGGAGCTCCTGCCCGGTACGACGCCCGGTGGCGCCGCCGAGCCGCCGCCGAAGCTCGTCCTGGACCTGGAGCGCCTCGCCCACGTCCCGCCGGAGAAGGCCGGACCGTTGCAGCGCTACGCGGCAACGATCCAGAGCCAGCGCGGTGACTACAACGGCAAGGTGCTCTCGATCCGCCAGGACGACCTGCGCACGCTCGCCGTGATCTACGACCAGTCCCCCTCCGTGCTCACGGAACAGCTGATCAGCTGGGGTGTGCTGGACGCGGACGCGCGCCGCGCCGTCGCCCACGACGAGGGCTGAGCCCCCCCAGCAGAAACGTACCGCCGGACCGGCGGGGCCCTTTCCCGGGCGCCCCGCCGGTCCGGCGTTGCTGTTTTCCCGGCCGTCCGCCCCCGCGGACGGGCGGCGGTCACGACGAAGGGCCCGCGGTCTGCTGACCGCGGGCCCTTCGTCGACTGAACGGCGCCGGTGGCTACTGCTCCCGGCGGAGGTTCGGCTTGAGGTCCTTGAAGCGGGCCAGCAGGCCGTTCACGAAGGACGGGGAGTCGTCGGTGGAGAACTCCTTGGCGATCTGGACCGCCTCGTCGATCACCACCGCGTCCGGTGTCGCGTCCACCCAGATCAGCTCGTACGCACCGAGCCGCAGGATGTTCCGGTCGACGACCGGCATCCGGTCGATCTCCCAGTCCACCGCGTAGGTGACGATGAGGTCGTCGATGCGGTCCGCGTACTGCGCGTACCCCTCGACGAGCTCCATCGTGTACTCGGTGACCGGCGGCTGACGGGTGTCGGACCGCGAGTGCCGCACCCAGTCCGCGAGGACCGTCTGCACGGACTCACCGCGCTGGTCGGCCTCGAAGAGGATCTGGAAGGCGCGCTTGCGGGCCGTGTTCCGGGCAGCCACGGTTAGCTGTTCACCCGGCCGAGGTAATCGCCCGAGCGGGTGTCGACCTTGATCTTCTCGCCGGTCGTGATGAAGAGCGGGACACCGATCTCGTAACCGGTCTCCAGCGTGGCGGGCTTGGTGCCGCCGGTGGAGCGGTCGCCCTGGACGCCCGGGTCCGTGTGCTGGATGACGAGCTCGACGGCGGCCGGCAGCTCGACGTAGAGCACCTCGCCCTCGTGCTGCGCGACGGAGGCGGTGAAGCCCTCGATCAGGAAGTTGGCGGCGTCGCCGACGGACTTGCGGTCGACCATCAGCTGGTCGTACGTGTCCATGTCCATGAAGACGAAGTACTCGCCGTCCATGTACGAGAACTGCATGTCGCGCCGGTCAATGGTGGCCGTTTCGACCTTCACACCGGCGTTGAACGTCTTGTCGACGACCTTGCCGGAGAGCACGTTCTTGAGCTTGGTGCGCACGAAGGCGGGGCCCTTGCCGGGCTTGACGTGCTGGAACTCGACGACGGACCAGAGCTGGCCTCCGTCGAGCTTGAGCACCAGGCCGTTCTTGAGGTCGTTCGTGGAAGCCACGGTTGCGGAATCTCCTGGACTGAAGCTGGTGGAACGACCGAGGATGCGCGCTAGAGCGCGAGCAGCTCCTTGGTCGTAATGGTGAGTAGCTCGGGTCCGCCGTCCGCCTCGGGGCGCACGACGAGCGTGTCATCGATCCGGACCCCGCCCCGGCCCGGGAGGTGGACCCCCGGTTCGACGGTGACCGGCACACAAGCGTCCAGTTTACCCATGGCCGCAGGTGCCAGTTGCGGGTCCTCGTCGATTTCGAGCCCGACCCCGTGCCCAGTCCGGGTCACAAGGCCCTCACCATGGCCCGCGGAGTCCAGGAGGTGGCGGGCCGCACGGTCCACGTCGCGGTAGGCCGCGCCGGGCACAAGTGCCTCCCGTCCAGCCCTCTGAGCGGCGAAAACCAGGTCGTAGAGCTCGACCTGCCAGTCGGCGGGAGCGGTGCCGATGACGAAGGTGCGGCCGATCTCGCACCGGTAGCCGCGGTAGTTCGCACCGAGGCAGACCGAGAGGAAATCTCCTTCCTCCACTCTTCGGTCCGAGGGCCGGTGACGGCCCCGGCCGGAGTTGGGGCCGGTGGCGACGGACGTGGTGAAGGCGGGGCCGTCGGCGCCGTGGTCCACCAGCCGGCGTTCCAGTTCCAGCGCGAGGTGGCGCTCGGTACGGCCGACCAGGATCGATTCGAGGAGTTCGCCGAGCGCCTGGTCGGTGATCTCGGCTGCGATCCGCAGGCAGCCGATCTCCTCCTCGTCCTTGACGATGCGCAGCTGCTCGACGGTGACCCCGAGGTCGGCCAGCCGGAGCTTCGGGGCGACCGCGCCCATGGCCCGGTGCCGGGCCACGGTCAGATCGTGCTCCTCGACGGCCAGCGACTCCGCACCCGCGGAGGTGGCCAGACCGGCGGCGGCGACCACCGGATCGCCGCCGGTCACCGAGAGCAGGTCCACCCGGAGCTGTTCGTCGGTACGTCCGTCGGCCGGGTCGCCGGTCGGCGGTCGGGGGCAGAGCAGAACGTCCTCGTCGGGGCCGAGCAGCAGCACGGCGCCCGGCGGCGCTCCCCCTGCCAGATAGCGGACATTGGCGGGGCGGGAGACCAGGGCGGCCGCGGATCCGACGGCGGCGCACCGGTCGCGGAGCAGCCCGCGTCGGACGGCGTACACCTCTGACATGCATCGAGCGTACGAGCGCGGCCCCGGGCCCGCGCGGTCAGCGCACCCGACCGGGGGGCGCCGCACCGGCCGGGCCCGGCTACCAGGCCGGGGGGCTGGCTATGGAGCGGGCGAGTATGTCGTCCAGGACGCGGGCGGTGGTCTCCACGTCGTACGTGGAGTTGTCGATGATCGGCAGCCCGGAGCCGTACCAGCCGGCCATCCGGCCGTGGATGCGGGCGACCTCCTCGTCCGAGAGGCGGCGGTTGCCGCTGCGGGCGGCATTGCGCTCCAGGACGACCTCCAGGCCCGGCAGCAGGACGACGGGCAGCAGCCCGGGGCCCACGTGGCGCTTCCAGCCGCCGAGGCCGACCACGGGGCGGTCCGGGAAGACCGCGTCGTCGAGGATGCAGGAGATGCCGTTGGCCAGGAAGTTACGGGCGGCGAAGCCGCAGGTGCGGCGCGCCAGCCGGTACTGGGCCTCCGACTGGTCGTTCCACCCCGCCTGCGGGTCCGCGAAGCCGGAGCAGACCCACTCCCGGACGTCGTCGAGGCTGACGTGGGCGGTGGGGACCCGGCGGCGGCTGGCCCAGAGCTTGGCGACGGTGGTCTTTCCGGCGCCCGCGGGGCCGATCAGGAGCACGGCGAGGGTCGCGGTGCCGGTCCCTGGCTCTGCGGGCGGCGCGGGCAGCGGTACGGGCCCGCCGGGCGGCAGCTGGATGTGCCCGGTGCTCTCCCGGGAGACCGGCGCCGGCGCCTGGTGCGGCGCCGGGCCGCTCCAGCCCTGGCCCTGCGCCTGGCCCTGGGTCTGCTGGGCGGGCGGGGCCTGCGGCGGCGTGGCGGGGCGGCCGGCCGGCGGCGGGGGGACGGGGCGGCTCGACGGGGGCGGGCCGGGGGGACCGGCCGCCGGCCCGGCCGGTGGGCCGGGGTGGCCGGGGTGCTGGGCCTGCTGCGACCATCCGACAGGCCCGGTCCCGGGTCCGTGGGGCGGCGGCAGCGGTGCCCCCACTGCGTGCTGCATCCGGTGGCACTCCGTCTCGTACAGGCAACTGGCGCTGGTGGAACGGCAACCGTACAGTCCCCGGCCGCCACACAGGGAACGGCCGGGGACCGTACGAAGTGCCCCGACGGCCGAGTCGGCCACGCCGGCCGTGCGGTGCGAGGTCCGTCAGTCCGTCAGTTCGTCGGCGAGGGCCCGCAGCGCGAGCCGGTAGGAGCCGATGCCGAACCCCGCCACGGTCCCGGTGGCGACCGGTGCGACCACGGAGTTGTGGCGGAATTCCTCGCGCGCGTACGGGTTCGAGATGTGTACCTCGATCAGCGGGGCGGTGCGCTGGGCGGCCGCGTCCCGCATTCCGTACGAATAGTGCGTGAAGGCGCCCGGGTTGAGAACGACCGGAATCGAACCGTCCGCGGCCTCGTGCAGCCAGCGGATCAGCTCCCCCTCGTCGTTGGTCTCCCGGACGTCGACGTCGAAGCCGAGCTCCTTGCCGAGCGTGCGGCAGGCCTCGACGAGCCCGGCGTACGAGGTGGCCCCGTAGACGTCGGGCTCGCGTGAGCCCAGCCGGCCGAGGTTGGGCCCGTTGAGGACGAGGACCCGTCGGGTCACGCCGACACCTCCCCGTAGGCGGCGAGCAGTACGGCGGGGTCGGGGCCCTCCAGTACGGTCGGCTTGCCGAGGCCGTCCAGGACGATGAAGCGCAGGAGGTCGCCGCGGGACTTCTTGTCGACCTTCATGTTCTCCAGCAGCTTGGGCCACTGGTCGCCGCGGTAGGTGAGCGGCAGCCCGACGGACTCCAGGACCGCGCGGTGCCGGTCGGCGGTCGCGTCGTCCAGCCGCCCGGCCAGCCGGCCCAGTTCGGCGGCGAAGACCATGCCGACCGAGACGGCCGCGCCGTGCCGCCACTTGTAGCGCTCGTTCTTCTCGATCGCGTGCGCCAGGGTGTGGCCGTAGTTGAGGATCTCGCGCAGCCCGGACTCCTTGAGGTCGCTGGAGACGACCTCCGCCTTCACCCGGATGGCGCGTTCGATCAGCTCGGAGGTGTGCGGTCCGGCCGGTGTGCGCGCGCCCTGGGGGTCGGCCTCGACGAGGTCGAGGATGGCCGGGTCCGCGATGAAGCCGGCCTTGATGATCTCGGCCATGCCGCTCACGTAGTCGTTGACCGGCAGTGAGTCCAGGGCGGCGAGGTCGCAGAGCACTCCGGCGGGCGGGTGGAAGGCGCCGACGAGGTTCTTGCCCTCGGCGGTGTTGATGCCGGTCTTGCCGCCGACGGCCGCGTCCACCATGGCGAGCACGGTGGTGGGTACGGCGATCCAGCGCACTCCGCGCAGCCAGGTCGCGGCGACGAAGCCCGCGACGTCCGTGGTGGCGCCGCCGCCCACGCCGACGATGACGTCGGTGCGGGTGAAGCCGGTCTGGCCGAGCGCCTTCCAGCAGTAGGCCGCGACCTCGACGGTCTTGGCCTCCTCCGCGTTCGGCAGCTGGATCGCGATGGCCTCGTAGCCCTGGTCCGCGAGGTCCTGGCGGACGGCCTCGCCGGTTTCCGCGAGCGCCTCGGGGTGCAGGACCGCTACGCGCTTGACGCGGTCACCGATGAACGTGGGCAGCTCGCCCAGCAGTTGCCGGCCGATCACCACCTCGTACGGGTCGGTGCCCGCGCTGCCGGCGATCTGGATTCGGGTGGGTCCCTGCTCGGTCATCGTTGCGTTCTCCCGGCCGGACGACGGCGCGTCCGGCAGTTCCAGTGCTTCGAGGACCGCCTGGGCGACCTCGTGCGGTGTGCGCTCGTCGGTCGCGACGACCGCGCGGGCCACGTCCGTGTAGAGGTGGCGGCGGGCCTCCATGAGCTCGCGCCACTGCCGGCGCGGATTCACGGCGAGCAGCGGGCGCGCGGTGTTCAGCCCGACCCGCTTGACCGCTTCGTCGACGTCCATCGAGAGGTAGACGACGGCGTGGCCGGCCAGCAGGGCGCGGGTCGCCTCGTCGAGGACGGCGCCGCCGCCGAGCGAGAGGACACCCGTGTGCTCCGCGACCGCGTCGTGGACGGCCCGGCGCTCCAGCTCGCGGAACCGCTCCTCGCCCTCGTCGTAGAAGATCTCCGCGATCGGCTTCCCGGCCGTGGCGACGACATCCGCGTCGGTGTCCCGGTAGGTGGTGCCGAGCCGTTCGGCGAGCAGCTCGCCGACGGTGGACTTGCCTACGCCCATCGGGCCGACCAGGACGATCAGCGGGGCGCTCATCGGATCTGCAGGTGGTCGAGGTACGACTGCACGTTGCGGTGGGTCTCGGGGACGCTGTCGCCGCCGAACTTCTCCGCGACCGCGTCGGCGAGGACCAGCGCGACCATCGCCTCCGCGACGATCCCGGCGGCCGGGACCGCACAGACATCGGAGCGCTGGTGGTGGGCCTTGGCGGGCTCGCCGGTCACCACGTCGACGGTGGCCAGGGCGCGCGGCACGGTCGCGATGGGCTTCATCGCGGCGCGGACGCGCAGCAGCTCGCCGGTGGTGAGACCGCCCTCGGTGCCGCCGGAGCGGCCGGAGGCGCGCTTGATGCCGTCCTCCGTCACCAGGATCTCGTCGTGCGCCTGCGAACCCGGCACCCGGGCCAGATCGAAGCCGTCCCCGACCTCGACACCCTTGATGGCCTGGATGCCCATGAGCGCGGCGGCGAGGCGGGCGTCGAGCCGGCGGTCCCAGTGCACGTGCGAACCGAGGCCGACCGGCACTCCGTACGCCAGCACCTCGACCACACCGCCGAGCGTGTCGCCGTCCTTGTGGGCCTGGTCGATCTCCGCGACCATCTGCTTGCTCGCGTCCTGGTCGAGGCAGCGCACCGGGTCGGCGTCGAGCTTCTCGACGTCGGCCGGTGTCGGGTAGACCCCATAGGGCGCCTTGGCGGCGGCCAGCTCGACGACATGGCTGACGATCTCGATGCCGGCCGTCTCCTTGAGGTATGACCGGGCGACCGCTCCGAGGGCGACGCGCGCCGCGGTCTCCCGGGCGCTGGCGCGCTCCAGGACCGGGCGGGCCTCGTCGAAGCCGTACTTCTGCATGCCGGCGAGGTCGGCGTGGCCGGGCCGGGGGCGGGTCAGCGGGGCGTTACGGGCCTGCGCGGCGAGCACGTCGGGGTCGACCGGGTCGGCCGACATGACCTGCTCCCACTTGGGCCACTCGGTGTTGCCCACCATCACGGCGACCGGCGAGCCCATGGTCAGGCCGTGCCGGACCCCGCCCAGGAAGGTGACCTCGTCCCGCTCGAACTTCATCCGGGCGCCGCGGCCGTATCCGAGCCGTCGCCGGGCGAGCGCGTCCGCCACCATCTCCGTGGTGACCGGGACACCGGCGGGAAGACCCTCCAGCGTCGCCACCAGTGCGGGGCCGTGCGACTCCCCCGCGGTCAGCCAGCGCAACCTGCTCAACGGTGCTCCTCATGCTCGCGCCTGAAATCCGAACGGCGCGACCGGGTGCGCGGCCCTGGCCCGCCGCCCCCGATCCTCCCACGGACCGGACACCCGACCCGCCGCCGGTCCAGCAGACGGACGGATCAACGGACGGATCGAGCGGCGAGGAACGCGGTCAGCGGGCGGCGAGCGCCTGTTCGCCGGCCTGCCTCATGGCGGCCAGCGGCGCGGGCGTGCGGCCCGTCATCTGCTCGACCTGGAGGACCGCCTGGTGCACCAGGAGATCGAGACCTCCGATGACTGCGCCGTCGTGGGCCGCCCAGGCGGCCGCGAGTCCGGTGGGCCAGGGCTCGTACAGCACGTCGAAGAGCGTGCCCGGAGCCTTGGGCAGCGCTCCCGCCAGCGCGTCCGTCGCCCCGGCGGGGGTGGTCGCGATGACCAGCGGGGCGCGCAGCGCCTGCTCGGCCTCCGCCCAGTCGGCGATCCGGACGTCGACGCCGAGCCGTTCGCCCCAGCCGCGCATCTCGTCACCGCGTTCCCGGCTGCGGACATAGGCCGTGACCGGTCCCGCGCAGATCTCGGAAAGGGCGGCGAGGGCGGAGGAGGCGGTGGCTCCGGCTCCGAGGACGGCCGCGGACTCCGTCTTCTCGACGCCCCGCTCACGCAGAGCGGCGATCATGCCGGGGATATCGGTGTTGTCGCCGGTACGCCGGCCGTCCTCGGTGAGGACGACCGTGTTGACGGCCTCGACCGAGGCGGCGGTCTCGCTGATCCCGTCCAGCAGCGGGATGACCGCCCGCTTGAGCGGCATGGTCAGCGAGAGCCCGGCCCATGTTCCGTCCAGGCCCTCGACGAAGCCGGGCAGCGCGGCCTCGTCGATCTCGTACCGGTCGTAGGACCAGCCGTCGAGGCCGAGTGCGGCGTACGCGGCCCGGTGCAGGACCGGGGAGAGCGAGTGTGCGATGGGTGAGCCGAGGACGGCCGCCCGGTGCCGCGTGTCAGTCGAGACCATGCTGTTCCTTGAACTTCTGGTTGAGCTTCTCGTGCTCTGCGGCCGTCTTGGTGAACTGGGTCTTCTTGCCGTCGAGCGAGATGAAGAACATCCATCCGTCGCCGGTCGGACTCAGCGTCGCGCGCAGTGCCTCGTCCCCGGGGTTGCTGATGGGCCCTGGCGGCAGACCGGCGTGGTAATAGGTGTTGTAGGGATCCGGGTTGGTCCGGATCTCCTTCGACCCAATCTTGATCTTGCTCTGCTTCTTGAGGTAATTGAACGCGGAGTCGAATTCGAGCAACCGGTTCGTGGCCGTGTTATCCGGCTTCAGTCGGTTGTAGACGACTTCCGCCATCTTGCGGAAGTCGTCATGCGTGAGACCTTCCGCCTGGACCAGGCTGGCCACGGTGAGTACCTGCCACGGGCCGTCCAGCTTGTACTTCTTGGCGGTTCCTTCGAGATCGAGCTTCTTGTACTCGTCGTTGGACCGCGAGACCATCTTTTCGAGAATCGCCTCCGGCTTGGTTTCCTTCGTGACCGGATACGCGGCCGGGTAGAGGAAGCCTTCCAGCGGGTCCTTGATGTCCTTGTTCTTGCTCGCCCAGCCGGGCAGGCCCAGGTCGGACTTCTTGGACTTGGCGATGCCCTCGGTCGTGCCCTCCTTGAGGCTCAGCTTCTTGTCGATCATCGCGTAGACGGCGGCGTTGCGGGAACCCTCGGGGATCACCAGCAGGTTCTGGCTCTTCGGGTCGAGCATCATCTTCAGGGCCTCGGACGCGGCCATCTTCTCGTGCAGCAGATAGACGCCGGCCTGGATCGACTTCCCCTTGGGGTCCTCGCTCTGCGCCGAGACGAAGGCGTCGACGCTCTTCACCACGCCCTGCTTCTTCAGGATGTTGGCGATGTCGTACCCGTACGAGCCCTTGGGGATCTCGATCTCGACGGTCCCGGAGCCAGTGCCCGCGTAGTCCTCCGCCGGGCCGAATTTGTCCTGGTAGTACGAGTAGCCGAAGTAGCCCACTCCGCCTACGCCGCCGACCAGGACAAGAGAGATGACGAGACAGGCGCAGCCGTTGCGGCCCTTCTTCTTCTTGCCCTTGCCCCGGCGCTCGTCCCCGCCTCCGCGGCGGGAGTCGCGGGAGTCATCGTCGTCGTCGTAGTCGTCGTCCTTGGCGTCGCCGCCGTCCACACCCGTGAAGAAGGGGTGGGTCTCCTCCGGCTGGACCTCGGGGTCCCAGTCGGGGTTCTGCGCGGGCGTCTGTTCGGGTGCCGGCTCGGCCACCTGCTCGGGCACCGCCTGGCGGCGGCCGGGGGGCTGCGGCGGCGGGTAGGCCTCGGGGGTGCCGTAGTAGTCGTTCGTCTCGCCGTAGCCGTACCCGGCGGCGGGCTGGCCCTCGTACGGCATCGCGGCCGGCTGCTGACCGGTGTCCCAGCCCCCGTTATAGGAAGGCTGCTGGGCGTACGGGTCCTGCTGGGCGCCGTACTGGGGCTGCTGCTGGTACTGCTGCTGCGCGTACGGATCCTGCTGCGGGTGCTGTTGCGGCTGCTGCGCGTACGGGTCGTGCTGCTGCTGCGGCTGGGCGTACGGGTCGTGCTGTTGCTGCTGCTGTTGCCCTTGCTGGTGCTGCTGCGCGTAAGGATCCTGCGGCTGCTGGTGCTGCTGCGCGTACGGGTCCTGCGGCTGCTGCTGGGCGGCGTACGGGTCCTGCGGGTAGGGCTGCTGCTGGCCGCCGTACTGGCTCTGGCCGTGGGCAGGCTGCTGGCCTCCCCATCCCTGGTCCCCGTACAAGGGGTCCTCGGGATGCCACGGTTCGGAGCCGGGGCCCCGGCCATACTCAGTCATCGATCCCCTTGAGCCGCGAGACGACGTTCCGTCTCTTTGCTGTGCGGTGTTTGTTCGAACACCGCCGCATCGCGCGGAACGTTACCGTATCGCGATCAGACAACCACTTCGACGCCCTCACCGGGAGGATTGCCCGAAGCCCGTTCGGACTCCAGAGCGTTCTGAAGGATCACCACAGCGGCAGCCTGGTCGATGACGGAACGGCCCTTTTTGGACTTCACGCCCGATGCGCGCAGGCCCTGACTCGCCGTCACTGTGGTCATCCTCTCGTCCAGCAATCGCACCGGAATGGGTGCGACCGCGCGGGCGAACACATCCGCGAAGGCGCGGACCTTTGCCGCGGCCGGCCCCTCTCCCCCACCGAGGGAGCGGGGCAGGCCGACGATGACCTCGATCGGCTCGTACTCCGCGACGATCTGGCCGAGCCGCCGGTGGGCGGCCGGGACATCGCGTCCCGGCACGGTCTCCACCGGGGTGGCGAGGATCCCGTCGGGGTCGCACGAGGCGACCCCGATCCGGGCGTCCCCGACGTCGATCGCCAGCCGGCGACCGCGGCGCATCCGCGTCATGTCCGGCGTCACGCCGTCTCGGTGACGAGGCGTTCGACAGCGGCGACGGCGTCACCGATGGCGTCCGGGTTCGTACCGCCGCCCTGGGCGACGTCCGGCTTGCCGCCGCCTCCGCCGCCGAGGGTCTTGGCGGCGGTGCGGACCAGGTCACCGGCCTTGAGGCCACGCTCGCGAGCGGCCTCGTTGGTGGCGATGACGGTCAGCGGGCGGCCGTTGGCCGTGGTGAACAGGGCCACGACGGCCGGGCGGCCGCCCTGGATGCGCCCGCGCACGTCGAGGACGAGCTTGCGCAGGTCGTCGGCCGAGGTGCCGTCCGGGACCTGACCGGTGACCAGGGCGACGCCCCGGACGTCCTGGGCGGAGTCGACGAGTCCGGCGGCGGCCTGGAGCACCTTCTCCGCGCGGAACTTCTCGATCTCCTTCTCGGCGTCCTTCAGCTTGCCGAGCATCCCGGCGATCTTCTCCGGGAGCTCCTCCGGACGGCCCTTGACGAGCTCCTGGAGCTGGGCGACGACCGTGTGCTCCCTGGCGAGGAAGTTGTACGCGTCGACGCCGACGAGGGCCTCGATGCGGCGTACGCCGGAGCCGATGGACGACTCCCCGAGCAGCTTCACCAGACCGAGCTGGGCGGTGTTGTGGACGTGCGTGCCGCCGCACAGCTCCTTGGAGAAGTCCCCGATGGTGACGACCCGGACCCGCTCGCCGTACTTCTCACCGAACTCCGCGATGGCGCCCTGCTTCTTGGCCTCGTCGATGGACATGACCTCGGCCTGGACGTCGAGCTCGCGGGCGAGCACGGTGTTGATCTTCTGCTCGACGTCGGTGAGGACCGTGCCGGGTACGGCGGCGGGCGAGCCGAAGTCGAAGCGGAACCGGCCCGGGGAGTTCTCGGAACCGGCCTGGGCGGCCGTCGGGCCCAGCGCGTCGCGCAGCGCCTGGTGCGTGAGGTGGGTGGCGCTGTGGGCGCGGGCGATGGCCCGGCGGCGGGTGTTGTCGATGGAGGCGAGGGCGGCGGCACCGACCGTGACCTCACCAACCTGGACGACGCCCTTGTGGACGTGTACGCCGGGAACCGGCTTCTGGACGTCGCGGACCTCGATCACCGCGCCGGTGTCGAGCCGGATCCGCCCGGTGTCGGCGAGCTGGCCGCCGCCCTCGGCGTAGAACGGGGTGCGGTCCAGGACGACCTCGACCTCGTCGCCCTCCAGGGCGGCGGGCGAGGGGACACCGTCGACGAGGAGGCCGACGATCGTCGACTCGCCCTCGGTCATGGTGTAGCCGGTGAACTCGGTGGCACCGGAGTTGTCCGCGACCTCGCGGTAGGCGGACAGGTCGGCGTGACCGGTCTTCTTGGCGCGGGCGTCGGCCTTGGCCTTGTCCCGCTGCTCCTGCATCAGGCGGCGGAACCCGTCCTCGTCCACGGACAGGCCCTGCTCGGCGGCCATCTCCAGGGTGAGGTCGATCGGGAAGCCCCAGGTGTCGTGGAGCAGGAACGCCTTGTCGCCAGCGATGACCCGGCCACCGGCGGCCTTGGTCTCGGTGACGGCCGTCTCAAGGATGTTCGTGCCGCCCTTGAGGGCCTTGAGGAAGGCGGCTTCCTCCGCGAGGGCGACGGTCTCGATGCGCTTGCGGTCGGTGATCAGTTCGGGGTACTGGAGCCCCATCGTCTCGATGACGACGCCGACCAGCTCGTTGACGACGGAGCCGGTGGAGCCCATCAGCCGCATCATGCGGATGGCGCGGCGCATGATGCGGCGCAGCACGTAGCCGCGGCCCTCGTTGCCGGGGGTGACGCCGTCGCCGATGAGCATCACGGAGGTACGGATGTGGTCGGCGACGACGCGCAGCGAGACGTCCGTGGACTCGGCGGCGCCGTAGCGCACCCCGGTCAGCTCGGTGGCCTTGTCCATGACGACGCGCAGGGTGTCGGTCTCGTACATGTTCTGCACGCCCTGCAGGATCATCGCGAGGCGTTCGAGGCCGAGTCCGGTGTCGATGTTCTTGGAGGGCAGGTCCCCGAGGATCGGGAAGTCGTCCTTGCCGTCGCCGGCGCCGCGCTCGTACTGCATGAAGACCAGGTTCCAGATCTCCACGTACCGCTCGTCGTTGACGGCCGGGCCGCCCTCGACGCCGAACTCGGGGCCGCGGTCGTAGTTGATCTCGGAACAGGGACCGCAGGGGCCGGGGACGCCCATGGACCAGAAGTTGTCCTTCTTGCCCAGACGCTGGATGCGCTCGGCGGGAACACCGATCTTGTCGCGCCAGATGGCCTCGGCCTCGTCGTCGTCGAGGTAGACCGTGATCCACAGGCGCTCGGGCTCCAGGCCGAAGCCGCCGTCCGCCACGGAGCTGGTGAGCAGCTCCCAGGCGTACTCGATGGCGCCTTCCTTGAAGTAGTCGCCGAAGGAGAAGTTCCCGCACATCTGGAAGAAGGTGCCGTGCCGGGTGGTCTTGCCGACCTCTTCGATGTCCGGCGTACGGACGCACTTCTGCACGCTGGTGACGCGCGGGGCGGGCGGCTTGACCTCACCGAGGAAGTACGGCTTGAAGGGCACCATGCCGGCCGGGACCAGCAGCAGAGTCGGGTCGTCCGCGATGAGCGACGCCGAAGGGACGACGGTGTGACCGCGCTCTTCGTAGAAGCTCAGCCAGCGGCGACGAATTTCAGCCGACTCCATCAGTGGTCCTCATTCCGGTTGTACGAGTTGTAGGGAAGCGTGCGATTGCGGGCGGGCGCCCCGCGCCTGCCGGGTGGCGCCGCCTCGACGGCGAAGTGGGGCTGTACCGGGAGGTCCGGGTCGACCGGGGCTTCGAGCCCCAGCGCCTCGCCCAGTTCGGCCTCGCGCCTGACCATGCCCTCGCGGACATCCAGCGCGAAGTCCTTGAGCCGGTGACCGGCCACGACCGCCTTGTCGGCGGCCTGCGCGGCGAGGCTCTCGGGGGTCAGCTGCTTGATCTTGCGGTTGACCTTGGCGGTGGCCCAGACCCCGGCGGCTGCGCCGGCGGTGAACCAGAACGTACGGCGGAACATCGCTGCGTCAGTCCTTCGATCCGCGGGAGTTTCTGCCGTTGCGCTTCCTGCCACGCGCGGACGGCACGGTCCGGCCGACGATCACCGATCGCCGGGAACGCGCTTCCGGTTCGGGAGCGGTCTTGCGGCCGATGGCCTGCCGGACCCCGTAGCCGAACGCGGCGACCTTGACCAGCGGGCCGCCGAAGGTGGAAGCGACGGTGGTGGAGAGCGCCGAGGCGTTGGAGGTGACCTCCTGGACGTCCGTCGCGATCGCGTCGACCTTGTCGAGCTGGGTCTGCGCGGAACGTACGGTCGCGGACGCGTCGGCGAGCAGCGGGACGGCCTGTTCGGTCACGTCCGCCACGAGTCTGGTGGTCGCCCTGAGCGTCTGCGCGAGCCTCACCAGCACGACGGCGAGGAACGAAACCAGGATCGCCCAGAAGACGGCCACCAGGATCCCGGCCACCTCACCACCGGACACAGTGCACCGCTCTCTCTGGCTTGTCGTCTGTCTCTGCGTTATGTCTCTGCGTTGTTCAGCGCAGATCACCGCCTCCGAGCCTATCGCGCCGGGGCTCACGCCCTGTACCGCATTACCGCCTGGCACGGCGGGAGTTCCCGCAACGAGATTGTACGGAGCGCTTTCGGGCCAGTACTCTGCGTGTTTCATGCGACGCTCTCAGCGCCCCTTCCCCTCCTCCGACGGTCCGGATACACCGCCCACCGCCCGTGGCGGGCCCGCACACGGCCTTCCGGGCAATCTCCCGGCGGAACTGAACAGGTTCGTGGGACGTGACGACGAGCTGGCCGCGCTCGCCGGACTCCTGGAGGGGTCCCGGCTGGTGACCGTCGTGGGAGTGGGCGGGGTCGGCAAGTCCCGGCTGGTCAACAGGGTCGCGACCCTCCTGGAGAAACGGTACTGCGACGGGGTCTGGCTGCTGGAGCTGTCCGACGTCCACGATCCGGAGCTGCTGGAACACGCACTCGTGGACGCGCTGGGCCTGACCGACCACACCAACAGGCCGCCGCGCACCACGCTGCTGGAACACTGCGCCGGGCGCCGGCTCCTGTTGGTGATCGACGGATTCGAACATCTCGTGGACGCCTGTGCGGAGTTGGTACGGGACCTGCTGCGCCGGGCCCCCGGACTCCGGGTGCTGGCGGCCGGCCGGCTGCCGCTGGAACTCGACGGCGAGGCCACCTACCCGCTCGCGACCATGACGGACCCGGACGCGCTCCGGCTCTTCGCGGAGCGGGCCAGGGCGGTGCAGCCGGAGTTCCGGCTGACCGAGGACACCCGGGGCGCGGTCCAGGAGCTCTGCCGGCGGCTGGACGGGATTCCGCTCGCGCTGGAGCTGGCGGCCGGGCGGCTGCGGGCGCTCTCGGCCGAGCAGGTGCTGGAACGCCTCGACGACCGCTTCCGGCTGCTGACCGGCGGCAGCCGCAGCGCGCTGGCCCGCCATCAGACGCTCCGTACGGCCATCGGCTGGAGCCATGAACTCTGTGCCCCGGAACAGCGGCTGCTGTGGTCGCGGCTCTCCGTCTTCGCCGGGCAGTTCGATCTGGAGGCGGTGGAGTACATCTGCAGCGGCTCCGAGCTGCCGGCCGACTCGGTGCTCGACGTGCTCTCCGGGCTGCTCGCCCAGTCCATCGTGCTGCGCGAGGACTCGCCGGCCGGAACCCGCTACCGGATGCTCGACACGGTGCGCGAGTACGGCGCCGAGTGGCTGGCGGCCACCGGGGAGACGGAGCGGCTGCGGCGGCGCCACCGCGACTGGTTCCTGGGGCTGGCGACCTGGTGCGAGCTGGACTGGTTCAGCCCGAGGCAGAGCGAGGTGGCGGCCCGGGTGGAGAGCGAACTGCCCAATCTGCGGCGGGCCATGGAGTGCTCGCTGGAGTGCCCGGAGGAGGCGCATCTCGCCCAGTACCTGGCGGGCACGCTCTGGTTCCTGTGGGTCGGCTGCGGGCGGCTCTCCGAGGGGCGGCACTGGCTGGACCACGTACTGGAGGAGGAGAGCCCGTACGACTCCTCCCGGCTGAAGGCGCTGTGGGTCCTCGGCTATGTCGCGGTGCTGCAGGGGGACCCGGTGGGAGCGATCTCCGCGCTGACCGAGTGCCGGGAGGAGGCGGAGCTCGCCGGTGACGCCACGGCCTCCGCGTACGCGCTGCACCGCACCGGCTGCCTGGCGCTCGTCACGGACGACACGGCGCGGGCGCAGGAACTGCTGCACGAGGCGCTCGGCCGCTACCGGGAGCTCGGGGAGCTGAACAGCAATGTGCTGATGGCCCAGGTCGAACTCGCGATGTCGGTCGGGTTCCGGGGCGAGCTGGACCGCGCGGTCACGATCTGCGAGGAGGTCCGGGAGATCTGCGAGGACCACGGGGAGCGCTGGGCCCTCAGCTACGCGCTGTTCGTCCTGGCCTTCGCCGCCCTGGAGCGGGACCGTCCGGCACGGGCCAGGGAGCTCCTCGGGGAGTCCCTTTCCATCACCCACGCCTTCCACGATCTGCTCGGCGCCGTGCTCTCGCTGGAACTGCTGGCACTGGTCACGGTGGTCGAGGGCGACGCGGACGAGGCGGCGCTGCTGCAGGGGGCCGCCGAACAGATCTGGCCATCGGTGGGGCTGCCGCTGTTCGGCTCCGAGCACTACGGGGCGCCCAGGGTCCGGTGCGAGGAGCTGGCCCGCCGGGAGCTGGGCGAGGAGCGGTACGCCTCGCAGCGGCGGGCCGGTGCGGGGCTGGGCACCGACGCGGTGGTGGCCAGGGCGCTGGCCGGGCGCCCCGGGGAGCGGCAGAACGACGCGGACACCGACGCGGCGGAGGCGCCGGGGCCGCCTCCCGGTACCGGGAAGACGCGAAAGCCCGCCGCCTCCCCGGCTTCGGGAAGGGGCGGGCCTGAGCGCTGGTGAAGAGCGGCTACGCCTGGATCAGCGGGCGTAGTACTCGACGACGAGCTGCTCGTCGCAGATCACGGGGATTTCCTTGCGGTTCGGGTCCCGGTCAAGGCGGAAGGCCAGGGCCTTCAGGTTCACCTGCAGGTAGCGCGGGGTCTCACCGTCGGTGTCGTAACCACCCTCGCGGGCAACCTGGAAGGGGTGCTTGTCGCGGCTGCGCTCGCGGACCATCACGATGTTATCGGGACGGACACGGAAGGACGGCTTGTCGACCTTCTGGCCGTCGACCTCGATGTGACCGTGCACGACCATCTGGCGCGCCTGGTAGATCGTCTTGGCGATACCGGAACGCAGGACCAGCGCGTCGAGGCGGCGCTCCAGCTCGACGACGAGAGCCTCGCCCGTCTTGCCTTCGGCCTTCTTGGCGCGGTCGTAGGCGCGGGCCATCTGGCGCTCGCTGATGTCGTACTGGGCGCGCAGACGCTGCTTCTCCAGCAGACGGACCTTGTAGTCCGAGTTCTGCTTGCGGCCGCGGCCGTGCTCGCCCGGCGGGTAGGGGCGGGCCTCGAAGTACTTGACGGCCTTCGGCGTCAGCGCAATGCCGAGCGCGCGGCTCTTCTTGACCTTGGGACGCGACTGATTAGGCACGTTCTCCAGACCTCCGTTGTGGGTTAGGTTAGGCTCACCTTACTCAAGGAGATCGCATGTCTCGCCCTGGGAACACCACACACGTCACGGACAGCACAGACAGCGGCAGCACACCTGAAGGTGCTGCTACGACGGAAGGCCGATCTGATCGTGGTCAGCCGCGTCCCAGCGGGCTTGAAAACACTCGGATGCCGTCAGCAGCCGAGCGCACACGAACTCTCGTACAGAGTACCTGCTCTTCGGTACTGCTCATCCCCGGCCTCGACTCGGCCGGCTCGGACCAGCTGATGCCGCTCTCCCGCAGCGTGGGTCCGGACGGGGATCTCTTCCTCGAATTCCCCGCGGAATCCCCGGCGGTACGGGCCGCGACGCACGCCCAGGACGACGAGCTGACGGCAGTGCTGGAGATCACCGACGTCGCCCCGGTCTCCGTACCGCACCGCATCCGCGGCCGGGCCCGGGTCTTCGGCTGGCTCACCACCGTACCGGGCCTGGCGGGACCCGGCCGGATGCTCCTGCGGCTGGAGACGGGCGAGGCGTACGTCGACGACCTCTGGGGTGCGCAGAGCGTCGACCCGGAGGAGTTCCGCGACGCGTCCGCCGACCCGCTCGTCATCCACGAGGCGGAGCTGCTGCAGCATCTGCACGCGGCGCACGGCGAACAGCTGGGCACACTGTCCGGCCTGCTCGGCGAGCGGGCCACGCCCGGCCGCTCGGCGTACCCCCCGGCCGTCGTACCGCTCGCGCTGGACCGGCTGGGGCTGCGGGTACGGGTGTGCGAGCGGGACGGCAGGTGCTTCGACGCCCGCTTCGAGTTCCCCGAGCCGGTGCGTGATGTGAACGAGCTGCGGCACGCCATGCACACGCTCTTCGAGGCGGCCGCATCCTGAGGGCCCCGGCTCCCGGCTACGAGGCGGCCCTCAGGTCCCGGTCGGGCCCGCGTCGCCGTCGTCGGTGCGGCCGAGCCGCTCGCGGACCCGGTCCGCCACGTCCGCGTAACGCGCCTCCGCGCCGTACCGGGTGGGCCGGTAGTAACGCTTGTCGCGCACGGCGTCCGGGGCGTACTGCTGGGCGGCGATACCGCCGGGGACGTCATGCGGATAGACATAGCCCTGTGCGTGCCCCAGCTTGGCAGCCCCCTTGTAGTGGCCGTCGCGCAGATGGGCCGGGACGGGGCCGGCCAGGCCCTTGCGCACGTCGTCCTGGGCAGCCGAGATCGCCAGCGTCGCCGCGTTGGACTTGGGGGCGAGCGCCAGGGCGATCGTGGCGTGGCTGAGGGTGAGCGCCGCCTCCGGGAAGCCGATCATCGCGACGGCCTGGGCCGCCGCCACCGCCGTGGGCAGCGCCGTGGGATCCGCGAGACCGATGTCCTCGCTGGCCGAGATCATCAGCCGCCGGGCGATGAACCGGGGGTCCTCCCCGGCCTCGATCATCCGGGCCAGATAGTGCAGCGCGGCGTCGACGTCCGAGCCTCGGATCGACTTGATCAGGGCGCTCGCCACGTCGTAGTGCTGGTCGCCGTCCCGGTCGTACTTCACCGCGGCGCGGTCGACCGTCTCCTCCAGGGTCAGCAGGGTGATCTCCGGCTCCCCCTTGGACAGCGCCGCACCGGCCGCCGCCTCCAGCGCCGTCAGCGCCCGGCGTGCGTCACCGCCCGCGATGCGCAGCAGATGCTCCTCCGCGTCCTCGGGCAGCGTCACCGCGCCGCCGAGTCCGCGCTCGTCGGCCAGGGCGCGGTGCAGCAGACCGCGCAGGTCGTCGTCGGTCAGCGATTCCAGGGTCAGCAGCAGGGAACGCGAGAGCAGCGGCGAGATGATCGAGAAGTAGGGATTCTCCGTGGTGGCCGCGATCAGCGTCACCCAGCGGTTCTCGACGGCCGGGAGCAGTGAGTCCTGCTGTGCCTTGGAGAAGCGGTGGATCTCGTCCAGGAAGAGGACGGTCTCCTTGCCGTAGCCGCCGGTGGCGCGCCGGGCGCCCTCGATGACCGCCCGCACTTCCTTGACGCCCGCGGTGATCGCGGAGAGCTCGACGAAGCGCTTGTTGGTGGCCTTGCTGACCACGTACGCCAGGGTCGTCTTGCCGATGCCGGGCGGGCCCCAGAGGATCACGGAGGAGGGGCCGGCCGGTCCCCCGCTGCCTTCTCCGACGAGACGGCGCAGCGGTGAGCCCGGTTTGAGCAGATGCTGCTGGCCGACGACCTCGTCGAGGGTACGCGGGCGCATCCGGACAGCGAGGGGGCTGCTGGACGGGTCCTTCTCCTGGCGGTCTTCGGCTGCTGCGGTAAAGAGGTCGGGCTCCACGTTTCGAACCCTATGTCACCGCACTGACAACCCTGCCGGGCCCCGGGCCACGGGCGGGGAGCCGCGCGGCGCACGGGCCGCTCAGCTGGTCCAGAAGTCCCACCAGCGGGTCAGGATGAGCATGCCGATGATGCCGACCCACAGGACCGGCGGCACCCAGTGGAACTCGGTCAGTCCGTTCCGCAGCCAGCTGGGCGCCGGAATGATGCGGTGCTTGATGTTGTGCGTGGTGACGTAGCAGAACATGAAGATCGTGGCGACCCAGGCCAGGCAGCACCACAGGCACAGGGAGTTGATGTTGTACAGCGACTGGTACTGGAGCCAGGTGCAGAAGCCGACGCCGAACAGGGTGCCCGCGTTCATCCCCAGCCAGTACCAGCTCCGGAAGCGCGCTCCGGCGAGCAGCGCCAGGCCGATGCCCATGATCACGGGGTAGGTGGCGAGCCCGAGCCACGGGTTCGGGAAGCCGAAGGCGGCCGCCTGCTCGCTCTTCATGATGTTGCCGCAGGACACCACCGGGTTGAGACTGCAGCCCGGGACGAAGCTGGGGTCCTCCATCAGCTTGAGCTTGTCGAGCGTGATGACCCACGCGGCGAGGAGTCCGGCAGCGCCCGTGATCACCAGCAGCAGTGCGAACGCACGACTGCCGCCGATGGTCCTCTTCCCGCCGTCCTCGTCCTGGTCGGAGGAGGGATGGTCAACCGCTGCAGTCGTCATATCGCCATTCCGTCACTGAGTAGCCTGCTGGGCACGGTCATTGTGCCGTACCGCCGCGCCGGTCCTCCGTTCGATGAACATAAAGATGCGCGCGGAATCAGCGTGCGGTTCCGGGTACGGAGGGCGCCGACGGCACTGCGGGCAGGCGCTCTTGGGCCCGGCCGGGCTGCCGGCCTCCGCCTACCGGCACCGGCTCTGCCGGACCGGAACCCCCCGGCAGCGTGAATCCCGCCGCGCCGGGTTGACGCTGCGGGCGGGGGTGCGATGCCGCCGGTCGCGGGCGGACGGGGACACCCCGCCCGCCCGCGACCCGTGCGGGTCCTACCCGAGGCGCGCCTTGATCGCCTCGGTCACCTCGGCCAGCGGAACGGCCGTCTGCTCACCGGACTCCATGTCCTTGAGCTGCACGACGCCCTCGGCCAGATCGCGCTCGCCGGCCACCACGGTGAACCGCGCGCCCGACCGGTTGGCGCTCTTCATCGCGCCCTTGAGGCCGCGGCCCCCGAACGCGAAGTCCGCGGCCACCCCCTCGCGGCGCAGCCGCGTCACGACGGCGAACAGCTGGCGCCGGGCCTCCTCGCCGAGCGGTACGGCGAAGACGCTGGTGGTCGAGGGCAGTTCGAGTTCGATGCCCTCCGCCTCCAGGGCGAGCACCGTGCGGTCCACGCCGAGCGCCCAGCCGACCGACGGGAGCGCCGGTCCGCCGATCATCTCGGAGAGGCCGTCGTACCGGCCGCCGCCGCCCACCGCGGACTGCGAGCCCAGTCCGTCGTGGACGAACTCGAAGGTGGTGCGGGTGTAGTAGTCGAGGCCTCGGACGAGCTTCTCGTCGTCCTCGTACACCACGCCCGCCTCGTTGAGCAGGTCGCGGACCTCCTCGTGGTACGCCTTGCAGGCGTCGCAGAGGTAGTCGCGCAGCACCGGGGCGCCGGTCAGCTGCTTCTGGACCTCGGGGCGCTTGTCGTCGAGGACCCGGAGCGGGTTGATCTCGATGCGGCGGCGGGTCTCGTCGTCCAGGTCGAGCTCGCGCAGGAAGCCCTGGAGCGCGTCGCGGTAGACGGGCCGGCACTCCTTGTCGCCCAGCGAGTTCAGCAGGATGCGGAACTCGCGCAGGCCCAGGGTGCGGTACGCCTGGTCGGCCAGGATGATCAGCTCGGCGTCCAGCGCCGGGTCCTCCGCGCCGATGGCCTCGGCACCGACCTGCGAGAAGTGGCGGTAACGGCCCTTCTGCGGGCGCTCGTAGCGGTAGTAGGAGCCGGAGTACCAGAGCTTGACCGGCAGGTTGCCGAGCTTGTGGAGGTTGGCCTCCAGCGCGGCGCGCAGCACGGAGGCGGTGCCCTCGGGGCGCAGCGCCAGCTGGGAGCCGCCCTTGGTGGTGAGGGTGTACATCTCCTTGCTCACGATGTCGGTGGACTCACCGACTCCTCGGGAGAAGAGGGCCACGTCCTCGAAGCCGGGGGTCTCGATGTAGCCGTAGCCGGAGTTCTTCAGGGGTGCGGAGATCGCCTCGCGCACGGCGAGGTACTTCGCGGAGCTGGGCGGGGTCAGGTCGTACGTGCCCTTGGGGGCCTTGAAGGTGCTCACGATTTCGCTCTCGTCACATTCCTCGTCGGGGCGCGTCCATACCGTGCAGATACGGGTTGGTGGCGCGCTCGCGGCCGATGGTCGTCTGGGGGCCGTGGCCGGACAGCACCACGGTCGAGTCGTCGAGCGGCAGGCACACACGGGCCAGCGACTCAAGCAGCTCGGCGTGGTCGCCGCCGGGCAGGTCGGTGCGTCCGACGGAGCCGGCGAAGAGCAGGTCGCCCGAGAAGAGGACCTGCGGAACATCCGCGGCCTCGGGCATCCTGAACGTCACCGACCCCTTGGTATGGCCGGGCGCATGCGAGACACCGAACTCCAGACCGGCCAGCGTCAGCCGCGCGCCGTCGCTCAGCTCCTTGACGTCGTCCGGCTCCCCCACC
Source organism: Streptomyces sp. NPDC057900 (assembly GCF_042887885.1). Taxonomy (NCBI): domain Bacteria; kingdom Bacillati; phylum Actinomycetota; class Actinomycetes; order Kitasatosporales; family Streptomycetaceae; genus Streptomyces; species Streptomyces sp. NPDC057900. The sequence continues at coordinate 167,952 of NZ_JBHVOI010000007.1, forward strand.
GTCAGCTCGCCCATGAGCGGCATCCCGATGGAGCGGCCGAGGGCCTTCTCCGGGTCGCTCATCATGTAGCGGTCCTCCGGGTGGATCCAGGCGGGGACGTCGTGGGCGCCGCACACCGGGACGACCGAGGCGACGTGGTCGATGTGGCCATGGGTGAGTACGACGGCGACGGGCTTCAGCCGATGCTTGCGCAGTGCTTCCTCGACCCCGGAGGCGGCCTGGTGGCCCGGGTCGATGATCACGCACTCCTCACCCGCGGCGGGGGCGACCAGGTAACAGTTGGTCCCCCAGGCCCCGGCGGGGAACCCGGCAATGAGCACGATCGTCCTTAATGGTCGTCCGACGAGGGGTTGCGGCCGCACGGTCGCAGCAGTTCAGAGCCTACCGGCGCTCCTCATTCCACAGCTAACCCATATACGGTACGGGGCAACTCAGGCCCGATCACACGACGTACAAGGAGATCACCCGGTGGTCAGCAGCGATCAGCGGCGGCGGCAGCTCGCCAGGGAGAAGTTCGAGCGGCAGCAGCAGCGCCGGGAGGAGGCCCGTCGCCGGACCCGTCGGCTGACGGTCATCATCACCTCCGCGGTGGCCGCGGTGGCCGTCATAGGCGGCATCACGTACTTCGCCACCGGCGACGACGGCAAGAAGGACAAGACCGACGCGGCCGCGAGCGCCAGCCCGTCGGCGTCCCCCTCGGCTTCTCCCTCGGCGAGCGAGAAGAGCGCTCCCGAGCCGGCGATGAAGATCGACAAGAAGGCGAAGTACACCCTGTCGCTCAAGACGAGCCAGGGCGACATCGCGTTCACGATGGACGCGGCGAAGACCCCGCACACGACGAACTCCTTCAAGTCGCTGGCGGACAAGGGCTTCTTCGACGGCACCAAGTGCCACCGGCTGACCACGCAGGGTATTTTCGTCCTCCAGTGCGGTGACCCCAAGGGCGACGGCACCGGCGGTCCGGGCTACACGATCCCGGACGAGAACCTCACCGCGCTGGGCAAGCCGGGCAAGGAGGGCGCGGTGACCTACCCGGCGGGCACGGTGGCGATGGCCAACACCGGCCAGCCGCACACCGGTGGCAGCCAGTTCTTCCTGGTCTACAAGGACACCAAGCTGCCGCCCACCTACACGCCGTTCGGCACGATGGACGCGGCTTCGCTGAAGGCCGTGGAGGCCATCGGCAAGGCGGGGGTCACCGGCGGTGCCGGTGACGGTGCGCCGAAGAAGGCCGTGAACATCTCGAAGGCGGCCGTCGACAAGGCGTGAGTACGGCGGGCCCCGGCATGATCCGCACGACGGCACCGGGCGCGGGCCGGATAATTTCGGCCGCGCGGAGTGCGGACAGCCGGGCGGCCCGTCGCCTAGATTGGCGTTGTGCAGGGCGGGCGCTGCCCGCCCCAGGAAACTGTGGACGATGCCAGGGGGGTGAACCCTCTCGCGGGCATCAGGTGGAGGAGGCGCTGTGAGCAGCGACCCGTGGGGCCGTGTCGATGAGACAGGCACCGTGTACGTGCGTACCGCCGACGGCGAGCAGGTCGTCGGATCGTGGCAGGCCGGTTCTCCGGCGGAGGCCCTGGCCTACTTCGAGCGCAAGTACGAGGGCATTGTGGTCGAGATCGGCCTCCTGGAGCGGCGGGTGAAGACCACCGATCTGTCCGCGAAGGACGCGACGACCGCCATCGAGCATCTGCGGGCGCAGGTCGACGAGCATCACGCCGTCGGGGACCTGGACGCGCTCCGCAAGCGGCTGGACGCACTGGTGGCGACGGTCGACTCGCGGCGGGAGGAGCGCAAGGCCCAGAAGGCGAAGCAGACCGACGAGGCGAAGCTCGCCAAGGAGGCGCTGGTCGTCGAGGCCGAGGAGCTGGCGCAGAGCGAGCAGTGGCGCTCCGCGGGCGAGCGGCTCCGTGCGCTGGTCGACACGTGGAAGGGTCTGCCCAGGCTCGACCGCAAGTCGGACGACGAGCTGTGGCACCGCTTCTCCCATGCCCGCTCGGCGTTCTCCAAGCGCCGCAAGGCCCACTTCGCCTCGCTGGACGCCCAGCGCGAGGAGGCCCGCAAGGCCAAGGAGAAGCTGGTCGTCGAGGCCGAGTCGCTGTCCCGTTCCTCGGACTGGGGCACAACGGCCGCCCGCTACCGCGACCTGATGACGGAGTGGAAGGCCGCGGGCCGCGCCCAGCGCGAGGCCGAGGACGATCTGTGGAACCGTTTCCGCGGTGCCCAGGACGTCTTCTTCGCCGCCCGCAGCGAGGTGTTCGCGGAGCGTGACGCGGAGCAGGGCGAGAACCTCAAGGTCAAGGAGGAGCTCGCGGTCGAGGCCGAGAAGCTGCTGCCGGTGAAGGACCTGAAGGCCTCCAGGGCGGCGTTCCGGGCCATCAACGAGCGCTGGGAGGCCATCGGCCACGTGCCGCGTGACGCCCGCCCCAGGATCGAGGCGCGGATGCACACGGTGGAGCGGGCGCTCCAGGAGGCCGAGGAGTCGGAGTGGCGCCGGACGAACCCGGAGGCACGTGCCCGTGCCGCGGGTCTGACCGGGCAGCTCCAGTCCGCCGTGGACAAGCTGCGCACCCAGATCGACACGGCGCGCGCCTCGGGCAACAACGCCCGCGCGGACAAGCTCGCCCGCGAGCTGGAGGGCCGGCAGGCGCTCCTGGACCAGGCCCTGAAGGGCCTTGAGGAGTTCGGCGGCTGAGACCGGGTCCGCCCGTCCGCGTGTGAAGGGCCCCTCCGCCGGTGTCGGAGGGGCCCTTCCATGTCGTACGAGGGGCCGCACGGCCCGCCGGAGGGCCCGGGTCAGGGCCGGCGGGCCGAGGTCACCCGGTAGACGTCGTAGACGCCCTCGACGCCGCGTACGGCCTTCAGGACGTGGCCGAGGTGTTTCGGGTCGCCCATCTCGAAGGTGAAGCGCGAGGTGGCCACCCTGTCGCGGGAGGTCTGCACGGCCGCGGACAGGATGTTGACGTGCTGGTCGGACAGGATCCGGGTGACGTCGGAGAGCAGCCTGGAGCGGTCCAGTGCCTCGACCTGGATGGCGACGAGGAACACCGAGGACTGGGTGGGCGCCCATTCGACCTCAAGAATCCGCTCCGGCTCCTGCGAGAGCGAGTCGACGTTCACGCAGTCCGCACGGTGGACGGAGACTCCGCTGCCCCTGGTCACGAAGCCGATGATCGGGTCACCGGGAACGGGCGTGCAGCAGCGGGCCAGCTTGACCCAGACGTCCTCGACGCCCTTGACGACGACGCCCGGGTCGGCGTTCGCACGGCGCTTGTTGCGGCCGTGCGAGGGCGGCGAGCTCTCCGCGAGGTCCTCGTTGGCCTCGTCCTGGCCGCCGAGCGCCTGGACCAGCTTCTGCACGACACCGGCCGCCGCGACATGTCCCTCACCGATCGCGGCGTACAGGGACGAGATGTCGGGGTAGCGCATCTCGTGGGCGAGCGTGACCAGGGAGTCGCCGGTCAGGATCCGCTGGATCGGCAGGTTCTGCTTGCGCATGGCCCGCGCGATGGAGTCCTTGCCCTGCTCGATCGCCTCGTCACGGCGTTCCTTGGAGAACCAGGCGCGGATCTTGTTGCGTGCCCGGGGCGACTTGACGAATCCGAGCCAGTCGCGCGAGGGGCCCGCACCGGCCGCCTTGGAGGTGAAGACCTCCACCAGGTCGCCGTTGTCGAGCGTGGACTCAAGCGGTACGAGCCGTCCGTTGACCCGTGCCCCTATCGTCCGGTGGCCCACCTCCGTATGGACGGCGTACGCGAAGTCGACCGGTGTCGCCCCTGCCGGGAGCGCTATGACGTCGCCCTTGGGCGTGAAGACGAAGACCTCGTTGCGCGAGAGGTCGAAGCGCAGGGACTCCAGGAACTCGCTGGGGTCCTCGGTCTCCTTCTGCCAGTCCAGGAGCTGGCGCAGCCACGCCATGTCGTTGACGGTGTCCTGGCCCCGGCCGGTGTTCCGGGGGACGTCGGTGCGCACCTTGGAGGCGCCGGCGACGGCCTCCTGCTTGTACTTCCAGTGCGCGGCGATGCCGTATTCGGCGCGGCGGTGCATGTCGAACGTACGGATCTGCAGCTCGACGGGCTTGCCGCTGGGGCCGATCACCGTGGTGTGCAGCGACTGGTACATGTTGAACTTGGGCATCGCGATGTAGTCCTTGAACCGGCCGGGGACCGGATTCCACCGCGCGTGGACGGTGCCGAGCGCCGCGTAGCAGTCGCGGACCGTGTCGACGAGGACGCGGATGCCCACCAGGTCGTAGATCTCCGCGAAGTCCCGGCCTCGCACGATCATCTTCTGGTAGACGCTGTAGTAGTGCTTCGGCCGGCCGGTGACGGTGGCCTTGATGCGGGCGGCGCGCAGGTCGGACTGCACCTCGTCGGTCACTATGGCGAGGTATTCGTCGCGTTTGGGCGCCCGCTCCGCGACGAGGCGGACGATCTCGTCGTACATCTTCGGGTAGAGGATCGCGAAGGCGAGGTCCTCCAGCTCCCACTTGATGGTGTTCATGCCCAGGCGGTGGGCGAGCGGGGCGTAGATCTCCAGCGTCTCGCGGGCCTTCTTCTCCTGCTTCTCCCGCTTGAGGTAGCGCATGGTGCGCATGTTGTGCAGCCGGTCGGCGAGCTTGATGACGAGGACGCGCGGGTCCTTGGCCATCGCGACGACCATCTTGCGCACGGTCTCGGCCTGGGCCGCCTCGCCGAACTTGACCTTGTCCAGCTTGGTGACGCCGTCGACCAGCAGGGCGACCTGGTCGCCGAAGTCGCGGCGCAGGGTGTCCAGGCCGTACTCGGTGTCCTCGACGGTGTCGTGCAGCAGCCCGGCCATCAGGGTGGCCGGATCCATACCCAGCTCGGCGAGGATCGTGGTCACGGCGAGCGGGTGGGTGATGTAGGGGTCGCCGCTCTTGCGCTTCTGGCCCCGGTGCCAGCGCTCCGCGACCTGGTAGGCGCGCTCGATCTGGCGCAGCGTGGAGGTCTCGATCTTGGAGTCGTTGCTCCGGACGGTACGCAGCAGGGGTTCCAGCACCGGGTTGTACGGGCTGGAGCGCTGGACGCCGAGGCGGGCCAGCCTGGCCCGGACCCGGTTGGAGGAGCCGCCGCCGGTACGGGCCGCCGGGCCCGCGGGGGCCGCCGCGGGCTTTGCCGGGGGCTTGGGCGCCGTCGGGGGCGGCGAGGCGGGTGCGGCCGGCTGCGCGGGGGAAGCGGGCGCGGGCCCGTTGGCCTCCGCGGGGGCCGGGCCCGTGCCGGGCTCGGGCGCCGGAGGCTTCGGCTTCTCCGCGGGCTGCTGCTTCGCGGGCGTGGCTGGGGCCGCCGCGGGCTGGTCGGGCTGCGGGGCGGCGACTGGCTGGGCCTCGTCTGGCAAGAGCGCTCCTCGTGCGGATCCGGACACCCGGAAAGGCCATCGTAACGACCCTGCGGCCGCTCCTCCCCCGGGGACCGTGAGAGCTCGCACAACGCGAAGCGGGCACCCGGTTGTTCCCGGGTGCCCGCTTCGGTGCCTGTCATGCGGTGCCGGGTGCGGCCCGCAGGGGGTTCAGACCGTGATCAGGGCGTCCAGCGGAGCACCCTTCAGGCTCTCCTCCACGCGCGCCCGGCCGGCCAGGAAGCCCAGCTCCATCAGGACGGCGACGCCCGCGACGCCGGCCCCGGCCCGCCGGATCAGCTCCAGCGAGGCGGCGGCGGTGCCACCGGTGGCCAGCACGTCGTCGATGACCATGACCCGGTCCTCCGCGGACAGGTCCTCCGCGTGGATCTCGATCTCCGCGCTGCCGTACTCCAGCTCGTACGTCTGGGCGAGCGTGGCACCGGGCAGCTTGCCGGCCTTGCGGACCGGGACGAAGCCGAGCCCGGCCCGCACCGCGACCGGTGCGGCCAGGATGAAGCCGCGGGCCTCCAGACCGACGATCTTCGTGGCGCCGTGCCGTACGCACAGCTCCGCCAGCGCTTCGGTGAGCGCGGTGAAGGCCACCGGGTCCGCGAGCAGCGGGGTGATGTCCTTGAACATCACCCCCGGCTTCGGGTAGTCGGCGACGTCACGGATCCGGCTGAGCAGGAGGTCCCTCGTGCTCGCGGTCGTGCTGCTGGTCATCGGCGCTTCCCCGGGGTGCGGCCATGGCCCCTGGGGGGCTCCTGGCGCTGTCCGACGACGGCGCCGGCGGGTGCGGCGTCCTGCTCGTCGTCCTGTGTGACGCCCCGGTCCGACTGCTCGGCCTCGGAGAGCTCGCCCTTGGCGGCGGCCGCCGCGCGCTTGGCGAGGACCCGCTTCTTCAGGGCCTTCATCTGCGGCTCGCGTTCCTTGAGGTCGGCGACGAGTGGAGTGGCGATGAAGATCGAGGAGTACGCACCGGCGGCGAGGCCGACGAAGAGGGCCAGGGAGATGTCGTTCAGCATGCCGGCGCCGAGGACACCGCCACCGATGAACAGCAGCCCGGCGACCGGCAGCAGCGCGACGATCGTGGTGTTGATCGAACGGACCAGCGTGCCGTTGATGGAACGGTTGGCGATCTCGCTGTACGTCCACCGGGTCTGCTTGGTGATCCCCTTCGTGCCCTCCTTCAGGCTGTCGAAGACGACGACCGTGTCGTAGAGGGAGTAACCGAGGATCGTCAGCAGACCGATCACGGTGCCCGGGGTGACCTCGAAGCCGACCAGGGCGTAGACACCGACCGTGATGGTGATGTCGTGGATCAGCGCGACCAGGGCCGCGATGGCCATGCGCCATTCGAAGGCGATGGCCAGATAGATCACGACGAGGACCATGAAGACGCCGAGCCCGGTCCACGCCTTGTTGGCGATCTGCTCACCCCAGCTGGGGCCGACCAGGTCTGCGGCGATCTTCTCCTCGGGGACGTTGAGGCCCTTGGAGAGGTCACCCTTGATCGCGTCCGACTTCGAGGTGTCCACCTCGGTGATCTGGATGCGCAGGCCGCCGTTGCCGAGCTTCTGGACGATGGCCTGGTGTCCGGAGGACGTCGACGCCAGGTCTTCCGCCTTTTCGACGGAGACACTCGTCTTCGGTGTGGTGAAGACGGCGCCGCCCTTGAACTCGATGCCCATGTTCAGGCCGCTGACCGCCAGGCCGACGATGGCCGTGATGGTGATCAGGATCGAGATGCCGTACCAGATCTTGCGGTTGCCGATGAAGTCGTAGCCGACCTCGCCGCGGTAGAGACGGGCGCCGAGATTGCCGAGTCGCGACATCTCACGCCTCCTTCGGGTCGGTGGGGGCGTTGACACGGCGTGAACGGCGCAGCGGCGGCTTGGCGCCGAGCCGCTTCGGGTCCAGACCGGACCACGGGTGACCGCTCGCGAAGAACTTCTTGCGGGCCATCAGCGTCATGACGGGCTTGGTGAAGAGGAACACCACGACCACGTCGAGCAGGGTGGTGAGACCCAGCGTGAACGCGAAGCCCTGGACCTTTCCGACGGTGACGACGAACAGCACCGCCGCGGCCAGGAACGACACGAAGTCGGAGACCAGGATGGTGCGCCGGGCGCGCGGCCAGGCCCGTTCGACGGCGGGACGGAGGGTGCGGCCCTCGCGGATCTCGTCCCGGATCCGTTCGAAGTACACGATGAACGAGTCCGCGGTGATTCCGATCGCCACGATGGCGCCGCAGACAGCGGGCAGGTTCAGCGCGAATCCGATGGCCGGGCCGAGCAGCGACATGATCGTGTAGGTCAGGATGCCGGAGACCAGCAGGCTGAGGAGCGCGATGAGCGCCAGTCCGCGGTAGTAGGCCACCAGGTAGATGACGACCAGGGCCAGGCCGATGGCACCGGCGATCAGGCCCGCCTTGAGCTGCTCACCGCCGAGTGCAGCGGTGACGGTGGTGACGCTCTGCTCCTGGAAGGAGAGCGGCAGCGCACCGTAGGAGAGCACGTTGGCCAGGTCCTCGGCGGACTGCTGGGTGAAGCTGCCGGAGATCTCGGCGTTGGCGCTCAGCGCCTCCTTCACGGAGGGGGCCGAGACCACTTCGCCGTCGAGCGCGATGGCGAACTGGTTCTGCGGCGACTGCTGCTGGGCCAGCTTGCCGGTGGTCTTCTGGAACTTCTTGGCGCCGCCGCCGGTGAACTCCATCTGGACGATCCACGCGCCGGACTGCTGGTTGATCGCGGCCTTGGCGCTGTTGACGTCCGTGCCGTCGACCTCGGCCGGGCCGAGGACGTACTTGGCGGAGCCGTCCTGGTCGCAGGCGACCACGGTGTCGGTGGCCTTGGTGCCCTGGGCCGCCTTGGACCGGCCGGCCTTGGTGGAGCAGTCGAGCGCCTCGAACCGCTTCTGCAGCTTGGCGGCGGCGGCCTGCTCCTCGGCGGACGGCGTCGGCGTGCCGTCGGCCTTCGGGGTGTCGCTGGCCTTCGGGGTGGGCGTGGAGTCGGCCTTCAGGGCGCCGGTGACCGCACGGCCCTGGGTGGTGGCGCTCGCGCTCGGCTTCGTGGACGGGCTCGACGCCTTGTCGGAGGCGGAGGAGCTCGGCGACGCCGAAGGGCTGGCCTTGTCGGAGGACGAGGCGCTGGGCTCGGGGGTGGGCGCTCCCTGGGCGACGGTCAGCACCGGCCGGAAGTACAGCTTGGCCGTCGTACCGACCTGCTGCCGGGCCTGGGCGGAGTTCGTGCCCTTGGGGATGTTGACGATGATGTTGCTCTTGCCCTGCGTCTGGACCTCTGCCTCGGAGACGCCAAGACCGTTGACGCGGCGTTCCATGATCTGGACCGCCGTGTCCATGTTGGTCTTGTTGATCGCCGACTCCTGGCCGGGCTCGGCCTTCGCCTCAAGCGTGATGGACGTGCCACCCGCCAGGTCGATGCCGAGTCGCGGCGTCGGCTGATGGGCCAGGAACATCCCGCCGGTGAGCGCGACCATGGCGATCAGGATCAGAGCCAGGGAACGCCCCGGCCTGCCCTGACCGCCGGCCGGCCGTCGGCCCTTCTTCGGTGCTGCCACCTTCTCGTTTCTCCCTGTCCAACCGCCCCGCGCCGGTACGCGCCCAAGCGGCCACGAAGTGTAGTGGGGACCCGCCCCGCAGAAGACCGCACGGTCCGGGGACTGCCGGATGCCTGTGGGCTCACGGCATCCCCGGGTCGTGTGCTACTTCGCGTCGGCCTCGCCGTCGGACTTGCCGTCGGACTTCTTGTCGGCCGGCTCCGCGTCGTCCGCCTCGTCCTTCTTGCCGAGGTCGATCTTCGCGACATCGTCCGCGTCCGCGTCGGTGGCGTCGTCGAGCTCGGTCAGCGAGGAGGCGTCGTCGGGAACGACCGCGCCGTCGACGTCGAGCTCCTCCTCCTCGTCACCGTGGACGATGCGGTTGTACTCCGCGTCGTCGAGGACGGCACCGATGGCGTTCTTGGCGTAGACGGCGTGGACGCCGGGAGCGATCTCAAGGAGGACCGAGTCGTCGTGAAGCTCCTTGACGGTGGCGTACATGCCCCCGATCGTCCGGACGCCGGTACCGGGCTGCATTTCATTGCGCATGTTCGCAGCCGCCGCCTGCTTCTTCTTGGCGGACCGCGTCATCAGGAACATGGCCCCGATGAGCACGATGAAGGGGAGGAGAGTCACGGGATTCACGGGACGAGTTTCCTTCGCACGACCGCACTGGAAAGCGGCCTGGTCTACGGGGGTGGGTACACCGACCTTTAAGGGCGGCATCGGCGGAGTCTAAGCGAGTCCGCATCGATGGAACAACGCCCAGCATGGCACCCGGGTTCCGCTGCGGGCCAACCTGTGACTCATCACGCCCCGAACAGGCCCTGTTGTCCCTTTACGCCCTGCTGCGGCGGAACCAGTCCGAGGTGGGCCCAGGCAGCCGGTGTGGCGACCCGGCCCCGCGGCGTCCTGGCCAGCAGTCCCTCGCGCACCAGGAAGGGCTCGGCGACCTCCTCGACCGTCTCGCGCTCCTCACCCACGGCGACCGCGAGCGTGGAGAGGCCGACGGGACCGCCGCCGAAGAGCTTCATCAGGGCGCCGAGCACCGCCCGGTCCAGCCGGTCGAGGCCGCGGGCGTCGACCTCGTACACCTGGAGGGCCGCCCCGGCGATGCCCCGGTCGATCCGGCCGTCGGCCTTGACCTGGGCGTAGTCCCGGACGCGGCGCAGCAGCCGGTTGGCGATCCGGGGCGTTCCCCGGGAGCGGCCGGCGATCTCCGCGGCCCCCTCCGCGTCTATCTCGACGTCCAGGAGCCGGGCGGAGCGATGAATCACCCTTTCCAGTTCGACCGGCGTGTAGAACTCCATGTGCCCGGTGAAGCCGAAGCGGTCGCGCAGCGGGGGCGGCAGGAGCCCGGCCCTGGTGGTGGCGCCGACCAGGGTGAAGGGCGGCAGCTCCAGCGGGATGGCGGTGGCCCCCGGCCCCTTGCCGACGATCACGTCGACCCGGAAGTCCTCCATCGCCATGTAGAGCATCTCCTCGGCGGGCCGGGACATGCGGTGGATCTCGTCGAGGAAGAGGACCTCGCCCTCCTGGAGGGAGGACAGGATCGCCGCGAGGTCGCCCGCGTGCTGGATGGCGGGGCCGGAGGTGATCCGGATCGGTGCGCCCATCTCGGCGGCGATGATCATGGAGAGGGTGGTCTTGCCCAGGCCGGGGGCGCCGGAGAGCAGTACGTGGTCGGCGGTGGCGCCGCGGGCACGGGCCGCCTTGAGGACCAGGTCGAGCTGTTCGCGCACCGTCTCCTGGCCGACGAACTCGTCGAGGTCCTTGGGGCGCAGTGCCGCCTCCACGGCGGTGTCCTCGCCGTCGGCTCCGGCGTCGACGAGGCGCTCGTCGAGCAGCTCGTCGGTGTCGGGTCCGGTCTCGTCCCAGTTCATCTCGTCAGTCCCGCCTCGGGTGTCTCTGTGCTGGGCCGCGCGGTGCACGGGCCTGGGTGGCGAAGGTGCGCTCCGGGTCCGCTCAGCGCGTGCGGTTGAGGGTCTGCAGGGCGGCGCGAAGCAGCTGCGGCACCGGCGGCTGGGCGCCCTCCGCGACGGCCGCCTCCGCCTGCGGGGCCACGGCGGAGACCGCTTCGTCGGCCTCGCGGGTGGCGTAGCCGAGGCCGATCAGGGCGGCCTGGAGCTGGTCCCGCCAGGAGGAGGAGACGGCGGTGCCGATGCCCTGCTGGCCGATGTGGGCGCCGACCGGCTCACCGAGTCTGTCCTTGAGTTCGAGCAGGAGCTTCTGCGCGCCCTTCTTGCCGATGCCGGAGACCGCGGTGAGCGCCTTCTCGTCCCCGGTGGACACGGCGATGCGCAGGGCGTCCGGGCTGTGCGTGGCGAGCATGGCCTGGGCCAGCCGGGGGCCGACTCCGCTGGCGGTCTGGAGCAGCTCGAAGGTCTGGCGCTCGTCGTCGTCGGCGAAGCCGTAGAGCGTCAGTGAGTCCTCCCGTACGACGAGGGAGGTGGCGAGCCTGGCCTCCTTGCCGATCCGGAGGGCGGCGAGGGTGTTCGGCGCGCACTGGACGGCCATGCCGATGCCGCCGACCTCGATCACGGCCGTGGTGGGGGCGATCGCGGCCACGGGGCCGGTGATGAAGGCGATCATCGGGGGACCTTCCGGACGGGAGCTGCTGCGGTGCGCGGAACGCGCGGGACATGGGCCGCGGCCGCCGCCGCGTGCGCCTGCTGGAGGCGGTTGACGGCCGGGGCGCGCCAGATGTGGCAGATGGCGAGGGCCAGCGCGTCGGCGGCGTCGGCCGGTTTCGGCGGGGCGTCCAGCCGCAGGAGCCGGGTGACCATGGCCCCGACCTGGGCCTTGTCCGCGCGGCCGCTGCCGGTGACGGCGGCCTTGACCTCGCTGGGCGTGTGCAGGGCCACCGGGATGCCCCGGCGGGACGCGCAGAGCATCGCGACGGCGCTGGCCTGGGCCGTGCCCATCACCGTACGGACGTTGTGCTGGGCGAAGACCCGCTCGACGGCGACGTATTCGGGGCGGTGCTCGTCGAGCCACTCCTCGATGCCGCGCTCGATGGCCACCAGCCGGTGTCCGAGCTCCGCGTCGGACGCGGTGCGCACGACTCCGACGCCGAGCATGGTCAGTGGGCGGCCCGCGACTCCTTCGACGACTCCGACACCGCACCGGGTCAGCCCGGGGTCCACTCCGAGTACCCGCACGGGTCGCCCCCTCCCTGCCGATCGGTCAACTGTTCTGGCAGGCTATCGGCTCGCACTGACAATGCGACGGGCCGACGGGGGTGTGTCCCCGTCGGCCCGTCCGCGAAAGCTGCGCCGGTCAGCGGCGTGCGCTCAGGCGTCGACCTTCTCCATGACCTCGTCCGAGACGTCGAAGTTGGCGAAGACGTTCTGCACGTCGTCGCTGTCCTCCAGCGCGTCGATCAGCTTGAAGATCTTGCGGGCGCCCTCCTCGTCGAGGTCGACCTGCATGGTGGGCAGGAAGTTGGCCTCGGCCGAGTCGTAGTCGATGCCCGCCTCCTGGAGCGCGGTGCGGACCGCGACCATGTCGGTGGCCTCGCTGACGACCTCGTACGTCTCACCGAGGTCGTTGACCTCCTCCGCGCCCGCGTCGAGGACCGCGCCCAGCACGTCGTCCTCGGACAGCTCGCCCTTGGGGACGATCACGACGCCCTTGCGGTTGAACAGGTACGAGACAGAGCCCGGGTCGGCCATCGAGCCGCCGTTGCGCGTCATGGCGACACGCACGTCGGACGCGGCGCGGTTGCGGTTGTCGGTGAGGCACTCGATGAGCACCGCGACACCGTTCGGGCCGTAGCCCTCGTACATGATCGTCTGATAGTCGACGCCGCCCGCTTCGAGACCGCCACCGCGCTTGACCGCGGAGTCGATGTTCTTGTTCGGGACCGAGCTCTTCTTCGCCTTCTGGATCGCGTCCACAAGGGTCGGGTTGCCCTCGGGGTCCACACCGCCGGTGCGGGCCGCGACCTCGATGTTCTTGATCAGCTTCGCGAAGAGCTTGCCGCGCTTGGCGTCAATCACGGCCTTCTTGTGCTTCGTCGTAGCCCATTTAGAGTGGCCGGACATCTGCCTTCTCCTTCGCGTCACCAAATTCCGTACGAACCCGAGAGATCCTACCGGGATCGAGTCAGCCCGATGCGCGCACCATGTCGACGAAGTACGCGTGGAGCCGGTGGTCACCGGTCAGTTCCGGATGGAATGACGTGGCAAGGGCGTTTTCCTGCCGTACCCCCACGATATGGCCGCCGTGCTCGGCGACCACCGTGGCCCGCGCGCCCACCGACTCGACCCAGGGGGCCCGGATGAAGACGCCCTCGACCGGTCCACCGTCGATCCCGGCGACGTCGACGGCCGCCTCGAACGACTCGTTCTGCCGCCCGAAAGCGTTACGGCGCACGATCATGTCGATGCCGCCGATGGTCTCCTGGCCGGAGCGCGGATCGAGGATCTTGTCCGCGAGCAGGATCATTCCGGCGCAGGTGCCGTAGACCGGCATCCCGGCGGCGACCCGCTCGCGCAGGGGTTCCAGCATCCCGAACAGGGCGGCCAGTTTGGACATCGTGGTGGACTCGCCGCCGGGGACGACCAGTCCGTCGACCTCGGCGAGTTCCTCGGGCCGCCGGACCGGCCTGGCCAGGGCGTCCGCCGAGGCCAGGGCGATCAGGTGTTCCCGTACGTCGCCCTGGAGAGCCAGGACTCCGATCACAGGGGTGTCGCTCATCAGTGACTACCAGCCGCGGTTGGCGTAGCGCTCGGTCTCGGGCAGCGTGTCGCAGTTGATGCCGACCATGGCCTCGCCCAGGTCGCGGGAGGCGTCCGCGATGATCTTCGGGTCGTCGAAGAACGTGGTGGCCTTGACGATGGCGGCGGCGCGCTTGGCCGGGTCGCCGGACTTGAAGATTCCGGAGCCGACGAAGACGCCCTCGGCGCCCAGCTGACGCATCAGCGCGGCGTCGGCGGGGGTGGCGACGCCGCCCGCGGAGAACAGGACGACGGGCAGCTTGCCGAGCTCCGCGACCTCCTTGACCAGCTCGTACGGGGCGCGGAGGTCCTTGGCGGCGGCGTACAGCTCGTTGTTGTCGTAGCCGCGCAGTCGGGCGATCTCGTTCTTGATCTGGCGCAGGTGGCGCACCGCCTCGACGACGTTGCCGGTGCCGGCCTCGCCCTTCGAACGGATCATCGCGGCGCCCTCTGCGATGCGGCGCAGGGCCTCGCCCAGGTTGGTGGCGCCGCAGACGAACGGGGTGGTGAAGGCGAACTTGTCGCTGTGGTTGACCTCGTCGGCCGGGGTGAGCACCTCGGACTCGTCGATGTAGTCGACGCCGAGGGACTGCAGCACCTGGGCCTCGACGAAGTGTCCGATGCGGGACTTGGCCATGACCGGGATGGAGACGGCCTCGATGATCTCTTCGATCATGTTCGGGTCGGACATCCGGGCCACGCCGCCGTCCTTACGGATGTCGGCCGGCACCCGCTCCAGGGCCATGACGGCCACGGCGCCCGCGTCCTCGGCGATCTTCGCCTGCTCAGCGTTGACGACGTCCATGATCACGCCGCCCTTGAGCTGCTCGGCCATGCCGCGCTTGACGCGGGCGGTGCCGGTCGCCGGGGAGTCAGCGGACTGCGGGGTGGTGGGAAGCGTGGACACGGATCGACCTCACTGGGAGAAGGGGTGCTGAGCGTGCTGGGGTGACGCACTGCTGAGCAAACTCTCCGGAGCCGGTCCACAGCAAGGGCCAATAGCAGGCCGGTGGATCGTTTTGGCGCGGCCGGGACCGCGGCCCGGGGCAGGTGCGGGTGTCAGCTGACCGGGCGGGCGGCGAGGGCGACCGGCGGCTCGTCGTCCATCTCGAAGGCGAGCGGGAAGGGCGCATGACCGGCCAGCCGGAACCAGCGCACTGTGCGGTGGCGGCGCAGCGCGCGGGCGGCCCGCACCGCGTCGTTGTGGAACCGGCGCGCCATCGGGACCCGCCGGACGGCGGCGGCCAGTTCGGAGGCGGCCTCCTCGCCGCCCGGGATCTCCTTCACCGCCGTCACCTGCGCCGGCTCACCGAACACCGCGCGCAGGGCGGTGCTCAGTTCGCTCTCGGCGACCTCACGGTGCTCCTCCTCCGCCTGCCGGGCGGCGTGCGCGGCCT
This sequence comes from Streptomyces sp. NPDC057900, assembly GCF_042887885.1. Lineage (NCBI taxonomy): Bacteria > Bacillati > Actinomycetota > Actinomycetes > Kitasatosporales > Streptomycetaceae > Streptomyces > Streptomyces sp. NPDC057900. The sequence goes on from NZ_JBHVOI010000007.1 coordinate 182,989, forward strand.
CGTACAGGACGATCGACGCGGCCGGGTCGAGGACTCCGGACGTGGCGAGTTCCTGGGTGACCGAGGCCCGGCGCAGCAGTTGGGCGTCGAGCGCGGCGCGGGCCGCGTCGATACGGGTGTGCAGCCGGTCGAGCCGGCCGGCGGTCCAGCTGAGGTAGAGGCCGATCGCGACGAGCACGACGACGGTCCAGATGAGGGATTCGGTCACGGGCCGAAGGCTACCGGTGACCGGGCGCCGTCCGGCGCGCGATCAGCCGGGGCGGCGAACCGGCGGGGCAGGTCACTGGTCCCGCGCCAGCCCCAACCTGGCCCGCAGCCCGGTGCGTTCGTCCGCGGCCACCGATGCCGCGCCGTCCGCCACCGTCTCGTACACCGCGAGGATGTCCGCTCCCACCGTCGACCAGTCGAAGCGCCGCACATGTGCGCTGCCGCGCTCCCGCAGCTCCGCGCGCCGCTCCGGGTCGCCGAGCAGCCGGACCGCCGCGTCGGCCAGCGCGTCCGCGTCCTCGTTGGCGAACAGTTCGCCCGCCGCGCCCAGGTCCAGGACCTGAGCGAAGGCGTCCAGGTCGCTGGCCAGGACCGGCGCGCCCGCCGACATGGCCTCCACCAGGATGATGCCGAAGCTCTCGCCGCCGGTGTTGGGCGCGACGTACACGTCGACGCTGCGCAGCAGCCGTGCCTTGTCCTCGTCGCTGACCATGCCGAGGAACTCGACGCGCTCGCGCATCCCCTTCGGCAGCGAGGCGACGGCCTCCTCCTCGTCGCCCCGCCCGGCCACCAGGAGCCTGGTCTCCGGACGGGCGGCCAGGATCGCGGGCAGCGCCCGCATCAGGACGGGCAGCCCCTTGCGGGGCTCGTCGATGCGCCCGATGAAGCCGATCGTGCCGCCCTGCCACTCGGGCCTGGGCTCGGCGGAGGCGAAGACGTCCACGTCGACACCGTTGGGGATGACCACCGCGTCACCGCCCAGGTGTTCGACCAGGGTGCGGCGGGCGTACTCGCTGACGGCGATGCGCGCGCTGATCTTCTCCAGCGCCGGCTGCAGGATCGGGTACGCGGCGATCATCGCCCGGGAGCGCGGATTGGACGTGTGGAAGGTGGCGACGATCGGCCCCTGCGCCGCCCAGCAGGTCAGCAGGCCCAGCGAGGGCGAGGTCGGCTCGTGGATGTGGATCACGTCGAACGTGCCGTCGTGCAGCCAGCGCCGCACCCGTGCCGCGGACAGGAACCCGAAGTTCAGCCGGGCCACCGAGCCGTTGTACCGGACGGGCACGGCCCGGCCCGCGGAGACCACGTACGGCGGGAGCGGCGTCTCGTCGTCCGCCGGGGCGAGGACGGACACCTGGTGGCCGAGCCGGATCAGATGCTCGGCCAGATCGCGGATGTGGAACTGCACGCCGCCCGGTACGTCCCAGGAGTACGGGCAGACGATGCCGATTTTCAAGGCCTAGTCTCCAACGGGTTCGAGGTCGGCGAGCCAGAGTCGTTGCAGCATGTGCCAGTCCTCCGGGTGCTCGGCGATGCCCAGGGCGAACGCGTCGGCCAGGGCCTGTGTCATCACAGACGTCCGTTCCGCGCGGTTGCCTGAGCCCGGAACCTCGACGGGCGGATGGATCCGTGCCTTCATCACCGGCGTGTCGTCGTAGTTGAGCGTGACCGGCAGCAGCAGCGCCCCGGTCTGCTGGGCCAGCAGCGCCGGTCCGGCCGGCATCCGGGCCGTGTCGCCGAAGAACGAGACCTCGACGCCGGAGGCCGACAGATCGCGGTCCGCGACCAGGCAGACCAGGCCGCCCGCCCGCAGCCGCTGGGCCAGCGTGCCGAAGGCGGTCCCGCCGTTGTGCGCAAGGACCTCCATGCCCAGCCCTTCGCGGTAGGCGACGAACCGGTCGTACAGCGACTCCGGTTTCAGCCGTTCCGCGACCGTGGTGAACGGGACCTTCAGATCCGTGGTGACCCAGGCGCCGGCCAGGTCCCAGTTCCCCAGGTGCGGCAGGGCGAGGATGACGCCGCGGCCGGCGTCGAGCCCCTCGGTCAGCCGGTGGGCGTCCGTCACGTCGATGGAGTCCTTGATCCGCCGCGCACTCCAGGTGGGCAGCCGGAACGACTCCATCCAGTACCGCATGTACGAGCGCATCCCGGCCTTGGACAGCGCGGCGAGGCGGGCGGGGCTCGCGTCCGGCACGACCCGCGCCAGATTCGACTCCAGCCGCAGCACGCTCTTGCCGCGACGCTTCCAGACCTGGTCGGCGATGGTACGGAAGAGGGCTCGCGCGGCCGGTTCCGGAAGCGTCTTGACCGCGGTCCAGCCCAGTCCGTACAGGGCGTCGCTGATGCGTTCCCCGGCGCCGGGCTTCGGTTCCCCGGTTGCGCGGCTCACTAGGCGGCCTCGCTCCCGGCCGCGTCGGCCGCCGCGGACTCGCGGCGCACCGTGACCACGCGCTGCACCAGCGTCACCAGGCTGCCCGCCGCGACGATCCACAGCGCGATCGGCAGGAGCACCTGGATGCCGGGCACCCCGAAGTTGTGCAGACCCGCCAGACCGGCCGCCACCAGCGAGATCACCAGCCGTTCCGCACGTTCCACGAGCCCGTTGACCGCGACCGGCAGACCGATCGACTCACCGCGCGCCTTGGTGTACGAGACGACCTGGCCGCTCGCGAGACAGAAGATCGCGACGGCGCACAGGACGTTGTCGTCGCCGCTGCCCGCGTACCAGAGCGCGAAGCCGGCGAAGATCGCGCCGTCGGCCACCCGGTCGAGCGTCGAGTCGAGGAACGCGCCCCACCGGCTGGAGATGCCGGCCTGCCGCGCCATGTTCCCGTCGACGAGGTCGGAGAAGACGAAGATCGTGATGACGATCGTGCCCCAGAAGAACTCCCCCATCGGGAAGAAGACCAGCGCACCTGCCATCACCCCGGCCGTGCCGATCAGAGTGACCGCGTCAGGGCTCACGCCGAGACGGAGCAGCAGTGCGGCGAACGGTGTGAGGACACGCGTGAAGAATGCACGCGCGTACTTGTTCAGCATGGCCTTCCCGAGGGTTCGGTGGGCCGAGCGGCCCCATCGGCCACCGGCTGACCCATCGTAGTCACGACCGCCGCACTCCACCGTCCGGGCACCCCCGGCCTTCCGCCCCGGTCGTGGAGCGGCGCCCGACGTATGGACGGGACCCGGACACAGTGGAAAGCTCGGAAGTACCGCGGGCGTCGCCGAAGCCGCCGCGGCGGCTCCCCCTCTGCCCGTGCACACTCCCCACCCCGCGCCCGGCGGTTCTCCCGCCCCGCGCCATCACCTGGGAGGCACGCACCATGGGCGACAGGACACACGCACACACCGGGGCCGCCGGAGGAGTACCGACGGCCGGCCACCCCTCCTCCATACGGAACGTGGTGCTGGTCGGCCACAGCGGTTCCGGCAAGACCACCCTCGTCGAGGCCCTCGCGCAGACGGCGGGCGCGGTCAACCGGGCGGGCCGGGTCGAGGACGGCAGTACGGTCTCCGACCACGATGGGATCGAGCACCGCTCGCAACGCTCCGTACAGCTCTCCCTGGTCCCCGTCGAATGGGGCGGGGTCAAGATCAACCTGCTGGACACCCCGGGATACGCGGATTTCGTCGGGGAACTGAGGGCCGGTCTGCGCGCGGCGGACGCGGCCCTCTTCGTTGTCTCGGCGGCCCAGGAGGCCGAGGCGGTGGCCGGCGCGACCCGCGCCGTCTGGGAGGAGTGCGCCGCCGTCGGCATGCCGCGCGCCATCGTCGTCACCCACCTGGACACGGCCCGCACCCCGTTCGACGCCATGACGCGGATCTGCGGCGAGACGTTCGGCGGGGACGACCCGGACGCCGTGCTCCCCCTCTACCTGCCCGTCCAAGGGCCCGAGGGCTCCGACGGGCACGCTCCGCTGACCGGACTGACCGGGCTGCTCACCCAGCGGGTCCTCGACTACTCCGGCGGCGAACGCGCGGAGAACCCCCCGGAGGAGGACCGGCGGGCCGCGCTCACCGACGCCCGCAACCGGCTCATCGAAGGGATCATCGCCGAGAGCGAGGACGAGACCCTGATGGACCGCTACCTCGCCGGCGCGGACATCGAGATCGGGACACTCGTCGACGACCTGGAGCGCGCCGTCGCACGCGGCACCTTCCACCCGGTCCTGGCCGCCGCCCCCGCCGCCGAGGGCGCCCGCCAGGGCATCGGCACCGTCGAACTCCTCGACCTGATCACCGGCGGCTTCCCGACCCCGCTCGAACACCCGCTGCCCGCCGTCACCACGCTGCGCGGCGCCCCGCTCCCCGCCCTCGGCTGCGACGCCGGGGGACCGCTGCTGGCCGAGGTCGTGAAGACGTCCTCCGACCCCTATGTCGGCCGGCTCTCCCTGGTGCGCGTGTTCTCCGGCACCCTGCGCGCCGACGACACCGTGCACGTCTTCGGCCACGGGCTCACCGGCCCCGGCCGCGAGGAGCGCCCCTTCCACGAGGCCGAGACCCGCGTCGGCGCGCTCTCCGCACCGTTCGGGAAGCAGCAGCACCCCCTCACCCAGGTCATCGCGGGTGACCTCGCCTGCGTCGCCCGGCTGGGCACCGCGGAGACCGGCGACACCCTGTCGGACCCGGACCGCCCCCTGCTGATGGAACCCTGGACGATGCCCGACCCGCTGCTGCCGCTCGCCATCGAGGCACACGGCAAGGCGGACGAGGACAAGCTCTCCGAGGGCCTGGCCCGGCTCGTCGCCGAGGACCCCACGATGCGCCTGGAGCAGAACCCGGACACCCATCAGCTGGTCCTGTGGTGCCTCGGCGAAGCCCATCTGGACGTGGCACTGGACCGGCTGCGCAGCCGGTACGCGGTCCAGGTCGACGCCGTCCCGCACCGCGTCGCCCTGCGCGAGACGTTCGCGGGGCCCTCCACCGGACGGGGCCGGCACGTGAAGCAGTCCGGCGGCCACGGCCAGTACGCCATCTGCGAGATCGACGTCGAACCCCTGCCCCCGGGGTCCGGCATCGAGTTCGTCGACAAGGTGGTCGGCGGCTCCGTCCCGCGCCAGTTCATCCCGTCCGTCGAGAAGGGCGTCCGCGCGCAGGCGGCCCGGGGCGTCGCCACCGGGCACCCACTGGTCGACCTGCGGGTCACCCTGCGGGACGGCAAGTCGCACTCCGTGGACTCCTCCGACGCCGCCTTCCAGACCGCCGGCGCCCTGGCCCTGCGCGAGGCGGCCTCCGACACCCGCATCCAGCTGCTCGAACCCGTCGCGGAGATCAGCGTCCTGGTCCCCGACGACTGCGTCGGCCCGGTGATGAGCGATCTGTCGGGCCGCCGCGGCCGGGTGGTCGGCACCGAGCAGTCCGGGCCCGGACGCACCCTCGTACGGGCGGAGGTGCCGGAGCTGGAGATCGGCCGGTACGCGGTCGACCTGCGCTCCCTGTCGCACGGCACCGGCCGCTTCGACCGTGCCTACGCCCGCCACGAGGCCATGCCCGCACACCTGTCGGACCGGATGCGCGGAGAGCGGGACGACACCGCGAACGGGATGTAGCTCCCCCGCCCCCACGGTTGTCCACAGGGCCGGACACCGTATCGATCCGGACGATACCCTGTGGTTCCAGCTCAGAAAGTGTGCCGGGCACGGCAGTTGGGAAACAGCCGCAGGAGCGGTTCCTCGGCAGGCGAGTGGGGGCGACAGTGGCCAACGACGGATTCGATTTCTCTCCCGGAGCGCAGATTCCACTCCAGGGGTCCGCAGGAGCGGCGGTGGCGACCAACGCCCTCGCCTCCGCGGCGTACCGCGACACCCCGGTGGACGAGATCCTCAAGGCCAACAGCGAGTGGCACAAGTCCGAGGTGAAGGCCGGCCGGTCCAAGTTCCTCAAGTCCGACTACTTCAAGCCCAACTTCGGCGAGGCCTTCTCCCGCGCCGTTCAGGAACGCACGCTGGGCGGCGCCCGCAAGGCACTCATCCAGTCCTTCGGCAGCGATCCGCAGACCGTCGTAGAGCACTGCCTCTCCGCCTCACGGCTCCGCAAGACGCGCGACACCAAACTCACCGTCGTGACCGCCGTCTTCGGCTTCCTCTTCCTGCCCGGAATGCTGCTGTGGATCATCGCCTTCCGGCTGCGCGACCTCCTTGGCAAGCCCAAGGACAAGTTGCTCTCCGGCCTCGGCGCCGTCCTGTTGCCGGTCATCGGCATCGGCGTGGTGTACCTCCTGATCAAGATGCCCCTCAACGGATTCCTGGGCCTCTACGTGCGTGCGGCGGTCATCGCCCCGGTCATCGGATGGCTGATCGCCAAGCGGATCGCGGAGAGATCCGCCCAGGACATGCGCGTCCGCTGGGAAGGGCTCCTCTCCGGCGGCGGTGTCATCGCCAAGATCCCCGAAGCCGTGCCGAAGAACCCGAGCGAGACCGCCCGGGAGGCGCTCCGCCAGGGCCTGGAGAAGCTCTCGGCCGAGCAGCAGTCCAACTCGGTCTTCTACGCCGGCCCCAAGGGCATCCTCGGCATGGGCACCCGCTGGGGCAGCTGGCAGCTCGCCGAGGATCTGGTGGCCAAGGATCCCGGCAAGGAGTTCCACCAGTTCCGCAGCTGGGACCTGATCCGCGTCATCCACGACCAGCTCAAGATGCTGGAGCGCGGCCCGCTGAACACCGGCGGCTTCCCCAAGCCCTCGGTCACCCACTGGATCGTGTCGCCCGTCGGTGAGAACGCCGACTCCGTCTCCCGCCCGGAGGGCGAGGACGTCGCCACCTTCCAGGTGAAGCCCCACGAGATACAGCGGATCTGCAACCACCAGCAGTTCGGCGGCGGCGACCGCCACTATCTGGGCGTCCAGTTCACCCTCTGGGACGGCCAGCTGGTCATCACCATGATGATCACCGTCACCGTGCTCTTCGAGACCCTGCGCATCGAGGTCACCGGGCACGCCCTCGGACCGGTCCACTCGCTCTTCACCAGCAAGCCCGCCGCCAAGAAGAAGACGGTCAACAAGACCGTCAAGTTCTGGGAGACCCGCGACATCACGCTGGCCCTGGTCGAGTCCAGCGAGGTCGTCCGCCTCGCCCTGCGCGCCCCGTTCACCTGGTACCCGCCGCTGCTCGACTACCTCGGCGGCAAGATCGCGCTGCCGGAACCCTTCGGGCTTCGGCACGCCTGGGCCGAGAAGCCGTGGCGCCACCGCTTCATGGCGGACGACGCGATGCGCGCGGCCACACCCGTCCTGCGCGTGGTGCACAGCGCCGTCATCAAGGTGCTCGACGAGAACGGCGTCGACACCGAGCGCTTCGGCAACCGCTCGTCGATACTGAGCGGAATGGTCCAGGACCCCTCGCCGCGCAAGGCCGACCTGTACGACGCGTAGCACGTGTGGGGGGGCGCCCCGGGTTCCCCCGGAGCGCCCCCCCACACGGATCGGCCCGATCAGACCGGCCAGGCGTCGGCCAGCATCTTCCGGGTGTCCGCCAGCAGCTGCGGCAGCACCTTGGTGTGGCCCACCACCGGCATGAAGTTGGTGTCGCCGCCCCAGCGGGGCACCAGATGCTGGTGCAGGTGCGCGGCGATACCGGCACCGGCCACCGCGCCCTGGTTCATCCCGATGTTGAAGCCGTGCGCGCCGGAGGCGGCACGCAGCGCGGTCATCGCCCGCTTGGTGAAATCAGCGAGCTCGGCCGTCTCCGGACCGTCCAGCTCGGTGTAGTCCGCGACGTGCCGGTACGGCACCACCATCAGGTGCCCGCCGTTGTACGGGTACAGATTCAGCACGGCGTAGACCTGCTCGCCACGCGCGACGACGAGCCCGTCCTCGTCCGACATCGACGGAATCGCACAGAACGGACAGCCGTCGCCGGCCTCCGGACCGGTCGGCTTGTTCTCACCCTGGATGTACGCCATCCGGTGGGGCGTCCACAGGCGCTGGAACGCGTCGGGCGTCCCCACTCCGATCTGCTGCTCCGGCTCACTCGTCATGCCGATCAGCATATTGCTTACCCCGCGCGGCGCGTGTCGCCGGGGCCGGACCGGTTCCCGCACCGCGATGCTTGGCCGATGAGCGACCGCACCCGGGCCCCCGTCCCACCCGCCCTGACCCGGTGGGAGCAGCGCACCGAGGTACCGCTCTTCGCCGCGTCCCTGCTGTTCCTGCTCGGCTACGCGGTCCGCGTCCTCGCCCCGCACGACGCCCAGCCGTGGCACGACATCTCCCTGATCCTGGTGGGCGCCACCTGGCTGATCTTCGCCGTCGACTACGCCGTCCGCGTCCGGCTCAGCGGCCTCGGCCACCGCTTCGTCCGGGTGCGCTGGCTCGACACGGTCGTGCTCCTGCTGCCGCTGCTGCGGCCACTGCGCATGGTGAAGGTCTACTCGGCCGTCCAGCAGCGCCACGACGAACCCAAGCTGGGTCTGTACGCGCGCGTGATGACCTATGCGGGCCTGACGTCGATCCTGCTGGGCTTCTCGGCGTCGCTCGCCGTCTACCGGGTGGAACGCGACGCGCCCGGTGCCTCGATCCGGACCTTCGGGGACGCGGTGTGGTGGGCGTGCGCCACGCTCACGACGGTGGGGTACGGGGACGCCACACCGGTCACGCCGACCGGCCGGGTCGTGGCGGCGGGCCTGATGGCCTGCGGACTGGCCCTGCTGGGTGCGGTGACGGGTTCGTTCTCGTCGTGGCTGATCCAGGTGTTCCGCCGGGAGGACGAGAAGGGGCCCCCGGCGAGCGGGTAGCTCGCCGGGGGCCCCTCTCCCTGACCGGTCAGACCTGGACGCGGTCCTCGACGGCCTTCGCGATCTTGGCGATGGCGTCCTCGACCGGGATGCCGTTCTCCTGCGAACCGTCGCGGTAGCGGAAGGAGACGGCACCGTTGGCCATGTCCTCGTCGCCCGCGATGATCATGAAGGGCACCTTGGCCTTCTGCTGGTTGCGGATCTTCTTCTGCATCCGGTCCGAAGAGGAGTCCACGTCGACCCGCAGCCCCTGCTTACGGGCCTTGGCGGCGAACTCCTGGAGGTACGGGATGTGCGCGTCGCCGATCGGGATGCCGACCGCCTGGACGGGCGCCAGCCACACCGGGAACGCGCCCGCGTAGTGCTCAAGCAGCACCGCGAAGAAGCGCTCGATGGAGCCGAACAGGGCGCGGTGGATCATCACCGGGCGCTGCTTGGTGCCGTCGGGGCCGGTGTACTCCAGGTCGAAGCGCTCCGGCAGGTTGAAGTCGAGCTGCACGGTCGACATCTGCCAGGTCCGGCCGATGGCGTCCTTGCACTGCACGGAGATCTTCGGGCCGTAGAAGGCGGCGCCGCCCGGGTCCGGGACCAGCGGAAGCCCCTGCTTCTCGGCGACCTTCTGCAACGTCTCCGTGGCCTCTTCCCAGGCCTCGTCCGAGCCGACGAACTTCTCCGGGTCCTTGGTGGACAGCTCCAGGTAGAAGTCGGTCAGTCCGTAGTCGCGGAGCAGGTTCAGGACGAAGGTGAGCGTCCGGTCCAGCTCCTCGGCCATCTGCTCCTTGGTGCAGTAGATGTGCGCGTCGTCCTGCGTGAAGCCGCGCGAGCGGGTCAGGCCGTGCACGACGCCCGACTTCTCGTACCGGTACACCGTGCCGAACTCGAAGAGGCGCAGCGGCAGTTCACGGTAGGAGCGGCCGCGCGCGTCGAAGATCAGGTTGTGCATCGGGCAGTTCATCGGCTTGAGGTAGTAGTCCACCCCGTCGTCGAGCTGCATGGGCGGGTACATACCGTCGGCGTACCAGTCCAGGTGGCCGGACTTCTCGAAGAGCTTGCCCTTGGTGGCGTGCGGCGAGTAGACGAACTCGTAGCCCTCCTCCTCGTGGCGGCGGCGCGAGTAGTCCTCCATGGCCCGGCGGATGACGCCGCCCTTGGGGTGGAAGACGGCGAGGCCGGGGCCGATCTCGTCCGGGAAGGAGAAGAGGTCCAGCTCGTTGCCGAGCTTGCGGTGGTCGCGCTTGGCGGCCTCCTCCAGGAACTCCAGGTGCGCCTTCAGCTCGTCCTTGGTGGGCCAGGCGGTGCCGTAGATGCGCTGGAGCATCGGGTTCTTCTCGCTGCCGCGCCAGTACGCGGCGGCGTTGCGCATCAGCTTGAACGCCGGGATGTACCGGGTGGTCGGCAGGTGCGGGCCCCGGCAGAGGTCCTTCCAGCAGAGGTCCCCGGTCTTCGGGTCGAGGTTGTCGTAGATGGTCAGCTCGCCGCCGCCCACCTCGACGTCCGCGCCGTCGTCCGGGGAGGCGGAACCCTTGATGCCGATGAGCTCCAGCTTGTACGGCTCGTCGGCGAGCTCCTCGCGGGCCGCCTCGTCCGTCACGACCCGGCGGGAGAACTTCTGGCCCCGCTTCTGGATCTCCTGCATCTTCTTCTCGATGGCCTTGAGGTCCTCGGGCGTGAACGGCTTCTCGACGTCGAAGTCGTAGTAGAAGCCGTCCTTGACCGGCGGGCCGATGCCGAGCTTGGCCTCGGGGTGCAGCTCCTGCACGGCCTGTGCCATGACGTGCGCGGTGGAGTGCCGGAGGATGTTGAGGCCGTCCTCCGACGAGATCAGGACGGGCTCGACAGTCTCGCCGTCCTTGAGCTCGTACGCGAGGTCCTTCAGTTCACCGGCGATGCGGGCGGCGACGACGGTGCGCTCACCGGGGAAGAGCTCGGCTGCCGTAGTGCCCGTCGTCACCACGCGCTCTTCCCGCTCGGAATCGCGTTGGATGGCCACACGGACGTCTGACACCGGTCTCTCCTGACTCAGGGGGTGCGCCGCATTCCCATGGCGGGCGCAATGGGAATCGTACCGAGCCGACGGCCCCCATAGCGAAATGGGCCGCCCGCGCCCCGCTACTCCCCCGTGCACGCCTCCTCGAAATAGTCGACGTTCTCCTGGAGCGACTTCATCAGCCGGTCCCGTTCCGCGTCGTCGACCTGCACGGGAACCACCTGCGAGGCCCTGGTCAGCCGCCGGAAACCGCCCCGGCTCTCCAGCCGTCCCTCCACCCGTACCGGCAGTCCCACCAGGTGGGCGTGGCCCGCGATCCGGTACGCCTCCTCGTCCAGCTCCAGCCGTACGTGCGGCACCTCGGCGCCCGCCAGCACCCGCAGCCGTACGATTCCGGCGCCCTTCGGCCCCGAGCGGCGCATGCGGACGACCGCTCCGGTGATCCGTACCGGCACCGCGGGCTCGTCGCGGAGGTAGCGGGTGCCCGCCCGGCGCAGCGCGGGCAGGTCGCCCGGGGAGAACTCCACCGGCTCGGGGCGCGCCGGGCAGCCGTCGGGGGTGCCCGCGGCGGGCGCCCACTCCAGCGCGATCCCGGCGCCCTCCGAGCCACGGACGAGCGCGACGACGGCCTCGGTCAGCTCGCGGCTGACGCCCGCCGCGACGGCACTGTCGAACGCCTCCATGCCGCCGGTGGCCCGCTGGTAGTCCACGGCCTCCCGGGTGGCGTGCAGGGCGTGGTGGAGCCGTACGGCGACGGGCCTGCCGGTCTCGACGGGAACGAACGCGGTGAGGTCGCGGCCGCCCGGCGCGGGCCCGACGAGGACGCCGTCCAGGGCCGCGAGGGCCCGCCGCCGGTGCCGGGCGCCGTGGTAGCCGGCCCGGCCCCGGACCGCGAGGGCGCCGGCCAGCAGGATCTGCCGGGCCGCGCCGTGCAGCCGCTCCGCCCCCGTCCAGCTGGCCGCTCCGATACCGGCGGCGGGTTCGGGGGCCTCGCGCCACCAGCGGATCTCGTCGCTGGGGACGGCGAGGGACACCAGGATGTCGCGGGCGGAGGGGGCCGCGCTGCGGGCCAGCGCGGTCAGCGCCTCGCCCAGCAGGTCCTCGCTGTCCGGAAAGGCGCCGGTGCCGGGTACGAGCAGGCTGGTGCCGCTCCCGGTCGGGGCCGACGCTCCGGGCGGGGTCCAGCGGCTGTAGCGTCCGGCGGCCCCGCCGCGCCGCCGCCAGCCGTGCCGGGCCAGCAGCGCGGCGAGCACGGCGGGGTCCACCTGGGCGGGATCCGGCAGGGTCCCGGCGGCCTCGGCGGGGCCGTCGGACCGGAGTCCGGGTGGTTCGGCGGGGTGGGGTCGTACGGCTGACGGGGTGGCTCCGTCGGCGGGCTCGTCCATCGGCCGGTGCATCAGGGTCTCCCTCCTGCTCCGACACGGGTCATGATCTCGCAGAGCGCCCGGTCGTCGAAGACGCGCGAGGTCGGGATCCGCACGGTGGTCCGGTGCCGCCCGGTCACCGGGTGGCCGGCCAGATTGGTCCAGTAACAGCAGTGCCGCAGGTCGAGGCGGTCGGGTCCGGCCCGCAGCCAGTCGTCCTGACTGCGGGGCACGATCATCACGACCAGGATCTTGTGCACGGAGACGGGCGTCCGGGCGAGCTTCACGAGGTGTGCGTTGTCGAGCGTGAAGGCGAACGTCGCGCCGGGCGGGCGGGCCGGTATCTGGTAGGTGCACTTCAGCTGGACCTTGATCGTCACCTCGTCGTCGACGAGATGGCCGGGGGCGCCGTGGCTGACGTGCCAGTCGATGCCGTTGTCGGGGAAGGGCTGCGACAGGGAGCACCCCGCCGCGGCCGCGACCGCGTGCAAGTAGCCCACCTGGAGGGTCTCCATGCAGGCGGTGGTGGCGAGTGTGCCGCGCAGCGGTGCGATCCGCCGGGGCAGCAGCCCACTCGGTTCGGGCTGCGCGAGTGCCATGGCTCCGTGTGCCTTCCGGGCCGTGCCAATGGGATTGGGGACGCAGAGGGTTTCCGCCAACTACCGCCCCCGTCACATGTGTTGTCACCGCAGAGGACGGGCCGCAAACGGCGTATCAGGCAAAGGGTGCGGGTATCACCGAACCGGGCAGGGGAATCACGCCATCTGCCGCTGGGGCGCGAGGAGTTCGGGGATGACTCATTGGTACGAGGGGCCACTGGCCGCTTTTGACACCGAGACGACGGGAGTGGACGTGGAGGGGGACCGGATCGTGTCGGCCGCCCTCGTCGTCCAGGACAGCGCGGGCGGGCAGATGCGCGTCACCCGCTGGCTGGTGAATCCGGGGGTGCCGGTTCCGCCGGGGGCGACGGAGATCCACGGGCTGACCGATGACCACCTCCAGCGCAACGGGCGGTGGCCCGCGCCGGTGGTGGAGGAGATAGCGAGGGCGCTGGCCGAGCAGAGCGCGGCGGGGCGGCCGCTGGTGGTGATGAACGCGCCGTTCGACCTGACGCTGCTGGACCGGGAGCTGAGGCGGCACCGGGCGTCGTCGCTGGCCGGGTATCTGGGGAACGCGTCGTTGTGCGTGCTGGACCCCCGGGTGCTCGACAAGCACCTGGACCGCTACCGCAAGGGCCGGCGCACCCTCACGGATCTGTGCGAGCTGTACGGGGTGGTGCTGGACGGCGCGCATGACGCGGCGGCCGACGCGGCGGCGTCGCTGGAGCTGGTCCGGGCGGTCGGGCGGCGGTTCGCCACCCGGCTGGAGCGGCTGACCCCGGCGGAGCTGCACACGCTGCAGGCCGGGTGGCACGCCGCCCAGGCGCGGGGCCTGCAGGCCTGGTTCGCCAGGAGCGGTACGCCGGAGACGGTGGACCCGGCGTGGCCGTTGCGTCCGGAGCTGCACGCGGCCGCGTGAGCGGACCGGTCGCGGACACGCGAAGGCCGGTCCGTCGATGCTGCTGACGGACCGGCCTCTCCCGGGGTGGGCGATACTGGGTTCGAACCAGTGACCTCTTCGGTGTGAACGAAGCGCTCTCCCACTGAGCTAATCGCCCGGGAACGGGTTGAACCATACAGGGCCCTGCGGGTGTGGTTCAAACCGCTTCCAGCCGCGCGGCGAACCCGCGCCGCCCGGCCCGCATCATCAGGGCGTGATTGGCCCGGAACAGCGGGCGCCCCGGCACCGCGAGTACCCGCAGCAGCCTCTTGCGCACCTCGACCTCCTGCTCGTACGTGGCCCGGCTCCCGGCCCCGTGCGGGGACACGGTCCAGCGGGCCCAGCCTTCGAGATCGCCGGTGATGGCCACTTCGAGAACCCCGGCGCGCGGATCGCGCCGTCGTTCGCGGACCGTGATGACGAGGTCGTACGGGAGCAGTGAGCGGATCCTGGTGGTGCCGGAGGTGTCGTCGGCGGGGGTGACCCGGCGGACCTGCGGCCACCATCGCGGGTACTGCTCCACCTTTTCCAGCAGCCGGTAGACGGCGCCGGGCGGTGCGGCGAGGTCCCAGACGGTGACAAATCGGTAGTGGCTCCAGTCCATGCGTCCAGGATGCGCATACTCAGCCGGGGAACTGAGTATCCGTGCCCATGCCCCCGCGCGTGACCGCCACCACACTCGCGTTCATGGAACATCTGCCGCCGCCCGCCGAGGAATTGGCGCTCCTCGACCGTGAGCTCGCCGGACTGGACCTGCGCCGGTCCCAGCTGCTGCACCGCCGCGCCTGGCTGCTGAACGCCTTGCGGACGCCCGGCCCGGTGACCGCGCCTCCCCCGCCCGCGTTCCCGGTGCGGACCCCGGCGCCGGTACGGCTGCCCGCCCCCGCGGTCCGCACCGGGGGCGCGCAGAACGTGCTGCTCACCCTCGGCGGACTGCTGCTGACGGTCGCGGCCATCGCGTTCACGCTGGTCAGCTGGGGTCAGATGGGGATCGGCGGCCGCACGGCGGTGCTGGCGACCCTGACGCTCGCGGCGTTGGCCGCCCCGGCGGCTCTGCTGCGCCGGGGGCTGTCCTCGACGGCCGAGTCGCTCGCCGCCCTCGCGTCGGTGCTGATGGTGCTGGACGCCTTCGCGCTGCACGAACTGGCCGCGCCGGGGACGGGCGGTCTGGGCTTCGCCGCGACCGCCGCCGCGGTGCTGTCGGTGCTGTGGGCGGCGTACGGGCTGCTGCTCGGCGGGCTGCGGCTGCCGTTGCCCGCCTCGGTGCTCGGCGCTCAGCTGCCGTTGCTGCTGTGGGCGTGCGCGGAGCGGGCGGACGCCCTGGTGTTCTCCGCCGCGCTGCTGGCGACGGCGGCGCTGGACTGCGCGATCGCCGTGTGGGGCAAGGGAGTCGCGGTACGGGTGACGGCGTGCGCAGCGCTCTGCGCGACCGGTGGGGCGGGGCTGCTGATCGCGCTGGCGAAGGCGCTGGCGGCCGACGCCCCGTCAGGCGCGTTGCTGCCGGGGGCGCTCCTGCTGGCGGGGGCGGCGATCGCGCTGTCCGGGGCCCGGCGGGCGCCGGTGGCGGCCGCGGTGGCCGGTGGTCTGGTGGCCGGTCTGGCGGCGGTGGCGGCCGTCGCCTCCGTGGTGGCCGCGGGGGTGCCCGGCGGCTGGGTGGTGCCGGTGTATCTGCTCTGTGGCGGGGCGCTGTTGGCGGGTGTACGGGCTCCGCTGGGGCGTCCGGCCGGGCAGGGGGTCATGTGGGCGTCGGGGGCGGTGACGGCGGGCTCCGTGCTGTTCTCGCTGCCGCCGGTCGCGGTGTCACTGGTGGGCCCGGTGTCGCAGCTGGGCCGGGTGTGGGCGGGTGCGCCGCTGGGCGGTGCCCGGGGTGCGGTGGGTGCGGTGGGGCTGCCGTGGACGGAGATGGGCGCGGCGCCCGTCGTCCTGCTCCTGGTGGCCGGGGCGCTCGCGGCGGCGTACCGGTGGTGGGAGGCCGTGCGGCGGTGGGCCGGGCCCGTGCTCTCCCCCGGCCCCTCGGCGCGGGGTGCGGTCGGGGCGGTTGCTCCGGTGCTCGGCTGGGCGGGGATCGCCGTGCTTCCCTCGGCGCTCGATGCCTCGTACGCGATGACCGTCGCCGTGCAACTGGTCCTGGTCGCGGGCGTGTTCGCGGTGGCGGTGGGCGGTCTGCGGCGCGGGGCGACGAGTGTGGCGGCGACGGCTTCGGTGTGCGGGGCGACGGGTGCGGTGGACGTGGCGCTGCTCTCGCTCGCCTCGGAACCGGCCACCTATGCGGTGTTCGGAGCGCTGTTGACGCTGTGCGCGGCTGCGGCGATCGCGCTGGACGCTTCGGCGGCAGGGGGCCGGCGGCCGGGCCGGGTGGCGTCGGCCGTGCAGGCGGTGGCGGCGTGCGCGGCGGTGGGCTGCGCGGTGGTGCTGACGGTCGCGGGCGGCGCCTCGCTGGGGCTGGCCGCGCACCGGGCGGCTCCGCTGGTGCTGGTGGTTCCCGCGCTGACCGTGCTGCTGGGCGCCCGCCTGAAGGCGCACACGGTCGCGCTGCCGGTGGAGCTGGCCGGTGGCGCGGCGGCGGTACCGGCCGTCGGCATGGCGGTGGGCGATCTGCCGTCCCTCGCCCTGGTGCTGTCTTTGTGCGCGGTGCAGGCGGCGGGCGCGGCGTTGCGTCCGGAGCGGCGGCCGGTGGCCGGATATCTGGCGACGGCGCTGTTCCTGGCGGCCGCCTGGGTCCGGCTGTCCGCGTCCGGGGTGTCGTCCCCGGAGGCGTACACCCTGCCGGTGACCGTCGCGGCGCTGGTGATCGGCGGGCTGCGCCGCCGCCGCGATCCGGCCGCGTCGTCGTGGACGGCGTACGGGGCGGGCCTGGCGGCGACGCTGGTGCCGTCGCTCGTCGCCGCCTGGGCCGATCCGCACTGGCTGCGGCCGCTGTTGCTCGGCGCGGCGGCCCTCGTGATCACGCTGGCGGGGGCGCGGTGGCGGCTCCAGGCGCTGCTGGTGCTGGGCGGTGCGGCGCTGGCGCTGGACGCGGTGCACGAGCTCGCGCCGTACGTGGTCCAGGTGGTCGGCGCGCTGCCGCGCTGGGTGGCTCCGGCGCTGGCCGGGGTGGTGCTGCTGGCGGTCGGGGCTACGTACGAGAAGCGGCTGCGCGATGCCCGGCGGCTGCGGAGCGTCCTGGGCCGGATGCGGTGACGTGACCGCGGGGTGCGGTCCGAACCGGCCGTGGACGGGGGCCCGACGCCGCGGGGGTCAGCCGGCGCGGTAGTGGTCGGCGACCGCGGCGAAGGCCGCCTTGGGCTCCCAGGGCATGTCCGGGTACGTGTCACCGTGGCGGTCTTCGAGGACCTTGACGATGCCGAGGCCGGCGAGGTCGAGGTCGTCGCGGGGATCGCCGTCGGGTCGGTGCGGCAGGTTGTAGAGGGCGAAGAGGAACACGAAGGCGCTGTCGACGCCCTCGCTCTCGAAGATCTCCAGCAGCTCGCTCAGATAGGCAGCTTGCCCGGCTTCGTCCCGCTCATACACCCCGTTCAGCCGGAGCGGAGCGCCGGTGGCCTCGTCGGTTTCGAGGATTTCCATGCTGCGGGGCGCGACGTCGCCCGCGCCGCGCCAGGTGGCGGTGCCGAAGCCGGTGATGGCGACCGGTTTGGGCTGGGCGACCAGGCTCCGCACGGCGTCCCGGAATCGGTCCGCCACCTCGGCGGACCGGATGAGCTCGAAGGTCGTGAAGTCGAACATGTCCCAGTCGACGGCTTCGAACTGGATGGCGGCGTACGTGACCTTGCCGTGGAAGCGCTCGCGGACCAGCGCCACGGCTTCGCGGAGGAAGGCGTTGAGTCGGGTGCCGACCGCTGCGAGTCGCTCGGGCCTTCGGGCCGGGTCCCCCAGGAGCCGGCTGATCCGCTCCCCGGTGCTGTCGCCTTCGAGGAAGCCGTGGTTCATGACGCTCAGTTCGACGCCGGTGACGAACACGACCTCGGCTCCCCGCGACCGGAGCCGCTCGGCCCGCTCCGCGCAGTCGGCGAGCAGCGTGAGGATCTCGTCGGTCGTCAGATCGAGCGGATACGGCGAGAACCAGATCTCCAGGCCGAGTTCGGCGGCGTGGCGAGCGGCGAGGTCCAGACGGTCCGGGTCGCCGCCGGTGATGTGGACGGCGGTGCAGTGGAGATCGTCGCGGATGACGGTCAGCTCTCTCCTGACCAGGTCGGGGTCGAAGCGTTCCCGGGAGTTGCCGCCCTCGCGGATGAAGCCGGTGTCGTAACAGATGCCTTTGGCTCGCATGTCTCTGACCTCTCAGTGGACCTGTCAGCGGGGGCCTGTCAGCAGGAGCCCGCCAGTAGGGGCCTGAGAGTAGAAGCAAATATTGCGTGCGCGCAAGTTTGCGCGCACGCACCTATCCTGGGATAGTGCTGGGGTGACAACAGGGCAGAACGGGCTGCGCGAGCAGAAGAAGCAGGCCACCCGGGTGGCATTGCGCGAGGCGGCACTGCGGCTGGCGCTCACGCATGGGCCGGGCAACGTCCGCGTCGACGACATCGCCGAGGCGGCCGGGGTCTCACCGAGGACCTACAACAACTACTTCTCCAGTCGCGAACAGGCGATCGTCGCCGCCGTCACCGCCGAACGGGAATCGCGAGTCGTCGCGGCGGTGGCGGCCGCGCCCGCCCACGTCCGCCTCACCGACGCCGTGACCGAAGCGGTCCTGGAGCAGTACACCGAACCACGTGACCGCGACGGGCTGCTGCTGATCACCACCAGCCCCGCGCTGCGCGACACCTTCCTCGACACCACCACGGCGATCGAACACCCCCTCGCCACCGCGATCGGCCGGCGCCTCGGTGACACCGGCACACCCACCGCCCGCGTGCTCGCGGCGAGCGTGGCCGCCGCTGTCCGGATCGCACTGCGGGAGTGGCTCCAGCCGCCGGCGGCGCCCCTCGCGGCCGGTGGGCTCGTCGTGCCGTCCGGATCGCCGGCCGAACCGCTCCGCTCCGCACTCGCCGTACTCGCACCCGCACTCGACGCCGCCGAGGAAGAGGCGGAGCAGCGCGCGGGCCGCTCCGCCCGCGCCGCTGATCACGCGGCTTCGGCGTAGCGGCGGATCCCGCGCAAGCCGTGAGACACAGGAACCGCGCATACGAAAACGCCGACGGCCCGGAAGCTTCAGGAAGCTTCCGGGCCGTCGGTCCGGGGTGGGCGATACTGGGTTCGAACCAGTGACCTCTTCGGTGTGAACGAAGCGCTCTCCCACTGAGCTAATCGCCCCGGGCGCACGCCAAACATTACCCCATGTCAGCGGCGTCCCCCGACCAGCTCCGGGTCACTCGTGGATCTTCCACGGCATGACGATTCCGAACTTCCACACATAGACCCCCACCAGCACCGCGACGATCACCAGGCCGATCACGGTGAGCGCGATGTTCCGCCGCCGGACCTTGGGATCGAGGGCCCGCTTGGCGGCCTCCGTGACCTTCCGCCGCGTCCAGCGCAGCACCAGCTGGGCCCAGACGAACTCGGTCGCCCAGATCGCCATGCCACCGAAGATCACCAGCCAGCCGGGGCCCGGCAGCGGCAGCATGATGATGCCCGCCACCACCACGGCGAGGCCGACCAGGAACACGCCGACCTGCCAGCTCAGGTGCAGCGCCCTGGACGCCTTGATGAACCCGGGCGCCCTGGAGCCGAGCTCCGGGCCCTCCTCCGCCGCATCCGGCGTGACGCCCCCCGTCACGCCTCCCGTCACGTCCCCCGTCGCGGGCGCCGGAATCGTCGGTGCGACGACCCCGTCCCGCTCGTCACTCTCCGCATTCATGGTGGCCAACCTACCGGAACGACTCCCGTCACTGGAATGGCCGCATAACCCAAAGTTACACACCGCTGTACGAGCTACCTGAAGGATCACAAAACGGTCAGAGGGGTTTACAACGCCACCGTAGGTGGCATGTCGATTTCGCCGACGTGCGAATCCCCGAGCGCACACTGAGCGAAAGGCCCTGGCGCTTATGAACACCACGGTCAGCTGCGAGCTGCACCTGCGCCTCGTTGTGTCGAGCGAGTCCTCACTGCCTGTACCCGCGGGCCTGCGGTATGACACGGCCGATCCGTATGCCGTGCACGCCACCTTCCACACCGGAGCGGAGGAAACGGTCGAGTGGGTTTTCGCCCGCGACCTCCTTGCCGAGGGGCTGCACAGGCCCACCGGCACCGGAGACGTCCGCGTCTGGCCATCCCGTAGTCACGGCCAGGGCGTCGTCTGTATCGCACTGAGCTCCCCAGAGGGCGAAGCCCTGCTGGAGGCCCCGGCACGGGCCCTGGAGTCGTTCCTGAAGAGGACCGACGCCGCGGTCCCGCCGGGTACCGAGCATCGTCACTTCGATCTCGATACGGAGCTCTCACACATCCTGGCGGAAAGCTGAGCCAGGCCGAGAACTGCACGACGCCGTCCGACTCGGGGAGACGGCGTCGCGCGGACAACCTCATACGGCGGAAACCGGCGCCGTCACCACGGAATCCACTGTGGTGACGGCGCCGGTCCGCGTGCGGACGCCCCCGCGCACCGCTGCCGTGCCAGTAGAGTCATCCGGCATCGGTGGGTGCCCCGCCCGCCGGAGGCCAGGGAGCGAATGCGTGCTGATCCCACACGACACCCGGATCGCCCTCGACACGGTGGTCGCGCTGGTGAACACCGCGCCCGAGAGCGCGCAGCCGCAGGAGGGAGCGCCGGCCGACGGGCTCGGCGACATCCCCGCGCTCCACGCGTTCGCCGCCCGCCACCGGATGAGCGGGGTGACCGAGCTCGACGAGAAGGACCTGCGGGCCGTGCACGACGTACGGGACCGGTTCGCGGCGGTCTTCGCGGCGCCGGATGCCGGGACCGCCGCCTCGCTCGTCAACTCCCTGGTCGCCGCCGCGGGCACCACGCCGCAGCTCAGCGACCACGACGGCTACGACTGGCACGTGCACTACTTCGCGCCGGACTCCTCGATCGCCGACCACCTGGCCGCCGACTGCGGGATGGCCCTCGCGTTCATCATCGTGGCGGGCGAGACGGAGCGGCTGCGGCGGTGCGAGGCGCCGGACTGCCAGCACGCCTTCGTCGACCTCTCCCGCAACCGTTCCCGCCGCTACTGCTCCAGCCGCACCTGCGGTAACCGCCTGCACGTCGCCGCGTACCGGGCACGCCGCCGGGAAGCGGGCGACTGACCGCTCACAGCACTAAGAGATCGTGCAACGCGGCCATCAGCAGCAGGCCGCCGATCACCGTGAGGAAGATCATCAGAGGGGGCTGGGAAAGCGCGAAGAGGCAGCCACGCGGCTCTTCGGCGGGGGGTGCGGGGGCGTCGCCCCGGGAGGTGTCCACCATCTCGGGACGATCATGACGCAAGCCGGCCCTGTTGACGATCAACAATCGTCTTTATGACGGGAGTTCACCCTTCACGTGGTGACCGAAATCGTTCGGTCGTCCGATCTCGCGTCACACATTCGGGGCCGCCCCGCACTCCCCCGCCGCGCCTCCGTCAGTCCAGGTCCCGCAGCATGCGCAGCTGCAGCGCCCGGTGCGGCGAGCCGCCGCCCTCGTGGCCGTTCCAGGGGTAGACCTCGATCTGCTTGGGGCCGGCCCAGTGGTTGTAGGCGGCGAAGACGGTCGACGGCGGGCAGACGGCGTCCATCAGGGCCACCGAGTACAGCGCGGGCACCGTCGCCCGAGCGGCGAAGCTGACGCCGTCGAAGTACGAGAGGGTCCGGAACACCTGCTCGGAGAAGCCGTTCTGGGCGGACAGGAAGCGGACGATCTCCTGGTACGGGTCCCGGTCCGTGAGCTCCACCGCGCGCCGGTAGTGCGTCAGGAACGGTACGTCGATGAGGGCCGCCTTGACGTGGGGGCTGAGCCCCGCCACCGCCTGCGCGATGCCGCCGCCCTGGCTGCCGCCGTGCACGACGATCCGGTCCGCGTCGACGGCCGGGTGGGCGCGGGCCACCTCTACGGCGCGCACCGCGTCGGTGAACACCCGGCGGTAGTAGTACTCGTCGGGGTCGAGGATGCCCCGGGTCATGAAGCCGGGCGACTGCGGGTTGCCGCCGCCGTGCGGGTCCGCGGTGGAGCCCGGCGAGTCGTTGTTGACGGCGCCCTGCCCCCGGGTGTCCACGAGCAGGGTGGCCCATCCGGCGGCGGGCCACACCAGGTGGTCGTGCGGCAGCCCGCGCCCGCCGCCGTAACCGAGGTAGTGGACGACGGTGGGCAGGGGGCCCTCGGCTCCGGCGGGGACGTTCAGCCAGGCGCGTATGCGGTGGCCGCCCCAGCCGGCGAACGACACGTCATGGGACACCACATTGCTCAACGCCGCGTCGTACAGCGTGAATTCGGCGTCCAGCGGGTGGGCGGACGCCTCTTCGAGGGTGCGCTGCCAGAAGGCGTCGAAGTCGTCGGGTTCAGCGACCTCCGGACGGTAGGAGCGGAGTTGGTCCAGAGGCAGGTCGAACAGGGGCACGGCGTCTCCGTTTCGGGCAGGCTGATGAAAACGGCAAGGCGAATGACACGCGTGAACGACACGCGTGAACGGATCAAGGAAACAGCACCGCGCTCGACGGGCCACGCCGGGGGCTCGGCACGCGGCCTCGGCGCGGGTCTCGGCGCAGGGGGCTTCGGCGCGGGGCCTCAGCGCGGGGTGGAGCTCGATGCCCGTACGACGAGTTCCGGCTGGAGCACCACGCTGCGGTGCTCATGGCGGCCGTCGTCGTCCGCCTCCTCCAGCAGGAGTTCGGCGGCCATCCGGCCCATCACGACGGCGGGCTGACGGACCGAGGTGAGCGGCACGGCAGCGGCGGCGGCGAACTCGATGTCGTCGTATCCGACGATGGCGATGTCCTGCGGGACCCGCACCCCGGCCGCGTAGAGGGCCTGCAGCACGCCCAGGGCGAGCAGGTCGTTGGCGCAGAACACGGCGGTGGGGCGCGGCACCAGGCCGAGCAGCCGGGCTCCCGCGTCGCGTCCCGCCGCCACGTCCAGCCGGTCGGAGGGGATCTCGACGAGCGCCTCGGGCTCCAGCCCCGCCTCGGCCAGGGCGGACAGCGCGCCGGTCCGGCGGTCCCTGATCTGGTGCAGGTCGCCCGGTCCGCTGACGTAGGCCACCGAGCGGTGCCCGGCCGAGATCAGGTGCCCGACGGCCAGGGCGCCGCCCCGCACGTCGTCGACGGAGACCGCGCAGGTCCCGGTGGTCGACGCGACCCGGTCCACCAGGACGTAGGGAATCCGGTGGCGACTGAAGGATTCGAGGTTGCGGCCGGTCGCGTCGGCCGGTGTGACCAGGACGCCGCAGACCCGCTGTTCCGCGAAGAGACCGAGGTATTCGGCCTCTTCCGCGGGGCTCTGGCCGCTGTTGCAGACCATTACGCCGAGGCCCGCCTGCCGGGCGGTGCGCTCGGCCCCGCGGGCGACGTCGACGAAGAAGGGGTTGCCCATGTCCAGGACGAGGAGGGCCATGATCCGGCTGCGTCCCGCCCTGAGCTGGCGGGCGGACTCGCTGCGGACGTAGCCGAGGTCCGCGATGGCCGCCAGCACCCGCGCCCGCGTCTCGGGGAGTACGGTCTCCGGCCGGTTGATCACATTGGAGACCGTGCCCACGGAGACCCCGGCCTGCCGGGCCACATCCTTGATCCCTGCCACACGCGCCACTTGTGTCCTGCCCCACTGGTGCCCTTGGCCGCACTGGTCCAGCGGCGTCACCCCATCGTACGGACGGTGTGAGTGAATTGATTCAATCCGGTCGGGACGCTAGCCCTGATCCCTGAACACCGTCAAGAATCATGCGTGAATCGATTCAGGGGGCACAGAACACCGGGCTGGGGGCGGACGTGACGGGTCTCAGATGCCGTGCTTCTTCAGGATCGCCTCGATGTCGCTGAAGTCGTCGCCCGTTCCGCTCGCGGCGGCCTGCTTCTTCGGCCTCTCCCGCTGCTGCGGCTGGGCCGCCGGGACACCCGCCCCCAGCGACGGCGCCGAGGCGGCCGGCTCCACCGCGCCCTCCCGCGCGGCACGGGCGGCGGCCTTGCGCTCCTTGCGGGTACCGCCTCCGCGCCGTTCGACCGCGCGGGTCGTGATGAACAGCAGCCAGGCCACTCCGAGCAGCCCGAAGCCCAGCCAGACGCTCGGCTTGAAGGCGATGTCCGTGACCCACTGGATGACACCGGTCAGCACCAGGCCGATCGGGACCAGGGAGTAGGCCGCGATCCTGGTCGCCGCGAGGAACCGCTTCCGGTACGCGGTGACGGCGGCGATGCCCAGGCCCGCCGCGGACGCCGCGGAACAAATGGTCTCGGCAAGCATCGGTGCCTCCAGGCGCAGGGGAAACGTCCCTTCCATCCTGCACCTGTCCATGGGCCCGGGGCCACGCCCGGGTCCCACTTCAGGGACATATCAGGGCCGGGATCCTCCGCAGGTGCCGTACCGGGCGGACAACCGTGCCCCGCACGCCGATGCCAGGTCGGGGCTCTTCCCCGCACCCTGGGAGACTGGTCCCATGAGTGATTCCACCCCCGCAGCGCCGGTCGTCCTCGACATCTGGTGCGAGCTCCAGTGCCCCGACTGCCACCACGCCCTCACCGATGTGCACGCCCTGCGGGCCCGGTACGGCGACCGGATCGAGGTGCGGCTGCGGCACTTCCCGCTGGAGAAGCACAAGCACGCCTACGCCGCCGCACAGGCCGCGGAGGAGGCCGCGGCGCAGGGCAAGGACTGGCCGTACATCGAGGCGGTCCTCGCCCGCACCGCGGAGCTCGGCCGGACCGGCGAACCGCTGCTGATCGAGGTGGCGGAGGAACTCGGGCTGGACGCCGAGGAGTTCGACACCGCCCTGATCGACGGCCGGCACCTGCTGATCGTCGACGCCGACCAGGCGGAGGGCAAGGCGATCGGGGTCACCGGCACTCCCACCTATGTGATCGGCGGAGAGCGGCTGGACGGCGGCAAGAGCCAGGAGGGTCTGCGCGAGCGGATCGAGGAGATCGCCGACCGGCTGCTCGCCGGACAGGGCTGAGCCCGCCGGGCGCCGCGGGCCCGGCAGCGGCCTCCGGCGCCCGGCGCGGGACTACAGCTGCTTGGTCAGGTTGTACTGGGTCGGCTCGTAGCCCAGCGACTCGTACAGCCGGAGCGCCGGGATGTTGGCCGTGACCACGTGCAGGCCCAGCCGCTGGTGCCCCGCCGCCAGCGCGATCCGCTCCGCCTGGAGCATCAGCGCCCGCCCGTACCCCCGGCCCCGGAATTCCTCGTACACCTCCACGTCGAACACGTAGTCGACCAGCATGCCGGGGTGCATCTCGAACCGGGCCACCCAGACGCACCCCACGGTCCCGCCCTCGTGGACCAGGAAGTGCAGGTGGGCGCCCTCGGTCGCCAGGCCGTCCGGAAGGTGCCCGGCGTGGGAGGCGCGAGCGGCCCGCAGCGCGGCCTCCTCCGGGGTTCCCCGGGTGATCAGGCTCTCCGCGTAGCCCGCGATGGCCCGGTCCTCCCACCGGGCGAACTCGCCGGGCGTCATCGGGCGCGCGGTCAGCCCGTCCGGCAGAGCAGGCGGGACAGGCGGCAGCGACTTGATCATGTTCCTGCTGCGCTCGGTGTACCCGAGCGCGGCGGTGAGCCGCTGCGCCGCGGTGTCGGCGGCGCCGACCTCCGTACGCACCTGGGCGCAGCCCCAGCCGCGCAGCACCTCTTCGGCCGCCAGTGCGGCGATGGTCCCACGGCCACGCCTGCGGACGGGTTCGTCGATCCGCAGGGAGCGCAGGACGCCGGAGCCGCCGGCCGAACCCGGCTCGACGGCGATCTCGACAGCGCCGACGGGGCGCCCGTTGTCGCACACGTCGTACGCGCGGTCCTGTGCGCCGTCGGCGCCTTGCTGTATCGGCCCGGAAGGCCGGAGTGTCGTGGTCATCAGGGGATTTCTATCCCCCGCACGCCGCGCCGTCATCCGCTTTTATGGACATCCTTTACGGACATCCCGGATGTTTTCACGGTCGGCACCGTGAAAGTCGGCAGCCGTGAAACCCGCCGTCACCGGCTACGGGTCCAGGTCGTCGCCTGCCCGCTCGCCGAAGACGCTCATGGCCTTGGCGGTCACCGGGCCGGGTGCGCCGGGCAGTTCCCTGCCGTCGATCCGGTGGACGGCCTGGATGTCGCGGAGCGTGGAGGTGAGGAAGACCTCCTCTGCCCGTTCCAGTACGTCGAAGGGCAGCTCGGTCTCCTGCGCCCCCGTCCACTCCACCGCCAGGGCCCTGGTGATCCCGGCCAGGCAGCCCGAGGCGACCGGCGGGGTGTGCAACTGCCCGTCGAGGACGACGAAGACGTTGGAACCGGTGCCCTCGCAGAGCTGTCCGACGGTGTTGGCGAAGAGCGCCTCGGTGGCGCCGCGCTCATGGGCGCGGGCGAGCGCGACGACGTTCTCGGCGTACGAGGTGGTCTTGAGCCCGGTGAGCGCGCCGCGTTCGTTGCGCGTCCAGGGGACGGTGATGACCGCCGTGGTGTCCGGGCGGCGCTTCACCTCCCCGAGCGCGACGACCAGACCGGGTCCGGCGGTCCCCCGGTCGGAGCCGAGCGGCGAGATGCCTCCGGTGTACGTGATCCGGAGCCGGCCGAGGGCGGCGGGGTTGGCCTCGATGACGGCGGCGCAGGCCCGGCGCACCTCGTCCGGGTCGGGCGCCGGCAGGCCGAGTCCGCGGGCGGAGCGGGCCAGCCTGTCGAGGTGCCGGGTGAGCGCGAAGGGCTTCCCGTCGGCCGTCCTGACCGTCTCGAAGACGCCGTCGCCCACGGTGAGCCCGTGGTCGAGCACGGACACCCGTGCGTCATCGGCGTCGCACAGTTCGCCGTTGACCCAGATCCTCATGGTGCGGTCCTTCCGGTTGCTTCGTATGTGCCCGACGCTACCGCGAGCAGCCTGGACGCCTTGAGTTCGGTCTCGTCCCATTCCCGTTCCGGATCCGATCCCCAGGTGATGCCTGCGCCGGTGCCGAACCGCAGGACGGGGGCGGCCCCGGTGCGGTCGGTCCAGAAGGTGCGGATGCCCACGGCGAGCGAGGCGGTGGAGCGGTCGGCGTCCACCCAGCCGATGCCGCCGCAGTACGGGCCGCGCGGGGCGGTCTCCAGCTCGCCGATGATCCTCAGCGCGCTGGCCTTCGGGGCGCCGGTGACCGAACCGGGCGGGAAGGCCGCGGCGAGGATCTCCGGCCAGCCGGTCCCCTCCGCCAGCAGCCCGCGCACCGTGGAGACCAGGTGGACGAGGCCCGGGTGCTTCTCGACCGCGCACAGATCGGGAACGGTGACCGATCCGGTGGCGCAGACTCGTCCGAGGTCGTTGCGGACCAGGTCGACGATCATCACGTTCTCCGCGTGGTCCTTCTCCAGCAGATCGTCCTCCGTGCGGCCGGTGCCCTTGATCGGTCCGGACTCCACGGTGCGGCCGTCCCTGCGGAGGAACAGCTCGGGAGAGGCGGTCGCGATCTCCACGCCGTGCGCGGGCAGCCGGATCGTTCCCGCGTACGGGGCGGGGTTGCCGCGCGCCAGCAACGCGGTGAGGGCGTCCACGTCGGCCGCGGACGGGTCGGGCAGCCGGGCCGTCATCACCCGGCAGAGGTTGGCCTGATAGACCTCGCCCGCCGCGATGTACGCGCGGATCCGGCGCACGGCGGCGATGTACGCGGCGCGGTCCAGCGACGAGTTCCAGTCACCGGCGGCGGGCCCGTGCCAGCCGCCCGGCACCGGGGCGGGCACGGCTGCGGTGCGTACGGTGGCGAAGCGGGCGCAGGTGAGGCGTCCCTCGAAATCGGCGGAGACGGCCCAGAACCCTGACGAGTCGAGGGCTGCCGGGTCGCTGGTCACATCCCGCAGATCGGAGGCGACGAGGCCGCCGAAGCGGGCCATTGGGGCAAGGTCGTGCACGTCGGTGAGTCTAGGTCGGCCCGCGGTGACCTGCGCCGGGGCGAGTGCACCTCAGCACGCTGCACAAACGCGTTTTTGTACTGGCCCCGGAATCCGCTAGAGTTCATCACGTCGCCGGGACGCGCAAGTGAACCGGAACCGACAAGCGGACGTAGCTCAGTTGGTAGAGCGCAACCTTGCCAAGGTTGAGGTCGCCAGTTCGAACCTGGTCGTCCGCTCGCAGAAGGTGGGGGATCTTTCCCGAACCCCCACCCCTGGTGGAGTGGCCGAGAGGCGAGGCAACGGCCTGCAAAGCCGTCTACACGGGTTCAAATCCCGTCTCCACCTCCAAGGACGATTAGCTCAGCGGGAGAGCACTTCCCTGACACGGAAGGGGTCACTGGTTCAATCCCAGTATCGTCCACCGGTCCGCAAGGACCCCCGCGCGATTAGCTCAGCGGGAGAGCGCTTCCCTGACACGGAAGAGGTCACTGGTTCAATCCCAGTATCGCGCACGCAGTACACGCAGGGTCACCCTGCGCGATTAGCTCAGCGGGAGAGCGCTTCCCTGACACGGAAGAGGTCACTGGTTCAATCCCAGTATCGCGCACAGTCCGAAGCCCCGGTCGTCTCGACGACCGGGGCTTCGTCGTTGCCGCACGGATCCCGGGTCGTGGCCCGGACGGACGCTGTCCGGGCCACGACGCGGGGCGAGCCGGGTCAGGACGAGAAGAGCATCCGGCCGAAGCTCTTCTGCCGGTAGTGGCCGTGGTGACCGCCGTGGTGCTGCTGGTGCGGGGCGCCCCAGGCCGGTGCGGGGGCGGCCGGGTAGGCCTGCGGTGCGGGCGGCGGGGGCGGAGCCTGCTGCGTCCACTGCGCTTCCACGCGGGTCAGGGACTCCAGCTCGCCGTAGTCCAGGAATATCCCCCGGCAGCCGCTGCACTGCTCGATCTGAATGCCGTTGCGGTTGTACGTGTGCATCGGTGCGTGGCACTTGGGACACTGCATGTTCGGGCTCACTCCTCGCCGTCGGTAGCCGTCGCCGGAATGCGTGCCCGCCGACGGTCGGTTCACCCTACGACGCGCTTCCGGTGGCCAACTCGGGTGCGAGAGTAGCAATTCGGGCACAGCTCCCGATCATCATCTGTTCCACCTCATCCGGATCCCGGCCCTCCGCCGCCGACTTGGCGAGGGCCAGTGCCGCGGTCTGTACGGTCAGGGCACGGGCGGCGACGTCCAACTCCGGCCAGGGGTCGCCGTCCGCGGGCAGCGCGGGCCCGCCGGCGGCCCGGTAGGCGCCCAGGAAACGGAACCAGATCTCGGGCGGCAGCAGTCCGGCCGCGTACCAGGCGGCGGGCCTGGCCAGGTCCCAGGTGGCGTCACCGATGCCCGCGTCGTCGACGTCGATCAGCAGCCAGCGGCCTCGCGGGGCGGGGTACCGGACGAGCTGGCCCAGGTGCAGATCGCCGTGGCAGAGGAAGCGGGCCCGGTCCGCGGGGGCGGGGGTCTCGTCACGGGCCCAGCCGGGCAGCCGCCGCCAGGCCGCGAGCACCGGCCCGGTGGACGGATCATCACCGGGACGCGCCGCCCGCATCCGGTCCACGGCGAGCGCCGCCTTCGTGGGCCCCCGCATGACCGGAAGCTCCGGCGCCGGGAGCGGGGTGCGGTGGAGGCGGGCCAGGAGCGCGGCGGCCTCCTCCCACGGCGCCGCGTCCGGGTCCACCGGGTCCACCGGCTCTCCGTAGGGCCACAGGGTGACCGGGCGGCCGTGGAGCTCGATGAGGTACGGCGACGGGCGGGCGGGATGCTCTGCGGCCGTCACGGGGGCTGTCGGCGGCTGTGCGGGCACGGGAAGGGGCGCGAGCAGGACGTCCGCCAGCGCGGGGCGGGCGGACAGCCGGAGGCGTGCGGCCAGGGCGGCGGTGTCCGTTCCGGGAGCGTGGGCCTTGGCGACGACCGCGCCGCTGCGGACCACGGTGCCGTCCGCCCGGTCCGCGAGGACGACGGGCGGCGGGCAGTCGCAGCCGTCCGGGGCGGGGGTGTGGGCGTGGGCCGCGTCGTGGGCGAGGGCGCCCAGCGCGCGTACGACTGCGGTGGTCACGGTCTCCCCCGGTGGCGCAGGATCTGCGGGCCGGCCGGCGCCGTACCCGCCGAGGAGCGTACGCGGGCCGCCCGGACCGGTCGCTCCCCGGGCTCACCGCCCCGTGTGAGGAGCCCGGTGGCTCGGAGACGGCACGTCCCCTGAACGGGCCCGGACAGCGCGATGTCCGGTCAGCTCCCCAGCTGACCGGACAAACGCTGCCGTCCGCCGCACCCCCGTCCCCACGGGGTTGTTGGCCGGATGTCCCGGTCCGAACCGCTCTTCCGGACCCGGGGCGCCGCTCAGCGCCCCAGCATCACGCCCACGGACGACGCCTGTGTGACCACCGCGTCCCAGCCGCCGAAGACGACTACGAGCAGGGCCGCCAGAGGAAGAACCATGGCCGTCGCCACCAGCGGGTGGCGCTTGCCGGACGACGGACGGCTGCCGAACGAGGCGTACGCCTTGCGTCCCTGCGTGCGGCTCATGGTCCGCGCTGCCGTGTCCGCCATGGATCCTCTCCTGACCTGATGTGGAGCGGCGGGCGTTCGGCCTCGGGGGACGAGTGCGACGCCCGCCGCACAACTTCAACATTAGGGATTCGGCCGACGGGCGGCGTCATGCCCGCGTACCGAATGCCGGGCCTCCCGGAGGATGAGCCAGCGGCGGTCGGCTACTCCCCTGGGTGGAGACCGGCCCGGCCGGCCTTGGGGTCATCCCCGAGGGGACGCTCGGAAGCGTCCTCCCTGGGTACCGGTTGTTCGACCAGGGCGAGCACCCTGGTCGCCATGAAGCGGGCGGTGCGCACCACTGATCCGCTCCTGGTGACTTCACTCACTTCGACCACCCCCCGACGGACCGCCGTCTCCACCCGGCGACCCGCTCTGGAGGCCACTACTTCGTAGGTACGGGTGGTGTCCCCGGCGTCCACGACTATCTCGACTCGATCGCCCTTCACTGATCCAATCCCCCTTCTGCGACGGACCTTTGAGATCTCGCACGGGCCGGGCAGCCTGGATCCGCGGCTCCCTGACCACTCCTCAAGTTTCCCACCCGGCACTGACAATCGATTCGACGGCGAGGGCGCGGCCTCTGAGCACCCCGGGCGACGGGTACGTAAGCTGTGCCTCGTCAGGCGGACCAGGCAGCGGGGATGGGCAGACATGGCGATGATGCGGCTCCGGCGCGAGGACCCGCGTGTCGTCGGTTCGTTCAGGCTGCACCGACGGCTCGGGGCGGGCGGCATGGGTGTCGTCTACCTCGGTTCGGACCGGCGCGGCCAGCGGGTGGCGCTGAAGGTGATCCGCCCGGATCTGGCGGAGGACCAGGAGTTCCGCTCGCGGTTCGCCCGTGAGGTGTCCGCCGCCCGGCGGATCCGCGGCGGCTGTACGGCCCGGCTGGTGGCCGCCGATCTGGAGGCGGAGCGCCCGTGGTTCGCCACGCAGTACGTGCCGGGGCCCTCGCTGCACGACAAGGTGGCGGAGGAGGGCCCCCTGTCGGCCGCGGAGGTGGCCTCGATCGGGGCGGCGCTCTCCGAGGGGCTGGTGGCCGTACACGAGGCGGGGGTCGTCCACCGTGACCTGAAGCCGTCGAACATCCTCCTCTCCCCCAAGGGCCCGCGGATCATCGACTTCGGGATCGCCTGGGCGACCGGCGCCTCCACCCTCACGCACGTCGGCACGGCCGTCGGATCGCCCGGTTTCCTCGCCCCCGAGCAGGTGCGGGGCGCGGCGGTGACGCCCGCGACGGACGTCTTCTCGCTCGGCGCCACGCTGGCGTACGCGGCGATGGCCGATTCACCGTTCGGGCACGGCAGTTCCGAGGTGATGCTCTACCGCGTGGTGCACGAGGAACCGCAGTTGTACGACGTCCACGACGCGCTCGCCCCGCTGGTGAGCGCCTGTCTGGCGAAGGATCCGGAGGAGCGGCCGAGCACGCTCCAACTCTCCATGCGGCTCAAGGAGATCGCCGCGCGGGAGGCGCAGGGTCTGCACGAGAGCCGGCCCCCGGCCCAGCGCTCCGCGCAGGAGGCGGACCGGCCGACCGGCCGGCTGGACGGCCCGTACACCGAGCAGCAGACCCGCCGCGCACCCGGTCCCGGCCCGGTGTCGCGCCCGCAGAACCGGCAGACCGCGCCGCCGCGTCCCTCCTCGCCGCGCACCGGGGGTTCGCGCCCGGAGCGGCAGCCGCGCGGCACGACGGGTTCCGGCAAGCGGCCGCAGGGCGCGAACGGGACGAAGGGCAGGCAGGGCACCCGGCCCGGGACGCGTTCGACCTCGACCGGACGGCGTCCGGCCAATCCCCGGCTGCTGCGGCAGCGGCTCGTGGTCTTCGTCGTGGTGACGCTGCTGGTGGCGCTGGGCATCGCGGCGGCCCAGGGCTGCCAGGGGCCGGCGCGCGGCCTCGGTGCGGGCCCGAGTCAGAACCCGGGACAGAGCCAGGGCCTGAACGGGCAGTAGCCGTACCCCTGCGGGCGTCAGCTCTCCGGGCGGCCGGTGGCCACCGCGTAGAAGGCGACGGCGGCGGCCGCGCCCACGTTCAGCGAATCGACGCCGTGGGCCATCGGGATGCGCACCCATTCGTCGGCGGCGACGAGGGCCTGGGTGGAGAGTCCGTCCCCCTCGGCGCCGAGCATCAGGGCCACCTGGTCCATCCGGTGCGGCGCCGCCTCCTCGATGCTGCTGGCCTTCTCGTCGGGTGTCAGGGCGAGCAGCTTGAACCCCGCCTCCCGTACCGTCTCCAGCGCCTTGGGCCAGGTGTCGAGCCGGGCGTACGGGACGGAGAAGACCGCGCCCATCGAGACCTTGACCGAGCGTCGGTACAGCGGGTCGGCGCAGTCCGGTGAGAGCAGGACGGCGTCCATGCCGAGAGCGGCGGCGCTGCGGAAGATCGCCCCGATGTTCGTGTGGTCGTTGACGGCCTCCATGACGACCACGCGGCGGGTGGTGCGCAGCAGTTCGTCGGCGGCCGGCAGCGGTTTGCGCTGCATGGAGGCAAGGGCGCCCCGGTGCACGTGGTAGCCGGTGACGCGCTCGGCCAGCTCCGGGCTGACCGCGTACACGGGGGCCGGTACCTCGTCGATGACGTCGCGCATCAGGTCGACCCACTTCGCCGAGAGCAGCATGGACCGCATCTCGTACCCGGCCTGCCTGGCGCGTCTGATCACCTTCTCGCCCTCGGCGATGAAGAGGCCCTCGGCGGGCTCTCGCCTGCGCCGGAGCTCGACGTCTGTCAGGCCGGTGTAGTCGCGCAGTCGGGGGTCGTCGGGGTCGTCGACGGTGATGAGATCAGCCACAGGTTGATACTGCCTTGTCCGGTGTGTGGTGCCAACGGTCTGGAGGAAGATCCGTTACCGATGGTTACTCGGCGGAACTTCCCGTGCTGGTCGTGCCGACCGCGACGACGTCGCCGATGACGATGACCGCGGGCGGGCGCACGTCCTCAGCCTCGGCCCGTTCGCCGACGGTCGCGAGCGTCGCGTCGACGCGGCGCTGGGCGGCCGTGGTCCCTTCCTGGACCAGCGCGACGGGGGTCTCGGGGTCCTTGCCGTGGGCGATGAGCGCGCGGGCGATGGCGCCGATCTTGTCGACGGCCATCAGGAGGACCAGGGTGCCGCGCAGCCGGGCGACGGCCGACCAGTCGACCAGCGAACGCTCGTCCTCGGGGGCGACGTGGCCGCTGACCACGGTGAACTCATGGGCGACGCCTCGGTGCGTGACCGGGATACCGGCCGCGCCCGGCACCGAGATCGAGCTGGAGATGCCGGGGACGACGGTGCAGGCGATGCCCTCCGCGGCGAGCGCCTGGGCCTCCTCCATGCCGCGCCCGAAGACGAACGGGTCGCCGCCCTTGAGCCGGACGACCGCCTTTCCGGCCTTCGCGTGTTCGATCAGCGCGTTGTTAATCGCTTCCTGCGCCATGTAGCGGCCGTACGGGATCTTCGCGGCGTCGATCACCTCGACGTGCGGTGGGAGTTCGTCCAGCAGGTCGCGCGGGCCGAGCCGGTCCGCGATGACGACGTCGGCCTCGGCCAGCAGACGGCGGCCTCTGACGGTGATCAGGTCGGGGTCGCCGGGACCGCCGCCGACCAGGGCGACGCCGGGGGTCCTGGTGCGGTGGTGGGGTGCGGCGAGGGTGCCGTCGCGCAGGCCCTCGACGATGGCGTCGCGGACGGCGGCGGAGTGGCGCGGGTCGCGGCCGCCCTGCCCGTCGGTGGTGAGCACGGCGACGGTGATGTCCTCGCTGCGGCCGGTGGCGGGGGTCCAGGCGGTGGCGGCGTCCGCGTCGTCGCTGCGGACGCACCAGGTGCGGGTGCGCTCGGCCTCCGCGGAGGCGGCGTCGTTGGCCGCGGTGTCGTCGGACGCGATGAGCGCGTACCAGGTGTCCGTCAGGTCCCCGTCGGCGTACACCCGGCGCTCCCAGCGGATCTCGCCCGCGTCCGCCATCGCCTCGACGGACGCGGTGGCGGACGGCGACACGAGGACGATGTCCGCACCGGCCGCGATGAGGGCGGGGAGCCGGCGCTGAGCGACCTGGCCGCCACCGACGACGACTACGCGGCGCCCGCTCAGGCGCAGTCCGACGGGGTACGCGGGGTGAACGGCGTGCTCGGCCATGGCGGTGCGGGCTCCTCGTGCAGTGCGGTGTGCGGGCCGCTGCGG
The DNA here is from genome assembly GCF_042887885.1 of Streptomyces sp. NPDC057900. Taxonomy (NCBI): domain Bacteria; kingdom Bacillati; phylum Actinomycetota; class Actinomycetes; order Kitasatosporales; family Streptomycetaceae; genus Streptomyces; species Streptomyces sp. NPDC057900. Next base: position 217,217 of record NZ_JBHVOI010000007.1, read on the forward strand.
CGGTGGAGCGGCTGTGACGTGCGGGTTCACGATACGGGGTGGGGCGGGTGCGCCCGCGGCGGGCTTGTTCCCCTCCCCGCCCCTTCCCGTAACCGGGGCTCCGCGCCTCAAACGCCGGCGAGGCCGGGTATTGCAGCCCTTCCGGCGATTGAGGAGCGGGGGTCCTACTTCTCCGTGACGCCCGCCGAGTCGAACGTCGCCACCTCGTGCATCGCGCGGGCCGCGCTCTGCACGATCGGCAGCGCCAGCAGCGCACCCGTTCCCTCGCCGAGGCGGAGGTCGAGGTCGACCAGCGGGCGCAGGCCCAGCTTGTTGAGCGCGGCGACGTGGCCGGGCTCGGCGCTGCGGTGGCCCGCGATGCAGGCGGCCAGGGCTTCCGGCGCGATGGCACGGGCCACCAGGGCGGCGGCGCCCGCGCTGACGCCGTCGAGGATGACCGGCGTACGGAGCGAGGCCCCGCCGAGGAGGAACCCGGCCATCGCCGCGTGCTCCAAGCCGCCGACGGCCGCGAGCACGCCGATCGGATCGGCCGGGTCCGGCCGGTGCAGGTCGAGGGCGCGGCGGACCACGTCGACCTTGCGGGCGTGCATCTCGTCGTTGATGCCGGTGCCGCGACCGGTCACCTCTGCCGCGTCCATCCCGGTGTACACGCAGATCAGGGCGGCCGACGCCGTCGTGTTGGCGATGCCCATCTCACCGGTGAGCAGGCCCTTGTTGCCGGCCGCGACCAGATCGCGGGCGGTCTCGATACCGACCTCGATCGCCGCGAGGACCTCCTCGCGGGTGAGCGCGGGGCCGGTGGTGAAGTCGGCCGTCCCGGCGCGCACCTTGCGGGGCAGCAGACCGGGCGTCGCGGGCAGTTCCGCGGCCACCCCGACATCGACCACGCACACCTCGGCGCCGACCTGGGCCGCGAAGGCGTTGCAGACCGCGCCGCCGCCGAGGAAGTTGGCGACCATCTGGCCGGTCACCTCCTGGGGCCACGCCGTGACGCCCTGGGCGTGCACCCCGTGGTCGCCGGCGAAGATCGCGACGGCGGCGGGCTCCGGGATCGGCGGCGGGCACATCCGGGAGAGCCCGGACAGCTGCGCCGAGATGATCTCCAGCATGCCGAGCGCGCCGGCCGGCTTGGTCATCCGCTTCTGGCGTTCCCACGCCTCGCCGAGCGCCTTGGCGTCCAGCGGCCGGATGTTGGAGATGGTCTCCTGCAGCAGGTCGTGCGGCTCCTCGCCGGGCAGGGCGCGGCGGCCGTACGTCTCCTCGTGGACGACCCAGGACAGCGGGCGGCGCTTGGACCAGCCCGCCTGCATCAGCTCGGGCTCCTCCGGGAACTCGTCCACGTAACCGACACAGAGGTACGCGACGACTTCGAGGTGCTCGGGCAGGCCGAGGGAACGGACCATCTCGCGCTCGTCGAAGAAGCTGACCCAGCCGACGCCGAGCCCCTCGGCCCGTGCGGCGAGCCACAGGTTCTCGACGGCGAGCGCCGAGGAGTAGGGGGCCATCTGCGGCTGGGTGTGCCGGCCCAGGGTGTGGCGGCCGCCACGGGTGGGGTCGGCGGTGACGACGATGTTGACCGGGGTGTCGAGGATCGCCTCGATCTTCAGTTCCTTGAACTGCTTCGCCCTGGCCTTGGGGAGCGACTTGGCGTACGCGTCGCGCTGGCGCTGTGCCAGTTCGTGCATGGAGCGGCGGGTCTCCGCGGAACGGATGACGACGAAGTCCCAGGGCTGCGAGTGCCCGACGCTGGGCGCGGTGTGCGCCGCCTCCAGGACGCGCAGCAGGACCTCGTGCGGGACCGGGTCGCTGCGGAAGCCGTTGCGGATGTCGCGGCGCTCGCGCATGACGCGCAGGACGGCCTCGCGCTCGGCGTCGTCGTAGCCGGGCGCGGGGGGCGAGGTGACGGGCGCCTCGGGACCGATCTCGGGATCGGCCTCCGCCTCGGCCTCTACTTCGGCCTCTGCCTCGACCTCTGCTTCGGCCTCCGGGAGAACCTCGGGTGCTTCGGCGGGTGCTTCAGGCGCGTCGGCGGCCTGGATGTCGTTCACGGGCTCCGGCTGCACCGGCTCCGGCTGTACGGGCTCAGGGGTGTGCGGTACGACCGGCTCGGGCTGTCCGGCGACGGGCTCGGCCTCGGCCACCTGCGCGGGCACGGCTTCCGTGGTGGCCGTCAGGTCCGGGGTCTCGATGACCTCGGGACCCGTCTCGGCCTCCGCCACCTCCGCCGTCTCGACGGGCACCGGCTCCATGGCGAACGTCCGGACCTCGGGCGCGGCCTCCACGACCGCCTCGGGCTCGACCGGCTGTTCGACGACGGGCGAGGGGGCCGGGTGCGGGGCAGTCGGCAGCGAGCCCTCCACCGGGACGGAGCGGCCCTCGGGCGCACCGTCCGGCACCGGCTCCACCGGCGGCGCGTCGACCGGAGCAGTCTGGACCGTAGCGATGTCGGTCGGAGCCTCCTCAGCCGGGGCCACCTCGGTCGGAGCCACCTCAGTCGCAGCCACCTCGGTCGCAGCCACCTCTGCGGGCGCCACGTAGACGGGCGCCACCTCGGCGGGTGCCGCGTCCACGGGAGCCGCGTCCACGGATGCGGCCTCCACCGGTGCCACCTCTGCGGGCGGCGCGTCGACGACAGCCTCGACCGGTGCCGGTACGGGCTGGGCAGCCGGTTCCGGCAGGGCCTCGACCGGATCCTCCGCCGGAACCTCCGCCGCCACCGGAACGGCGGCGGGCTCCTCGGCGACGACCGGCTCGGGCGCGGGTACCGGCACGGGCTCCGCGGCCGTCTCCGGGACGACCGTTTCTGCTTCTGGCCGCGGTTCCTGAGCCACTGCCGGCTCGGCCGCCTGCTGCGGCGGCTGGGCCGCCCACTGGTTCCCCTGCGGCGGGATCTCGCCGAGCTGCGGGCCCGGCAGCGCGGCCGATTCCTCGGCAGTCATCTCGAAGTACTCGGGCTCGGCCGTGACCGGTCCCGCGTGCCGCGCGGGAGCGGGAGCGGACGCCGGGGCCTGGGCCTGGGCCTGAACCTGGGCCTGCGGCGCGCCCGCAGGGCCCCGGTCCGCGAGCGAACGGACCACGCCGCCGCCCGACGTACCGCCGTAGGCCGGCTCGGGCGAGGCCGGGCCGCGGTGCAGCGGCCGGCGCACGGGCGCCTGGGTCTGGGCCTGGGCGACCGGCACCTGGTTCTGCGCCGGGGCGGGAACGGGCGACGGGATGCGGACGCCGCTGAGGTCGACGGAGCCCGAATCGCGGCCGCCGGACTCATGGGTCCCCTGGCCGGTCCGCGGCAGCGGCTCCGCGGGCGCGTGCGTCGCGTACGCGGGCACCTGGACCTGCGCCTGCTCCTGGAGCTGCACGGGACCCTGGGTCTGCACGGCGCCTTGAGGCTGCGCGTGGCCCTGGTTCTGCACGGCACTCTGGTGCTGCGCCGGGTGGTCGTCGCCCGGCAGCCGGGACGGGTAACCGCCCTGCTCGGGCAGGGCGGCCTGCGGCTCGCTCCAGGCGCCCTGGGGGCTGGGCATCAGCAGAAGGTCGTCGTCCTCCGGCGCCTGCTCGGAGGGATCGAGGTCGGAGGGATCGAGGAAGGTGTAGCCGTCCGGGGCGGGGACGCCCGGCTGCTCCACCATGCCCGCGTTCTCCGGCAGTCCCTCGCCCGGGATCTGGCCGGTGTCACTCATGCGTACCCCTCGCCCATCGTCAGTGCTCCTTCGGCCCTTCGCCCGGGTCGCCCGAACACGGCACACAGGCGCTCGTCCAGTGGAACGAGCCGACGCGCCGCGCGGCACGAAACGGTCGCGGACATACTGCATTCTCGCGGTCGTTCGCCGCCGCGGCAGCTCATTTCGCCACGGCTCGCTGTGGACTGCGCCACGTTGCGCGTCCCCCGGTTTCGCCGTACCACAACGGGGGCCAAAACGGTCCCCTTTTCCGGACATTGACGAACGAAGCGACGATGATCCGGGTGCGGTGCAACGATCGGCCAGCCTACCTCCCGCCGTGTACCGACAGGGTCAGGGGGCGAGATCCGAACGCAGTGCGGACAGCAGGAAGACGACCGAGCGTTCGCGCTCCGACCATGCGGACGTGTCGAGTTCGACGGACTGCAGGAGCGAGCAGGCGACTGTGTATCCGTTCTCGGTGAGGGCGGCGCCCAGCGCCTCGGCCTCGTCCCGGGTCGAGGCATGGGTGACGATCCGCTCCGGTCTGCGGTCCGCGACAGCGGTGACGACGGGGACGCCGCCGCCTCCGATCCGTACGACATCGGGCTCGGGCAGCCGCTCCAGCACGTGCGGGGCGCGGCCCTCGACCACCTGGAGCTGGACCCCGAAGGCCCGCGCCGCCGCCGCGGTGCGGTCGCAGGCGGCCCGGTCGCCGTCCACGGCGAGGACCGCGGCGCCGAACCGGGCCGCCTCCACCGCCAGGGCGCCGCTGCCCGAGCCGATGTCCCAGACCAGGTCGCCGGTCCGGGGGCCGAGGTGGGCGAGTTGGGCGGCGCGCAGTCCGGGGGTCTCGCCCTCGCCGCTCTCCCCCACGGGTTCCGCCCCCTCGCCGCGGTAGGCGCCCGCGGGCAGCGCCCAGCCGCGTACGCCCTGCGGGTAGGCGGGGTGGCGGCCGGCGATCCACGCTCCGTCGGCCCGTTGTTCCGGGCCGCCGCCGATGACGATGACGACGTTGGGGTCGCGCCAGACGTGGTCGGCGGCCCTCTCAGAAGTGACGACGGTGACCTGTTCGCGGGTGGTGCCGAGCTCCTCGCAGATGACGAACGTGCGGTGGACGCCTTCGAGCAGCAGGGCCAGTTCGGCGGGGCCCGCGCCGGGCGAGGTGAGGACGGCGACCTTGTGGTGGGCGCGGCAGACGTTCACCGCGCGGCGCAGGGTGCGGGGGTGCGCGACGACGGTCTGGGCGTCCTCCCACGGCATGCCGGCGCGGGCGAACGCGGTGGCGACGGAGGAGACGGCGGGCACCACTTCGACTTCGAGGCCGTGTTCGGGCGCGCGCAGTGTGCGGACGACGCCGAAGAATCCGGGGTCGCCGTCGGCGAGGACCACGGCGCTGCCCCGGTGGCCGGCGATCCGGCGCGCGGCCAGGTCGATCGAGCCGAGCCGGATCCGTTCCGCGTCGTGCGGCACTTCGGGCAGCGCGAGGTGGTGGGCGGCTCCGGCGACGAGCGTGGCGGCCGAGAGCGCGGCGGTGGCCGCTCGGTTGAGGGGTGAGCCGTCCCAGCCGATCACTGTGACCCGGTCGGCCATCTGTCGTCAGTCTCCTGGAGTCGGTGCAGGCGGGGATGGTCGCCCGGAGGCGGGCACGGCGGACGGACCCGGTCCGTGCCGGTGCGGTGCGGAGCCGGGGAGGGATCAGTTCCAGTCGTTGTACGTACCGTATCCACCGGCGTCGGCGAGCTGCTCGGCGACTCCCTCCAGATCCTCGGGGAGCAGGCCCCAGACGATCAGGTCGGTCCTGATGTCGGCCCATCCGCCGTCCTCGGTCTGTGAGCGGGCTATCCGCGCGTTGCGCAGGATCCCCTCGCTGATGCAGCCGAGTTTCTGGGCGACCTGCTGGGAGGCGGTGTTGTCGGCGGCGGTGCGCAGCTCTATCCGCTCGAAGCCCTGGTCGCGGAAGAGCCACTGGGCGAGGGCCAGCACGGACTCGGTGGCGTATCCCTCGCCGCGCGCCCAGGGGGCGGTGATGTAGGCGGCCTCCGTGGCCAGCGTCCGCCAGTCGGTGTTGTGCAGCCGGACAGAGCCGACGAGGCGCTGGGTGAGGAACTCGGTGACGGCGAAGACGATGCCGTCGCCCTTGGTGCGCTGCGCGGGGGCGATCCTGCGGACCCAGCGTTCGGCGTCGACCTGGGTGTACGGGTGGGGTGCCTCGGTCCAGGCCGTGACGAGTTCGTCGTTCATCATCTCGATGTACGCGGGGACGTCAGCCATGTCGAAGGGGCGCAGCACCAACCGATCCGTGCTGATGGAGATGTCCGGAAAGGTGGAAGTCATGCGCAGCTCCATGCCGAAGACCGTGTAAAGGCACAGCATGCAGCATCGGGCCGGGCCTGTGCATGGGCGGGTCCGCACGGCGGAGCCCCGCACACCCGGGCGGGGTGTGCGGGGCTCGTCGGGCAAATGCCGCGTGGGGGTCAGGACTTGGCGGCGGATCCGAAGGCCGGGATGACCGAGCCCTGGTAGCTGTCCTCGATGAACTTCTTGACCTCGTCGGAGTGCAGGAGCTTCACGAGCTTCTGGACGCGGGCGTCCTTCTCGTTGCCCTTCTTGACGGCGACGATGTTGGCGTACGGGTTGCCGTCGGCCTTCTCGATCGCGAGGGCGTCGGTGGCGGGCTTGAGCTTGGCCTCGATGGCGTAGTTGCCGTTGATGACGGCGGCGTCCACGTCGTTCAGGGCGCGGGGGACGGTCGCGGCCTCCAGCTCCTTGAACTTGAGGCCCTTCTTGTCGGTGATGTCGCTCAGCTTGGCGCTGGTGCCGACGCCGTCCTTGAGGGTGATCAGGCCGTTCTGCGCGAGCAGCTGGAGCGCGCGGCCCTCGTTGGTGGTGTCGTTCGGCACGGCGATGGTCTGGCCGGACTTGATGTCACCCAGGTCCTTGACCTTCTTGGAGTAGAGGCCGAGGGGCTCCAGGTGGACGGTGCCGACGGAGACCAGGTGGGTGTTGTTCTTCTTGTTGAAGTCGTCGAGGTAGGGCTGGTGCTGGAAGAAGTTGGCGTCGACCTGGCCGGTCTCGGTGGCGGTGTTCGGCAGGACGTAGTCCGTGAACTCCTTGACCTCCAGCTTGAGGCCGGCCTTGGCCGCCAGGTTCTTCTTGACGAAGCCCAGGATGTCGGCGTGCGGCGTCGGGGACGCGGCGACGACGAGGGCCTTGGAGGTGTCGGCCTTGGCGCCGGTCTCGCTCTTGGACGCCGGGTCGGAGTCCGTGCCGCAGGCGGTGAGGCCGAAGGCGAGGGCGGCGGTGGCGGCGGCAGCTGCGGTGATCTTGATGTTCTTGCGCACGAAGAGTGCCTCTTTCAGGTGGTGATGGTGGTACGCCCGGACAAGGAGTGCGGGCTCGGAGGAGAGAAGTCTCAGGAGGTGGTGCGGCCCCGGCGGGCCAGCAGGCGTACGGCGGTGTCGCCGATCAGCTGGATCACGGTCACGATGACGATCAGGAGCGCGACGGTGATGAGCATGAACTGGTTGTCGAAGCGCTGGAATCCGTAGGTGACGGCCTTGGAGCCGAGCCCCTCGCCGCCGACCGCGCCGGCCATCGCGGAGTAGCCGATGAGCACGATGACGGTGGTGGTGACGCCGGAGACCAGGGAGGGCAGCGCCTGCGGCAGCAGGACCTTGCGGACGATCGTCGGGATGGATCCGCCCATGGACTGGACGGCCTCGACGAGCCCGTGGTCGACCTCGCGGACCGCCGTCTCGACGAGCCGCGCGAAGAACGGGATGGCGCCGACGGCCAGCGGCACGATCATCGCGGTCGGGCCGATGAAGGTGCCGACCACCCAGGTGGTGAAGGGGATCAGCGCGATCAGCAGGATGATGAACGGCAGCGAGCGGCCGATGTTCACGATCACGCCGATGACCTTGTTCACCGGGACGTTCCTCAGCAGTCCGCCCTTGTCGGTGAGGACGAGCAGGACGCCGAGCGGCAGTCCGACCAGCACGGTGACGACCGCCGACCACAGGACCATGTACAGGGTGTCGACGGTGCCCTGGGTCAGCAGCGGCTGCATTTCGGACCAGGTCACTTCGCCACCTCCTTGGTGAGCGGTGCGGGAATCGTTGCGGGTTCGGCGTCGGTGTCCTCGACGACCTCGGCCTGCAGGCCCTGTTCGCGCAGGAAGCCGATGGGCACGACGTTCTCCTCGAACCGGCCGGGCAGTTCGATGCGCATCCGGCCGACCTGCCTGCCGCCGACGGTGTCCATCGCCGCGCCCAGGATCGATATGTCGATGTTGTACGTACGCGAGAGCTGGGAGATCACCGGCCGGGCGGCGGCGTCGCCGTGGAAGGTGACGTCGACGACCGTGCTGCCGGGACCGGAGGCGCTGCCGCCGACCGGGAACAGTTCGTGGGCGAGTTCGGAGCCGGGGGTGGCGAGCAGTTCGCCGACGGTGCCGGACTCGGCGATGCGGCCCCCGCGCATCAGCGCGGCGGAGTCGCAGACGGTCTTGACGACGTCCATCTCGTGCGTGATGAGCAGGACGGTGAGGCCGAGCTGCTGGTTGAGGTCGCGCAGCAGCTGGAGGATGGAGCGGGTGGTCTCGGGGTCGAGCGCCGAGGTCGCCTCGTCGGAGAGCAGCACCTTGGGGTCGCCGGCGAGTGCGCGGGCGATGCCGACGCGCTGCTTCTGGCCGCCGGACAGCTGGCCGGGGTAGGCCTTGGCCTTGTCGGAGAGGCCGACCAGGTCGAGGAGTTCGAGGGCCTTGCGGGTGCGTTCGCGGCCGGTGACGCCGAGGATCTCCAGCGGGAGTTCGACGTTGTCGCGCACGGTGCGGGAGGCCAGCAGGTTGAAGTGCTGGAAGACCATCCCGATGCGGCTGCGGGCCTCGCGCAGTTCCTTGCCGGCCCGGCGGCCCCGTCCCGCGAGGGCGGTGAGGTCCTGGCCGGCGACGGTCACGGTGCCGGAGGTGGGGCGCTCCAGCAGGTTGACGCAGCGGATGAGGGACGATTTTCCGGCGCCGCTCTGTCCGATGACGCCGTACACCTCGCCCTCGCGGACATGGAGGTCGACGCCGTCCAGAGCGGTGACCTCACGGTCGCGCGACTGGTAGACCTTCGTGAGGCCCGTAGTGGTGATCACAGGGTTTCCGTCACTGTCGAGTGCGCGGCGCGGTGTCCGCCGGGCACGGGGCATTCGTCCGGTGGGGCTTCGGACTTCGATCGGACGTTTCGAGCGGGGTCTCGGCACGGCCCGGCGCGGTGGTGACCGCGGGGCGGCGTGCCGGAGCAGGCTCGTTCCGCTGGGTGCGGACGGCTCGGGCTCGGTCTCGCTTCGGGGCGCGAGGCTCAGGCGGGGGCCCTCAGAAGGCGCGCATTCGACACATACAACGAGCACCGGGCGTCGTGATCGCCTCGGTCGCAAGGGTGCGGCTGCTCGTCGTGGTCATGTCCCAAGTAAAACAGACGTAACGGTCCACCCCGACCGGATGTCCGAATAGCGGACGGTCGTGGATGACGCACAGGGCGCACGGTGTCGGCCATCTCTCTTTCTCGTCGCACCGCTCTGAACTGCACTGATACGGGGAGCGGGCGGCCGGTGACGCAATCGGGCCCCTGGGCGGCCCGGCCCCGTCCTGTGGCCAAGGCCACGATCCCGGTGCGGGTGCGGGGGCGCACGCGGCGGGCGGTCCGGCCCGTAATACCCTCGGCTCATGCTTGACGCCCTGACGATCGCGGTCGGCGTGGCCGCCCTCGCCCTCGCCGCCTGGTGCGGATTCGCCGCCTACCGGGACCAGCCGACCAAGGACTGGCACTTCATCGGGATGGCCGTGGTCTCGGTGCTCGCGCTGGCCCAGCTGGTGGTGGGGATGGTGCAGCTGGCCCGCGGTGAGCGGCCGGAGCAGGGCATGACCATCTTCATCGCGTATCTGGTCGGGGCCTTCCTCGCCGTACCGGCGGCGGGGTTCCTGTCGCTGAGCGAGCGGACCCGGTGGGGTTCGGTGACGGTGGCGGCGGGCGCGGTCGTACTGGCCGTTCTCGAAGTACGGCTCTACGACATCTGGGGAAACTGACCGTGACCGACACCGATAGCACCCCCGCGGCGGACACCGGCGAGAAGAAGTCCTTCGACCTGGGCACCGGTCCGGGCCGGGTACTGGTCTGGTTCTACGGCGTGTTCACCGTGGCGGCGGCGTCCCGTTCGATCGTCCAGATGATCCTGGACTTCGGCAAGGCCCCGCTGGCCTACGTGCTGTCGGCGGTCGCCGCGCTCGTCTACGGCTTCATCACGTATTCGCTGGTGCGCGGCGGGGAGCGGGCGCGCAGGACGGCGCTGGTGTGCTGCGCCGCCGAGCTCGCCGGCGTCCTGATCGTGGGTACGTGGACGCTGGTGGAGCCGTCCGCGTTCGCGGATGCCACGGTCTGGTCGGACTTCGGCGCGGGTTACCTGCTCATCCCGGTGATCCTGCCGGTCACCGGGATGATCTGGCTGCGCCGCGCGAGGACCGCGTAGCCGCCGCGCGAGGACCGCGTGGCCGCCGGGCGGGTCAGGCGCTGGTCACGTACGCGGCGGCGGAGGCCTCCTTCTCCAGCAGGATCATCCGGACGCCGTCGTGGCCGGTCGCGTTGCCCACGGGGGCGTAACCGGCCCGGCGGTAGAGCCGCAGGTTCCCCTCGCTGAGGTGACCGGTGTGCAGCTGGAAGCGGGTGGCCGCGCGCTGGTCCGCCAGGCCGGATTCCGCGGCCCGCAGCAGCCGGGCGCCGAGGCCGTGCCCCTGGAGCCTGGGGTGGACGCAGAGCCGGCCGATCAGTCCGGTGCCGCCCTGGTCCGCGGATCCGCGTACCGAACCGACGACTTCCTCACCGAGCCGTGCCACGAACACCAGGTCCGTGGCGATTTCGGCGCGCAGTGAGTCGAGGGTCTGGACGAGTGGGTCGATCCGGTAGTTCCCGTACAGCTCCGCCTCGCTCTGAAAGCTGAGGTACTGGAGTTTCAAGATCTGTTCGGCGTCCTGTGTGCCCGCCGCCGAGATGATCACGCTCATGCCCATCCGCGCACGCCTCCCGCTCATCTGATCCGCCGGTTGTCTACCGCTCCTTTCCCCGCGGTTCAGGAGCTACAACCTCCGCCGCCAGCATTCTGCGCAGACATCCAAGGCATCGGGAACGGATCGGGCCCAAACTCCCCTGTGACATAGCCAACTCCCCTGCGATCTCGCGGTAGGTGGGATCGTTCGGGGCCAGCAGCGCACTCAGCAGGCGGGCGCAGCGGGCCGGGAGCCGGTCGACCGCGGCACGCAGTAACCGGCGCTGTTCGGCGCCGGCGAAGGCCCGTTCCGGGCAGCCGGCCGGGTCGGGGGCGGTCTCGTCGCGGTAGGGCCGCTCGTTGCGGACGGCGCGGCGGGCCCGGCGGGCCTCCCCGCGCACGGTTTCCCGGACCCAGCGGGCGGCGTCCTTCGGCGGTCCCTGCTCGGGCAGCCGTTCCAGCAGCCGCAGCCAGACGGCCTGTTCGAGATCGGCGCGGTCGACGGCGGCGCCGGTGGCCGAGGCCGCCGCCTCGGCCCCGGCCTCGGCGCTGACCAGCGGGTACAGGGTCCGGACGACGGCTGCCGGGGCGGGCCGGGGCGGTACGGCGGAAAGATCGAGAAGCGTCATGCACCCACCCGACGCCGCTCTGCGGCGGCCGGTTGCCGAACCGGCCCCGTACCACCCGACCGGGGCGCACCCGGCCGGATGCTGACGGGCACGTACCCCGGACGGCCCTACTCGCCTGCGAAGTCCGCCGCCGCGAGCAGCGCCGTGTCCGGGTTGTCGGAGAAGATCCCGTCGATGCCCGTCGCGAAGTACGCGGCGAAGGCGCCGAACGCGTCGCCGTACGCGTTGGGGTCGCTGCCGCGCCGGAAGTCCGCGGGCAGGAAGGTGTTCTCGTTGCGCATCGTGTAGGGGTGCAGGACCAGCCCCCGGGCGTGCGCGTCGCGCACCAGGGTGGTGGGTTCCGCGAGCCTGCCGGACGCGTCCTTGGGGATGATCAGGTCCAGGGTGGGCCCGATGCCCTGGGCGAAGGACGCCATCCACTTCAGGCCCGCGGGCTTCACCAGGTCGTCGGTGGTGCGCGGGTCCCCGGTCGCCGTGAAGTCCCAGGGCTGGGTGCCGGTGCCGGAGAGGAGGACGACGCGCGGAGTGGCGACGAGCTTCGACAGCCGCTGGATGCTGCTGGGCTCGAAGGACTGGAGGATGAGCGGCGACTGGGCGCGGTGGCGGTCGTAGCGGCGCAGCAGCTTGACGAGGCGTTCCTCAAGACCGAGGCCGAGGCCGCGGAAGTAGGTGGGGTGCTTGGTCTCGACGTACAGCCAGACCGGCTTCCCGCGCTTGCGGCCCTCGCGGTCGGCCCAGCGCAGGACCTCCTCGAAGGTGGGGATCTCCCAGCGGCCGTCGTACAGGGTGTTCTTCTGGCGGTTGCCCGGGATGCGCTCCTTGGCCCGCAGTGTCTTCAGTTCGGCGAGGGTGAAGTCCTCGGTGAACCATCCGGTGAGCGGGATGCCGTCGACGGTCTTGGTGGTCCTGCGGCTCGCGAACTCGGGGTGCGCGGAGACGTCGGTGGTGGCGGTGATGTCGTTCTCGTGGCGGCAGACGAGGTGCCCGTCCCGGGTCGGCACGAGGTCCTGCTCGATGACGTGGGCGCCCATGTCGAGGGCCAGCTGGTACGAGCCGAGGGTGTGTTCCGGGCGGTATCCGCTGGTGCCCCGGTGTCCGATGACGGTCGGCACCGGCAGGTCGAGGCGGTGTCCGGAGCCGCCGTGGCCGCCGGGGCGCTCCGCGGTGTTCCCGGCGGCCCGCGCCGTCCCGGACAGCCCGGCGGCCGCGGTTCCGAGTACGGCGGCTCCCACGCCCATGACGGTCCGTCGTCCGGGTGTGGCGTGCGCACGCTCTGTCATGAATGCTCCTCGCATATGATGTCCGGCATCTGTCGAGCGGGGCCCGAGCGTAGGCAGCTGGGCCGTCCGGACGGCGGCACCCGGGCCAACGTGGCGCAAACACACGTCAACACTGCGTATCCACTGCGTGAACCCGATGTGCGATCAGCGAGTACCCGCGAGTATCGTCCTCACCTGCATGGACCGCTCAATCCGTCGCTCGGCCGGGCCCGGCCACTACACCGGAGGAACCGTTGTCCCGACTCGCACTCATCAAGGCAGTGCTCGGACCGATCCTGCGCCTGATGTTCCGGCCGCGGGTGGAAGGCATCGAGAACATTCCGGGAACCGGGCCGGTGATCCTGGCGGGAAATCACCTCACGTTCATCGACTCGATGATCATGCCGATCTGCTGCGAACGTCCGGTCTACTTCATCGGCAAGGACGAGTACGTCACCGGCAAGGGCCTCAAGGGCCGCCTGATGGCCTGGTTCTTCACGGGCGTCGGCATGATCCCGGTGGACCGGGACGGCGGCCGGGGCGGTGTCGCGGCGCTGATGACCGGGCGCCGGGTGCTGGACGAGGGCAAGGCGTTCGCGATCTACCCGGAGGGCACCCGCTCCCCCGACGGCCGCCTCTACCGGGGCCGGACGGGCATCGCGCGGCTGACGCTGATGACGGGTGCGCCGGTCGTGCCGTTCGCGATGATCGGTACGGACAAGCTCCAGCCGGGCGGCTCCGGTCTGCCCCGGCCGGGCAAGGTCACGGTGCGCTTCGGTGAGCCGATGGAGTTCTCCCGCTACGAGGGCATGGACCGCGACCGCTATGTGCTGCGGGCGGTGACGGACTCGGTGATGGCCGAGGTGATGCGGCTGTCCGGTCAGGAGTACGTCGACATCTACGCGACGAAGGCCAAGGCCGCCTGAGCCCGCTCAGTCCTGCGGAAGGGTCCGTACCCCGGTCGGGGGTACGGACCCTTCGGCGTACCGGTGCCACCCGGCCGGCCGTCAGTCGTGCACGATGCCTTCCTCCAGCTCCTGGCCGCGCAGCAGGAACCAGGCCGCGACCGCCGTCGCCACCAGGACGACAGCGCCCACGGCGGAGGCCAGCCGCAGTCCGTCGACGAACGCGTCCTGGGCCGCGGAGACCAGGTCCGCCCCCTGCTGCCCCGTGAGCGTCTTGGCCGCCTCGACGGCGCCGCCCAGTGATTCGTGGGCGGCCGACGAGGTGGCGGCCGGTACCCCCGCCGGAGTGGCGAAGTCCTGGTAGACCCCGGTGACGACGGAGCCGAGCAGGGCGATGCCGAGCGCCGCGCCCAGCTCGTACGCCGTCTCGGAGACCGCGGACGCGGAGCCCGCGTGCTCCTTGGGGACGCTGGAGAGGATCACGTCGGAGGTCACGGTGAAGGCGAAGCCCGCGCCCACGCCCACGATCAGCAGCAGGGCGCCGATCAGCGGGTACGCGGTCTCCTTGTGGATGGCGGCGACCGCGGCCAGCGACAGGCCGATGGCCCCGAGCCCCCCGGACACCACGGACCGCACGGAGAAGCGGCGGGCGGTGGTCCCGGCCAGCAGGCCCGCGGTGACCGCGCCGACGGCGGCGGGCAGTTCGGCAAGTCCCGCCTCCAGCGGTCCCCGGCCCTGGACCAGTTGCAGGAACTGGGAGAGGAAGAAGACCAGCCCGGACAGGCCGAGGATGGTCAGCAGGTCCGCGAGCACGGCGCCAGAGAAGCCCCGGTGGTGGAAGAGGCGCATGTCCAGCAGCGGCGCGGGGAGGCGGAACTGCCGGCGTACGAACCAGACGAGTGCGGCCGCACCGCCGACGCCCGCGAGCGCGACCGGCCAGCTGGCGCCGTGCGCCGCCAGCTCCTTGATCGCGTACACGACTCCGAACATGCCGACCAGCGAGAGGCCGACGCTCATCACGTCCCACGGTCCGGGCGCCGGGTTCTTCGACTCGGGGATCAGCTTGATCCCGACGACGACGAGCACCGCCATGACCGGCAGGTTGATCAGGAAGACCGAGCCCCACCAGAAGTGCTCCAGGAGGAATCCGCCGACGACCGGGCCGACCGCCGCGCCGGCCGAGGCCATCGCGCCCCAGATGCCGATGGCGAGGCTGCGTTCGCGCGCGTCGTGGAAGATGTTGCGGATCAGGGCGAGGGTGGACGGCATCAGGGTGGCGCCGGCGACGCCGAGCAGGGCACGCGCCAGGATCATCATCTCCGGCGTCATCGCGTAGGCGTTGAGCACCGAGACCGCGCCGAAGGCGGTGGCTCCGCAGAGCAGCAGCTTCTTGCGGCCGATGCGGTCACCGAGGCTTCCCATGGAGACCAGGAGTCCGGCGATGACGAAGGAGTAGATGTCACCGATCCAGAGCAGCTGGGTGCCGGTGGGCTCCAGGTCCTCGCTGAGGAACGGGGTCGCCAGACCGAGCACGGTCGCGTCGACGGCCACCAGCAGCACGGCGAGCACGAGCACGGACAGCGCGAGCCACCGCCCGGGGCGGCGCAGCTCGGTCGGTGGCTCCGGGTGCTGTTCCATGCTGCTCATTGCTCCACGCTCCGGCGTGCGCCGCCGAGCAGCAACTCGACGATCATGTACTGGAAGTCCTGCGCGGCCACCCGTCCCACCTGGACGGCCCAGGCGCCGGTGCCGATGAGCCCGTAGAGGGCCTCTGTCAGCCAGGCGGGGGTCAGGTCGATGCGGATCTCGCCGCGCTCCTGGCCGCGCCGGAAGAAGG
The DNA here is from genome assembly GCF_042887885.1 of Streptomyces sp. NPDC057900. NCBI lineage: Bacteria > Bacillati > Actinomycetota > Actinomycetes > Kitasatosporales > Streptomycetaceae > Streptomyces > Streptomyces sp. NPDC057900. The sequence continues at coordinate 232,529 of NZ_JBHVOI010000007.1, forward strand.
CGGAGACCCGTGCGTCCAGCCGGTCCCAGCCCTCGTTCATCTCGCCGCCCTCGAAGAGCTGGTTCTCGGTGACGAGGAAGGAGAGCAGTCCGGCGCTCGGCTCGACGGCCGCGACGAACCGGCGCAGCGCCTCCTCCGAGGTGCCCTCGTCGAGCCCGGCCCGGTCGAGCGCCGCCCCGAACTCCTGGATCCCCAGCTCCTCCAAGGCCCTGACCAGGGCGTCCCGCCCGGCGAAGTGCCGGTGCAGGGTGGCACGTCCGATACCGGCGGCCTTGGCGACCTCGTCCATGGTGGCGGTCGATTTACGGGTCAGCAGGGCCGCGGCGCTGCGCAGTACCTGCTCACGATCGAGAGTCATGAGACGAGATTAGCCCAAGTGAGACGATGATGTCTCATTCGGGGTGCCGAAGGTGGCCGGGGGAGGTCGCAGGAGGCCGCTGTACGGCGTAGAGATCCCGTTGTCCGTCATCCGGCGGTAGCGCCGGGCGGTGAGGGGAGCGGGCCACAGGCCCGTATCGTGGAGATCGTCGTGGTGATCGGCCCCGGAAGTGCCGGGCTGGAAGTGCCGGGCTCCGGGCGGGAGGTTCGTGAGCACGAACCCACTCCTTGCCACTTTTAACTTATAGCGCATGGGGGGGCTTGCCACAAGGCCCCCGTCATGGCGCAGAATCATCGGCCGAAGGCCAGTATTCGGCGGAGATGGGTGAGTCACGGAGTGCGTGTGCTGTTGCCGGCCTGCGGGTCGCGCGGTGATACCGAACCGCTGACGAACCTCGTCCCTTCCCTGCCACCAGGTACACCGCGCCGGTCCAGGCGCCCCGCTGCGCACATCGACTGCGAGCGGCCCAGTTCGGAGCTGATGACGTGAACCCCCTGACCACCAGCGCGTTCGACCTTCCCGACCGCCTCTCCTCCAAGGCGGACCCGGCCCTGATCGCCGGCGACGAGGAACACTTCGCCGCCATCGCCGAGTGCCTCGACGAGTCGATCGCCGAACTCACCGAGCGCCTCGCCGCCGAGCGCAGGACGCCCGGCGGCGCGGGCCGGCAGGCGATGGACCGGGACGTGGAGATCCACCGGCTGACCGCCCGTCTGCGGGCGCTGCGCCGCTTCGGCCTCGACCTGTGCCTGGGGCACATGGTCGCGGCGGACGACGGCGAGCCGCTGTTCGTCGGACGGCTCGGCCTCACCGACAGCTCGGGCCGCCGGCTGCTCATCGACTGGCGCTCCCCCGCGGCCGAGCCGTTCTTCGGCGCCACCCACGCCAACCCGATGGGGCTGGCGAGCCGCCGCAGGTACCGCTGGACCCGCGGCCGGATCAGCGACTACTGGGACGAGGTGTTCACCTCGGAGGGGTTCGCCGGGCACGCCGCGCTCGACGACCAGTCCGCGTTCATCGCCAGCCTGGGCAGCAACCGCTCGGCCCGGATGCGGGACGTGCTGGGCACCATCCAGGCCGACCAGGACGCCATCATCCGCGCGGGCTCGCGCGGCGCGCTCGTCGTCGACGGGGGCCCCGGTACGGGCAAGACGGTCGTCGCCCTGCACCGTTCCGCCTACCTCCTCTACTCCGACCCCCGGCTCGGTCACCGCCGGGGCGGCGTGCTGTTCGTCGGCCCGCACCAGCCCTACCTGGGCTACGTCGCCGACGTACTGCCCAGCCTCGGTGAGGAGGGCGTGCAGACGTGCACCCTGCGGGACCTGGTCACCGAGGGGGCGGCCGCGGGGCCGGAGACCGATCCGGAGGTGGCCCGCCTGAAGTCCTCCGGGAAGCTGGTGGCGGCGGTCGACGCGGCCGCCAGGTTCTACGAGGAGCCGCCGGCCAAGGGGATGACGGTCACCACCCACTGGTCGGACATCCAGCTGACCGCCGCCGACTGGGCCGTGGCGTTCGACGCGGCGGAACCCGGCACTCCGCACAACGAGGCGCGCGACCAGGTCCGCGACGAGCTGCTCACCATCCTGGTCGAGAAGCACGAGGGCGACGTCTCGGACGCCGTACTGCGCAAGTCGCTGCTGAAGAACCGGGAGCTGCTCACCACCTTCGACCGCGCCTGGCCGCTGCTGGAGGCGGCCGACGTCGTCGGGGACCTCTGGTCGGTCCCCGCCTACCTGCGCAGATGCGCTCCCTGGCTCAGCCGCGAAGAGGTCGCCCGGCTCCAGCGGGCGGACGCCCAGGCGTGGACGGTGTCCGACCTGCCGTTCCTGGACGCGGCCCGGCAGCGCCTCGGCGACCCCGAGGCGTCCCGCCGCAGCCGCCGGCACCAGGCGGCGCTCGCCGCCGACCGCGAGCACATGGACAAGGTCATCGACACCCTGCTCCAGGCGGACGACGACGGCGAGGGCGCCGTGACGATGCTGCACGGGAAGGACCTCCAGGAGGCCCTGGTCGACGACAGCGGCGCCCCCGGCACCGAACCGGACGAGCTCGCCGGGCCGTTCGCACACGTCGTCGTGGACGAGGCCCAGGAGCTGACCGACGCGGAGTGGCAGATGCTGCTGCTCCGGTGCCCGTCCGGGAGCTTCACCATCGTCGGGGACCGCGCCCAGGCCCGGCACGGGTTCACCGAGTCGTGGCAGGAACGGCTGAAGCGGGTCGGGCTGGACCGGATCAACCTGGCCTCCCTGAGCATCAACTACCGGACGCCGGAAGAGATCATGGCGGAGGCCGAGCCGGTCATCCGGGCCGTGCTCCCGGACGCCAACGTGCCGGCCTCCGTCCGCAGCAGCGGGATCCCTGTCACGCACGGCTCCACGGCGGACCTGGGCCAGGTCCTCGGCAACTGGCTCGCCGCCAATGCCGACGGGATCGCCTGCGTCGTCGGCGATCCCGGGTTCGAGCCGACCACCCGCGTCCGGTCGCTGGCCCCGGAGCTGACCAAGGGGCTCGAATTCGACCTGGTCGTCCTCATCGACCCGCAGACGTTCGGTGAGGGCATCGAGGGAGCCGTCGACCGCTATGTCGCGATGACCAGGGCGACCCGGCAGCTCGTCATCCTCACGAGCCCCTGACGCCGGGGCCGGCCGCGCCGCCTCACTCGTCGAGGAGGACCAGATCGCGGCCGGCCAGCCCGGCCGGGTCGCTGATGACGAGCAATTCGACGACCTTCCCGCGCTCGATCGTGAACCGCATGACGGAGAAGCCCTCTCCCTCGCGCGCCGCGATGACCGCCGGGGCCCCGTCGAGCAGCGCGAACCGCGCCGACCTGGCGTACGGCGCGAACATGATCGCCCGCCGCGCCACGTTCGCCGCGCCACGCACCACCGTGGTGGCCTCTCCGGCGCCGCTGCCGGACCGGGACACGACATCGGGGTCGAGCACGGCGACGAGCGCCTCGAAGTCCCCGCCCCTGGCGGCCGCCAGGAAGGCGTCCACGACCTCGCGGCGGACCGCCCCCGGGCCGGGCTCGGGGGCGACGCCCCGCACCCGGCGGCGGGCCCGGCTGGCGAGCTGCCGGGCGGCGGCCGGGGTGCGGTCCACGATGCGGGCGATCTCGTCGAACGGCACCGCGAACATGTCGTGCAGCACGAAGGCGAGCCGCTCGGCCGGGTCGAGCGTTTCGAGGACCACCAGCAGCGCGAGCCCCACCGAGTCGGCGGTCAGCGCCTGCTGCTCCGGGTCCCCGCCGGGCTCCGGGACCGACGCCGGACCGGGCTCCGGCGCCTCCGGCATCCCGATCTCCAGGGGCTCCTCGCGGCGGACGCGGCGCGAGCGGAGCATGTCCAGGCAGACCCGTCCGACCACGGTCGTCAGCCAGCCGCCCAGGTTCTCGATCGCCGCGCTGTCCGACCGGGAGAGCCGGATCCAGGCCTCCTGGACCGCGTCCTCCGCCTCGCTCGACGAGCCGAGCATCCGATGGGCCACGGCCTTCAGATGGGTGCGGTTCTCCTCGAACCGCGCCGCCAGGAACTCGATCTCGTCCACAGCCGTCCTCCCGTGTCAGGTGTTCTCATCACCTTGACGCCACGGACCCGCCGGATGTGACCACCGGGCCCGGAACCGTGGTGAGGGGGCGGACGGTTCAGCTCCAGGGCAGCGACGCGCGGTGGCGCCAGTAGGCCTCCGGTTCCTCCACCAGCGCGTCCAGCCGGGCGCGCCGCTCCTCGTCGAGGCCGAGGACGGCGGCGTGCAGGTTGCCGGCGAGCTGGGTGACGGTCGCGGCACCGGAGAGCACGACCCCGGCCCACGGCTGGTGCAGCACCAGCGCCAGGGCCACCGCGTCGCTGCCCAGCCCCTCCTCCTCTGCGATCTCCCGCACCACGGCCGGGGCCTCCGTGCCCGCCAGCCGGCCGTTGGCCATGGCCTCCTTGACGATCACGGTGAGCCCGGCGGCGTGCGCGTCGGCCAGCGCCGGTCCGGCCGAGGTCTCCAGCGCGTTGTAGGTGGCCTGGACCGTACGGAAGAGGGGCTCTCCGTCGACCGTGACGGCGAGGGCGGCCCGGATCGCCTCGGCCTGCGCGGGCCCGCTGGTGGAGAGGCCGACGCTGACGCCCTCCGCGGCGAGTGCGGCGAGGCGGGCGTGCAGTTCCTTGTCCGTCAGGGCCGGGCTGTCCGCGGTGACGGAGTGGATCTGGTAGAGGTCGAGCCGGTCGCCGAGCAGCTCCGCGGTCTCGGCGCGCTGGCGCTCGTACGTGGCGAGGCTGTGGTCCTTGACCTCGTGCGCCTCGGCCTCGACGTTCCAGTCGGCGGTGTACGTGTAGCCCCACTTGCTCCCGATGACGACGTCGCGCACCTCGGGCCGGGCCGTCAGCCACTCGCCGAGGAACTCCTCGGAGCGGCCGTAGGAGCGGGCCGCGTCGAAGTAGCGGACGCCCTGGGCGTAGGCGGCGTCGAGCAGTTCGTGGGTGCGGGCGCGCAGCGCGTCGGCGGTGCGCTCGTCCGGCAGGTCGCGGTCACGGTGGAGATTGATGTAGCCGGGCCTGCCGACCGCTGCCAGGCCGAGCCCGATGTGGGCGGTCGGGGTGGTGGTACTGGCCAGTCGGGCGAAGGGCATCGCGGGCTCCTCGTGTTCGGTGGGGCAACGCGGCCGGGGCCGTCCTGCCCCGGCCTGCCGCACAGGTGATGGTGTCGCACCTGCCCGGACCCGGCCCGGACAGGCCCCACCCGACCAACGTAGCCCGCGATGCCCGTCCGGCTACTTGCGGGCAGCGGCCCAGGCGTGCTGTGTCGCGAGGTCCTCCTTGACCTCGGCCAGCTGGACGGCGACCGCGGAGGGGGCCGTGCCGCCCCGGCCGTCGCGGGAGGCCAGCGCGCCGGCCACGTCCAGGACCGTGCGGACCTCGGGGGTGAGGTGCTCGGAGATCTTCGCGAACTGTTCGTCGGTCAGCTCGTCGAGCTCGATGCCGTGCCGCTCGCACTCCTTGACGCAGGCGCCGGCGACCTCGTGGGCGACGCGGAACGGCACCCCCTGCTTGACCAGCCACTCCGCGATGTCGGTGGCGAGCGAGAAGCCGGCCGGGGCCAGCTCCTCCATGCGCTCGCGGTTGACGGTGAGCGTGGCCATCATGCCGGTGAAGGCGGGCAGCAGGACTTCGAGCTGGTCGCAGGAGTCGAAGACCGGCTCCTTGTCCTCCTGGAGGTCGCGGTTGTACGCGAGCGGCAGGGCCTTCAGCGTGGCCATCAGCCCGGTGAGGTTGCCGATGAGCCGTCCCGACTTGCCCCGTGCCAGTTCCGCGATGTCGGGGTTCTTCTTCTGCGGCATGATCGACGAGCCCGTGGAGAAGGCGTCGTGGAGGGTGACGAAGGAGAACTCCTTCGTGTTCCAGATGATGATCTCCTCCGCGATCCGGGAGAGATTGATCCCGATCATCGCGGTGATGAAGGCGAATTCGGCGACGAAGTCCCGCGAGGCCGTGCCGTCGATGGAGTTGGCCACGGAGCCGCGCTCGAAGCCGAGGTCCGCCGCGACCGCCTCCGGGTCGAGGCCGAGCGAGGAGCCGGCGAGCGCGCCGGAGCCGTACGGGGAGACGGCGGTCCGCTCGTCCCACTGGCGCAGCCGCTCGGCGTCCCGGGACAGCGGCTGCACATGGGCCAGGATGTGGTGGGCGAAGAGCACCGGCTGGGCGTGCTGGAGGTGCGTGCGGCCGGGCATGGCCACGTCCGGGTGGGCCTCGGCGAGGCCGACCAGTGCGTCCTGGAGCTCGGCGAGGAGACCGCCGATGATCCGGGCGTGGTCGCGCAGGTACATCCGGAAGAGCGTGGCGATCTGGTCGTTGCGGGAGCGGCCGGCCCGCAGCTTGCCGCCGAGGTCCGGGCCGAGCCGCTCCAGCAGGCCGCGCTCAAGGGCGGTGTGGACGTCCTCGTCCGCGATGGTGCCGGTGAACGAGCCGTCCGCGACGTCCGCCTCCAGCTGGTCGAGCCCTGCGGTCATCCGCTTCAGCTCGTCCTCCGTGAGCAGCCCCGCCTTGTTGAGGACCCGCGCGTGGGCGCGGGAACCCGCGATGTCGTACGGCGCGAGGCGCCAGTCGAAGTGGACGGACGCGGACAGCCTGGCCAGCGCCTCGGCCGGGCCGTCCGCGAACCGGGCGCCCCAGAGGCGTACGTCGCTGTTGCCGTTGCCGTTGCTCACTGCGTGCTCCTCGGAAGAACAAGGGGGGTGGATGTGCGACCGCCTCCCCGCGCGGGCGGCCGGGGAGGCGGTGACGTAACGGGGTGGGGTCGGGTCAGGTCACATCGGGCGGCGTCCCGTCCGCGATCCTGCCGATGGCGACGGAGGTGTCCGGGCCGCCCGAGTAGGCGAGTACGACGCGCTCGGTCACGGTTTCCTCCTCACGGTGCGCTCACTGACGCGTATAACTATACGTCCCTCCGTATGGTTTGCCAAAGTCACAGGTGAGGGGTGCGCCGAACAGGGGGCGGCCGCTCCGGTCCCACCGGCTGAAATACGCCTGCCCGCGCGGGATCCGGGGAAGATACTCGAACGCATGGGAAAGACATACGAACGCATCGACGGGCGGCTGCGGACCTTCATCGAGGAGCAGCACATCTTCTTCACGGCGTCCGCGCCGCTGGACGGTGACGGCACGGTCAACCTCTCCCCCAAGGGGGTCAGCGGCTCCTTCGTGGTGCTGGACGAACAGCGCGTGGCGTACCTGGACTTCGCCGGGAGCAACGCGGAGACGGTGGCCCATCTGCGCGAGAACGGCCGGATCACCCTGATGTGGTGCGCCTTCCAGGGGCCGCCGACCATCGTGCGGGTGCACGGCAGAGGTGAGCCGGTCTTCCGCGACGACGACCGCTTTGCCGGTCTGCTCGGGAGGTTCGACGGGGTGGACCCCTCCCGGCACGGACTGCGCGCGATCATCGTGGTGACGGCGGAACTGATCCGGGACAGCTGCGGATACGCGGTCCCCTTCATGTCGTACGACGAGGACAGGCCGCTGCACGCCAAGCGCTTCTCGCGTGACGACGACGACTCGCTCAGCGCCTACTTCGCCAAGAAGGACCACATCGCCACCAGCATCGACGGGCTGCCGGGGCTGCCGCTCCCGCTGCCCGCCATGCCGCCCGCGCAGTGAGCGGTTGGGCCGTACGGAGCAGGCGCGCGGGTGGTGGCGCGGCGGCCGGTCTACGGTCCGGGACATGCGCAGATGTCTGGTGGCCTGTTCGGTCCTGCTCGCTGTCACCGCCCTGACCGGGGTACGGGCCCCGGTGGACCCGCCGCTGCCGCAGCGGCTGGCCGACACGGGCGGCGGCTCCCAGCTGATCACCGCCGAGGCCTCCGCCACCGGGGCCACCACGGGCACGGTCACCTGGTGGAACAGGCGCTCCGGGCAGTGGGTGGCGGCCGGATCCGCACCGGCCCGCTTCGGGGCCAACGGGCTGACCGAGGGCGCGACGCGCGAGCAGGGCACGGACACCACACCCACCGGGCTCTACGACCTGCCGTACGCCTTCGGGGTGGCGGCGGCACCGCCCGGTACCCGCTACCCCTACCGCCGGGTCCACAACGGGTCCTGGTGGTGCCAGGACAACGCGGCGCGGGCGTACAACCGGTGGGTGGAGCCGCGGCCCGCCGACTGCCGCGCGTCCGAGGCGGAGCACCTGATCACGTATCCGGCGCAGTACGCCCGTGCGCTGGTCGTCGGCTTCAACTACGAACGTCCGGTGCGCGGCCGCGGCGCGGGAATCTTTCTGCACGTCAACGGGCATGGTGCGACCGCCGGTTGTGTCTCCGTACCGGCGGCCGCGATGGACCGGATCCTGGCCTGGGCCGATCCCGCCCGTCGTCCGCACCTCGCGATCGGGACCGATTCGGGCCCGACCGCGATCACCCGCTACTGACCGCCGCCGGCCTTCAGCGGTCGTTCTGCGCGAGCCGCAGCAGATGGTCGGCGAGCGCCTGTCCGCCCGCCGGGTCGCGGCTGATCAGCATCAGCGTGTCGTCCCCGGCGATGGTGCCGAGGATGTCGTGCAGTTCGGCCTGGTCGATCGAGGAGGCGAGGAACTGGGCGGCGCCCGGAGGCGTGCGCAGCACCACGAGGTTGGCCGAGGCCTCCGCCGAGATGAGCAGTTCGGCGGAGAGGCGGCGCATCCGCTCCTCCTTCGCGGAGCCGCCCAAGGGCGCGTGCGGGGTACGGAATCCGCCCTCGCTCGGCACCGCGTAGATCAGCTCGCCGCCGGTGTTGCGGATCTTCACCGCGCCCAGTTCGTCCAGGTCCCGGGAGAGCGTCGCCTGGGTGACGCTCAGCCCGTCGTCGCTGAGGAGCTTGGCCAGCTGGCTCTGCGAGCGCACCGGCAGCCGGTTCAGGATGTCCACGATCCGGCGGTGGCGTGCCGTGCGGGTCTGCGGCACGGACGGCCCGCCGTGCTCGGATTCCTGCGCCTCGGTCATCGTCGTCGCCTCATTCTCCGGAACGTCATTCTCCGGATCGTCCTTGTGCCGCGTCGAGTACGCCGGGAAGTGCCCGGAGGAACGTGTCCACCTCCGCGTCACCGATGATCAGGGGCGGCATCAGCCGTACGACATCGGGTGCGGGTGCGTTCACCAGGAGCCCGGCTCCCTGAGCCGCCTGCTGCACCTGGGGTGCGAGGGGCTCGGTGAGCACGATACCCAGCAGCAGCCCCGAGCCCCGGACATGGGAGACCAGGGGGTGTCCCAGACCCTCCACGCCCTCCCGGATCCGCTCGCCGAGCCGCTTCACGTTGTCCAGCGCGCCGTCGGCGGCCAGGGTGTCCAGGACCGCGAGTCCGGCGGCGCAGGCGACCGGGTTGCCGCCGAACGTCGTGCCGTGCTGACCGGGTGTCAGCAGCTCCGCGGCCGCGCCGAACGCCACGGTGGCGCCGATCGGCAGCCCGCCGCCGAGCCCCTTGGCGAGCGTGACGAGGTCGGGCTCCACGCCCTGGTGGCGCTGGTGCTCGAACCAGGTGCCGCACCGGCCGATGCCCGTCTGCACCTCGTCGAGGACCAGCAGGGTGCCGGTGGCCCGGGTGATCTCCCGGGCCGCCTCCAGATAGCCCTTGGGCGGGACGACGACTCCGTTCTCGCCCTGGACCGGCTCGATGATCAGCAGCGCGGTGTCCGTGGTCACCGCGGCCCGCAGCGCCTCGACGTCCCCGTACGGGACATGCGTGACGTCACCGGGCAGCGGGACGAACGCCTCGCGCTTCTTGGGCTGTCCGGTGAGCGCGAGGGCGCCCATCGTCCGGCCGTGGAAGCCGCCGTCGGTGGCGACCATGTGGGTGCGCCCGGTCAGCCGGCCGATCTTGAACGCGGCCTCGTTGGCCTCGGCGCCCGAGTTGGAGAAGTAGACCTTGCCGGTGCGGCCGAAGAGCTGGAGCAGCCGCTCGGCGAGCGCGACGGGCGGTTCGGCGATGAAGAGGTTGGAGACGTGGCCGAGGGAGGCGATCTGGGCGGAGACCGCCTCGACGATCGCGGGGTGGGCGTGGCCCAGCGCGTTCACCGCGATGCCGCCGACGAAGTCGAGGTACTGGTTGCCGTCGGCGTCCCACACCTTGGCACCTTCGCCTCGGACGAGGGACAGCTTCGGGGTGCCGTAGTTGTCCATCAGCGCGCTCTGCCAGCGCTGCGAGAGCTCGGCGTTGGTCATGCTTCCCCCTGTGCGTCGGGCACGACCATCGTGCCGATTCCCTCGTCGGTGAAGATCTCCAGCAGGATCGAGTGCTGGACCCGGCCGTCGATGACCCGGGCGGTTTCGACGCCGTTGCGCACGGCGTGCAGGCAGCCCTGCATCTTGGGCACCATTCCGCTGGAGAGTTCCGGCAGGAGCTTCTCCAGTTCGGTGGCGGTGAGGCGGCTGATCACGTCGTCGCTGTTCGGCCAGTCCTCGTAGAGGCCCTCGACGTCGGTGAGGACCATCAGCGTCTCGGCGTTGAGCGCGGCGGCGAGCGCGGCGGCCGCGGTGTCGGCGTTGACGTTGTAGACGTGGTTGTCCTCCGCCGAGCGGGCGATGGAGGAGATGACCGGGATGCGGCCGTCGTCCAGGAGCGCCTGGATGGCCCCGGTGTCGATGGCGGTGATCTCCCCGACCCGGCCGATGTCGACGGCCTCGCCGTCGATGACGGGCCGGTGCTGGGTGGCGGTGATGGTGTGGGCGTCCTCGCCGGTCATGCCGACGGCGAGCGGCCCGTGCTGGTTGAGCAGGCCCACCAGCTCGCGCTGGACCTGTCCGGCGAGCACCATCCGTACGACGTCCATCGCTTCCGGCGTGGTGACGCGCAGACCGGCCTTGAACTCGCTGACCAGGCCCTGCTTGTCGAGCTGGGCGCTGATCTGCGGGCCGCCGCCGTGCACGACGACGGGCTTGAGGCCCGCGTGCCGCAGGAAGACGACGTCCTGGGCGAAGGCGGCCTTCAGCTCCTCGTCGATCATGGCGTTGCCGCCGAACTTGATGACGACGGTCTTGCCGTTGTGCCGGGTCAGCCAGGGCAGCGCCTCGATGAGGATCTGCGCCTTCGGGAGTGCGGTGTGCTTCCGCGCGGTGGTCATGAGCTGTACGCGCTGTTCTCGTGGACGTAGTCCGCGGTGAGGTCGTTGGCCCAGATGACGGCCGACTCGGTGCCCGCGGCGAGGTCGGCGGTGATCCTGACCTCCCGGTAGCGCATGTCGACAAGGTCGCGGTCCTCGCCGACTCCACCGTTCTTGCAGACCCAGACGTCGTTGATGGCGACGTTCAGCTCGTCCGGCTCGAACGCGGCCTTCGTCGTGCCGATGGCGGACAGCACCCGGCCCCAGTTGGGGTCCTCGCCGTGGATGGCGCACTTGAGGAGGTTGTTACGGGCGATGGAACGGCCCACCTCGACGGCGTCGTCCTCGGTCGCGGCGTTGACGACCTCGATCCGGATGTCCTTGGACGCGCCTTCGGCGTCCCCGATCAGCTGCCGGGCCAGGTCGTCGCAGACGGTCCGTACGGCCTCGGCGAACTCCCCCTGCTCCGGGGTGATCCCGGAGGCCCCGGAGGCCAGCAGCAGAACGGTGTCGTTGGTGGACATGCAGCCGTCGGAGTCGACCCGGTCGAAGGTGGTGCGGGTCGCGTCGCGCAGCGCGGCGTCCAGTCCGGCGGCGTCCACGTCGGCGTCGGTGGTGAGCACGACGAGCATGGTGGCGAGGCCGGGGGCCAGCATGCCGGCACCCTTGGCCATTCCGCCGACGGTCCAGCCCTCGCCGCCCGCGACGGCGGTCTTGTGCACGGTGTCGGTGGTCTTGATGGCGATGGCGGCCTTCTCGCCGCCGTGCTCGCTCAGGACCGCCGCGGCCTTCTCGATGCCCGGCAGGAGCTTGTCCATCGGGAGCAGCAGACCGATGAGCCCGGTGGAGGCGACGGCGATCTCGCCGGCGCTGTGGCCGCCCAGGACCTCGGCGGCCTTCTCGGCGGTGGTGTGGGTGTCCTGGAAGCCCTGCGGTCCCGTACAGGCGTTGGCGCCACCGGAGTTGAGGACGACGGCGGTCACCGCGCCGCCCTTGAGCACCTGCTCCGACCAGCGGACGGGGGCGGCCTTGACACGGTTGGAGGTGAAGACGCCCGCGGCGGCGCGACGCGGGCCGTTGTTGACCACGAGGGCCAGGTCCGGGTTACCGCTCTCCTTGATTCCGGCGGCGATGCCCGCCGCCGTGAATCCCTGTGCTGCCGTGACGCTCACGGTGCGACTCCGATCGTGGAAAGACCTGTGTCCTCGGGGAGTCCGAGGGCGATGTTCATGCTCTGCAGGGCGCCGCCCGCGGTGCCCTTGGCGAGGTTGTCGATGGCGCTGATCACGATGACGCGGCCCGCCGCGTCGTCGTACGCGACCTGGATCTGGACGGCGTTGGAGCCGTACACGGCGGCGGTCGCGGGCCACTGCCCCTCGGGCAGCAGGTCGACGAACGGCTCGTCCGCGAAGGCCTTCTCGTACGCGGTACGGACGGACTCGGCGCTCACGCCCGGCTTCGCCTTCGCGCTGCACGTGGCGAGGATGCCGCGGGGCATCGGTGCGAGGGTCGGCGTGAACGACACGGTGACCGGCTCACCGGCCGCCGCGCTGAGGTTCTGGATCATCTCGGGCGTGTGCCGGTGGACGCCGCCGACGCCGTACGGCGACATGTTGCCCATCACCTCGGAGCCGAGCAGATGCGGCTTGGCCGCCTTGCCCGCGCCGGAGGTCCCGGAGGCTGCGACGATCACGGCCTCGGGCTCGACGAGCTGGGCGGCGTACGCCGGGAAGAGCGCGAGCGACACGGCGGTGGGGTAGCAGCCGGGCACCGCGATACGCTTGGTCCCCGCCAGCCCGGCCCGCCCGCCGGGCAGCTCGGGCAGGCCGTACGGCCAGGTCCCGGCGTGCGGCGAGGCGTAGAACTTCTCCCAGTCAGCGGCGTCCTTGAGCCGGAAGTCGGCCCCCATGTCCACCACGAGCACATCGTCACCGAGCTGCTCCGCCACGGCGGCGGACTGCCCGTGCGGCAGCGCGAGAAAGACCACGTCGTGCCCGGCGAGCACCTCGGGCGTGGTCGGCTGAAGCACCCGCCCGGCGAGCGGCCGCAGGTGCGGCTGCAGCGCCCCGAGCGGCTGTCCCGCGTTGGAATTCGCGGTGAGGGCCCCGATCTCGACCTCCGGGTGGACCAGGAGAAGACGCAGCAGTTCCCCGCCGGCGTATCCGCTCGCCCCTGCCACCGCTGCACGTACCACCATCGAAATCCTCCTCGTCGATGGCATGACTATACGCAGCGTCGCACTTTTATGCAAAGAAATGGGCTGGTCGGAGGCAGGCCGGGTGTGACCTTGCGCTTCAATTGGCGGGCTTGCAGGTGACCTGGCGGGTTGTGTGTGATCCTTCGAGGGTTGCGCACGCACCTCTTCGCATTGATGAGATCGAGTCGCGCCGATTAACGCCGAGCACGCGCAGCGTCAAGCAGGGGCCCCAAACCTCTACCCCGCTCTGGCGAGACACCGCGACCGCACACGAGCACCTGCCCAACGCCGCCCCCCGACCTCGAACGGTCAGCCCCACGACCTGGTGACCGCTGCCCCTCATGTGGAAGGGCAGGACGGTCAGCGGCTGAGCACGATGACTGGCGCGCGGGGTAGCGACTGCATCGACACAGCCAGGCTTCTTTCGACGAGCTGGTCGTGCCGTGCACAGTCGCGTGAGGAGAGAGCCTCGGCCTGCGCACGGATTGGGCAGGCCGCCAGACGGCCACTTGGCAGACCGGCGGAAGAGACATCGTCAGCCCTGTCCGTGACCTGTGGGCCGCGGCTTCGGCGAAACGCGGAAGTGCTGACCGGGCGCGGCTTACTCCTTCCGACGTCCCCGGGTCCACAGTCGTCGGACGCGACTGACGTCGGCAGGACCGACTGCCCGACCGACTCCGACGGGCCGGCTGACTCCACCTTGATGCGCTTTACGAGTACTCCGCACGTCGGAGATGGTGACCATCAGACTGGACGAGGACGCGCACGCCGTGGCGGGGTTCAGGACGAATGCCGCGGCGTTCGGGGATCCGTCAGTCGGGAAGGGGGTGGGGCCGCTCCCCTCGTGAAGGGAGCGGCCCGGTGGAGAAGTGTTCGCGACGTGGTCGTCCCAGTCAGCCGCGGGCGAGGTGGATGGCGACCGTCTCGCCGGCGGAGACGGACTGGTCGTAGTCCGGATCGATCGCCGTTGCGCGGGCTTCGACTTCGACGTCACCGCGCTGGAACGGAACGTCGCCCGCCGGGACTGCCTTGGCAGACCATGCGACCGGTGCGCCCGGTACGCAGTTCACGGCGGTGGCGTACGAACCCCGGATGAGCTTCCGCTTCTTCACCTGTGTGATGTCGCCCGAGACGTCGACCCGCACGGGCTTGTTGCAGCTGACCGACCCGTGCAGTGTGGCCTTCCCGTTCAAGGTGCTCGCCGTGCCGTCCAGGGCCACAACGAGACCGAGGTCGAGGGCCGCGGGAGGGGCCGGGTTGTCGATGTGTACCTCACCGCGGGCGGCGGCGACATCTCCCTCGCAGTGCTGCTCGAAGGTCGCATCGAGCGTCTTGACGTAGCCCAGCGGGCCGAACTCGACCTTTTCGATGGTGAAGGCGCCGGTGAGCGTGTTGCAGCCGCGGCCGTTTCCGTCCAGCGACAGCCCCGGTTCGGATGGCTCATTGAACGGGTGACGGGTCGCACCCGCGTAGGTCCCGGGAGCCAGAGCACTGCCTGAGGGCGCGGCGAGGTTCAGGGACCACCAGTCACCGTTGGCGCCGTCGACGGACAACGACACCACGCTGTTGTCGGCGTTCGCGTAGACGTTCAGGCGGTCCTCTGAAGCCGTGTCGTAGGCGTAGGACTGTCCGAGGCTTATGTAATCTCCTTCGTCCCCGCTGAAGCCGAAGGTTCCCTCGGACGCCGGCGCCGCATGTGCCTCTCCGACCGGCAGCAGCCCGGTCGAGCCGGTGGCGAGGGCCGCGGCGAGCGCGACGACGGCTGCGGCACGCGACAGGCCGCCTCTGAGCACGCGGAATTCCATGTGGTTCCCCCCTTGGGTATCTGCAGAACCGTCGGGTGATCGGCCCGATGGCGAGGTGAGTCTCGCAAAGTCTGCTTAGAACATCAACTAGGTTTTTAGTAGCGGTAGTTGTGCTGTCGATTGGCAAACCTCACGGGGTACTACGCATGGCGCCGCCCGGAGTGGCCGCCGGCTCGACGATTCATCAGAAGGACGCAAGTGCTCCGGAGACAGGCTCATCGCCTCGACAACCCAGCATTGCGTGCCGAGTCCGGAGCCATGTTTACGAGGCCGAATCAATGACCTTCACCTCGCGTCGCAGCGGCCGCTCAACGCCCATCGACCCGTGCTGCCCGAGAGCGCCGCACGTCGGGCAACCGACCCCAAAGAGTCATTCTGTTAGGAGTTCTTGAGCCCGGTGCACGGGGCGAACTGACTCACCTATCTCGAAAAGTCGCAATTCAGATGCTGATCGGCGTACTCGGTCAGGAGCTCGCCGAGGGCGGAGCAGTAAGGCGAGACGCCTGGGTTGGTGGGCAGGCACCACATGGTGTTGCGGCGGCTTCGCCACCATTTCTGAGTTTGGAATTCTTGGCCGGCTTCCATGGGGCGCGGGGCGAAGAGGTGCTCACCTTGTGTGATGCGGCTCCATATGAAATTCGAGGCGATGTGCCGCTTGAGGTCGTCGTAGCGGGCGGGGGTGGTAGCCGAAGGCGGGGCCTTGGAGGTGAGCTCGTGCCGGCTCTGCTCGTCGAGATGCCAGTTCTGGAGAGCTTGACGCCGGTGCCTGTAGTCGGGGAGGCGTGACACGTGCTGGTCCAGGTCGGTGGCCAGGGGGTGCAGGGCGGTGTCGAACTCGAACACATCGAGCTTGGGGTGAGCCCATCGGCGGATGGCACCCGTAGCGCTCGACGGGGTGTGGATGCCGAGGAAGTCCACGGCTTGGTCGAGAGAGCCGCCCGTGGCCATGTGTGCGAGGCGGACCGAGGCTGTGCACCGCAGGAGCCGCGGGCTGAAGCCGTCACCTTTCTGAAAGTAGTGATCGGCCCATGCCTCGGGCAGGAACGCGGGCACGTGCTCGGGGAGCGAATCCAGCGTGTTGGGCGCGAGACCGGCGAGTGGATGTGCCGCCGCTGATGGCGTGGGTGAGCGGGGCGACAACTTGATCGAACCTCGGCGCGCAGATTCCCCAAAACCGCGCCGGCTGCACACCTCGATCGCTACGCTGCCCGCCAAACATCGCGCACAACCCGCCAAGCGCAATGCAAGGTCTCACGGGCTCAGTTCCTGCGGTCGATCTTCTTCTCCCGCATCAGCTCCCGCAGTTCCTGGTCGGACAGCGGGTGCAGCGTGTCCAGCAGACGGCGCAGCCCGGGTTCGTCCAGGGTCTGGCTGCTGACCTCGGCCTCCGCGCCCGGGAGGCGGCGGGTGAGGCTGATGGTGCTGCCGCCGGGGAAGGTGCGGACCGTGCGCATCCCGCCGTGCGCGTCCACCGTGCAGGAATCGCCCTTGCTCACCGGCTCGGGGCACCGGGGCGCGGGGGTGAGTGCCGTTCGCAGGTTGATGTCCACGTACCCCATGCTGTTCCGTCCCTCCGGGCGGTACTCGACTCTGAAGTAGGCGGGGCCCGCCTCGGTGCGGGTCAGCTCCATGCCGGCCGGGGCGGCGGCCAGGTAGAGCAGTTCCGTGTGTTCCCGGTAGCGCGCGATCTCCGCCTCGCGCTGCCGCTCCCGCGACTGCGCGGGGGCGACGAAGCCCCCGTAGCCCACCGCGGCCGCCAGCACGGCCACCGCCCCGACCCGCAGCCACCGGTTCGGCACGAAGAGCGCCGCCGCCACCGCGTAGGGCACGCCCGTCAGTGCGAAGCGGGCGCCGGCGCTCCCGAGATCTACATCACCGGCGTAAGCGGCCAGACCTGCCAGGACTCCGAGCGTGCCCAGGACGAAGACCGCCGCCGCCCAGCCGAACCGTCGTGACGTGGTCTCGCACAGCGGCACCAGGGTGCGCACCGGGACGCCCGTCACGGTCAGCAGGCCCACCGCCAGCGGCACCCCCAGGACGAGGACCGGAACCGCAGCGGCGAACCCGCCGCCCCATGCCGAAGCCAGCAGCGTGAACCCGAGCGCCGGCACCGTGACCGCCATCGCCGCCCAGACCAGGAGAAGATGAAGGGCCGTCAGCATGCGTCTGTCACTCGTCATGCGGCGGATTCTGACAGTCGGTCCCGCGTCGTACATGAGTTCGCGTACTCAGCTGAGGCTCTGGGTTCCCACGACCGACAGGAAGTCGAGGCGCTCCGCGTCACGGGTACCGGGCTGTGCGGTGTAGACCATGACGCGCAGGCCGCTGCCCGCGACGTTGAGGACGTCGCAGTCGAGGGTGAGAGCACCGACGTGGGGGTGATCGATGATTTTGCGGCCTGCTTCGTGTTCCGCTGCCGTCCCGCTTTCCCACAGTCCGGCGAATTGGGTGCTGTGCGTGCGCAGTCGCTGAATCAGGGATTTCAGCTCGGGGTCGTGGGGGTATTGGCCGCTGGTGCGTTTCAGGTCGGCGGCCAGGAGTTCCCGGAGTTCTCCGTTCGACCGCGGAGTATGGCGCACGCGGGTTCTGGAACTGACGAACGCGCGCCAGGCGGCGTTCAGGTCCTCGCCGTGCCATTCGCCCATGAGGGCCGTGTAGAGGGGGTTGGCGAGGAGCTGGGTCCAGGCCGCGTCGTAGACGGCGACGGGGGTGGTGACGAGCCGGTCGAGGATGCGGTGGATGCCGGGTGTGAGGTGGCGGGGGATGAGGCCGGCGCCCGGCGGCGCCAGTCCTGCCAGGCGGAACAGGTGCTCCCGCTCCCCCGGGGCGAGGCGGAGGGCGCGGGCGAGGGCTTCGACCACCTGGGCGGAGGGGTGAGTGGCTCTTCCCTGTTCGAGGCGGACGATGTAGTCGGCGGAGATGCCCGCGAGCTGGGAGAGCTCTTCCCGGCGCAGGCCGAGGGCGCGTCTACGGCTCGTGGCGGGCAGGCCGACCGATTCCGGGGTGACGCGGTCGCGCCAGGCGCGCAGGGCTCCGCCCAGTTCTGTATGAGCCATGCCGGCCATTGTGGCAACCCGGACCGGCTCTTTCCTGGTACCGCGAGTCCCAGGAAAACGCGTCCACTGTCTGCCGGCCGGAAAGTGCCCCAGGCTGGTGGGACGGCGGAAAGTGCGGCGGCGGAGAGAAATCGTGAGCCGTCGGCCGCGGACAGAAAGGAAACCCCATGAGCAAGCTCGCTCTCGTGACCGGCGCGACCTCCGGTATCGGCAGGGCATTCGCCGAGCGCTTCGCCGCCGACGGCTACGACCTGATCGTCGTCGGCCGCCGCCGGGACCGTCTCGCGGAGTTCGCCTCCGGCCATCGGGGGGTGAACGTGCGCACGGTCGCCGCGGACCTGTCCACGCAGGAGGGCATCGACTCCGTCGCGGAGTACTGCGCCGATGAGCCGCTGGACATGCTGGTCAACAACGCCGGGGTCTCCCACTACATGCCGCTGGCCGAGCTGCCCGCCGACAAGGCCCGCGAGCTGATCAACGTCAAGGTCCTCGCACCCACCCTGCTGATGCGCGCCGCCGTCGGCGGAATGCTGCGGCGCGGTACCGGCACCCTCATCAACGTCGCCGGAATGATCGCGTTCTCCGGACCCGCCGACCCGTCGGTCATGCCGCGCCGCGCCGTGTACGCCGGTACCCTCGCCCACCTGGTGGCCATGACCCAGGCGCTCAGCGCCGAGCTGGCGGGCACGGGGGTCAGGGCCCATGTGGTCTGCCCCGGCGTCGTCGCCACCGAGTTCCACTCCGCCCAGGGCCTGGACATGAGCGCCGTACCCCGCATGAGCGCCGAGGACCTGGTCACCGGCGCGCTGCGCGGGCTGGAGCTCGGTGAGGTCGTCAGCGCCCCCGGCGTCGAGGATCCCGGGCTCCTCCAGGACGTCTTCGCCGCGGACCTGGCGGCCTTCGGCGGCCAGAGCCCGCGGCTGGCCGGCCGGTACCGGAGCAGCTGATCCGGCACCCCGTCTCCCCGGCGGTCTCCGGGCCCCGTCAGGCCGAGGCGCGCGGGAGGCCGGTGGACCGGTACTCCTCCACGATCCGGTAGCCGACGCTCGTGTACAGGTTCATCGCCACCTCGTTGCCGCCCCACACGGTGAACATCAGCACCGAGTCACCGGCCGTGAGCGTCGCCTGTTCGCCGGCCGCCATCGCGGCCCGGCCGTATCCCTTGCCCCGGTACCGCTCCTCGATGTGGAGCGAGTAGCCGTACGTGACGCCCGGGAGGTGCCCGTGCTTCAGCCAGCCGGTGCCGATCGGCTCACCCGCCACCTCAAGGACCAGGAGCGTGGTCGCGGGGGTCGCCAGGCCTTCGGGGAGCAGCTTGGCGAAGTCGTCGTCGGACTTGCGTGCGGCGTCCTCGGGGCTCTTGGCCCCCGAGCGGACGATGTCCTCGACGTACGCGAGCTTCTCGGCGGCCAGCCACTCGGGGTACTCGTCCGGCGTCATCGGCCGCGCGGTGACGCCGTCGACCGGTTCCGGCGGGGAGTCGACGCGTCGCGCCCTGAGCTGGCCCCGGACCCCGTACCCGTCGAACAGCCCGCCGGCCGGCTCGGTGATCCGGATGTCCGCCCGGACGGCGCCGCGCTCCGCGCACCATGCCTCCGCCCAGTCCCGGGCGGCTTCCTCGTACCCCTGGCCGGCGTGGTCCGCCTCGACGCGGAGGTCGCCTATCTGCCCCGTGGGCACCCCGTTCTCGTCCTCCACCGACACCGCGACATAACCCACCCGGGTCCCCGCATCGGTGATCGCGGCGACGGTCCAGCCGCCGGACCTGCCGCGCGTCTCCTCGACCGTGCGCCGCGTCGCGGCGTCACCGAGCCCGGCGGCCAGCAGTGAGGCGGTCAGCCGCCGCTCGAAGTCGTTCTGCCAATCCCCGTTGTCAGCAAGGGCGTTGAATTCTGTCACCCGGTCACATTACGGGACGGCCCACCGTCACGGCCGGGCAGCGGGACGGTCGGTCCGGCCGCCGCGGCCGTCATCCGTCCGCCCAGTGCCCGGTGCGGGCGAACCGCTCGATGGCGGCCTCGTACGGCGTCGGGTCGAGTCCCCGCTCCCGCGCCCACGCCGGGTCGAGGTGGGTGCTCCGGTAGGGTCCGGCGCCGTCCCCGACGAGCGTGACGACGCTCCCCCGTATCCCCGCCTCGCGCATCCGTGCCACGAGGTGGCAGGTCCCCCAGAGGTTGGTGCCCGTCGACGGTCCGGCCTCGATCCCGGCGGCCGTCCTCAGCCACCGGACCGCCGCGAGGGACGCCGCGTCCGGTACCGGGATCATCAGGTCGATCAGAGCCGGCCGGAACCCGGGCTCGGTACGGGGGCGGCCGATGCCCGGGATCCGGGAGGGCATCCCCGTGGCGTAGTCGGCGCACCCGCTCGCCCACGCGGGGAAGTAGGCGGAGTTCTCCGGGTCGACCACGGCCAGCCGGGTCGGATGGCCGTCGCGCCGCAGGTGGCGTCCGATCACCGCCGAGGTCGCCCCCGTACCGGCACCGGTGACGATCCACTCCGGGACCGGGTGCGGCTCCCCGCCCAGCCGGTCGAAGATCTCGTCGGCGACCGTCGGCCCACCGCATCCGGCGACCGCCCGCTCCGCATCGGTGAAGTGGTCGAGGAAGTGGCCGCCGAGCCGCTCGGCCAGCGCCCGCGCCTCCGTCTGGGCGGCGGCAGGCGGCTGTTCACCCCGCTGCCAGCGGCCGCCTTCCGCCGCGATGGCGGCCAGGACCTCCGGAGCGGTTTTCGCCGGCACGACGGTGGTGAACTCCAGCCCCAGCAGCCTCGCGAACCGGGCGCCGGCGACGGCGACCGCCCCGCTCGTGGCCGCGATCACCGGCGTGTCCGCCGTCAGGGCGCCACTGGCGACCGCCTCGCAGAACATGGCGCGCACCAGGCGGTACTTCATGCTGCCGGTGGGATGCGCGGACTCGTCCTTCAGGTAGATGTCGACGCCCGGGACGCCGGGCAGCGAAAGTGCGCGCAGGGGCGTCGGCAGCAGGTGCGAACCGTCCTCCCGAACCCGCCGGATCGCTTCTGCGGCCCATGCGTTGGGGTGTCGCTCGGTCATGGCGGGACCCTACGGCGTTCGGCGCACGGCCGGAACACTCCCGTCGACCGCGTCCGCGTCTCCACCGCGCCGCGGAGTCGCCGTGCCGGGAGCGGCCGTGTGCTCCGGCTCCGGGGCGCCCGTCCGGCTCTCCCGGTTGGCCCGGTCGATCTCGGCCATGTGCTCCTCCGCCCAGGCGCGCACCATGGCCAGCGGTCCCTCCAGGGAGAGGCCGAGCGGGGTGAGGCGGTAGTGGACGCGCGGCGGCACCGTCGGCTCCACCCGGCGCTCGGCCAGACCGTCGTGGGTCAGCCCCTGGAGGGTGGTGGACAGCATCTTCTGCGAGACACCGGGCATCCTGCGCCGCAGTTCCGCGAAGCGCACTTCGCCGGGGGACGCCTCCGCCAGCACCTTGACGGCCATCGACATCCACTTCGTGCCGATCCGGTCGAGCAGGCCGCGCGTCGGGCACTCCGGATCGAACAGGTCCCCGCGCCCGCCCTGCGGGGGCCGTCGCGCCTTGGAGGTCACCTGGAGCTCACCACCTGAGGCGGAAGTGCCGTCTTGGCACCCCCGTAGTAGTTACCTATCGTTTTGTAGTCACCAATAGTAACCGCTGCGATGCGGCCATGAGCCGCATCGCCCGAGCCGATCCGGAGCCCACCGTGCCCGTCCCGTCGAGCCCCCTCCCTCACCACCACAGGCCCCGCGCCGAGCTCCGGCAGGTCACGGCCAACGGCATCGAGATCAACGTGGCCGTCGCGGGAAGCGGACCGGCCGTCCTCCTGCTGCACGGCTTCCCGCACACCTGGCGGCTGTGGACCCACGTCATGGACGGGCTGTCGGACCGGTTCCGGGTCATCGCACCGGATCTACGGGGGTTCGGGGCGAGCACCCGGGCCGTGGACGGCTACGACGCGGGCACGCTCGCGGCGGACG
This sequence comes from Streptomyces sp. NPDC057900, assembly GCF_042887885.1. Taxonomy (NCBI): domain Bacteria; kingdom Bacillati; phylum Actinomycetota; class Actinomycetes; order Kitasatosporales; family Streptomycetaceae; genus Streptomyces; species Streptomyces sp. NPDC057900. The sequence goes on from NZ_JBHVOI010000007.1 coordinate 254,485, forward strand.
CCGAGGCCCTGCTCCACGCGCTGGGGGAGAGTTCCGCCGCGGTCGTCGCCATCGACGCGGGCACGCCGCCGGCCTTCCTGCTGGCCATGCGCCGCCCCGGTCTCGTCCGGCAGCTGGTGGTCATGGAGTCGCTGCTGGGCACGCTTCCGGGCGCCGAGGAATTCCTCGCCCAGGGGCCGCCCTGGTGGTTCGGTTTCCACCGCGAGCCCGGTCTCGCGGAATCCGTGCTCAGCGGGAACGAGGACCGGTACATCGGCTGGTTCCTCGACGAGGGCACGCTCGGGCAGGGCGTGGAGCCCGCCGTGCGCGCGGCCTTCCGCGACGCCTTCAGCGGAAGCGAGGCCCTGCGGTGCGCCTTCTCGTACTACCGCGCGCTGCCGTCGAGCGCCGGGCAGATCCTGGACGCCACCCGCAGGGGCCGGCTGACCGTGCCCACCATGGCCATCGGCGCCCGGCCCGTCGGCAGGGCGCTCGAACAGCAGCTGCGGCCGGTGGCCGACCGGCTGGTCGGCCGGATCGTCGAGGACTGCGGGCACATCATTCCGCTGCACCGGCCGGACGAGCTGCTGCGGCTGCTGGATCCGTTCCTCAGCGGCTCGGCCGGGGCGCCCGCGGCCCCGACGCGTCGCTGAGCCGCCGGGGCCTGTACGGGTCCGCCGCGTACCCTCGTCTCCCATGCCAGCCCCCCGCCTGCACCACGTCGCGGTGCTCGTCCTCGACGGCGCGAAGCCACTCGACGTCGGCATTCCCGCCCAGGTGTTCACGACCCGCGCGAGCATGCCGTACGAGGTGCGGGTATGCGGTGCGGCGCCCGGTCTCGTGGCCGGCGGCGACGGCCTCTCGTACTACGTCACCCACGGGCTCGACGCGCTCGACTGGGCCGACATCGTCTTCGTGCCCGGCTACCGGCTCCCCGACCGTGACGATCCGCCGCAGCCGGTCATCGACGCGCTGATCGCCGCCCACGACCGGGGCGCGCGCCTCGCCGCCATCTCGACCGGGGCGTTCGCGCTCGCCGCCACCGGCCTCCTCGACGGCCGCCGCGCCACGACGCACTGGCACTACACGCGGGCGCTCGCCGCGAAGTACCCGCACGTCCGGGTCGACGAGAACGTCCTGTTCGTCGACGAGGGCGGGGTGCTGACCTCTGCGGGCGCCGCCTCCGGCATCGACCTCTGCCTGCACGTGCTGCGCGGCGACCTCGGGGTGGCCGCGTCCAACCACGCGGCCCGGCGCCTGGTCGCGGCCCCCTACCGCAGCGGCGGCCAGGCCCAGTACGTGCCGCGCAGTGTGCCCGAGCCGCTCGGCGAACGGTTCGCCGCCACCCGTGAGTGGGCGCTGCACCGGCTGGGCGAACCCCTCACCCTCGACGTGCTGGCCCGGCACGCGGCGGTGTCGCCCCGGACGTTCTCGCGGCGGTTCACGGAGGACACCGGGTACACCCCGATGCAGTGGGTCATGCGCGCCCGGATCGATGTGGCCCGCGAGCTGCTGGAACGTTCCGAGCGGGGCGTGGAGCAGATCGCGGCCGATGTCGGGCTCGGCACCGGCGCCAATCTGCGGCTGCACTTCCAGCGCATCCTCGGCACCACTCCGAGCGAGTACCGGCGCACCTTCGCCCAGGGCGAATAGCCCGCGCGGGGCGTGGCGGGATCCTTACGGACCATGGCGATCACGCCGCTGTCGGAGGGGTGTGGCGAGCGTGATGCTGGAAGCGAGGAGAAAGGGACTCTCACATGACTCGCATTGCCATCAACGGATTCGGCCGCATCGGACGCAACGTGCTGCGCGCGCTGCTGGAACGCGAGAGCGATCTCGAAGTCGTCGCGGTCAACGACCTCGCGGAGCCCGCCGCGCTGGCCCGGCTGCTCGCCTTCGACAGCACCGCCGGCCGGCTCGGACGTCCGGTGAGCGTGGACGGGGACACCCTCGTCGTCGACGGCCGCCGCATCAAGGTGCTCGCCGAGCGCGAACCGGGACAGCTGCCGTGGACCGAGCTGGGCGTCGACATCGCGCTGGAGGCGACCGGCCGCTTCACCTCCGCCAAGGCCGCCCGCGCGCACCTCGACGCGGGTGCGAAGCGGGTGCTGGTCGCGGCGCCGTCGGACGGCGCGGACGTCACGCTCGCCTACGGCGTCAACAGCGAGGCGTACGACCCGGCCCTGCACACCGTCGTCTCGAACGCCTCGTGCACCACCAACGCCCTCGCGCCGCTGGCCGCCGTGCTCGACGAGCTCGCGGGCATCGAACACGCCTTCATGACGACGGTGCACGCCTACACGCAGGAGCAGAACCTCCAGGACGGCCCGCACCGCGACGCCCGCCGTGCCCGCGCCGCCGGGATCAACATCGTGCCGACGACGACGGGCGCCGCCAAGGCGATCGGCCTGGTGCTGCCCAACCTCGACGGCAAGCTGTCGGGCGACTCGATCCGCGTACCGGTTCCGGTGGGCTCGATCGTCGAGCTGAACACCACCGTGGCCCGCGATGTGACGCGCGAGGAGGTGCTGGAGGCGTACCGGGCGGCGGCGCGGGGGCCGCTGGCGGGAGTGCTCGAATACTCGGAGGACGCGCTGGTGTCGTCCGACATCACGGGCAACCCGGCCTCGTCGATCTTCGACTCCGCCCTCACCCGGGTGGAGGGCCGCCACATCAAGGTGTCCGCCTGGTACGACAACGAGTGGGGCTTCTCGAACCGCGTGATCGACACGCTGACGCTGCTCGCCACTCGCTGAGCGCGGGGGCGGGGCCGGGGGCGGTTTCTGCCGCCCCCCGCCGGTACCCCGTGACGGCGGAGGCGGCCGGTGTCAGGACCGGTCCTGCTCCTTGCCGCTGCGCTCCGCGTTCCGCTCCTTGATGCGGACCGTCTCCTTGCGGACCTCGGCCTGGGTGGCGCGCTCCTTGCGCAGCCACCCGGGGTCGTCCTGCTTCAGGGCCTCGATCTGCTCCGTGGTGAGCGCTTCCGTGACGCCACCGCGCGCGAGACCGGAGATGGAGACGCCGAGCTTGGCGGCGACCACCGGCCGGGGGTGCGGGCCATCGCGTCGCAGGTCCCGCAGCCACTCGGGCGGCTCTGACTGGAGGGCCGCCAGCTCGGCGCGCGAGACGACACCCTCCTGGAACTCGGCGGGTGTGGCTTCGAGGTACACACCCAGTTTCTTCGCCGCGGTCGCGGGCTTCATTGTCTGGGTGGTCTGGTGCGACGTCATGGGGTCAAGAGTATCGAGCGTGTGCGCTACCGCTGACCACGACCGGTAACCTGGCGGGGTGACAGGCTCGGAAGCAACCCCCTCGTTCCGGCTCGCGTACGTCCCCGGGGTGACCCCCACCAAGTGGGTGCGGATCTGGAACGAGCGCCTGCCCGACGTCCCCCTCTCCCTCGTCGCGGTCCCCGCGGCGGAGGCCTCCGCCCTGCTGCTCGACAGCGGCGCCGACGCGGGTTTCGTACGGCTGCCGGTGGACCGGGCGGACCTCAGCGCGATCCCCCTCTACACCGAGGCGACCGTGGTCGTGATCCCCAAGGACCACGTGGTGGCGGCGGTGGACGAGATCTCCGTCGAGGATCTGGCCGACGAGATCGTGCTGCACCCGCTGGACGACGTCCTCGGCTGGGAGCGGCTGCCCGGACAGCCCGCGATCGAGCGTCCCGCCACGACGGCGGACGCGATCGAGCTGGTGGCGGCCGGGGTGGGCGTCCTCGCCGTCCCGCAGTCGCTGGCCCGTCTGCACCACCGCAAGGACCTGACGTACCGGCCGCTCTCCGGCGCTCCCGAGTCGCGCATCGCGCTGTCGTGGCCGGAGGAGCGGACCACCGATCTGGTGGACGACTTCATCGGGATCGTCCGGGGCCGGACGGTGAACAGCACCAGGGGCCGAGGGAGGCCGCCCGCGGAGAAGCCGAAGCGCAAGGCTCCGGAGACCGGTGGCGCCCGGCGCAAGCCCGCGGCCGGTGCGGGAACGGGGAAGGGCGCCCGGGGCGGTTCCGGTGGCGCGAAGGGGGCCAAGGGCGGCTCCCGGGGCGCGAAGGGCGCTGCGGGCGCCAAGCGCGGAAAGCCCCGCAAGCGGCCGTAACGCGCCGGTTGTCAGACCCGGCTGGCACGATCGGTGATCATGACGCACACCGAACGCGCGATGCCGCCCCTGAACGCCGACGAACGCACCAATCTGGAGAGCTGGCTCGACTTCTACCGGGCCACCGTGGCCCTGAAATGCGAGGGCCTGGCCGACGAGCAGGTCCGGCAGGACGCTGTTCCGCCGTCGTCGCTGTCGCTGCTGGGACTGGTCCAGCACCTGACCGAGGTCGAGCGGAACTGGTTCCGCCGGGTGCTCGCCGCGGAGGACGCCCCGCCCACGCACCCCGCACCGGCCGGTTCCGGTGGGCACGACGGCGGTTTCGAGGTCTCCGCCGACGCCTCCTTCGCACAGACCCTTGATGCCTGGCGGGACGAGGTCGCCCTGTCCCGCGCCAACTGCGCGGCGCGGGCGCTGGAGGACACCGTCGCGTTCATGGGCGGCGAGGTGAGCCTGCGGTGGATCTACACGCACATGATCGGTGAGTACGCCCGCCACAGCGGCCACGCCGACCTGCTGCGCGAGCGGATCGACGGCAGTACCGGGGTCTGACCGCGAGGGCCGGGCACGGGCCGGGGACCGGCGTCGCGGGCGCCGCGCGCGTGGACCACATGCGCCCGGCCGTCACCCGTGAGCGGGCTTTGGCCGCGCCCGCCCGTCGGGGCCGCTCGGCCGGATGTCAGGATGGTTCCATGACGAGCAAGGTTTACTTCGACATCACCATCAACGACGAGCCCGCCGGGCGGATCGTCTTCAACCTGTACGACGAGGTCGTTCCCAAGACCGCGGAGAACTTCCGCCAGCTGGCGACCGGCGAGCACGGCTTCGGCTACAAGGGTTCGTCCTTCCACCGGGTCATCCCCGAGTTCATGCTCCAGGGCGGCGACTTCACCCGGGGCGACGGCACCGGCGGCAAGAGCATCTACGGCGCGAAGTTCGACGACGAGAACTTCAAGCTGGCGCACACCAAGCCCGGTCTGCTCTCCATGGCGAACAGCGGCCCGAACTCGAACGGTTCGCAGTTCTTCATCACGACCATCGTGACCTCGTGGCTGGACGGCAAGCACGTGGTGTTCGGCGAGGTCGCCGACCAGGAGAGCATGGACCTGGTCACCAAGATCGAGGGTCTCGGCTCGCAGAGCGGCCGGACCAAGGCGAAGGTCACCATCGCGGACTCCGGGGTCCTCTGATCCCGACCCGCAGGCTGAACAGCTGACCGGACGCGCCGGCCGACGAACACCGTCGGCCGGCGCGTTCGTCGTATCCGGGACTCACCACACCCGACTGTCAACGGAAGGTTGACACCCTCTCCACTGTCAACCTAAGGTTGACACATGACGAAACCACTCGGCCCCACGCGTCCGGTCCGCCTCGACGACCTCATCGAAGCCATCAAGAAGGTCCACCCCGACGCCCTGGACCAGCTCCAGGACGCCGTCATCGCCGCCGACCACCTCGGCGACGTCGCAGACCACCTGATCGGCCACTTCGTGGACCAGGCCCGGCGCTCCGGTGCCTCCTGGACGGAGATCGGCAAGAGCATGGGGGTCACCCGGCAGGCGGCGCAGAAGCGGTTCGTCGCCAAGAACCCCGGCGAATCGACCGACCTCGACCCCAGCCAGGGCTTCGGCCGCTTCACCGCCCGCGCCAAGAACGTCGTGATGGCCTCCCAGAACGAGGCGCGCGCCGCGGGCAACAGCGAGATCGGCACCGAGCACCTCGTACTCGGGCTGCTCAGCGAGCCGGAAGCGCTCGCGGCGGCGTTCATCAAGGCCCAGGTGGTCACCCTGGACACCGTCCGCCAGGCCGCGACGGCCGCGCTCCCGGCGGCCTCGGAGGAGGAGCTGCCCGAGCTCCTGCCCTACAACGCCGACGCCCGCAAGGCGCTCGAACTCACCTTCCGCGAGGCGCTGCGGCTGGGGCACAACTACATCGGGACCGAGCACATCCTGCTGGCCCTGCTGGAGCACGAGGACGGCGCGGGACTGCTGACCGGCCTCGGTATCGACAAGGCGACCACGGAGGCGGCCGTCATCGAGGCGCTCACGCTCATCGTCGCCGCACAGGAAAAGGACTGACGGTCTGGGCCCGGTCCGCCACGGCTGACCGTCGGGAACGGGCCGGACCGGGCGGCACGTACCGGCCGTGCGGCGGAACGGCCGGCTCCGCCGCACGTGTCGCGGCACCGGCTCCTCACCCCGCCATCTACGTTCTCGAATTGGACACAGGGGACACGGCGCGTTGGACACGGGGTACGCGGCGCGCCCCGGCCGAACGGCCCGTCCCTTCCTCCGGGAGAACGCATGGCCCCGCCCAGCAGCAGCACGTACGCGGCACCGGCGAAACCGAGCGGGGGGTGGCTGTCGCGGCTGGGTGAATGGTGCGCCCGCCACTTCGTCGTGGTGATCATCGCCTGGCTGGTCGCACTCGGCGCTCTGCACGCCCTCCAGAGCGCGTTCGGGGGGACGTACTCGGACGACTTCAACCTGCCGGGCACCCAGTCGAACACCGGGGCCGAGCTGCTGAAGGCGCACGATCCCGCCGCGGGGGGCACGGGTGCCCAGGTGGTCATGCACGACGCCCGTCAGCCCCTGACCGACGACGGGAGCCAGATCGACCAGGTGGTGGGCAGCCTGCAGAAGCTGCCGCACGTACTGTCCGCCCAGAACCCACTGCCGTCATCGCCCTCGGCGACGTCGACATCGCTGTCCAAGGACGGCAAAACGGGGTACATCACCGTGCGGTTCGACGTGAACCCGACCTCGCTGGGCGACAGCTACCTCCACCAGGTCGACACGGCGGTCAAACCGCTGCGCACCGCCGGGGTCGAGGTCGAGTACGGCGGACCGCTGGGCGAGCTCGCCAGGCCCGAGACCAAGGACCTGACGAGCGAGGCCATCGGTTTCGGCGTCGCGGTGGTCGTTCTGCTCATCGGGTTCGGCAGCGTCATCGCCGCCGGTGTCCCGCTGGTGACCGCGCTCATCGGAGTGGTCGTCGGGCTCAGCGTCCTGTCGCTGGTGGCCGCGGCCACCACGTTCGCGAGCGTCTCCCCCACCCTCGCCACCATGATCGGGCTGGGGGTCGGCATCGACTACGCGCTGTTCCTGATCACCCGCCACCGCCAGCTCGTCATGGACGGCGGCGACCCGGTCCGGGCCGCCGGCCGGGCCGTGGCCACCAGCGGGCGGGCCGTACTGGTCTCCGGCTGCACCGTCATCGTCGCCCTGGCCGGGCTGTACGTGTCCCGGGTGAGCTTCATCGGCAAGCTGGGGGCGGCCGCCGCGGTCACCGTCATCACCGCGGTCATCGGCGCGATCACCCTGGTCCCCGCCCTGCTGGGGCTCATCGGCAGGCGGATCGACCGCTACCGGGTCCGTCCGCCGGTAGCGGAGGGCGGGGCGGCGCCCGGTACCGAGTCGCAGGGCGGCTGGCACCGCTACTCCCGGCGGGTGGAGCGGCGGCCCTGGTGGTTCCTGCTCGCGGGGCTCGTCGTGGTCGGGGTCCTGGCGGTGCCGCTGTTCTCCATCCGCCTCGGGCACATCGACGACGGGGCCGATCCGACGAGCTTCACCGACCGGCGGGCCTTCGACCTCATCTCTGAGGGATTCGGGCCGGGCGCGAACGGCCCCTTCACCCTGGTCGTCGATCAGCGGTCGGTGCCGAGCGCGGACCGTTCGGCCCTGGCGAGCAGCCTGCAGAAGGCCCTCACCGACGTGCCGGGCGCGGCCAGCGTCAGCCCTCTCCAGCCGACGGACGACGGGGCCCTGCTCGTCGGGAACGCCATCTCCAAGGAGGCCCCGCAGGACGCGGGCACGACCACTCTCTTCAACCACCTCAAGGACGACGTGTTGCCGAAGGGGGTGTCCGGCACGGACGCCTCCGCGTACGTGACCGGTACGACCGCCGCCCAGGAGGACTTCCTCGACATCATCGTCAGCCGGCTCCCGCTGATCATCGCCGTCGTGGTCGCGCTGGCCTTCGTCATCATCCTGATCGTGTTCCGCGGGCTGCTGGTCGCGCTGAAGGCCGCCGTCCTCAACCTGCTGTCGATCGCCGCCTCTTACGGGGTGGTGGTGGCGGTCTTCCAGTGGGGCTGGGGCGGGCCGTCGCTGGGCGTGTCGGGGACGGTGCCCATCGAGAGCTACGTACCGATGATGATGTTCGCGATCGTCTTCGGCCTCAGCATGGACTACGAGGTGTTCCTGATCACCCGTGTGCACGAGGCCTGGCTGCGCACCGGGAACAGCAAGGACGCGGTGGCGCACGGGCTGGAGATCACCGCGCGGGTGATCACCTGTGCCGCGCTCATCATGGTCAGCGTGTTCGCCGCCTTCATCCTCAGCGACACCGTGGTGATCAAGATGCTGGGCCTCGGGCTGGCGGTCAGCGTGCTCATCGACGCCACGATCGTCCGGCTGCTGCTGGTGCCCGCCGTGATGACGCTGCTGGGCCGCGGCGCCTGGTGGATTCCCGGATGGCTGGACCGGGTGCTTCCGCACATCGACACGGAGGGCGAGTCCGTCCCGCCGCTGAAGTCGCCGTGACACACCGGAAGACCGGCCCCGGGGAGGCCGGTCCCGACACCCTCAGCGGGCCCCGGTCTCCAGGCAGAGGCTCCAGCGCCGGGGCAGGCCGGTCAGCGTGACGGTGGAGAGCGGGCGGACGTCGACGTTCCAGTACGTCGAGGGCGGCGCCCGCAGCGCGTACACCAGGGCGGCCCGGACGACGGCCGGTTCGGCGACGGCGACGATCAGCCCGTCGCAGGCGGGCCGGGTGTCCAGCCAGCCGCCTATCCGCGAGATGAACGCGAGCAGCGTCTCGCCGCCGTGCGGCGCGGAGCGCGGGTCCGCGAGCCAGGCGTCCACGGCCGCGGGCTCGCGCGCGGTGACGTCGGCGAGGGTGAGTCCGCGCCACCGGCCCATGTCGCAGTCGCGCAGGGCGGGCTGGACCATCGGGGCGAAGCCGAGTGCCTGGCCGGTGGCACGGCTGCGGGCGGTCGGTGAGCAGTAGCGCAGTTCGGCCGCCCCCAGGGGCAGCAGGGCGGGGGCGGCGAACTGCACCTCGTGCCAGCCGGTCTCGTCGAGCGGCCGGTCGTCCTCGAAGCGCTCACCGAGCAGGGAGGAGTTGCGCGCCGCGGCGACGAGTGAGACTCGAACACTCATGGCCGCGATCGTGGAGCCGTTCGCCCCGCAGGTCAAGAGCGCGGCCGGAAGCGCTTCCGGATCAGCCGAGCTTCAGTGACATCCACTTCTCCGGACTGTCCAGCGGCTTGAAACCGACCTTCTCGTACACGCCGTGGGCGTCGTCCGTGGCGAGCACGATCGTCCGGACGCCGACCTCGGCGAGGTGATCGCGCGCCGCCGTGACCATGCTCGCGCCGAGTCCATGGCCGCGGGCTGCGCGATCGACGTACACATCGCAGACCCAGCCGAAGGTGGCGTGATCGGTCACCACCCTGGCGTAGCCGACCTGTTCGCCCGACGCGAGGTCGTAGGCGCCGAAGTTGAGTGAGCCGGCGATGGCCAGATCCTGGCGCTCGCGGGTCCGGCCGAGCGCCCAATAGGCGTCGGTGGAGAGCCAGTTGTGAATCCTGGCCGCGTCCAGCCGGGACGGTTCGGACGATATCTCGTAACGCTGCTGGGGAGTTTCCGTCATCCTCCGAGCGTAGCCTCCGGCGCGCCGAGGGCGCCCTCCCAGGCGGTGCGCAGCCGTCGCACGCCCTCCGCGATCTCGGCCGTCCCGGCGACGGCCGCGTAGCTCAACCGGACGTGGGGCGCCGGTGGTTCGGCGCAGAAGTACGGCCGTCCCGGCGCGACGGCGACGCCGGCCCGCAGGGCGGCGGAGACCATCGCGGACTCGTCGGCGCCGGCCCCGGTGCCGGGCAGGCCCACCCAGAGGCTGCCGCCGCCCGCCGGGATGTGCGGGACCGCGAGCGCGGGCAGTTCACCGCGCAGCGCCGCCGCCATCGCGGTGCGGCGGGTCCGCAGCTCGGCGGAGAGGGAGCGCAGATGGCGGCTCCAGGTCGGGGTGCCGACGAGTTCGAGCGCGGCCTCCTGGATCGGCCGGGGGACGAAGAAACTGTCGACGACCTGGATCGCGCGCAGTCGTTCGAGTACCGGGCCGCGCGCGGCGAGGGCGCCCACCCTGAGGCTGGGCGAGGTCACCTTGGTGAGGGAGCAGACGTGGACGACGACTCCGTCGGGGTCGTCCGCGGCCAGCGGCGGCGGCAGCGGTCCGGCGTCGTCGTGGACGAGCCGGCGGGCGAAGTCGTCCTCGACGACGAACGCCCCCGCCTCCCTGGCGATCCGGACGGCCTCGGCCCGCCTGGCACGGGCGAGGACGGCGCCGGTCGGGTTCTGGAACAGCGGCTGGCAGACGAAGACCCGTGCGCCGGTGGCCTGGAAAGCGGCGGCGAGCAGTTCGGGCCGCACCCCGTCGGTGTCGGCCGGGACGGGGACGGGCCGCAGCCCGGTGGCCCGCGCCACGGCGAGCATGCCCGGGTAGGTGGGCGATTCGACGAGCACCGGGGCGCCGGGCGGGGCGAGCGCCCGCAGCGCGGTGGCCAGCGCGCTCTGGCCCCCGGCGGTGATCAGCACGTCGGCGGCGGTGAGCGCGGGCCCGATCTCGTGGGCGAACCAGGCGCGCAGTTCGGGCAGCCCGTCGGTGGGCGGACGGCCCCAGGCGCCGGGGCGGCGGCCGGCCCGCGCGAGGGCGGCGGCGAGTGCGCGTTCCGGCTGGAGCGAGCTGTGCAGATAGCCGCCGTTGAACTCGACGACGCCGGTGGCCGGGGCCGCCAGGGTGGCCAGCACGCCGGACGCGTCGACGCTGCGGGGTACGGCCTCGGGGCCGCCGTCGCCGCTGAGCGACACCTCCTGCCACGAGGTGTCGCCGGCCGGCGGTGCGGCGCCGCGGGGCTGCGCCCGGAACGCGCCGGAGCCGGGGCGGGTGACGACGAGCCCTTCCGCGGCGAGCTGTGCGATGGCCCGGGAGACGGTCACGGGACTCGCCCGGAAGCGCTCCACCAGGGCACGGCTGGACGGCAGCTTCTCGCCGGGTGAGTAGCGGTTCAGCTCTCTCCGCAGAGAACCCGCCAGATCGGCCACACTGCTACGCTCACGCATGAAAGCAGAGGATAGCGCTACTCCCAGCAGCACGATAGCGGTCGGGCCCACGACGGACAGCGCGGATAGTGCGGACAGCGAGCGCAACGCCGCCGGCGCCCGGCCGGCGGGGCCGCACGGCACGCTGCTCGCCGGGCTCGGCGTGCTCGCCTTCTCCCTGACCTTCCCCTCCACCGCGTGGGGCCTGGAGAGCTTCGGCCCCTGGTCCCTGGTGGCGTTGCGCAGTCTGCTGGCCGCCGCGATCGCGGGCGGCGTGCTCCTCGCGGCCCGGGTGCGGGTGCCGGAGCGCCGGCACTGGGGCGGGCTCGCCGTCGTGGCGGGTGGCGTGGTGGTCGGGTTCCCTCTGCTGACCACGCTGGCCCTGGAGACCTCGACGACCTCGCACGCGGCCGTGGTGGTGGGGCTGCTGCCGCTGACCACGGCGGTGTTCTCCTCGCTGCGGACCGGGTCGCGGCCCTCCCGTACGTTCTGGAGCGCGGCGGTGGCGGGCGCCGGGGTGGTGATCGTCTTCACCGTGCTGCAGAGCGGCGGCACGCTCTCGGCCGGGGACGTCTTCCTGTTCGGCGCCCTGCTGGTGTGCGCGGCCGGGTACACGGAGGGCGGCCGGCTGGCGAAGGTCATGCCGGGCTGGCAGGTGATCGGCTGGGCGCTGATCCTCGCGCTGCCGCTCGCCGTGGCGGGCACCGCGCTCGCGCTGCCGTACGAGCCGGTGCGGCTGACCGCGCACGGGGTGATCGGCGTGGTCTGGGTCGCGGCCTGCTCGACCTTCTTCGGGCTGTACGTCTGGTACCGGGGCATGGCGGAGATCGGGGTGGCGCGGGCCAGCCAGCTCCAGCTCGCGCAGCCGCTGCTGACGCTGGTCTGGTCGTACTTCCTGCTCGGCGAGGAGGTCTCGGCGGCCGCGCCGGTGGCCGCCGTCGCGGTGCTCCTCTGCATCGCGGCGACGCAGCGCGCGGGCGGTGCCGGGCGCGGCCGGTGACCGCCCCCGGCGGATCGTCCCGCCGCGACCGTCCGGACATAGACTTGTCGACATGGACCGCCACCCGTGAGGAGGTCACTCCCGATGGAGGCACACACGGGCGACCGGCTGGTGACGCACGGCAGGACCGTGGGGCAGCAGGACCGGGTCGCAGAGATCGTAGAGGTGCTCGGCGACGGGGGCACTCCCCCGTACCGCGTCCGCTTCGACGACGGACACGAACATCTCCTGGCGCCCGGCCCCGACAGCGTCGTCCGGCACTCCGCCGGCCCCGCCTCCGGGCCCAGGGACGGCGGAGCGCCGTGAGTCAGCCGGGCGGGCGCACCCGCGAGCGGTAGTGGTCGGCGACCACCCGCGACATCGCGCCGATCCGGTCCGCGACCACTGCTCTCGCCGAGAAGTAGGCGTGGCCGCGGACCTGGTCGTACCCGGCGGCCAGCTCGATGTGCCGGGACAGTTCCGCGGGGTCCCGCCAGGCCGCGGGCTGGGCCGGATCTCCGGCCTTGTAGAGCGCCTCACCGATGAAGAGGTCGACGCCCGTGCCGCGTACCACCTCGTTCCACCAGGGCACCAGAACCGCGTAGTCGGCGGCGGCGAGGCCGATGTTCCAGTAAATCTGGGGACAAACGTAATCAATCCAGCCCTTCTTGATCCAGCCGCGGGTGTCGGCGTACAGATCGTCGTACGTCTCCACCCCGGCCGCGCTCTTCGAGCCGAGCGGGTCGGTCGACGCGTTGCGCCACACCCCGAACGGGCTGATGCCGAACCGGACCCCCGGCCGGACCGCCTTGATCCGCCGGGCGGTCTCCTGCACCAGCTTGTCGGTGTTGGAACGCCGCCAGGCCGCCTTGCTCGCGAAGCCCGCACCGTACTTCTCGTACGCGGCCCCGTCCGCGAAGGACTGCCCGGCCACCGGGTAGGGGTAGAAGTAGTCGTCCCAGTGGACCGCGTCGATCTCGTACCGGCGCACCGCGTCCAGCATCGCGTCCTGGACGAAGCTCCGGACCTCGGGCAGCCCCGGGTTGTAGTAGAGCTTCCCGCCGTACGGCAGTGCCCAGTCGGGGTGCACCCTGGCGGGGTGGGTGGCGGCCAGCCGGGAGCGGTCGGTGTGGTTCGCGACCCGGTACGGGTTGAACCAGGCGTGCAGTTCCAGGCCGCGACTGTGCGCCTCCCGCACCGCGGTCCCCAGCGGGTCCCAGCCGGGGTCCTTGCCCTGTACGCCGGTGAGGCACTTGGCCCACGGCTCGTACGGGGAGGGCCACAGCGCGTCGGCGGACGGGCGGACCTGGAGGATCACCGCGTTGAGCCGCCGGTCGACGGCCTCGTCGAGGTAGCCGAGCAGCTCCGTCTCCTGGGCCGCGGCGGAGAGCCCCGGTTTCGACGGCCAGTCGAGGTTGTCGATCGTCCCCACCCACATGCCCCTGAGCTCGCGCCGCAGCGTGTCGCGGGGCGCGCCCGGCCGCTCCGCGCGCCGCTCGCCCGGCGGATCCGCGGCCGCCTCCGCGGCCACGGTGCCGGGGGCCACCACCGAGGCCACCGTCCCGGCCGCACCGGCCACAAAGCCTCTTCTGCCGATTTGCCGCATTTCTTCGCACCTGCCGTTTCTCTGTCCTCATCCGGTCCCCGGGATCGCGGGCCAGGGCCGCGCATGCACGCCCCGGCCTGCGATCCCGTGCGGGGCGCGGAGTAACGTCGTGGGGTCGAGGCGGAGCCCGGAACCGAACGGAAGCCGCCGCACGGAGAACAGTGAAAGGCACGAGGTGACGGACTCTATGGCGGACATCGCACGCGTCGGAGTGGTCGGCTGCGGCCAGATGGGCGCAGGCATCGCGGAGGTGTGCGCCCGCAGCGGCCTCGATGTCAGAGTGGCCGAGACCACCGGCGAGGCGCTGGAGATCGGCCGCACCCGGCTCTACAACTCCCTCTCGAAGGCCGCAGAACGCGGCAAGATCACCGAGGAGGAGCGCGACGAGACCCTCGGCCGCCTCAGCTTCACCACCGACCTCGGCGAGTTCGCGGACCGCGATCTCGTCATCGAGGCCGTGGTGGAGAACGAGCAGGTGAAGACCGAGATCTTCCAGGTGCTGGACCAGGTGGTGACCCGGCAGGACGCGATCCTCGCCTCCAACACCTCCTCGATCCCGCTGGTGAAGCTGGCTGTCGCGACCTCCCGCCCCGACAGGGTCATCGGCATCCACTTCTTCAACCCGGCCCCGGTGCAGAAGCTCGTCGAGCTGATCCCCGCGCTGACCACGTCCGACGAGACGGTCAAGCGTGCCGAGGCCGTGGTGCAGGACATACTGGGCAAGCACCCGATCCGCGCCCAGGACCGCTCCGGCTTCGTCGTCAACGCGCTGCTGATCCCGTACCTGCTCTCCGCGATCCGGATGTTCGAGTCGGGTATCGCCAGCCGCGAGGACATCGACAACGGCATGGAGATGGGCTGCGCCCACCCGATGGGCCCGCTCAAGCTCGCCGACCTGATCGGCCTGGACACCGTGGCCTCGGTCGCGGACTCGATGTACGACGAGTACAAGGAGCCGCTGTACGCCGCTCCCCCGCTGCTCCAGCGGATGGTGGACGCGGGCCGGCTCGGCCGGAAGACCGGTTCGGGTTTCTACGCCTACTGACCGTCACGCCGACGGGCCCGGCGGTTACTCCGCCGGGCCCGTCGAGGCACTCCGTGCCGACGCGCGGCCGCATGGCCGCGCTCGCCTCACCTTCAGTCCACGAGCATGCGGTCCACGACCCGCGCCGTCGCGAGACCGTCGCCGGGCTCGCAGAAGTCCGCCCTGAACTGTGCGTACTTCTCCCCGTACTCCGCTCCGACGGCATCGACGTCGCGCAGGGCCTTGACCAGCTCTTCCGAGGTCTTCAGCAGCGGGCCGGGCGCCCGGGTGGTGAAGTCGAAGTACAGGCCGCGCAACGAGTCCCGGTAGTGCTCCAGGTCGTACGTGAAGAACAGCATCGGCTTGCCCGAGTGCGCGAAGTCGAAGAGCGCCGAGGAGTAGTCGGTGATCAGGACATCGGCGACGAGGTACAGATCGGCGATGTCCGGGTAGCGGGTGACGTCCCACACGAAGCCCCGGCCGGCACCCGGCACGTTGTCGTGGACCCTGGGGTGCTTGCGGAAGAGCAGCACGTGGTCGTGGCCGAGTTCGGCCTGGGCCGCGGCCAGGTCGATCCGCAGATCGAGTTTGTACAGCTTGCTCGCGTGCTTCTGGTCCTCCCGCCAGGTGGGAGCGTAGAGCACCACCTTCTTGCCCTCGGGCAGGCCGAGCCGCTCCCTGACCCGCGCGGCACGCTCGTCACGGTCGGGGGCGTGGAAGACGTCGTTGCGCGGATAGCCGCTCTCCAGCAGGTCGCCCTCGATGGAGTACGCCCTGCGCATGATCTCCGTGGTGTACGCGTTCGGCGACACCACGAAGTCGAACTGCCGGTAGCTGTGCGGCAGGCCGGCGATGTAGGAGGGGCTCGACTGCGGAGAGCCGAGCAGGTCCTTGCCGATCTTCTTCAGCGGCGTGCCGTGCCAGGTCTGCACGACCCGTTGCCCGGGGCGGGTGACGAACCAGTCGCCCACCGCCGAGTTGACGACGACGTAGCGGCTGCGCGCGAGGGCCTCGTACCACTCGCGGCTGCCCCAGCCGACCACACGCGCTTCCGACGGCATCTCGGGCAGCCCCGCGTCCTGGGTCCAGATGTGCTCCAGGTCGGCCCCCCGGCGCACCAGCTCCTCGTAGACCGATCGCGGGGAGTCCGAGAACTGCTTGCCCCCGAGGCTGATGTAGAGGACCGAGTCACGCAGGGGGAGCTCGCGCTGCTCGTGGTAGTACGTCTCGCGCAGTATGCGCTGCCGGTAGGCGCCGTGTTCGTCGGGGCCGAGCAGCCGCTCCGGCTCGATGAAGATGCGGTCGAAGTAGCGACGGTCCACGGTGTAGGCGCGCCGCGGGCCGCTCAAGGACATGGGCAGCTCCTGCACCTGTTCCGGGCGCAGGGTCACCGGGACGTCCCCGGACTTGTCCCAGGCGTCCGCGTCGCGGAAGAACAGGTACCAGCGACCGGGGCACAGGGGAAGCTCGGGGCCGTGCGTCTGGGGGGCCGCCTCCGGCTTGATCCGGAGGGTGAACCGCCCGTCGGTGAGCTCGACCGGCAGCTCCTTCTCCTCAAGGCGGACGCCGTGCCGAAGGATGAACTTCTTCCCGGCCGCCCACTCACCCGGATACGTGCCCTCAAGCACCAGCTCCCCCGGCCCCAGCACGGTCATCGCGTCCACGACGGGTCGTACGGCTCGCGTTGCCAGCATCAGCCTGCCGGGCCCGTCACGGTAGATGGCCAGCTCACGGCCGGGGCCGAGCCCGTGCCTCGCGGTCGTGAAGCCCTCGGCGAGGGGGGCCTCCTGGCCACGCCCGTCGTCTCCGCGGAAGGTCACCTTGAACTGGCGGGTCTTGATTCCCGGCAGGTCGTTCTCGGCCAGCTGGGCAAGGCTGAAGACCGCCTGGTGGCGCCGGAACGCGTCAGCGGAACCGGACAGCGGAGTGAGCGGGCTGTCGAGTCTGTTGTCTCCGTCGGCGATGCTCACGGCGGTGGGGGGCTCGGCACCGCTCCGCGCCCTGGTGACGATTCGCAGTTCGCCGTCCTCGACGGTGCAGGACTCGACTTCTGCGGCGGGCTGCTGGACCGTGATGGTCACGGCGTTCTTGATGAAGCCGACCACCAGACGTGAGCCGTCCGGCAGATGACGGACCTGGTTGTGCCCGGCGGTGCCCGCGTCGCGCGGGCGCACCCTGGCGCCGTAGGTCCCGCCCGGTCCCGCTATCCCGATGTAGAGGAACCACTGGCCGGCACCGAGACCGGCGAGCTCGTGCAGCCGACGAGCGGGGACGACGACTTCGAAGCCCGACTGATCGTAGCAGTGCAGCGCCTGTCCGGAGGCGGCGGTGGCCTGCTCGTTCGTGGTGCGGCGCATGCGCAGTTTGATGCGGCGGCCGGTCTCGCCGTGCTCCAGCACCGCGAATCGGCCGATGACGCGGCTCGATGCGCGCGGCAGGTTCGCGACAAACGCGTACCCGCCCCACACCAGATCGTCGCCGCGCCACTCGACCGAGGTGAGCTGCGCCGTCACCGGCAGATCGCGGGGCTTGAGCTCGGTTATCCGTTCGGGCAGCGCGAGGCTCCGCATCCCCGGCAGCACCAGGCGCGGGCGCCGGACGCCTGCCACGAGAAAGCCGTTCGGGTCCCTGCGCTGGCCCCGGACCACCTTGACGAGGTCCTCGGCACGCCCCTCGGCGGCGAGGTGCCAAATGACGCGCGCGGCAGGACGGAGGGCGGTGAGCGCCTCCTCGCCGTGGGTGTCGAGCAGTTCCCGCGCAGTGGCGCTCAGCTCTTCGCGCTCGGCCTGCGAGCTCTCGGGGAAGAAGCGCAAGATCCTCTGCACTCTTGCCGATGCGAGATCAGCGAGAGACTGCGCCATGAATAACGCCCTTCTTCAATGTGGCAGTTGACGTCAAGTCGTCACGCGTTAACCGGGTCTGCCTGCGATCGATGCGGATTTATCGTACGCAACCAATGAGAGGCACTTGCCGGAGTCGCGCGCCATCGGCCGGGCCCGGGGGCGAGGGTATCCGCGGCTCGGAAGACGTAAAGCCCCGTACTGTCGACATCAAACCCATTGTCGGAATTGCGAATCATAGACACTTTGGGAGCATTTAGCAGGAATCCCGCCGAGCGGATCGCGGCAGAGCGGGAGTTCGCCGCGCTCTCATACACCGGTGACTATGGATAGTTGTACAGATCTTGTAAAAATTTCTGTGATGTAAATGACACCCTTCTGAACCGAAGGGGCGATTTAAGGCGGGGTTCACTTCCCCTTGGCCCGGCCGTCATGCATCCAATATCAGGCCTTCTTCACGAAAGATGCCGTATGTCCCATATTCACGCGCTGCCAGGCCGGCATTCCTGACATTGGAAATCCTCAGGGCCTATGGCATCCGAGCCGCAGGAGATCCATTGCAAGCGACCCCCATAAAGGCCTGTGACACGCCCACTGTTATCGAATGCGCCGGCAGGCGCATTCACCGGTTCCGCGCCAATAGCGAACCACGCCAATCGCGCTTCGGGGTAAAGGCTGACGCATCCTTCTCCTGACCCCAGCCGATTACGCAGGGGAATGCCGTTACACCGCTCCCCCACTGCTCCGGTGCGAGTCGCCGGCGGGCCACTCGCACCGGAGCGGGCCGGTTCGGCCCGGCCGTGATCAGCCCAGCCGTAAGTGGTGCAGCATCATCAGCCCGGCCGCCATGCCCGCGGCCGGCACCTCACCGCGGGCGATCATGTCGGGCACCAGCTTGAGCGGTATCCACTCGCGGCGCGAGGACTCGAAGGCGTCGCAGGGCTCGCCGGTCCATTCGGCCTGCTCGCCCCAGTAGAAGTGGTGCCGGGCGTCGGTGAGACCGTTCGACGGCTCCACGGTCAGCAGCGGGCGCAGCGGTCCCGGGCGCCAGCCGGTCTCCTCCTCCATCTCCCGCGCGGCCGCCTCGGCGAGGCCCTCACTGTCCTCGACGACACCCGCCGCGAGTTCCCAGCCCCAGCTGTCGGTGATGAACCGGTGCCGCCAGAGCAGCAGCACCTCGTTCGCCTCGTTGACGACGGTGGCCGCGGCGACGGGGCGGAGCCGGATGACGTAGTGGTCGAGATGGTCGCCGTCCGGGAGGACGACATCGGCCAGATTGACCCGGAACCAGCGATTCTCGTACACAGTCTGTTCGTTCAGGTTCGTCCACTGCACAGTTCTGCCACCTTCTGACTAGTAGGTGGCCATATCGCAGCAGACCGGCGCTCACAGTGGTACGCGCAGCGATCCGTCGATCAGCTCCGCGGCCCGTTCCGCCTCCGCGCTGCCGCTCACCACCAGGCGCTCGCGCACGGAGCGCAGCCGGTCACGCAGCCGCTGCGACTCCATGCCCCTGGCCCGGTCCGCCATCTCCGCGGCCGTGACCGCCGCCCGGTCCGCCTCGCCCTGCCGCAGCTCGATGGTGGTCAGCATGGCCAGCCGGTGCACCCGGCCCCGGTCGTGCGCGGGCGTGCGCACCGCCGCCACCGCGTGCTCCCTGGCGGAGGACAGGTCACCGAGGCTCAGCAGCGCCTCCGCCACCTGGACGTTGACCAGCCCCGGCTGGACGTACCCCGTCTCGTCCGGCTCCTGGCCCGGCCGGATGCGCTCGGCCTCCGACTCGGCGCGCCGGATGGACTTCAGGGCACTGCCGCCGTCCCCGAAGTGGGCGTACGCCTTGGCCTGCATCGCGTGCAGATCGGCGGCGAGCGCGGGGGTGATGTCGCGTCCGGCGGCCCGCAGCGCCGCCTCCGCGAACGCGACGGACTGCCGGTAGTCGGCCAGGAACAGCGACTGGTTGACCAGCAGCGCGATCACATAGCCGCCCAGCCCCCGGTCCCCGCTCGCCTTGGCCAGCCGCAGCGCCTGGTGGAAGTAGCGCTGGGCGAGCCCGTGCGCGTCGGAGTCGTAGGCGCAGATGCCCGCGACGGCCACCAGCCCGCCCGTCGCCCGGTGCAGCTGACGCCCCATCGCGTCGCTGTAGCCGCCGCGCAGCAGCGGAGCGGTCTCGGTGTTGAGGAAGCCGACGATGCGCGAGCGCGTCGCGATACCGCCCGCCCTGCGGTACATGAGTTCGTAGTGGGCGCGGGCGGCCCGCAGTGTCGCTATGTCGGCCATGCTGACCCGGCTCGTACCGGCGCGTGACACATCCGCGTCCTCCGGCGGGTTCTCCCACTCCCACACCGGCATCACGGCGGTCGTCCCGGTGACGGCCGGGGCGGCGACGACGTGCGGGCGCTGCTGTTCGTCGGAGCGCCACAGCGCGGTGGCCCGTTCGACGAATCCGGTGAGCGAGGACCCCTGCCCGGGAGCGCGCCCGTCGTGGGCCGCCATGCCGATGTCGTCGAGCGAGACGGCCCTGCGCAGGCGGCCGCCGAGCACTTCGCAGATCAGGTCGGGCACCTGGCCGCGCGGGCGCTGGCCCTTCAGCCAGCGGGCGACGGCGGTGTGTTCGTACCGCAGGCACAGACCCCGGCCGCGGCCGGCCCGGTTGACGTGCGCGGCGAGCCCGGCCCGGGAGACACCCGCCTCGTCGATCAGAGCCTCTAGCAGAGTGTTGGGCTCCATTGCCCCCATTGCCCCCTCCGGTGGGTCGGCACGCCAGGACGTGTCGCCCCAGTGGAGCACGATTCACACGGGGTGTGAACGGAATGCCCGAACCGTCCCGCTGCGCACGCTGTTGCGCGGGCCGGCGAATGGCTTGACTGAGTCCCTCGCAAGAGGCGGCCGGGTCGTCTGCTCCCCCTCGTACAGCACGACGACCCGCACCCGCGCCGTCCGCTCTGCCGACCTGCCCGACACTCCGCGGCAGTGCGGACGGCGCCGGATCGCACGACCCACTGCCCACGGATCGGAGGGTGGCTGCGGGGTCGGCCGGGCGCCGGGTTCCCCCGGACCCGGCCGGGGCCCGGGTGCGGTCCCCCGCCTCCGGGCGAGCACGCGGGAGGGGCGTGTCCGGTGGCCGGACACGCCCCTCCTCGCTGTGCGCCCGAGCCGTTACGCGCCGCGCAGCACCGCGCCCGTGCGCTCGGCGGCCAGCGCCACCGCGGCGTCCCGGGTGGCGGTGGCCTCGTCGACGGTCAGCGTGCGGTCCGCGGCACGGAACCGCAGCGCGTACGCCAGGGACTTGCGGCCCCCGCCGATCTGCTCGCCCGTGAAGACGTCGAACAGCCGCAGCGATTCGAGGAGTTCACCCGCGCCCTCGCGCAGCGCCCGCTCCACCTCCGCGGCGGGCACGTCCTGCTCGACGACCAGCGCGACGTCCTGGGTCGCCACCGGGAAGGTGGAGATCCTGGGCGCCTGGAGCGCGCCGTCCACGGCCCGCTCCAGGACGTCGAGCTCGACCTCCATGGCGCAGGTGCGCTCGGGCAGGTGGAGCTCCTTGATGACGCGCGGGTGCAGCTCACCGGCGTGCCCGAACAGGGTCTCCTCGCCGTTGACCGTCACGTACAGCGCGGCGCAGCGGCCCGGGTGCCACGGCGCGTGCTGCCCGGCGCGGATCGTGAGCTCGACACCGGCCTCACGGGCGATGGTGCGGGCGGCCTCGACGGAGTCCGCCCAGTCGGCCGGGCGGCCCTTGCCCCACCAGCCGGCCTGCTCGCGGGCGCCCGCGAGGACGACGGCGGCGCGGCGCGGCTGACGCGGGAGCGCCGCGTTGAGCGAGGCGATCTCCTCGTCGGTGGGGCGCCGGTCGACGGGGAGCCGGACGGGCTTGGTCTCCTGGCCGGTCGGCCGGAAGACGAGACCGGTCTCGAAGAGCGCGAGGTCGTGGCTGCCCCGGCCGTCGTTGCGCCGCAGTGCGCCGAGGAGGCCCGGCAGCAGCGTGGTGCGCAGCGACGGCTCCTCGTCGGAGAGCGGGTTGACGAGCCGGACCGTGCGGCGGCGGTCGTCGTCCGCGTCCAGGCCCAGCTGGTCCAGGACGGCTTCGCCGGTGAACGGGTAGTTCAGCGCCTCGACGTAGCCCGCGCCCGCGAGGGCCCGGCCGACGCGGCGGTGCAGCCGCTGGCGGTCGGTGAGCCCGCGGCCGGAGGGCGGCGTCGGCAGGGTGGACGGGAGGTTCTCGTAACCCTCCAGCCGGATGACCTCTTCCGCCAGGTCGTTCGGCTCGTTCAGGTCGGGCCGCCAGGACGGGGCCGTGACGAGCAGCTCGTCCTGCCCGTAGACGTCGCAGCCGACCTCCTGGAGGCGGCGGACGACGGTCTCGCGGCCGTAGGCGACACCGGCCACCCTGTCCGGGTGGTCGGCCGCCATCGTGATGGTGCGCGGGCCGGACGGGGCGGTCACCTCGGTGACCCCCGCCTCAGCCGTGCCGCCGGCGAGCAGCACCAGCAGGTCCACGGTGCGCTGCGCGGCAGCGGCGGCGGCCTGCGGGTCGACGCCGCGCTCGAAGCGCTTGGACGCCTCTGAGGCCAGCTTGTGGCGGCGCGCGGTGCGGGCGATCGAGATCGCGTCGAAGTGCGCGGCCTCGATGACGACCTCGGTGGTGTGCGCGTCCTCCGCGGCGTCCGCGATCTCCGTGTTGGCCCCGCCCATGACACCGGCCAGGCCGATCGGCCCGCGGTTGTCGGTGATGACGAGGTCGGCCGGGTCCAGGACCCGGACGGCGCCGTCGAGGGTGGTGAGCTTCTCGCCCGGCTCCGCGCGGCGCACCCCGATCGGGCCGTCGATCCGGGTCCGGTCGTAGGCGTGCAGCGGCTGGCCCAGTTCGAGCATCACGTAGTTGGTGACGTCGACCGCGAGCGAGATCGGCCGCATCCCGGCCTTCTGGAGGCGGCGCTGGAGCCAGATCGGGGACCGGGCCTCCGGCTGGAGGCCGACCACGGTGCGCGCGGTGAAGCGGGAGCAGCCGATCGGGTCCGCGACCTGGACCGGGTAGCCGTACGCGTTCGGCGCGGGCACGTCCAGGAGGGCCGGGTCGCGCAGCGGCAGGCCGTAGGCGATGGCGGTCTCACGGGCGACGCCGCGCATCGACAGGCAGTAGCCCCGGTCGGGGGTGACGGCGATGTCGAGGACCTCGTCGACGAGCTGGAGCAGTTCGATCGCGTCGGTGCCGACCTCGTGCTCCGGCGGCAGCACGATGATGCCGCCACTGCCGTCGTCGCCCATGCCCAGCTCGTCGCCGGAGCAGATCATGCCGTGCGAGGTCTTGCCGTACGTCTTGCGCGCGGCGATCGCGAAGTCACCGGGCAGCACGGCGCCGGGCAGGACCACGACGACCTTGTCGCCGACGGCGAAGTTACGGGCGCCGCAGACGATCTCCTGCGGCTCGCCGGTGCCGTTCGCGGTGCCGACGTCCACCGTGCAGAAGCGGATGGGCTTCTTGAAGCCCTCCAGCTCCTCGATGGTGAGCACCTTTCCGACGACCAGCGGGCCCTTGAGGCCGGCGCCGGTCTGCTCGACCGTCTCGACCTCAAGGCCGACGGCGACGAGCTTGGCCTGTACATCACGGCCGGTCTCGGTGGCAGGCAGGTCGACGTACTCCCGCAGCCAGGAAAGCGGGACGCGCATCAGATCTCCATCCCGAAGGGCCGGGTGAACCGGACGTCGCCTTCGACCATGTCTCGCATGTCTTCTACGTTGTGGCGGAACATCAGCATCCGCTCGATGCCGAACCCGAAGGCGAATCCGCTGTACTTCTGGGGGTCGACGCCGCAGGCGATGAGCACCTTGGGGTTGACCATGCCGCAGCCGCCGAGCTCGATCCAGCCCTCGCTGCCGCAGGTGCGGCACGGGCGGTCCGGGTTGCCGACGGACTCGCCGCGGCAGACGTAGCAGACCATGTCCATCTCGGCGGACGGCTCGGTGAACGGGAAGAAGTTCGGCCGCAGCCGGGTCTTCATGTCCGGGCCGAAGAGCGCCTGGACCATGTGGTCGAGGGTGCCCTTCAGATCGGCCATGGTGAGGCCCTCGTCGACGGCGAGCAGCTCGATCTGGTGGAAGACCGGGGTGTGCGTCGCGTCCAGCTCGTCGGTCCGGTAGACCCGGCCGGGGCAGACGACGTAGACGGGGGGCTCGCGGTCGAGCAGCGTGCGGGCCTGCACCGGCGAGGTGTGGGTGCGCAGGACGACACCGGACTCGTCGTTCTTCGCGCCGTCGGCGCCCTCGACGAAGAAGGTGTCCTGCATCTGCCGGGCCGGGTGGTCGGGCACGAAGTTCAGGGCGTCGAAGTTGAACCACTCGGCCTCGGCCTCCGGGCCCTCCGCGATCTCGTAGCCCATGGCCACGAAGACGTCGGCGACGCGCTCCATGATCGTCGTCAGCGGGTGGCGGGCGCCGGCCGGGGTGCGGTCGTAGGGCAGCGTGACGTCCACCGCCTCCTCGACCAGGACCCGGGCGTCCCGCTCGGCCTCCAGCTCCGCCTGGCGGGCGGCGAGCGCCCTGCCCACGGCGGCGCGGGCCTGGCCCACGCGCTTGCCGGCCTCTGCCTTGGCCTGCGGCGGCAGCGCGCCGATCTCGCGGTTGGCGAGGGACAGGGGCGAGGTACCACCGGTGTGCGCGGTCTTCGCCTGGGCGAGCGCGTCGAGGTCGCCCGCGGCGGCGAAGGCGGCGAGCGCCTCGTCCCGGATGCGCTCGATCTCTTCCGGTTTCAGTGCCTCGACCTCGACTGGGTCGTACGACTTGTTCGGTGCCGACATCTCTTCCCGTACTTCCGATTGGCTGGTGGCGCGACCCCGCTCGACGACTGGAGGACGCAAAGGTGCCAATGGTCGAGTCTAAGGGCCACAAGGTGTGGGAGGCGCCCGTGGGCCGCCCGGCCGCTACTTCATGTAGGCCGGCGTGCTCACGGGCAGGATAAATCGGAATTCGGCGCCGCCGCCGGGGCCGCGGCCGACGGTGATCGTGCCGCCGTGCGCCTCGACGATGCCTTTGACGATGTAGAGGCCCAGGCCCGTGCCGCCGCGTTTGCTGCCCCGCCAGAAGCGGGTGAAGACGCGGCCCATCGACTCCTCGGGGATGCCGGTGCCTTCGTCGCTCACGGTGACGGCCGTTCCCTTCTCGTCGCTCTTGGCCGGTGCGGGTGCCACCTCGATGGTGACGGTTCCCTCGCCGTGGCGCACCGCGTTTTCCAGCAGGTTGCCCAGCACCTGGTCGACCTTGTCCGGGTCGGCCCAGACGGCGGGCAGCGGCTGGCAGGTACGCACGAGGAAACGGTCCGGCGCCTGGCCGTTCGCGGTGAGCGCCTGGATGTGGCGCTCCACGGCCGCCGAGAGGTCCACGGGCTGGCGGCGCAGCTCCAGCCGGCCCGAGTCGATCCGGGAGATGTCGAGCAGCTCGGTGATGAGCCGGGTGACGCGGTTGGCGTCGGCGTAGACCGTCTCCAGCATCAGCCGCTTCTGGTCGTCGGTGAAGCGCTCCCACTTCGCCAGCAGCGTGGCGGTGAAGCCCTTGACGGAGGTCAGCGGCGAGCGCAGCTCGTGTGCGACGGTGGCGATCAGCTCGGCGTGGCTGCGCTCTGTGCGGCGGCGGGCCTCGGTGCCGCGCAGGCTGATCACCAGCCGGCGGACGGGCCCGGTGGGGCTCTCGCGTACGTAGCGAGCGGAGACGAGGACCTCGCGGCCGCCGGGCAGCAGCAGATTCCGTTCGGGCTGGCCGACCCGGGTGGCGAGGCCGCCGTAGGGGTCGGTCAGCTCCCACCAGCGGCGGCCCTTGAGGTCCTCCAGCGGCAGCGCGTGCTCCAGCGGGCGGCCGAGGGCGGCGGCCCTGGGCATGGCGGTGATCCGTACGGCGGCGGCGTTGAAGCAGATCACCCGGCCGGTCTCGTCCGCGACGACGAGCCCGTCGGGAAGGTCGTCAGGGTCCAGCCCCTGGCCGGCGGGACCGGCTTCCGGGTCCGCGTCCACGCGCACGACGGCCGCGTCCGTCGCCTGCGGTCCGCTCATGCCGACAGCCATATTCCCGTACCCCACCTCTCGAACCGGTGCAGTGGGCCCCCGAGTTCGTCACCCTACTAGTCGTCGGTGACGGAGCGACACCCTGCGTCGCTCCGAGAGACGACCGGGTGGGTCAGCCCGTGCTCCGGGGCGGGCGCTGGGCGCGCGCGGAGGCGTACAGGCAGACGGCGGCGGCGGTGGCGAGGTTGAGGCTCTCCGCCTTGCCGTGGATCGGTACCCGCACCACGGCGTCGGCCAGCGCCCGGGTCTCCTCCGGCAGGCCCCAGGCCTCGTTGCCGAAGACCCAGGCGGTGGGGCCGCCCATGGTGCCCGCGTCGAGTTCGTCGTCGAGGTCGTCCTCGCCCGCGCCGTCGGCTGCCAGGATCCGGGAGCCCGCGTCCCGCAGCCCCCGTACGGCCTGCTCGACGGGCACCCCGACGGCGACCGGCAGGTGGAAGAGCGAACCGACGGACGCGCGCACCGACTTGGGGTTGTAGAGGTCGACCGAGGCGTCGGTGAGGACGACGGCGTCGGCGCCCGCCGCGTCGGCGCAGCGCAGCACCGTACCGGCGTTCCCGGGGTCCCGGACGTTCGCCAGGACGGCGACGAGCTTCGGCCGCGCGGCGAGGACCGACTCGAACGGCGAGTCGAGGAAGCGGCAGACGCCGATCAGGCCCTGCGGGGTCACGGTCTGCGACACATCGGCGAGCACCTCGCTGTCGGCCAGGTGCACCCGGGCGCCCGCCGCGAGGGCCGCGTCGATGATGGCCTCGTACCGTTCCGCGGCCTCGACGGTGGCGAACAGTTCGACCAGGGTCGCCTCGCCGTCGCCGCCCCGGTGGGCCGCGGCCTCGCGCACGGCCTGTGGTCCCTCTGCGATGAACCTGCGCTCCTTGCCGCGGAAGTTGCGCCTGGCCAGCCGTCGGGCGGCGGCGACCCGTGGCGATCGCGGGGAGATCAGTTCAGGGATGCCCATGATCGGCGGCGAGCCTCTCTGCGTACGAAGGTGCGGGTCGTGACAGGTGGTGACGGGGGTGCAACGCACCGGACCCGCAGACGGCGAGCGCCTGCGGGTCCGGCTCAATACCAGGAAGTGCGGCCCTGAATCAGGCGGCCTTCGGGGCGTTGACGTCGCTCGGGAGGGCCTTCTGGGCCACCTCGACGAGGGTCGCGAACGCGTTGGCGTCGTTCACCGCGAGCTCGGCCAGGATCTTGCGGTCCACCTCGATGTTGGCGGCCTTCAGACCCTGGATGAGGCGGTTGTACGTCATGCCGTTCTGGCGGGCAGCGGCGTTGATGCGCTGGATCCACAGCTGACGGAAGTCGCCCTTGCGCTTCTTACGGTCGTTGTAGTTGTAGACCAGGGAGTGGGTGACCTGCTCCTTGGCCTTGCGGTACAGGCGCGAGCGCTGACCGCGGTAACCGCTGGCGGCTTCGAGAATCGCCCGGCGCTTCTTGTGGGCGTTGACTGCCCGCTTGACGCGTGCCACTTGTTAACTCCTTGTAGCGGGGCCGTGGTCGTACTCACACGGCCCGGAAACGAATTGGTCCCGGTCGGATCGAGGGCGCGCCCCCGGATTCACCGGGGGCGACGGCCTCACTTGCCGAGAAGCTTCTTGATCTTCTTGGCGTCGGCCGGAGCCACGACGACCGTGCCGGTCAGCGAGCGGGTCTTCTTGGACGACTTGTGCTCAAGAAGGTGGCGCTTGCCGGCCCTCTCGCGGAGCACCTTGCCGGAGCCGGTGATCTTGAAGCGCTTGCTGGCACCGCTGTGCGTCTTGTTCTTCGGCATCGCGCCGTTCTCTCCTCGTCAGTGGCGCCCCTCCCGGTGCGGGCACCGGGCCGCAGGGGCGTCAGATCTTGATGGGATTCCGGGGGGACCCGGGGGCGCCTGGATGGCGACCCCCGAAGGTCACGCCTCGGAAGGTGTCTCGGCCGGAGCCTCTGAGGACGCCTCGGCCGGAGCCTCGGCAGCCTCGTCCGCGGACTCGGCGTCGTCGGGGGCGTACCCCTGACGCTCCGCCTTGCGGGCGGCCTGGGCCTCGCGGGCCTCGGCCATGGCTTCGGTCTTCTTCTTGTGCGGGCCAAGAACCATGATCATGTTCCGGCCGTCCTGCTTCGGGTTGGACTCGATGAAGCCGAGTTCCTCCACGTCCGAAGCGAGACGCTGGAGCAGTCGGAAGCCCAGCTCGGGGCGGGACTGCTCACGACCACGGAACATGATCGTGATCTTGACCTTGTCACCCTGCTTGAGGAACCGGACGACATGACCCTTCTTGGTGTCATAGTCGTGCGGGTCGATCTTCGGCCGGAGCTTCATCTCCTTGATGACCGTGTGCGCCTGGTTCTTGCGCGCCTCACGGGCCTTCATGGCCGATTCGTACTTGAACTTCCCGTAGTCCATGAGCTTGCACACGGGCGGACGGGCGGTAGCCGCCACCTCGACCAGGTCGAGGTCGTACTCCTGCGCAAGTTCCAGGGCCTTGGCAAGCGGGACAATCCCGACCTGCTCGCCGCTGGGACCGACAAGTCGCACCTCGGGTACGCGAATCCGGTCGTTGATGCGGGGCTCGGCGCTGATGGATCCTCCTCGGTAGCACCACGCGGCCGCCTGGCGGACAGCCACGTAACGTCTGTTTCGACAGACCAACCGTTGCGGAGGCAAGAAAAATGCCCCGGACGGGACACAGGCGGGGCTCCTGGAAAACCGGAGCACCGTCGCGGTCAACCGCGGGGCGCATCGGGCGGCTCCATCGTCCGTACGGAACGATGGGCGCCACCTGACCGGTGACCCGCCGTCCTGAGGACGGTCAGGTGGGAGATCGGAGCCTCCACTTGTGGGCCGGGCACATAGATGCCCAGCCGGTCGTTACACAAGGTTAGCAGCTCGGCCGCACGTGCGCTAACCGGTCCTCGCACGCACTCCCGCAGAGGGACCGGGCCCGGCGTGGGCCTATCGTATGCAGCATGAGCGACGCGACCCCCACCACTGATTCCCCCGGCTTCGACGAGATGGCCCGCGACATCGCGGAGGTGCCGGCGGTCGAGGTCATCGTGACGGTCGCGGTCAACCTGATGAGCGCCGCCGCCGTGAAGCTCGGACTGACCGAGGACGGCGACGAGCACAAGGACCTCGACGAGGCCCGCAAGCTGGTCCACGCGCTGGCCGGCCTGCTGGACGCGAGCACCACCGAGATCAGCTCCTTCCACGCGGCGCCGCTGCGTGACGGCCTGAAGTCGCTCCAGCTGGCGTTCCGCGAGGCCTCGCTCGTACCGGACGAGCCGGGCAAGGGCCCCGGCGAGAAGTACACCGGACCGGTCTTCGGCTGAGCCGGTACGCCCCTTCCCTCCGACGGATGTGAGCCCCCGCCCTCTGTGGGCGGGGGCTCACCGCGTACCGGGGCCGGGATCAGACCTCCGCGGTCTGCTCCTCATGTCCGGGGACGGGGTGGGTCACCCGGTGGGCGAGCGCCGCGATGACGCCACCGATCAGGGGCGCCACCAGGAACAGCCAGAGCTGGGAGAGCGCCGCACCGCCGGCGAACAGCGCCGGGCCCAGACTCCGCGCCGGGTTGACCGACGTACCGGTGAGCGGGATGCCGACCAGGTGGATCACCGCGAGGGAGAGGCCGATGGGCAGTCCGTCGAACCCGATGACGGCCACCTTGTGGGTCACCGCGAGCACGACGAACACCAGCAGGAAGGTGAGCACCACCTCGGCCAGGAACGCGCCGCCCATGTTGATGTGCACGTCGGACCGGTCCCCGTAGCCGTTACTGCCGAACTTGCCGCTCGTCTTCAGTCCGGGCACCTGCTTGGCCAGCAGGAACAGCAGGGCCGCACCGGCGATTCCGCCGAGGAGCTGGGCGATCCAGTACGTGACCGCGGTGCGCACGTCGATCCGCCGGGCCGTCAGCATCCCCAGGGTGACCGCCGGGTTGAGATGGCAGCCGGAGATCG
Organism: Streptomyces sp. NPDC057900; assembly: GCF_042887885.1. Taxonomy (NCBI): domain Bacteria; kingdom Bacillati; phylum Actinomycetota; class Actinomycetes; order Kitasatosporales; family Streptomycetaceae; genus Streptomyces; species Streptomyces sp. NPDC057900. The sequence goes on from NZ_JBHVOI010000007.1 coordinate 284,095, forward strand.
GGCCGAGCGCGTAGGCCAGGGCCAGCAGCACGAAGCCGAAGGCCAGCGCGATGCCGACGGTCCCGATGTACTGGACACCGAGGACCGCTGATCCGACGGCGAAGAAGACCAGCAGGAGGGTGCCCAGGAACTCCGACGCCGCCATTCGCGTCTGCATACAACCACCTCGCGAAGATCGTCCGCTTTTCTTCGCAATTCTCCGACTCCGCGCACCATCGCGCGCGTTGAGCCGATGAGGTGATCAGCGAGTGAACAGGGCGTCACCCGGTGCGTTCGCGTCGGCCGGGAGCAGCGCCAGGTCCAGGCCGCGCACCAGCCGGGCCCGCAGCACCTCGCTGGCGGCCAGCGACCGGGCGACCCGGCCCGCGGCCTCCGCGGGGTCGGCGTCCGCCGCCAGTACCAGGGCGAGGGTGCCGTCGGCGCGGCCCGGTCCGAGGTGGGCGCGGAGCACGGCGGGTTCGGCGGCGACGGCGTCGCGTACCGCGGCGGTGACGGCGGGGTCGTCGAGCGGATCGGCGCTGGTGCGGCCCTCCGCGAGGGCCAGCAGCGCGGAGCCGGTCACCTCGAAGGCCACCGGGCCCGCGAGGTCGAGCACCAGGGTGTCCGCCTTCTCGTGCACGGCGGCCTGGAGCGCCTGGTGCAGGGGTACGGCGACGGGGCGCGCCTGCGGGTCCCAGCGGGCCAGCGAGGCGGTGGAGGTGAAGGCGGGCAGGGCGCGGCGGTCACCGGCCTGGAGGGTGGGGACGGCCATGTCGCTGGTCTTCTCCCGGCGCAGCCCCTTCTCGTCCTCCTCGACCTCGCCGAGGACGGCGACCACGGGGACCAGCAGCCGGGCCCCCCTGAGGGCTTCGAGCACCGGGCCGACGGCCTCGCGGTTCCCGGCCCAGGCGGACAGTGCCGCGGTCAGGGCGGGGTCGGCCGTGCCGTCGTCGTCGGAGTATCCGGGGTCCGGAATGTTCTTCTGCGCCACAGGGCGAGCGTAGTGCCTGGCCGTAGCCGTCCTGCCGACAGGTCCGGTGCGGGCGTCCCCGGGGTGTGCCCGTCAGCGGCGCGGGAAGACCGGCCGCCCGTTGCGGCCGCGCCACAGCACCACGGCCAGCGCGAGCAGGAGTGCGCCGAGGCCGCCCGCGACCGGGGCCAGCCAGCCTGCGGGCCCCCCGTCCTCGCGGGTCGGGTCGGGGCCGGATCCGAAGTACTTCTCGCGGTAGCCCGCCTCGGTGGAGTCCGGGCGCAGACCGGCCGGACGGAGCTTGCCGCCCGCCTTGATGGCCGCGGCCGGGTCGACCATGCCGTAGCCCCGGGAGTCGTCCCGGCCGCCCGCCGGGGAATCGCGCGCGGTGTCCGTGAGGAGCTTCTTGATCTGGGCGGGCGTGAGGCCGGGGTGGGCGGCACGGACCAGGGCGACCGCACCGGAGACGAACGCGGACGCGGCCGAGGTGCCCCACTCCACGTAGTACTGCCGGTCCGGGGCGGGGACGACGATGTCGTCGCCCGGGGCGCTCACGGCGGCGTACCAGCGGCGGGTGGAGAACGAGGCGTGGGTGCCGTAGCGGTCGACGGCGGCGACCGCGATCACTCCGGGGTAGGCGGCGGGGTACGAGATGTGGTCGCCCTTCTCGCCGCTGTTGCCGGCCGACGCGACGACGACCGCGCCCTTCTTCAGCGCGTACTGGACGGCCGCGTCCTCGCCCGGCTCCGGATGGGCGGACTCGCTGTCGTCGCCCAGCGAGAGGTTGATGACGTCGGCGCCGTGGTCGGCGGCCCAGCGGATGCCGTCCGCGAGGGCCGTGCCCCGGGACTTGCGGGCCTTGGCCCGGTCCGGGTCGCTCGCCTCCAGGATGACCCGGACGGGGAGGATCTTCGCCTGGGGGGCTATGCCGAGCACCCCGTCGTCGTCCGAGGCACCGTGGCCCCGGCCCGCGATGATCGCGGCCATCGCGGTGCCGTGCCGTGCCCAGGACCGGTCACCCCGTCCGGCGCCGAAGCCAATCATGTCCTTGCCGGGCAGTACCTGGCCCGCCAGGTCGGGCAGAGCGGCGTCCACCCCGGTGTCGACGACGGCGACGGTGATGCCCTTGCCCCGGGTGGTCCGCCAGGCCTCGTCGGTGTGGAGTGCGTCCAGGCCCCACTGCTGGGCCCGGATGGTGTCGGCCCGCGCCGGGGACGCGGGCAGCAGCGTGAGCGCGGTGGCGGCGCAGAGCGCGCCGAGGACGCGGTGGCGGGCGCGGCGGGTCGCTCCGGACGCTTGCGCCGCTCCGGGTACTCGGGGGTCTCCGGGTACTCGCGTCAATCCAGGCACTCGGGTCACTCGGGTCACTCCGGTTTCTCCGTGCGCTCTGTGACAGTCTTGCGCAGACCGCGTTCGACCAGGTCCGCCAGCCCCTTCGCCTCGTGGCCGAGCCCGGCCTGGGCGGCGGCGGTCGTGGCGTTCCGTGCCATGGCCTCGGCGGCGGGCTGCGGGGCGGTGACCGTACGGCCGTCGGCGAAACCGGAGACCGCGAACACCACGACGGGGACCTCTGTCAGGACGTGCACGCTCCAGCTGGCGCGCTGCTTGTCGCCGAATCCGGCGGCCGGGGTGCCCTTGACGGGATACGCGCGGGGCATCAGGTCGGTGCGCGCGTCCAGGTGCTGATCGGTGAACCGGGTGCTGAGCGCCCGCATGGCCTCCGTGTCGCCCTCGGTGAAGAGCAGCCCGACGGTGGTGACGCTGCTGGACGTCGCGTCCGTGTACGTGGCCCGCAGCAGCCGGGCGCAGCCGGCCGGGCGCACCGTCTTGAGCAGCAGCGGGTCCAGGGCCGTCGCGCAGCCGCTGTCCGGGGCGACGGCGAGCCTGGTCCAGACCCGGTCGGAGCCGCCGGGCCCCGCGCCGTCGCCCTTGAGGGTGCGCGGGAAGAGGGTGTCCACGGGCACGCTGTGCCAGGCGGCGCGGCCCACGGTGTAGCTGCTGTGGGCCGCCGGATCGGCCGAGGAGTCGCTGATCAGCCAGCTGCCGGTGACCGCGCCGCCGATCAGGCCGAGCCCGAGCACGACGCAGACGGCCGCGGCCGCGGTCCTGAAGGGGCTCCGGGTCCGTACGGGGCGGAGCCTGGTGGTGGTCTCTGCGGGCGTCTCCGCCGGGAAGGCGTGCGGCAGGAAGTCGTCGTGCGGCGGCCGGTGGGCGGGGCCGTCGGGCCACCAGGGCGGGGTGCCGAGCTCCACGGCGCCCACCGGGCGGCGCCGGGTCGCCGCGGGCGGCGTCGCGGGGCGCGGCGGGAAGGCCGGAGCGGCGGGGGGCCCGGCGGGGCGCGGCGGGGCCGGTGGCACGGGCCGGAGCCGGGCGGTCGACTCAACGGCGGGCGGTGCGGCGGCGGGTGTGGACGGGGCCACGGTTGCGGTTGCCTCGGGTGCGGGCGGTGCGGGTGAGGCGGGCGGTGTCGGTGTGGTGGGTCCTGGGGGTGTGGGGACCCGGCCGTCCGGCGGGGTGGCCGGGCGTGGCGGGACGGGAGCGCGCTGCGCCTCGGTACTCATCAGCCCCCCTGGTCCGTTCCGTACCGCACGCGGATCGCCGCCACAGGCAGGCTCGTTGCGCGCCGCGTGCCCGTCACTCTACGGGCTGCGGCGCCCCTGATGGGAGCGGGCCGCCGGGCGCCGGACCGATCTGCGCAGATCATCCCCCTACCCAGCGGTACAGGTGTCTGGCAAGCTGCGGCCATGACTGCCCGCACCGCTGACCGGACCCGCTACAACCGGGCCACCGCCCATCTCGATGCCCCGATCGCCGTCGTCGATCTGGAGGCCTTCGACGCCAACGCCGACGACCTGGTACGCCGTGCGGCCGGGAAGCCGGTCCGGGTGGCGAGCAAGTCGGTGCGCTGCCGCGCCCTGCTGGAGCGGGTGCTCGCGCGGCCCGGCTTCGCCGGGATCATGTCGTTCACGCTGGCCGAGTCGCTGTGGCTGGCCCGTGCCGGGTTCGAGGACGTACTGCTGGCCTATCCGTCGGCCGACCGGCCGGCGTTCGCGGAGCTCGCCTCCGACCCGAAGCTGGCCGCCGCCGTGACGGTGATGGTGGACGACCACGCGCAGCTGGAGCTGATCGACGCGGCGCGTGCCGGGGGCAAAGAGGAGATCCGGGTCTGTCTGGAGCTGGACACCTCGCTGCGGATGCTCGGCGGCCGGGTCAGGATCGGGGCGCTCCGCTCGCCCCTGCGCTCCCCCGCCCAACTGGCCGAGCTGGCACGGTCCGTGGCCCGCAGGCCCGGTTTCCGGCTGGTGGGGCTGATGGCGTACGAGGGTCATATCGCCGGGGTCGGTGACTCGGTCGCGGGGCGGCCGCTGCGGTCCCGGGCGATCCGGCTGATGCAGGCCTCCGCCCGCCGGGAGCTGGCGGTCCGGCGGGCCGAGGTGGTGCGGGCGGTACGGGCCGTGGCGCCGGACCTGGAGTTCGTGAACGGCGGCGGCACCGGCAGTGTGCAGCACACCGCCGCGGAGCACGCGGTGACGGAGATCGCGGCCGGTTCCGGGCTGTACGTGCCCCGGCTGTTCGACAACTACACCTCGTTCACGGCCCGTCCGGCGGCCCTGTTCGCCCAGCCGGTCGTACGCAGGCCCGGGGTGGGCGTGGTGACGGTGCTCGGTGGCGGCTACCCGGCATCCGGTGCGGCCGGTCCCGACCGGCTGCCGGTCCCGTACCTGCCGGAGGGGCTGCGCTACGACCCGCAGGAGGGGCCGGGCGAGGTACAGACCCCGTTGCTCGGCGCCCCGGCCGACGACCTGCTGATCGGTGACAAGGTGTGGTTCCGGCACGCCAAGGCCGGTGAACTGTGCGAGCGGTTCGACGAGTTGCAGCTGATCGAGGGGGACCGGATCACGGCGACCGTGCCGACGTACCGGGGCGAGGGCCGCACGTTCCTCTGAGCCCCGGGCGGCGTCAGGGGGCCACGGAGCTGCCGACGCCGCCGTTCGTCGCGCTGTCCCCGATCGGCCGGATGCCCTTGGTGAGGGTGTCCATGAGGGAGAGCGGGGGCCCGCCGGATCCGGCGTCGAAGGCGTAGCGCACCACGACGAGCGACTCGCTGCCGACGCTCGACGGGAAGACGAGCGACTGCACGTAGCCGCCGGGGCCCTTGCCGGTGACGACCCTCCAGCGCACCTCGTAGCCGGTGCGTCCCGCCACGCTCACCGAGGTGGCGGCGAGCTGCTCGTGGGATGTGATGCCGCCGTGGATACGGGTGCCGACGGCGTTCTCCTGGTACGCGGCGTCCGCCGCGTCGGCTATGTCGGCCCTGGCGAGCTTCTCCGCGGTGTCGGCGTCGGCGGCGTTGGGGGTCCTGGTGGTCACCGTGCCGTGGTAGCAGAAGTCCCCGGAGCTGCCGGGGCAGTTGTAGGAGCGGGTGGTACGCATCGTGGGCACCCCGTCCATGTTGTTCTCCGGCTTCTCCCAGCCGTCGGGGACCGGCAGGGTGATGCCGTTGAGCTGGTCCACGAGCACGGCCGGGTCGCCGCCGTCGGCGGATGCGTCCGGCGAGGGGCTGCCGCCGGGGCCGTCGTGGGTGGCGGTGCCGGCGGGCGGGGTGCTGCTCGACCGGGCCACCGGCGGCGTGCCGTCGTCGTCCCTGCCGAGCAGCACCGCTCCGGTCACCGCCGCGCCGACGACGACCGCACCGGCCACCACCATGGCGATGATCCGGCTGCTTCCGCCGCCGCTCCCCCGGCCGGGCCCGGCGGGGGAAGCGGACCGCGCGGGGACGTACGGCGGCAGCTCGGCGGCGTACGGGCGGGTGTGACCGGTCCACGCCGTACCGTCCCACCACCGCTCGTGGCCCGGTACGGCCGTGTCCGGATACCAGCCGGGCGGCGTCGCGTTGCTCATCGCCCCACTCTAGGTTCCGGACCTCGCGTCACGCCCTAAAGGGGCGTGACGTAGGCGCCCGAGATGCCGCCGTCGACGAGGAAGTCCGTGGCGTTGACGAAGGAGGAGTCGTCGCTCGCCAGGAAGGCGACGGCTGCCGCGATCTCCGTCGCCTCCGCGAACCGGCCGAGCGGGATGTGCACCAGCCGGCGGGCGGCGCGCTCCGGGTCCTTGGCGAACAGCTCCTGGAGCAGCGGGGTGTTGACCGGTCCCGGGCACAGCGCGTTGACCCGGATGCCCTCGCGGGCGAACTGGACGCCCAGTTCGCGGGACATCGCGAGCACTCCGCCCTTGGATGCGGTGTAGGAGATCTGCGAGGTGGCCGCGCCCATCCTGGCGACGAACGAGGCGGTGTTGATGATCGAGCCCCGCCCCTGGCGCCGCATGTAGGGCAGGGCCGCCTTGCAGCAGAGGTAGACGGAGGTGAGGTTGACGTCCTGGACGCGTTTCCAGGCCTCCAGGTCCGTGGTGAGGATGGAGTCGTCGTCGGGCGGCGAGATGCCCGCGTTGTTGAAGGCGATGTCGACGGAGCCGTAGGTGTCGTGCGCCGCCGCGAACAGCGCCTCGACCTGTCCCGGGTCCGTGACGTCGACCCGTACGAAGCTGCCGCCGACCGCTTCCGCCGCCGCCTTGCCCGCGGTCTCGTCGATGTCGCCGCAGACCACGTGCGCGCCCTCCGAGGCGAGCCGGTGGGCGGTGGCGAGGCCGATGCCGCTGCCGGCGCCGGTGATGACGGCGGTGCGGCCGACGAGGCGGCGGCAGATGTTCCCGTTGTCCGTGGTCATACCGGTTCAGGCCTCCGTACTGAGGAAGACGTTCTTGGTTTCGGTGAAGGCGGTGAGGGCGTCGGGCCCGAGTTCGCGGCCGAGGCCGGACTGCTTGAAGCCGCCGAACGGGGTCCAGTAGCGGACCGCGGAGTGGGAGTTGACGGAGAGGTTTCCCGCCCGGACGGCCTGCGAGACGCGCAGCGCGCGCCCCAGGTCCCGCGTCCAGAGGGAGCCCGCGAGGCCGTAGCGCGTCGCGTTGGCGAGCCGGACGGCGTCCGCCTCGTCGTCGAAGGGCAGCACGACCGCGACCGGACCGAACACCTCCTCCGTGGCGACGGGCGAGTCCGCGGCGGCGTCGGTGAGGACGGTCGGCGGGAACCAGAAGCCGGCGCCTCCGGGCGCGCTGCCCCGGATGGCTGCCGCGCCCCCGGGGACGTAGCCGCGCACCCGGTCCAGCTGGGTGCGGGAGATGAGCGGGCCCATCTGCGTCTTCTCGTCGGACGGGTCGCCCACGACGACGGCGGCGACGGCCGGGGCGAGGAGCTCCAGGAAGCGGTCGTACGCGGAGCGCTGGACCAGGATCCGGGTGCGGGCGCAGCAGTCCTGGCCCGCGTTGTCCAGGAAGGACATGGGGGCGGCGGCCGCGGCGGCTTCGAGGTCGGCGTCGGCGAAGACGATGTTGGGGCTCTTGCCGCCGAGTTCGAGGGTGATCCGCTTCACCTGCTCGGCGCACTTGGCCATGATCCGCTTGCCGACGCGGGTGGAGCCGGTGAAGACGATCTTGGCGACGCCGGGGTGCTCGACCAGGGCGTTGCCCGCTTCGTCGCCCGCGCCGGGCAGCACCTGGAAGAGGTGTTCGGGGAGTCCGGCCTCCAGGGCGAGGGCGGCGAGCCGGAGCGCGGTCAGCGGGGTGGTCTCGGCGGGTTTGAGGACGACGGCGTTGCCCGCCGCGAGGGCGGGGGCCAGGCCCCAGGCGGCGATCGGCATGGGGAAGTTCCAGGGCGCGATCACGCCGATGACGCCGAGGGGTTCGAGCAGGGTGATGTCGATGCCGCCGGGTACGGGGATCTGCCGGCCGTTCAGCCGTTCCACTCCCCCGGCGGCGTAGTCGAGCAGGTCGCGGACGTTGCCGGCCTCCCAGCGGGCGTTGCCGATGGTGTGGCCCGCCTCGCGGACCTCCAGCCGGGCCAGCTCCTCGATCCGGCTGTCCACGGCGGCGGCGAACCGGCGCAGCAGCCGTGCCCGGTCGGCGGGGGCGAGCGCGGCCCAGGCCCGCTGGGCGGCGGCGGCCCGGGTGACGGCTGCGTCCACCCCGGCCGCGGTGGTGGCCGGCACGGCGGCGACGATCTCCTCCGTCGCCGGGTTCAGTACCTGGTGCTCACGGGTCAAGGAAGTCCTCACAGACGTTCGAAGGAGCGCTTGATCTCCCAGTCGGTCACCGCCGCGTCGAAGGCTTCGAGCTCGACGCGGGCCATGTTGGCGTAGTGCGCGACGACCTCGGCCCCGAAGGCGGCTTCGGCGATCTCGCTGCGCTCCCAGCGCCCGGCGGCCTCGCGCAGACTGGTGGGGACGTGGTCGTATTCGGCGGTGTAGGCGTTCCCGGCGCAGGGCTCGGGGAGTTCGAGCCCGTGCTCGATCCCGTACAGGCCCGCCGCGACGAGTCCGGCGACGGCGAGGTACGGGTTGACGTCTCCGCCGGGGAGCCGGTTCTCGAAGCGCAGCGAATGGCCGTGTCCGACGACCCGCAGCGCACAGGTGCGGTTGTCGGCGCCCCAGGCGACGGCGGTCGGGGCGAAGGAGCCGGGCTGGAAACGCTTGTAGGAGTTGATGTTCGGCGCGTAGAGGAGTGAGAAGTCGCGCAGGGCCGCGAGCTGTCCGGCCAGGAAGTGCCGCATCACCGGGGACATGGCGCCGTCCCCGTCCGCCATGACGCTGCGGCCGGGCTCCTCCGTGGAGCGGAGCGAGAGGTGGATGTGGCAGGAGTTGCCCTCGCGCTCGTTGAACTTGGCCATGAAGGTGAGCGCGACGCCCTCCTGGGCGGCGATCTCCTTGGCGCCGGTCTTGTAGACGGCGTGCTGGTCGCAGGTGACCAGGGCCTCGTCGTAGCGGAACACGATCTCGTGCTGGCCGGGGTTGCACTCGCCCTTGGCGGATTCGACGGTGAGGCCCGCGCCCGCCATCTCGTTGCGGATGCGGCGCAGCAGGGGTTCGACCCGGCCGGTGCCGAGGACGGAGTAGTCGACGTTGTACTGGTTGACCGGGGTCAGGTCGCGGTAACCCCGGTCCCAGGCCTGTTCGTAGGTGTCCTTGAAGACGATGAATTCGAGTTCGGTGCCCACGTGGGCGGTGTAGCCGTGCCCGGCGAGGCGGTCCAGCTGGCGGCGCAGTATCTGGCGGGGCGCGGCGACGACGGGTGCGCCGTCGCTCCACGCGAGGTCGGCGGTGACCATCGCGGTGCTCTCGTTCCAGGGCACCCGGCGCAGCGTGGTGAGGTCGGGAAGCATGGCGAAGTCGCCGTAGCCGCGTTCCCAGGACGACATGGCGTAGCCGTCCACGGTGTTCATGTCGGTGTCGACGGCGAGCAGGTAGTTGCAGCCCTCCGTGCCGTGCGGCACCACCTCTTCGAGGAAGAAGCCGGCGGCGAAGCGTTTTCCCTGGAGCCTCCCCTGCATGTCGGGGAAGGCCAGGACCACGGTGTCGATCTCGCCGCTGTCGACGAGGACGCGGAGTTCCTCGACGGCGAGCGGGGCTGTTCGGTCGGACACGGATGGATCCTCTCCTCGCGGGCCGACAGATGATCCGGATCTTTGGACAGCTGATCCAAATCTATGGGCAGGGCAAGGGATTTGGATACGGTGCCGATGCGTTCCGCGTGCCGTGCGACAGGGAGATCCGATGAACAGCCCGCTGATCGGGATCAGTACGTATCTGGTGGACTCGGCGCGTTGGGGGCTCTGGGACCTGCCCGCCACGCTGCTGCCGGCCGGTTACAGCCGGCTCGTCCGGGAGGCGGGCGGCCTGGCCGTGCTGCTGCCGCCGGACTCCCCGGAGGTGGCGGCGTCGGTGGTGGCGCGGCTGGACGCGGTGGTGGTCGCGGGCGGTCCGGATGTGGATCCGGCGCGGTACGGGGCCGGGCGTGATCCGCGGACCGGGCCGCCCACCCCCGAGCGGGACAGCTGGGAGGCGGCGCTGATCGGGGCGGCGCTGGAGTCCGGCACCCCGCTGCTCGGCATCTGCCGGGGGATGCAGCTCCTCAACGTCGCCCTCGGCGGGACGCTGACGCAGCACATGGACGGGCACGCGGGCCCCGGGGGGACGACCGGCGTGTTCGGCTCCCATACGGTGACGCCGGTGCCGGGGACCAGGTACGCCTCCGTGGTGCCCGGCGACTGTGCCGTGCCGACCTACCACCACCAGGCGGTGGACCGGCTCGGCGCGGGCCTGGTGGCCTCCGCGCACGCGGCGGACGGCACGGTGGAGGCGGTCGAACGGCCCGGTCCCGGCTGGGTGCTCGGGGTGCAGTGGCATCCGGAGATGGGCGACGACGTGCGGGTGATGGCGGCGCTGGTGGCGGAGGCGGCCCGGCTAGGGCCTGTCCGGCGGATCTTCGTGGAGTAGTCCGCGGCGTCTGGTGCTTCCCCAAGCTCTCGGCTCCGCTCGAACAGGGGAGACCCCATTTCTCGGTGTGCGCCCGAGTCGCCCTCGTACTGGACGTACTCGGGTGAGTCGGGCGTGCGGCGAGAGTGCGTGCCAGGCGTCGCGGACCCGCGACGATCCGCCGGACAGGGCCTAGCCGAGCCGGTTCCGTAGCCAGTCCAGGGCTGCCGCGCCCTGGGCCGCCTGGAACGCCCGCAGGGTGGGCAGGCCCGGCGGGCCGGGAAGCAGTGAGTGCGCGACGAAGTAGCCGGCCAGGGCGGCGAGCACGGCGGTGACCGCCGCGGGCTCCGCGTCCCGGCCGAGCGGGTGGGCCGTGAAGACGGCCTCCGGGTCCGGGCCGCCCTGCGCCGCGACGCACGGCAGCATCGCCAGCAGGTCGAACCAGAGCGCGGCGCGCACCGCGTGCGGCCAGTCGACGAAGACGACCCGGTCCTCGGTGAGCAGGATGTTGTCCGCGCGCAGGTCGGCGTGGGCGAGGCTGTCGCCCTCCGCCGCCCGCGCCCAGCCGGACTCCAGTTCCGCCAGTGCGCCGAGGCTGGACGCGGCCCAGTGACCGAGGCGGGCGTCGCCCCCTGCCGCGTGCAGGGTCCGCCAGCCGGTGAACATCGAGGCCTCGCGCCGGGCGACGGAGGGTGCGTCGATCGGCGCCGGGGTGAGGGAGCGGGTGAGCGCGGTGACGGCGGCCAGCACCCGGTCCAGTTCGGCCGAGTCCCAGGGGACGGTGGGCTGACGGCCCTCGATGTCCTCCAGGACCAGTGCGACGCGGGTGCCGTCGTCGTACGAGCCGAGCAGCCGGGGCACCGGGGCGTGCGGCGGCAGGGCGGCGGTGTGGCGGGCCTCGGCGCGGTGCAGGTCCGGTGCTCCGGGGTTCACCTCCGCGCTCACCGCCTTGACGAACGCCCGGCCGCCGTCCGCGAGCCGGATCCGGGCGGCGACGCCGGGCGAGAAGCCGCCGCTCTGGCTGCGGGCTTCGATGACGGGTGAGCCGAGGATGTCCTCGACGGCGCGGCGCACCCCGGCAGGCAGATCGGCCCAGTCGTGGCGGACACCTGAGGCGGGCGGCGCGGTGACGGTCATCCGCGTATCCTTCCCGGCCGCCCGGGGCAGGGGCCAGCGGTTTTGCGCGGGCCTCGGACGCGGTGGGCCGTTCAGCCCAGTGCCGCCCGCAGCGCCGCGGGCGCCCGTACCAGTGACGGTCCGTACCAGGTGAGGTACCGCCCGTCGACGAGTGCGGCGGGCAGCGCGGGGAAGGCCTCGGGGCCGTCGTCGGCGGTGAACCGGTACGGCTCGTCGGGCAGCACGACCAGGTCCGCGCCGGCCGCGTTCAGCTCGTCGAGCGGGATCCGGGGGTAGCGCTCGGCGTGGTCCGCGTAGGCGTTGCGCACGCCGAGCCGGGCGAGCAGGTCACCGGCGAAGGTGTCGCGGCCCAGGACCATCCAGGGCCTGCGCCAGACGGGGACGACGGCGCGGCGCGGGGCGGACGGCGGCTCCGGTGCCGCCCAGGCGGCCTCGGCCTCGTCCAGCCACCGGGGCCTCGGCAGTCCGCAGGCCACGGTCAGCAGCCGGTCCAGCTCCGCGAACGCGTCGTCGAGCGTGCGGATGGTGGTGACGAGCACCTCGGTCCCGGCCGCCCGCAGCGCGGCCAGGTCGGGTTCCCGGTTCTCCTCCTCGTTGGCCACGACGAGATCGGGGCGCAGGGCGAGGATCGCGGGCACGTCGGGGTTCTTGGTGCCGCCGATGCGCGCGGCGGCCAGTCCGGCGGGGTGGGTGCACCAGTCGGTGGCGCCGACGAGCAGCCCGGGGCCGCTCTCGGCGACGGCCTCGGTGAGCGAGGGGACGAGGGAGACGACCCGCACGGCTGTTACCTCCTGACGGCCGGCCCGTGACCGGCTCCGCGCCTCAGCGGCGCGGGTCGAACGTCGCGTCGATGTGTTCGGCCACCGCGACGAACAGCAGCCGGGTGCCGGGGACCGTGGCCCGCCAGCGGTGGCGCACCCCGCCGGACAGGAACAGCGTGTCCCCGCGCTCCAGCCGGTATGCCTGGCCCTCCGCCTCCACCTCCGCGGCGCCCTCCGCCACGTACAGCACCTCGTCGTTGCGGTGCTGGAACTCGCGCCCGAGGTCCAGCTCACCGGTGAATTCGAGGGCGCTGAGCTGGTGGCGTCCGCGCACCACCCGGCGTACCCCGTCCCCGTCCTGTGGCGTACCGCGCACGACGTCGACGGCGCGCGCCGAGTCGGCGGCGGCCCGCAGCCGCGCGGTGGTGGTCTCCAGCGCGTCCGCGACCCGGTCCAGGGACCGGGCGCTGGGTCTGGCCCGTTCGTTCTCGATCTGGCTGAGGAACGGTACGGACAGGCCACTGCGCGTCGCGACCGCGGCCAGCGTGAGCCCCAGGGACCTGCGCTGCCGTCGGACCGCCGCGCCCACCCGGAGTGTTTCCTTGTCGTCCATGTCCGGCTCCCTCCCGACTCCCCATCCTTCCGGCTGCCAGCACCTTACGCACACCGTTACGCGAGGACGGCCGGTAATGGGACGTCCGGACAGCCCGGAAGGGGTGGTCTCCGCCGTCGGCGGTGACCACCCCTTCCTGTGCCGCGCCCCTGGTGGGGGCACGACCGGGTTACTGCTGCGGAGCCATCTTGTCCGCGATGCCCGGATTCTTGTCCATCCAGGCCTTCACGGCTTCTTCCTCGTGTCCCGTACCGCGCTTCTGGATCTCGTTCTCCAGGCCGCCGAGCTGGTCCTCGCTCAGCTTGAAGTTCTTGAACCACTTCGTGAGCTGCGGGTAGTTCTCCGGGAAGTCCTTGGAGGCGATGGTGTGCAGCCGGTCGCCCTCACCGAAGGCCTTCTTCGGGTCCTGGAGCTTGGTCATCTTGTACTCGTTGTAGGCCCAGTGCGGGGTCCACAGGAGTACGGCGATGGGCTCCTTCTTGGCGTACGCGCGCTTCAGCTCGGCGAGCATGCCGGGCGTCGAGGAGTCGACGACCTTGTACTCCTTGTCCAGGCCGTACTTCGGCAGCACGTTCTTCTTGAGGTTCTCCATCGTGGCCGTGCCCGGCTCGATGCCGACGATCCGGCCCTTGAACTCCGAGCTCTTGCCCTTGAGGTCCGCCAGGGTCTTGACGTCCTTGACGTAGCTGGGCACCGCAACCTCGATCGAGGTGGGGCCGTACCACGAGCCGACGTCCGTCAGCTTGGAGCCGTACTTGTCCCAATAGTTCTTCTGGGTGTACGGGAGCCAGCCGTCGAACTGCACGTCGAGCTGACCGCGGGACATCGCGGTGTACATCGGGCCGACCTCGAACTGCTTGAGGTTGATCTTGTAACCGCGGTCCTCCAGGACGGCCTTCCACAGGTACGTGGCGGCGATGTCCTCCTCCCACGGGAACCAGGCCATCTCGACGGCGCGCTCGCGCTCGTCCTTGCCGTTGGCGCCCTTGGAGGTCTTGGCCGCGGCGACCGGAGCCGCCTTGTCGACGAAGCCCGGGTTGGCCTTGAGCCAGGTGCGGACGGCCTCCTGCTCCTTGCCGGATCCGCTCTTCTGGATCTGCGCCTCAAGACTGGTGAGCTGGTCCTCGGTCATCTTGAAGTTCTTCAGCCACTTGCCGACCTCGGGGTTCTCGTCGGAGAAGCCCTTGCGGCTCAGCGTGTGGATGCCGTCGCCCTTGCCCCAGAGGTTCTTGGTGTCCTTGAGCTTGGTCAGGTCGTACTGGTTGTACGCCCAGTGCGGCGACCAGAGCGGAACCACGATGGGCTCCTTCTTGGCGTACGCGCGCTTCAGCTCGGCCAGCATGGACGGCGTGGAGCCGTCGACGACCTTGTACTCCTTGTCCAGGCCGTAGCCCGGCAGGATCTTGTCCTTGAGCAGGCCCGTCTCACCGGCGCTCGGCTCGATGCCCACGACGCGGCCCTTGAACTTGGAGCCCTTGCCCTTGAGGTCGTCCAGGGTCTTGACGTCCTTCACGTACGAAGGGACGGCCAGTTCCAGCGTGGTGGGTCCGAACCAGGAGCCCATGTCGTCCAGGCGGTCCTTGTACTTCTTCCAGTACGCGGCGTGGGTGACCGGCAGCCAGGAGTCCGTCTCGAAGTCGATCTGGCCGTTGGCCATACCGGTGTACAGCGCGCCGGCCTCGTACTGCTTGGCGTCGACCTTGAAGCCGCGCTGCTCCAGCAGCTCCTTCCAGAGGAAGGTGGAGGCGATGCCCTCGTCCCACGGGATGTAACCCATGCTGACCGTCTTGCCGGCGCCGATGTTCTTCGGGTCGGTCTTCGCGGTGTTGTCCGAGTCCGAGGAGCCGCCGAACAGGCTCATGCTTCCGGCGACGAGCGCCAGGACGACGATTCCGGCCACGGCGACGACGGGCTGCGGGCGGTAGTTCCACACCTTCAGTCCGCCGGCCACGGCCTGCGCCTTGGCGAGCGCGCGGCGGGCCAGCGGGGAGACCTCGCGGCCCAGGGCGCTGGTCATCCGGTCCAGGTACATCGCCAGGATGACGATGGAGATACCGGCCTCGAAGCCGAGGCCGACGTCGACGTTGCCGATGGCGCGGTAGACGGAGCCGCCGAGGCCGCCGCCGCCGACCATGCCGGCGATGACCACCATGGACAGGCCCAGCATGATGACCTGGTTGATGCCCGCCATGATCGTGGGCAGCGCGAGCGGCAGCTGCACCCGCAGCAGGGTGTTGCGCGAGGTGGTGCCGAAGGCCTCCGCCGCCTCGACGAGCTCACCGTCGACCTGCCGGATGCCCAGCTCGGTCATCCGGACACCCGGGGGCAGCGCGAAGATGATGGTGGCGATGATGCCGGGGACGACACCGACGCCGAAGAAGATCACGCCGGGGATCAGGTAGACCATGGCGGGCATGGTCTGCATGAAGTCGAGGACCGGCCGGGTCACCGCGCTGACGGTCTTGGAGCGGGACGCCCAGATGCCGAGCGGTACGGCCAGCACCAGCGTCACGATCGTCGCGACGAGTACCAGGGTGAGCGTGTCCATCGCTTCGTCCCACAACTCGACCGAGTCGATGAGGGCGAAGCCGACGAACGCGAGCACACCGGCGAGCAGACCGCGCAGCCACCAGGCGATGACGGCGACGATGCCCGCGAAGAGCAGGGGTGCGGGGGCGGAGAGCACGGCGGCTATGCCGTCGAACATTCCGCTGACTATGGAGCTGATGGCGTCGAAGAGCCAGGCCAGATGGGTCTGGAGCCAGTCGACGGCGGAGTCGACCCAGTCGCCGAGGTGGAGCCTAAACACTGGCCACCTTCTTCAGCGAGGCCGCGGCGTCCTGGGGAGCCTCCGCGGGGGTCATCGGCTCACCGAGCACGGCGAGCAGCCTGGCACGGGGCACGACACCGACGAGCTCGCCCTTGTCGTCGGTCACGGCGACCGCGACGGAGCTCTGCGAACAGGGCGTGAACAGCTCGATGATCGGGGTGCCCTCCGTGACGGTGGCCGGGGCCTCCCGCAGGACGTCCTGCGGGGTGCGCAGTTCCTTGCCCGCGTCGGTCTTGGTGCCGATGACGGTGTCCGGCTCCGCCATGATCGCGCCCGCGGTCAGCACCCGGGAGCGGTCGACGTCCTGGGTGAAGGAGGCGACGTAGTCGTTGGCCGGGGTGACGAGGATGTCCTCGGCGCTGCCGAGCTGGACTATCTCCCCGTCGCGCATCACGGCGATACGGTCACCGAGGCGCATGGCCTCGTTGAGGTCGTGGGTGATGAAGACGATGGTCTTCTTCAGCCGCTTCTGCAGTTCCAGGAGCTGGTCCTGCATATCGCGGCGGATCAGCGGGTCGAGTGCGCTGAAGGACTCGTCCATGAGGAGCAGGTCGGCGTCGGTGGCCAGCGCGCGGGCCAGGCCGACACGCTGCTGCATACCGCCGGACAGCTCGTCGGGCCAGGAGTTCTCCCAGCCAGCCAGGCCGGTCATCTCCAGGGCCTCGGTGGCGCGCCGGTTGCGCTCGTCACGCGGGACGCCCTGTACCTCCAGGCCGTAGCCGGCGTTCTCCAGCACGCTGCGGTGGGGGAAGAGGGCGAAGTGCTGGAACACCATGCTGATCTTGGTGGACCGGACGTGGCGCAGTTCGGCGGGGGCCAGGGCGGTCAGGTCCTGGCCGTCGAACAGCACCTTCCCCGCGGTGGGCTCCAGCAGCCCGTTGAGCATCCGCAGCAGAGTGGACTTGCCGGACCCGGACAGACCCATCACAACGAAGATCTGTCCCGGTTCCACGGTGAACGATGCGTCGATCACCGCTGCGGTCGTTCCCTCGGCGCGCAGCTCGTCGCGACTGGAGCCGCCTTCGAGTTTCTGCACGGCTTGATCGGGTCGTCTGCCGAAGACCTTGTACAAGTGTTCGGCTTGCAGCCTTGACACATACACCTCACGCGTTGAACCGAAACGGTCTGCCACCCCCTCCGGCAGACCGTGGAGCGCGCGGATTCGGTCCGCATGGCACGTGCACTAGTTGAAAATGCGACGTGGTCCGCTCCAATGCCGCGCCTGCCCCCGCTTACACAGCCCAAACACGAGAGTGACCCAGCTCACATAGAAGTGGCTCGGGATCGGGAACCGCGCCCGTGGCGGCCACTGTCGGTGGGGTGCGGCATCATCAGGAGGGTGACGCGACGCCTGATGCTCCTCGACACCGCTTCCCTCTACTACCGCGCCTATTTCGGGGTCCCCGACTCGGTGCGCGCGCCGGACGGCACCCCGGTGAACGCCGTGCGCGGACTGCTCGATTTCATCGGCCGGCTCGTCCAGGACCACCGGCCCGACGATCTGGTCGCCTGCTGGGACGCGGACTGGCGGCCGCAGTGGCGGGTCGACCTCATCCCGTCCTACAAGGCGCACCGCGTCGCGGTGGAGACCGGCACGGGGCTGCCCGACGAGGAGGAGACGCCCGACACGCTGGCCCCGCAGGTGCCGGTCATCGCGGACGTGCTCGACGCCCTGGGGATCGCCCGGGTCGGCGCGGCGGGGTACGAGGCGGACGATGTGATCGGCACGCTGACCGGCCTGGCGACCGGTCCGGTGGACATCGTCACGGGCGACCGGGACCTCTACCAGCTGGTGGACGACGCCCGCGAGGTGCGGGTTCTCTACCCACTGAAGGGCGTCGGCTCGCTCCAGGTGACGGACGAGGCCTGGCTGCGCGAGAGGTACGGGGTGGACGGCTCCGGCTATGTGGACCTGGCGCTGCTGCGCGGCGACCCGAGCGACGGGCTGCCCGGCGTGCCCGGCATCGGCGAGAAGACGGCGGCCAAGCTGCTGGACGCCTTCGGTGACCTCGCCGGAATCATGGCGGCGGTCGACGACCCGGCCGCGAAGCTGACGCCCTCGCAGCGCAAACGGCTCGACGAGGCCCGCGACTACGTGGCCGTCGCGCCGACGGTGGTAAGGGTCGCCGGCGATGTGCCGCTTCCGGAGTTCGACCCCGCGCTGCCCGCGGAGCCGCTGGATCCGGCGGCCCTCGAAGCCCTCGCGGACCAGTGGGGGCTGGGCGGCGCCCTGCAACGACTGCTCTTCACGCTCCGGAGCTGAGAGCGCCGCCGGGGACATCACAGGGGACATGACTGAGGACACTTCAGGGACGAGGTGTTAGGTTAGGTAACCCTAAGGACGGCTGGTACGAGACCGGCCCCAGGCAGGGAGAGAACCTCGTGGCAGAACGACCGGCGCGGCAGGCCCCCACGGCACAGGGTGCGCAGGTCCTGCGTACCGAGCAGATCACCCCGCACATGATCCGGGTCGTGCTCGGAGGTGACGGTCTCGCGGACTTCGCGCTCTCCGGTTACAGCGACCACTACGTCAAGCTCTGCTTCGCCCCCGAGGGCGCCGACTACGCGCACCCCTTCGACATGGCCCGTATCCGCGAGGAGTTCCCGCGGGAGCTGTGGCCCACCACGCGTACGTACACGGTGCGCTCCTGGGACCCGGCCGCCCGGGAGCTGGCCATCGACTTCGTGGTGCACGGCGACGAGGGCCTGGCGGGCCCGTGGGCGGCCCGTGCCGAGGCCGGTGACCAGGTGACGTTCCTGGGGCCGGGCGGCGGTTACGGCCCGGACGCCTCGGCCGGCTGGCACCTCCTGGTGGGCGACGAGAGCGCGCTGCCGGCGATCGCCGCGGCGCTGGAGCAGATGCCCGCGGACGCGGTGGTGCGCGCCTTCATCGAGGTCGCGGACGCCGCGGAGGAGCAGAAGATCACCACTCCGGACGGCGCGGAGGTGACCTGGCTGCACCGGGGCGACCGCCCGGTCGGTGAGGCGCTCACCGCCGCCGTGAAGGATCTGGAGTTCCCGGCGGGCGAGGTGCAGGCGTTCGTCCACGGCGAGGCCGGCTTCGTCAAGGACATCCGCCGCCACCTGCGGCTGGACCGAGGCATCCCGCTGTCCCAGCTGTCGATCTCCGGCTACTGGCGGCTCGGCCAGAACGACGACGCATGGCGCTCGGTCAAGCGCGAGTGGAACGCACAGGTGGAACGCGAGGAGAGCGCCGCGTAGGTGGCGTCCGCGCCGAATCCGGCTCATGAATGGCTGTGCCCCGGTCCGAGGACCGGGGCACAGCCATGAGCGGGGCCGCCGGGTCAGACCGACTTCTGGTACGAGCGGAAGGTCCGGGTCGACAGCCACACCGCGACGGCGGCGAGCACCACCAGCGCTCCCCCTCGGCTGAGCACCAGCCACCGGTCCGGGTCCGCGCTCAGCGCCGAGCGGCCCGCCACCATCGCCCAGTTGACCGGGTTGAAGTCGGCGATGTGGCGCATCCACGACGGCATCTGGCTCGGGGCCATGAAGGAGGAGGACAGGAAGGTCAGCGGCAGCAGCAGGAACGTGTTGATGCCGATGATCGACTCCCGCTGGCGCACCAGCATGCCCAGGGCGTTGGAGAGCGCGCCGAAGACCGTGCCGAGCAGGATCGAGGCGACGACCAGGACCAGCAGTCCGCCCGCCCCGCCCGGATAGTCGGCGCCCGCGGCCCAGCCGAGCAGGACGATGACCACGGACTGCACGGCCGTACTGATGCCGTTCTGCACGACGTTGGCGTTCATCAGGGCGTTGCGGCTGACCGGGGTCGTCAGGAAGCGGTTGAGCGTGCCCCGTTCGATCTCCTCCAGGGTGCCCATGCCGGCCCACATGCTCGACCCCAGGGCGCTCATCACGACGATGCCGGGGATCAGGTAGTCCAGGTACGACGTGGTACCGAAGCCGCCCAGCTCGACGACCTTCCTGAAGAGGTTGCCGAACAGGAACAGCCAGATCACCGGCTGGATCAGCGAGATCACCAGGAAGACCGGCTGCCGCAGGATCGCCATCAGCTGGCGCTGGGTCATGTACCAGGTCTGGGAGAGGGCTTGACCGCTCATCGGGTGCCTCCCGCGGTGACCTGGTCGTGGGCGACGTGTGAACCGGCGGACTCCGCCTCGGAGAAGCGGCGCCCGGCGTAGCGCAGGTACACGTCGTCGAGGGAGGGCCTGGCGACGGTGGCCGAGGCGACGGCGGAACCGGCCCGCTCCAGGGCGCCGAGCAGCCCCGGTACGGCCGCCGCTCCGTCCTCGGCGCGGACGCTGACCCGGCGCCCCTCGACCAGCACCTCGTACACGCCGGGCAGGCCGCCCAGTGCGGCACCGACGGTGTCGCGGTCCGTCTCGGCGCGCAGCTCCATGTGGACGGCGTCGCCGCGCAGTTCGCCCTTGAGCTCGTCGGGGGTGCCCTCGACGACGATCCGGCCCCGGTCGACGATCGCGATGCGTTCCGCGAGCCGGTCGGCCTCCTCCAGGTAGTGCGTGGTGAGCACGATGGTCAGGCCCTCCTCGCCGGCCAGCCGGGAGATCTCGTCCCACATCGCCGTGCGGGCCTCGGGGTCCAGGCCCGTCGTCGGCTCGTCGAGGAAGAGCACCTCGGGGCGGTGGACCAGGCCGAGTGCCACGTCGAGGCGGCGCTGCATCCCGCCCGAGTACCCCTTGACCTGGCGCCCGGCGGCGTCCGCGAGGCCGAAGCGGTCCAGCAGTTCGTCGGCCCGCCGCTGGACGGCGGCGCCCCGCATCCCGTACAGCCGGCCCTGGAGCAGCAGGTTCTCGCGGCCGGTGGCGACCGGGTCGGCGCCGGACTTCTGGGCGACCACGCCGGTGGCCCGGCGGACCCGGTCGGGGTGGCGCAGGACGTCGTGCCCGGCGACCGAGGCGTGGCCGGAGTCGGGGCGGGCGAGTGTGGTGAGGATCTTGACGGTGGTGGACTTCCCCGCGCCGTTGGGCCCGAGGAGCCCGAAGACGGCGCCGGACGGGACGGTGAGGTCCATTCCGTTCAGCGCGGTGACGTCACCCGGATAGGTCTTGATCAGCTGTCGCGCCGCTACGGCAGGCGCACGGGTGCTCATGACAGAGCCCTCCTGTGGTCGGCGGGGCACCCGGTTCTCCGGGTGCCCGGTACGCCGGTCCGTTCCGCGTGAGGAGTGCCGGGCTATCCTGGGTGTGCCGCACCTCGATGGCCTGGCCCGCCGTCACGGCATGTCCGGTCCGGGGTTCGAGACCCTGGCGGGCGCTGCTCCAACAGCGCCTGCCGGGGTCTTTTTTCTCTTCTCTGTGCTGCCCGTCCTCCCCCTGTCACACCTCGCGTGCGGGATCGAGGACGATGTCCTGCTGGTCCAGGTCCTGCCAGTCCTGGGGCACCTCGCCCGTCTCGTGGAACGACTTCCATTCCTCGATGCCGCTGATGGTGGCGTCTTCGAGTTCCCCACGGAACTTCCTGATCCACTCCAGCTGCGCCTCGATCATGTGGACCTGGTATTCGGTCTCCACGACGAAGACCCGGGGGAGCCTGCCGCCCAGTTGGGCGAGGACCCCCCGGAGCGCGGCGGCCTGCATGGCCTGGGCCTGCTCCCGGTCCGCCAGCAGCTCGGCCACCTCGTCCGGCGGCAGGACGGGAAGGAGCGACAGGGCCGTGTCGAAGGCGGGGAACTCGGCGGCCGGGACCGCGATCAGATCGGACAGCCAGTCCAGCATCTCGGTCCGCCCGGCCTCCGTGATGCCGTAGAGCGTGCGCTCGGGTCGGTTGCCCTCCCGCTGTACGCCCGCGACCTCCACGTAACCGTGCTTCTCCAGGTTCTGGACCACGGTGTAGAGCGAGCCGAAATTGATCTTGACGCTGTGCTGCTTGCCCCGGCGGCGCAGGGTCTGGGCGATCTCGTACGGGTGCATCGACCGCTCGGCGAGCAGCACCATCACCGTGAGTGCCAGAGGATTACTGAGCTTGCGCCGCTTGGCCATCGCCCCTACCACCCTTCGCTCGTCATCGAATACTCGTCACCGAACATATCGCGAGTCCCAAGAAGGCGTCAACCGCGATGTATCGCGAATTTCGCAGATCATGGAAGGAACAGGACGTGGAAGGATCCGCACACTTTCTCGTCCGCCGACCAATCCGCACCGCCACCGGCTCCGAATCATCCGTGGAGACCGTTGACCGTCCCGGGAGGAAGCCCGCGTGAAAGAAGCCGTGCACATCAGCGGACTGGCCTCGGCCGGACCCGACCTCCAGGAACTCCTGGGGATGGTCGCCAGAGGCGACCAGGACGCTTTCGCCCAGGTATACGAAGCCGTCTGCGGCCCGGTGCTCGGGCTGGTGAGAAGCGTCCTGCGCGACCCCGCCCAGTCGGAGGAGGTCGCGCAGGAGGTACTGGTGGAGGTGTGGCGCACCGCGCCCCGCTTCCAGGCGGCCCGGGGCAGCGCCATGAACTGGGTGCTGACGCTGGCCCATCACCGCGCGGTGGACCGGGTGCGCTCGGTGGAGGCGACGACGGCCCGTGAGCACAAGGCGGCACTGCTCGACCGCACCCCCGCCTTCGACGACGTCACCGAACAGGTCGAGAGCCGACTGGAGCGGGAGCAGGTCCGCCGCTGTATGCGGACCCTCTCGGAGCTGCAACGGGAATCCGTCACGCTGGCGTACTACCGAGGACTGACCTACCGCGAGGTCGGGGAGTTGCTGGCGGTACCACTCGGAACGATCAAGACTCGACTGCGCGACGGGCTGATCCGGCTGCGCGACTGCCTGGGGGTGAGCGCATGAGCAACGCCGGACTTCACACATTGACCGGGGCCTACGCCCTGCACGCGCTGCCGGAGACCGAGCGCCGGGAGTTCGAACGCCACCTGGGCGACTGCGAGGCCTGCTCCGTGGAGGTGCGGGAGCTTTCGGAGACCGCCACCCGGCTCGGCCTCGCCGTGTCGGTCACGCCCTCGCGGGATCTGCGCGAGCGGGTGCTGCGGGAGATCACGACCGTACGCCAGGAGCCGCCGTCCAGCGGTCACCGCGCCCGCTCCGGCGGTACGGCGCGGCGGAACGGCGCGGCCAGGGCCGGGCGCTGGACGAAGTTCGCGCTGGCCGCGTGCCTGGCCGCGGCGGCCGGATTCGGCGGCGTCGCCGTCTGGCAGAACCAGGAGGCGCAGGACGCCCGGTCCGACGCCCGCGCCAGCGAGCAGCGGAGCGCACAGGTGGCCGAGGTGATCTCGGCGCCCGACGCCCGGACCGATTCGGCCACGCTGAGCGACGGCGCGAAGGGCACCGTGGTCGTCTCCAGGAGCGAGAACCGGGCCGTGTTCCTGGCCTCGGGGCTGCCGGAGGCTCCCGGCGGCAAGGTCTACCAGCTGTGGTTCGAGGACGACGGCGCGATGCGCTCGGCAGGGCTGATGCAGGCGACCGGCCCCTCCTCGACGACGTACGCGACCCTGCTCGACGGGCCGGTGGACGGCGCGACCGGAATGGGCGTCACGGTCGAGCCCGCGGGCGGCTCGGATCAGCCGACCTCCACCCCGCTGGCGCTGATGAAGCTGCCGGCCTGAGCCGGTGGCCCGTATCCGGCCGGAACAGGGCGTTCCGGCCGGATACGGGCCGCATGAGCCGCGCCACGACGGGAACATGTCGTGAGCGGGACCGCCCACCGCCACGCGGCGCGGGTCCCGCCCCGGGACGCGGTGGCCTCCGTACCCGCCCAGGGCCGGGTCGTCCCGGCGGGCCGGGGCCACTTCGCGGTGCTCACCCCGTACCTCCGCCGTTGGGAGGCGATGGAGGTACGGGGCCCACTGCGCCGCTGACCGTGCACGGGTCGTCAGGTCCCGCGCGGCGGCCGGGGGAAGAAGCCGCTGGTCCTCGCGGTGTACTCGGCGAAGCCGGGGCGCTCGGCCATATGCCGTTCCAGCAGGGCCTTTCCGCTGCCGCCGATGAGCAGGAAGCTCATCAACACGGGAGCCACGACGGTGGCCGCGGCCGCCGCCGGTGCCTCGCAGACCATCAGGAACAGGCCCCACCACACGCAGAAGTCACCGAAGTAGTTCGGATGCCGGGTCCAGGACCACAGCCCCCGGTCCATGACGCGTCCCCGGTTGGCCGGATCCGCCTTGAACCGGGCCAGCTGGTGGTCCCCCACCGCCTCGAAGGCGAGCCCGACCGCCCAGAGCGCGGTCCCCGCCCACACCAGGGCCCCGGCCGGCCCCTGTACGTACCCGGCCGCCTGCACCGGCAGCGAGATCAGCCAGACCAGCGCGCCCTGGAGCAGGTACACCTTCCGCAGGGCGTACAGCGCGGGGCTGCCCGGCGCTCTGGCCAGCATCTTCTCGTAGCGCGGGTCCTCACCGTGCCCGCGTCCCCGGCGGGCGATGTGCCAGGCGAGCCGTAGCCCCCACACCGCCGTCGCCGCGGTGACCAGCAGCCGCCGGGTGCCGTCTCCCCCGCCGCCCGCCGACATGGCGTACGAGACCAGCGCGACGGCGGTGAAGCCCAGGCCCCACGCGATGTCCACGACCCGGTGCACGCCCTTGCGCAGGGCGACGGCGAAGGTGACGAGCATGACGGCGAGGGCGGCGCCCGCGGCGGGCGCGAGGCCCTGTGCGAACGCCGACCATCCGAAGCCGTTCATCCGGTGGCCCCGGCCGTCATGCCGTCGCGGGCGGGCGGCACCGACGCCGGATCGCCGTACCAGCCCCGCCGGGTGGCGGGCATCCCGGCCGCTCCGGTCTCCTCCGGCCGTACGGAGAGGATCTGGTCGACGCCCATCCGCCGCTCCTCGAAGGCGAGGGCGCCGCCTGCCAGATAGAGCCGCCACACCCGTACGGTCTCCTCACCGACCAGGTCCCTGAACTCCTCCTGCTTCCGCTCCAGGGTCTCCCGCCACGCGTCGACGGTCCGCACGTAGTGCTCGCGCAGCCCCTCGACGTCCCGTACTTCGAGTCCGGCGCCCTCCAGCAGCGCGACCGTCTCGCCGAGCGGGCGCATGTGCATGTCGGGCGCGATGTACGACTCGATGAACGCGCCGCCGCCCGGGGCGTCGCGGCCCCGGGACATCTGCTGGACCAGCACCCGGCCGCGCGGGCGGACCATGGCGTGCAGCGTCGCGGTGAAGGCGGGGTACTCGGCGTCACCGACGTGCTCGCCCATCTCGATGGTGGACACCGCGTCGTATCCGCCCTCGTGGCCCGGCGCCCGGTCGATGTCCCGGTAGTCGCAGCAGCGGACCTCGACCAGGTCCTCCAGGCCCCGTGCCGCCACCTGCGCGCGGACGTGGGCGGCCTGTTCCCTGGCGAGGGTGACGGCGGTGACGCGGACGCCGTGCCGCTCCGCGGCGTACAGGGTCAGCGATCCCCAGCCGCAGCCGATGTCGAGCAGCCGGGCGCCGGGGCGCAGGTCCAGCTTCCGGCAGATGAGTTCGAGCTTGTCGTGCTGGGCGTCGACGGCTTCGTAACCGGGTGCGTCACTGGTCCAGTAGCCGCAGGAGTAGGCCATCGTCTCGTCGAGGAGCAGGGCGTAGAAGTCGTTGGAGAGGTCGTAGTGGTGGCTGATCGCGGCCCGGTCCCGGGACTTGCTGTGCAGGACGCCGTGGAGTCCCGCGCGGGCGGCCGGGACCGGCGGCCGGGGGCCCACCGCGCCCAGCCGCAGCGCGGTTCCGGCGGCCCGGAGCCGGTCGCCGACACCGGGCCGCGGCGGGCGCAGCCCACGCTCGCGTACCGCGAGGCGCATCGCCCGCAGCCCCTCGGCCAGGTCTCCCTCGACGTCGACGTCACCGGTGATGTAGGCCTCCGCGAGGCCGAGTTCGCCCGGTGCCCAGAGCAGCCGGCGCAGCGCCCGCCGGGACCGGACATGGACCAGGGGGCCGTCGGGGGCGCCGGTCTCGCTGCCGTCCCACATCCGCACCCTGACCGGGAGGGCGCCGCCGAGCAGCTGCTCGACGAGGGGTTCGAGGCGCTGGGCGGCGCCGGTCGTTTCCCGCTTGCCGGTAAGAGTCATCACGCGTTTTCCTGACGGGTCAGCAGCAGTTGCCGCACATGGAGGTAGCCGGAGCGGAATCCCGCCTCGGAGTAGGCCAGATAGAAGGTCCACATGCGGCGGAAGGTCGCGTCGAAGCCGAGCGCGTCGACTTCCGCGGTCCGTTCGGTGAACCGTTCGCGCCACAGCCGCAGCGTCTCCGCGTAGTGGGTGCCGAAGTCGTCGCACCGGTCGATGCGCAGGCCGGTGTGTCCGGCGGTGACCTCCGCCATGGCCTCGACGGACGGCAGGAGTCCGCCGGGGAAGATGTACTTGTGGATCCAGGTGAAGGTGGTCCGGGAGGCGCGCATCCGGTCGTCCGGCATGGTGATGGCCTGGAGGGCGATGCGGCCGCCGGGGGCCAGCCGCTCCTCCAGCGTCCGGAAGTAGACCGGCCAGTACTCCGCGCCGACCGCCTCGATCATCTCGACGCTGACCACCGCGTCGTAACTCCCCTCGACGCTGCGGTAGTCGCAGAGCCTGACCTCGGCCCGGTCCGCGTACCCGGCCTCGCTGATCCTGCGGCGGGCCAGGTCCCGCTGTTCGGCGGAGAGCGTGACGGAGAGGACGCGGGCTCCGCGGGCGGCGGCCCGGATCGCCAGCTCTCCCCAGCCGGTGCCGATTTCGAGGAGTTCGGTGCCGGGTCCGACCCCGGCCAGGTCGAGCAGCCGGTCGATCTTGCGGTGCTGCGCGGCGGGCAGCGCCTCGGCGTCCGCGGGGAAGCTGCGGAAGACGGCGGAGGAGTAGCTGAGGGTCTCGTCGAGGAAGAGCGCGAAGAGTTCGTTGGACAGGTCGTAGTGGTGGCTGATGTTGTCCCGGGCGCCCTCCGGGGTGCCGAGCTGGTCGGCGGGCCGGCGCCCGGCCCAGAGTCCGCGCAGCTTCTGGAGGGGCGGCGGGATCAGGGTGGAGACGTGCCCGGCGAGGACCGTGAGGACACCCACCGGGTCGGGCGAGTCCCACTCGCCCGCCATGTAGGACTCCCCGAAGCCGATCAGGCCGTTCACGCCGATCCTGCGGAAGAAGGCGTCGGGGTCGCGGATGTCCATCAGGGGGCCGCCGAGGCCGATGTCCTCCTGTCCGGCGAGCCGGGCGCGGAGCGGGAGCCGGGCCAGTGCGTGGCGTACGAGCCGCCGCGCGAAGGCGGTCCGCAGCCGGGACGCGCGCGGCGGCCGGGCGACATCCGGCCAGCGCTCCGGGTCGGCGTCCGGGACGTGCGCCGGGGACGGCGGGACCGGGGACTGGACAGCCGCCGTGGGCGAGGTGGCCGGGGACGACGCGGGCCGGGGCGACGGGGAGTGGGACGTGGACACGCTCACTGCATTCCTTCCTGAACGGTGTGGCGGGGACGGGGCCGCACGGGCAGTCCGCGCAGCAGGAGGCGGATTCCGTGCAGCCGGATGGCGATCGAGACGACCGCCGTGGACCAGGGGTGGCGCAACGCCAGGCCGAGCAGGACGCGCGCGGTCACCGGGCGTCGTACACCGCGCACGGTGGCGGTGAAGGGCCGCATGCCGGACCGTTCCAGATGCACCGCCAGTTCGAGCCGGGGTCCGGGCTCCGGGAGCCGCATCCGGTAGGCGCCGTCGACGCCGAAGAACGGCGAGACGTAGAACTCCTTCTCGGTGGAGGCCCGTCCGGCCGCGTCGGGGCGCAGCAGGTAGCAGTGCCGTTCGCCGTAGGTGTTGTGCACCTCCGCGACCGTGCAGAGCGGGGTGCCGTCGGCGCGGCGGCACCAGTAGACGGTCAGCGGGTTGAAGACGTGGCCGAACACCCGGGCCTGGGTGAGCATCCGTACGGTTCCGTCGGCGAGGTCGACGCCGTTCGCGGCCAGGAAGCGGCTCAGACCGGCCCGGATGGTGGGGGCCGTGCCGCCGAAGTGGTCGCGCGGGTCGAAGCGGGCCAGGACGCGCAGGGCGGCGGGCAGCGGCGGCGGTCCGTCCGGGTCGATCAGCCACAGGTAGGTGCGGTGCCGGAACGCGTAGGTGACGGGCGCGGACCGTACGTGGGCGATGGTGCACGGGTAGAGGGCGTTCACCAGTCCACCCCCAGGGCTCGGGCCGCGTCCGCCCCCGAGCGGCAGCCGTCCTCGTGGAATCCCCAGCCGTGGTACGCCCCGGCGTAGGCGGTGCGCGGTCCTGACAGGGCGGGCAGCCGGGCCTGCGCCGCGACCGACTCCGGGGTGTAGACGGGGTGCTCGTACACCATGCGGGCGCGGACCAGTCCGGGGGCGACGCGGTCCGCGCCGTTCAGCGTGACGACGAAGGTCTCGGGGGCGTCGAGCCGCTGGAGCCGGTTCATGTCGTAGCTGACGGTGACGTGGTCGGGGCTCGCGGTGCAGGACGGCATCAGGTAGTTCCAGGAGGCGCGGGCCCCTGCGGCGCTCGGCAGCAGCCGGGTGTCGGTGTGCAGGAGGGTCGGGTTGCGGGAGTAGCGGAACGCGCCGAGGGTGTCGCGCTCCTCGTCCGTGGGGTCGGCGAGCAGGCGCAGCGCCTGGTCGGGGTGGGTGGCGATGACGACGGAGTCGAACCGTTCCGCGGTGTCGTCGGCGGTGGTGATCTCCACGCCGTCGGGGTGCCTGCGCACCGCACGGACCGGGGTCGATGTGCGGACGGCGCCGAGTTCCTTGGTGATCCGTTCGACGTAGGCGCCCGATCCGCCGGTCACGGTCCGCCACACCGGGGAGCCGCTGACCGAGAGCAGCCCGTGGTGGTCGAGGAAGCGGAAGAGGTAGCGGGCCGGGTACCGCATCGCGGTCACCGGGTCGCAGGACCAGACGGCGGAGACGAGCGGGGTCAGGAAGTGGGCCGTGAAGTACGCCGAGAAGCGGCCTCGGGCGGCGAACTCGCCCAGCGTCATGGTGTCCGCGCCGGGGCCGCCGTCCGCCAGCAGGCGCCGGGCGGACCGGTGGAAGCGCGGCACCGCCGCCAGCATCCGCAGATAGGCCGGATCGCGGGCCGCCCCCGGCCGGGCGAACAGGCCCGCCGCGCCCCTCGCGCCCGCGTACTCCAGTGCGCAGCCCTCGCACCGCACGGACATGCTCATCTCCGACTCCTGCGTGGCGACGCCGAGTTCCGCGAAGAGCCGCAGCAGGTGCGGATAGGTGCGCCGGTTGTGCACGATGAACCCGGAGTCCACCCGGTGGACGCGGCCGTCCGACGCGGGCAGTTCATGGGTGTGCGCGTGGCCGCCCACCCGGCCGTCCGCCTCGAACAACGTCACGTCGTGAGCATTCCGCAGGATGTGGGCGGCCGTCAGTCCGGCCACCCCGCTGCCCACCACGGCTGTCCGTCGCCGCATCCCTGTCATACCGCTCCCTTCGAGCACCGGCGCCACTTACCCCTCCTTCTGTTTCCGGGGCAGCGGCGGATGCCTCTCAGGTGTGATTCGTTGCAGGTCGCACCGTGGATTGGCGGTGATCCGCTCTCATCCATTCGGGTGAGGGACCAATCCGCGGGACGACCGGCGCCGAATCCCCGGTGTGAGCGAAGATCAGAACGATGCGCAGGACGGGGCCCCCGGGTCCCGGCGATCCCGCTGGGCGCGAGCCGCTCTCGCCGCGCTCAGCGGCCTGATCGCCGGGTTCAGCGCCCTGGCCGTCGCCGAGCTGGCAGCGGCGGCGGTCCGTCCCGAGGCGGGTCCGGTCACGGCGGTGGGCGGCGCGGTCATCGACCGCACTCCCCCGGCGCTGAAAGACTTCGCCGTCCGGCATTTCGGCACCAACGACAAGCTGGTCCTGGAGCTGGGAATCCTGGTGATCCTGGCCGGTTTCGCCGTGGTGATCGGAGTGCTCGCGCTGCGGCACCGGCGGATCGGCTCGGCTGCCGTACTGGTCTTCGGTGTGGTCGGGGCAGTCGCGGCGGTGGGCCGCCCGGAGGGGCAGCCGGCCGACGCACTGCCCTCCGCGGTGGGTGCCGTACTGGCCGCAGGGGTGCTGTATCTGCTGGTCGGGCGGCTCGCCCTGGTTCCCGGTCCCTCCCCCGCGGCTGGCGGGAGGGGCGGGGGGCCGGCGCCTCGCACCTTCGACCGGCGGGGCTTCGTCATCGCGGCGAGCGCCGCGGCCGCGGCCTCCGCGGGCGCCGGGCTGCTGGGCCGTCGGCTCACCTCCGCCGTCCAGGCCGGGGCGACCGCCTCCCGGCACGACCTGGTGCTCCCCGTGCCCGCCTCGGCGGCGCCGGCGGTACCGGCCGGCGCCGATCTGCGGATCCGGGGGCTGGGCCCGTTCATCACGCCGAACAAGAGCTTCTACCGGGTGGACACGGCTCTGGTCGTCCCGCGCATCGACGCGAACGAGTGGAAGCTGAAGATCCACGGCAAGGGCGTGAAGCGCCCGGTGGAGCTCACCTTCAAGGACCTGCTGCGCCGCGAGATCATCGAGCGCGACATCACCATGACCTGCGTGTCCAACGAGGTCGGCGGACCGTACGTCGGCAACGCCCGCTGGATCGGGGTGCGGCTGGCCGATCTGCTGCGCGAGGCGGGGGTGAGGCCGCCGTCCCGGGGCGGACCCGCCGACCAGATCATCACGCGTTCGGTGGACGGCATGACCATCGGCACCCCGGTCGAGACGGTGATGGACGGCCGCGACGCGATGCTCGCCCTCGGTATGAACGGTGAGCCACTGCCCTTCGAGCACGGCTTCCCGGTCCGGATGGTCGTTCCCGGCCTGTACGGATATGTGTCGGCCTGCAAGTGGATGAAGGACATCGAGCTCACCACGTTCGACGACTACGACGCCTACTGGGTCAAGCGGACCTGGTCCCAGCAGGCCCCCATCAAGACCGAGTCCCGGATCGACACCCCCCGCCCGTTCGCCTCCCCGAAGCCCGGCACGATCCCGGTCGCCGGGGTCGCCTGGGCCCAGCACCGCGGGATCTCGCGGGTCGAGGTCCGGGTGGACGGCGGACCGTGGCACACCGCCCGGCTGGCCGCGGAGGACAACCGGGACACCTGGCGCCAGTGGGTGTGGGAGTGGCCGGCCACCTCCGGCAACCACACCCTCGAAGTCCGCGCGACGGACCGTACCGGCGTCACCCAGACCGACAAACGGGTCGGCACGGTGCCCAACGGGGCGACCGGCTGGCACTCGGTGGTGGTCGACGTGTCCTGAGCGGACACCCGCCCCGTCGCCCCGCTTCCGTGCGGAGCACACCCACCGGCTCACACACCCCACCCTTACTCACTTCACGTAATCAATCCGTTACCCGGACCGATCCAGGAGCACATCATGAAGACCCTCCACATCCGCCGCGCCGCCGTCGCCGTCTCCGCGGCAGTGGTACTGCCGCTCGCCCTCACCGCCTGTTCCAGCGACTCCAAGGACAGCGCCTCCGGCTCCACCGCCAGCTCCGCGAAGGCATCGGCCTCCGCCTCCGCCGGCGACTCGATGAACATGGACAAGCCCTTCGGTCCCGGCTGCGCCTCCGTACCGAAGAGCGGCTCGGGCTCCTTCGACGGCATGGCGAAGGACCCGGTCGCCACGGCCGCCTCCCACAACCCGGCGCTCTCCACCCTCGTCACGGCCGTGAAGAAGGCCGGGCTGGTCGACACCCTGAACAACGCGCAGAACATCACGGTGTTCGCCCCGACCAACGACGCCTTCGCCAAGGTCCCGAAGGCCGACCTGGACAAGCTGCTGGCCGACAAGGCCGAGCTGACCAAGGTGCTCACCTACCACGTGGTGGGCGAGAGGCTGGCGCCGAAGCAGCTGGACAAGGGCTCCTTCGAGACCCTGGAGAAGGGCAAGCTGACGACGTCGGGTTCGAACATGGAGTACACCGTGAACGACTCCTCGAAGGTCGTCTGCGGCAACGTCCAGACGGCCAACGCGACGGTCTACATCGTCGACTCCGTCCTGATGCCCCCGAAGTAACCGCCCACCGCTGAACGGCGCGCGCCCCCGGTACCCACCGGGGGCGCGCGCCGTCGCGATTCCCGACGAAATTGGGCTGCCTGGAAACTACACATAAGGCACAAATAAGAGCAGAATGGCATAGCAGGCCGCTCATCGCACAAGGCGCTCACTGGCCTGCGGGAGCGAAGGAGACGAACCTCATGTCAAACGTCTCGCACGCCGGCCACGACCTGGCCGGACACCCCGACGCCTCCGAAATGCGCGATCGTTACGCCCGGGTGATGGGTGGTCGTGATGTGGCGCTCGTGGACGGACCGGTGTTCCTGGTCGGCCTGTACTGCGCCATCTCGCCCTGGGTGCTGCACTTCACGACAAGCCAGACCACCCTGGTGAACCACAACCTGATCATGGGTATCGCGATCGCCGTGCTGGGTCTCGGGTTCACCGTGATGCCGCAAAGGATGTATGGCCTGAGCTGGGCCATCTGCGCCATGGGCGCCTGGATGATCGTCTCGCCCTGGGTGGTGGGCAGCAGCCCGGACATGGGCGTCGTACTCAACAACGTCATCATCGGCGGCCTGACCGCCCTGCTCGGGTTGGTCTGCGCGGGGGCGTCACTGAGGAGCAGCCGGGGCAGGTCGTAGACGCGCCCCTGGGCTGTGACGGCCCGCACCGGGGATCACCCACGGTGCGGGCGTCCGCGTGCCCGGAGCGTGCCGCGCGGGCGACCGCACTCCCCAGCCGGCCGTCACGACGACCGCAACTATTCATCCCCCTCACGGGTCTTGTGGGTTGACGGCGGCTGCCGGCGACCCTCGGGCGGCCGGTAGCGGCATTCGGGAAGTACCGGGACGGGAGTGGGCACATGGCGCGGCATCTCTTGACGTGTACGGCTCTGGCGACAGCTCTGGCGGCGGGGGCTCTGGCGGCACCGGCCGCCTTCGCCGCACCGGTTCACGGGGCGAAGGCGGCGCCGGGAACGCAGCGGAAGGCGGCCGCGCCCGCGCCGGGCGACGTGGACGGCGACGGCTTCGGCGACCTCGCCGCAGGCGCCCCGGAGGGCACCATCAAGGGCTACCCGAAGGCGGGATACGTCTCCCTCGTCTACGGCACGGACCAGGGCGTACGGGTCACCCGGCACAAGGGCATCACTCAGGACACGCCCGGAATTCCCGGCGTACCGGAGGCCGGTGACCGGTTCGGCTCCGCCGTGGCCATGGGCGACGTGGACGGCGACGGGTACACCGACCTGGTGATCGGTTCCGGCGGCGAGGCCATCGGGACAGTGGCGGGCGCGGGCGCCGTCACCGTCGTCTTCGGGGCCAAGGGCGGGCTGAGCGGCGACGCCATCGCGTTCCACAACCCGAAGCCCTCCGCGCGTGAGGGCTTCGGCGACAACCTGACGGTCGGGGACTTCGACCACGACGGCCGGGACGACATCGCGGTCGCCACCGGCACGAAGGTGAACGTCGTACGCGGCGCGAGCGATCTGCGGGACATCGACGAACCGGCGATGACCGCGTACGCCCCGCCCGGCGGCGGCGCCGGAATGGGACCGATCGCCTCGGGCGACATCAACGGCGACGGCTATGCCGACCTGGTCACACAGGCCTACTTCGACGACGGAGCCGACGAGGGAACCCTGGGCGTGCTGCCGGGCTCGGCGAAGGGCCTCAGGACACAGCCGATCGGCCGGACCGGACTGCCCTTCACCGGCTACAGCGTCGTGACCGGTGACATCACGGGCGACGGCCGGGACGACGTGGTGGTGGACACCACCGGTTCCGACGGCCCCGACGACTTCCTGCTGCGCATGTTCCCGGGCACCGCCGCCGGGCTGGGCGCGGGCGTGCCCTACGGCGGCGCGGTGGAACCGGGCACCGCGGGCGTCCTGGCGGACACCGACGGCGACGGGCACGCCGACCTGGTGACCGCCGTGGTCGGTGAGCCGGACTCCGACGGCATCCAGAACGCGGGCGCGCTGACCGTCGTACCGGGGGCCGCGAGCGGTCTGGACGCCGCCCGCGCCCGGAAGCTGACCCTGGACTCGCCGGGGGTGATGGGCGTGATGGAGGGCAACGACCAGTTCGGCCGCTCCGTGACGGCCGGGGACTTCGACGCGGACGGGCGCGCGGACCTGGCGGTCGGCGCGCCGGGGAAGTACCTCGCGACGGGCGCGGTGAGCGTCATCCCCGGTTCGAAGACAGGACCGACCGGGACGGGCTCGATCCTCTTCACCCCGGAGTCGCTGGGCCACCCGGTCGCGAAGGCCCGCTTCGGCTCGGCCGTCGCCGGCCGGACCGCACGCTGAGGACCACCGGCCCCCGCGGGCTCACCCCACCGAGCTGTACGCCACTACTCCCCGCAGCACCTCGTCAACGGCCTTCCGGGCGTTGCGTCCCACCGAACTGCCCTCGCGCGGCGCCGCGGCGGCCACCTGGCCCAGCACATCGATCACCTGCTTGCACCAGCGCACGAAGTCGCCCGCGGGCATCTCCGCCTCGCGCAGCACCTCGTCCAGCGTCCGGCCGGACGCCCACATGTAGACCGCCCAGGCGAAGCCGAGATCGGGTTCGCGCTGTCCGACCCCCTCCGCCTGGTTGATCTTGAAGTCCTCCTCCAGGGCATCCAGCCGCCCCCAGATCCGGACCATCTCGCCCATCGCCGTCTTCGCCGGTCCGGACGGCAGCTTGGGCGCCACCGCGTCGTCGGACTGCCGGGCCTCGTACACCAGCGCCGAGACGCACGCGGCGAGTTCGGCGGGGTTGAGCCCCTCCCACACACCGGCGCGCAGGCACTCGCTCGCCAGCAGGTCAAGCTCGCCGTAGAGCCGGGCCAGCCGCTTGCCGTGCTCGGTGACCTCACTGCCGCGCAGGTAGTCGAGCTCGGTGAGCAGCGCGACGATGCGGTCGAAGGTGCGGGCGATCGTGTTGGTGCGCCCCTCGATGCGGCGCTCCAGCTGCTGGGTGTCCCGCTGGAGCCGGTGGTAGCGCTCGGCCCACCGCGCGTGGTCCTCGCGCTCGTCGCAGCCGTGGCAGGGGTGCGCGCGCAACTCGGCCCGGTAGCGGGCGATCTCGCGGTCGTCGGCGGCGCCGGAGCGCTGCTTGCGGTGCCGCTCCGGCACGATGTGTCCGGCCTTGGTGCGCAGCGCGGAGGCCAGATCGCGGCGTGACTGCGGTGAGCGCGCGTTGAACGATTTGGGGACGCGCATCCGCTCCAGCGCCTCCACCGGCACCGGGAAGTCGATCGAGGCGAGCCGCTTGACCTGCCGTTCGGCCGTCAGCACCAGGGGGCGGGGACCGTCGTGGTACTCCATGCCCCGGTGGCCGTGCCCGTTGGTCCGGCCCGCGGGCAGTCCGGGGTCCAGGACGAGTGCCAGTCCGGCGAATTTGCCGGTCGGCACATGGATGACGTCGCCGGGCTTGAGCTTCTCCAGGGAGGCCGCCGCGGCGGCCCGCCGCTGCGACGCGCCGTGCTTGGCGAGCTCCGTCTCCCGGTCCTTGAGGTCGCGGCGGAGCCGCGCGTACTCCTCGAAGTCACCGAGGTGGCAGGTCATTCCCTCCTTGTAGCCCTCCAGGCCCTCCTCGTTCCGCTGGACCTGGCGGGAGATCCCGACCACGGACCGGTCCGCCTGGAACTGTGCGAACGAGGTCTCCAGCAGTTCGCGCGAGCGGTGCTTGCCGAACTGCTGCACCAGGTTGACGGCCATGTTGTAGGACGGCCGGAAGCTGGAGCGCAGCGGATACGTACGCGTACCGGCGAGTCCGGCGAGCGCGCCCGGGTCCATGCCGCGCTGCCAGAGCACCACCGCGTGCCCCTCGACATCGATCCCGCGCCGCCCGGCCCGGCCGGTCAGCTGGGTGTACTCGCCGGGGGTGATGTCGGCGTGCTGCTCGCCGTTCCACTTGACGAGCTTCTCCAGGACGACGGAGCGCGCGGGCATGTTGATGCCCAGGGCGAGCGTCTCGGTCGCGAAGACCGCCTTGACGAGCCCGCGTACGAAGAGCTCCTCGACGACCTCCTTGAAGGTCGGCAGCATTCCCGCGTGGTGCGCGGCGATGCCCCGCTCCAGGCCTTCGAGCCATTCGTAGTAGCCGAGGACGTGGAGATCCTCTGCGGGGATGGACGCCGTACGCTCCTCGACGATCTCCCGTACGAGCCGGCGCTTCTCCTCGTTGTTGAGCCGGAGTCCGGCGTGCAGGCACTGCTGGACGGAGGCCTCGCAGCCGGCCCGGCTGAAGATGAACGTGATGGCGGGCAGCAGCCCCTCGGCGTCCAGCCGGTCGATGACCTCGGGCCGCGACGGGGTCCAGATCCGGCTGCGCTGGCGCCGCTCGCGCTCGCGGTCGGCCTCGCGCACCATCTTTCCGCGCCGGCGCTCGCGCGGGTTGTATCCGCGCTGGTTCTCCATGCGGGCGAGCCGGACCAGGTCGGGGTTGACCTCACGGCGGCCGACGCCACGGCCGCCGTGGTCGCTCTCCTCCTCGAAGAGGTCGTACATCCGGCGCCCGGCCAGGACATGCTGCCAGAGCGGTACGGGACGGTGCTCGGAGACGATCACGGCGGTGTCGCCGCGGACGGTGTCCAGCCAGTCACCGAACTCCTCGGCGTTGGACACGGTCGCCGACAGTGACACCAGTGTCACGGATTCGGGGAGGTGGATGATCACTTCCTCCCACACCGCGCCGCGGAAGCGGTCGGAGAGGTAGTGCACCTCGTCCATCACCACGTAGCCGAGCCCGCTCAGTGCCTGGGAGCCCGCGTACAGCATGTTCCGCAGCACCTCGGTGGTCATGACGACCACCGGGGCATCGGCGTTGACGCTGTTGTCGCCGGTGAGCAGGCCCACCTTGTCCGCGCCGTAGCGCTTGACGAGGTCGGCGAACTTCTGGTTGGAGAGGGCCTTGATCGGTGTGGTGTAGAAACACTTGCGGCCCTGCTCCAGGGCGAGGTGTACGGCGAACTCGCCGACGATCGTCTTGCCCGAGCCGGTCGGCGCCGCGACGAGGACGCCCTTGCCGGCCTCCAGCGCCGTACACGCTTCGATCTGATAGGGGTCCAGATCGAACTCGTACATCTCGCGGAACGGCCCGAGCGCGGTCGCCTGCTCGGCGGCTCGGATCCGGGAAGCCTGGTATCGCTCAGCTGGTGAGAGGTCCTCTGTCATCTTGTCCACGAGCCTACCCGCCGGGTCCGACAGTGACGCGATCTTTAATTCACCGTGGCAGAACCCGCCCCGAGCACTCTGACGGCGCCCCTGACGCAGGTCGCGGTCAGCGGCAGCGCGCCGAGCGGTTCGCCGTCCGCGTACGCGGTGACGCCGACGGCTTCGAGCGTGATCGAGGAGACCCGGTGCACGGTGACGACCGGGTGGCCGAGATGGGTGCCCCTGTAGACCTTGGGGAACACCTTGAGCAGGGTGGTGCGGGTGCAGTCGCCCACCACGGTCACGTCGAACAGCCCGTCGTCCATGACGGCGTCCGCGCAGATCCGCATGCCGCCGCCGTACGTCGATCCGTTCCCGACGGCTATCAGGGTCGCCGCGATCTCCTGGACCGGGCCGCCGTCGAGGCTGACGCGGTAGGCGATGGGCCGGAACGCGGCGAGTTCGGCGAGGATCGCCAGGTCGTACTTGAACCGGCCGCCGGGCCAGCGCATCCGGTTGCCCCGGTCGTTGACCCGGGAGTCGAAGCCGGAGGCGAGCACGGACCCGAACCACCGGTCCCCGGCCCGGCCGAGGTCGATCTCCCGGACGAGGCTCCCCTTGAGCGCCTGCGCGGCCAGCCGGCCGGCCGCGGCCGGATCCCGTATCGGCAGGCCGAGAGCGCGGGCGAAGTCGTTGCCGGTGCCGACGGCCACGACGCCGAGCGGTGTCCGGGTTCCGGCCACGGCCTGCAGCGCGAGCGACATCATCCCGTCCCCGCCGACCGCCACGAGCGCGCCGGTCCCCCCGGCCACGGCCTCGCGGGCCCGCCGCAACGCGTCGTCGGCGTCCTCACCGAGGACCGTACGGACGGAGAATCCGGCGTCCCGCAACGCGGAAGCGGCCGGCTGCGCGGCGTGCGCGCCCCGGCCGCGTCCCGCGGTGGGATTGACGAAGAGGGTGATCTCGCTGGTCACCCGGGGACCCTACAAGGTCAGGTGATGTCGTCGTAACCGTTCGACCGGTGCGATCGTCCGCCGTCCCGTTCCCCGTCGGCCTGTTCGGGCAGCGAGGGCCGTGACGCCGAGACGTTCTCCATGTCGCCGATGTCCTCGGGGGTGAGGTCAAGCTCCGAGGCCTCGTCGTCGTCCAGCTCGGCGTCGGGGTTGTTCCGTCGCCTGCGCCGGTCGTTGGCCAGGCAGATGCCGAGTGCCAGGAAGTAGAGCAGCACGATCGGAGCTGCCAGCGTGATCATCGTCAGCGGGTCACCCGTGGGGGTGGCGACCGCCGAGAAGATCGTGATGCCCATGACCATGCCGCGCCACCAGCCCGCGAGCCGCTTGGCCGTGAGCACCCCGGTGAAGTTCAGCAGGACGAGCAGGAGCGGCAGCTCGAAGGCGAGACCGAAGACGACCACCATGCGCGTGACGATGTTGAGGTAGTCGTCGACGGGCAGCAGGTTCGTCGTGTTGTCGGGGGTGAATTCGAGCAGCACCGCGGCCGTCTGCGGCATCAGCTTGTAGGCCAGCGCGGCACCCACCAGGAACAGCGGCACACCCGCGCCGACGAAGCTCAGCGCGTACTTCTTCTCGTGCTTGTGCAGACCCGGCGCGAGGAACGCCCAGAGCTGGTAGAGCCAGACGGGAGTGGAGAGCACCACGCCCGCCATGAGGGAGACCTTGAGCGCGATGGAGAACGGCGCGACCAGACCGTTCACCGTCATCTCGGCGCACGGGTGGCCGTTCTCCTGGACCTTCCTGCCGTTGGTGCAGCCGACCGACTCCAGGATGGGGCGGATCAGGAAGTCGATCAGGTCCTTGTAGAAAAAGGCCGTGACCGAGGTGATGACGATGACCGCCAGGACCGCGATCAGCAGTCGGTTACGCAACTCACGCAGGTGATCAGCGAGAGGCATCCGCCCCTCGCCGTCCTTCTCCTGCTTGCGGGCAGACTTGAGCAACCCACTTCCCTCGTCTCGTGCGGCAGCTGCGGGAGTTCGGCAGCTGTCAGCTCTGGGTGGTGGGCTTCGCTTCGTTCACGGGGCGGGAGCTCGTCACGTCACCGGGGGAGGCCTGGATCGTGCGCGCGGCGGCGGGCTGCTGGGCCGCCTGGTCCGCGGCGGCGTCCGGCGCGGTCGCCGGCTCGTCGTCCTTCTTCATGGCCTTGGCCTCGCTCTTGAGGATGCGGGCCGACTTGCCGAGCGAACGGGCCATGTCAGGAAGCTTCTTGGCACCGAACAACAGGAGAACGACAGCAATGATCAGAACGATCTCTAGAGGCTTCAGATTGCCCATGATGTGCTTCCTTCTCGCTGAGACGGCTGGAGGTGGGCTCGCTGCCCTTGGGCCGGACTGCCCCTGGATCGGACACTCGTCCGACCTATTCGCTGGGAGCGATCGTAACCCGCAGGAGTAAACGCGAGGCAATGCCCGTGCATACTTTGGCTAGCGGCCAGCACCTCCCTGCCCAGGCCGCCACCAGCAGCGTACCCCCCGGAACTGAGAAACAGGAGGCCACGCCCGCCCGGATCGGACAGGCCGCCTACCTCAGGGTTTCACCCGTGGCCGCGAGATCGGTGGCCGCTCGCTCCAGATCCTCCGCGGCCCGGTTGATCCGCTCCGTGGTACGCGTCACCTGGTGACCGAGGCGCTGGGCCTCGATGAACACCCTGATGGCCAGCACGCCCAGGACGGCGATGCCGAGGAACCCCAGGGCGATGGCGAGCATGGGCCAGAACATCCGCAGAGCCTCGATGTTTCTCGTGTCCGGGTCCGGAGGACCGATCTGATCTGTCTGGAGCTACCGGCCGGTGTGCAGGCGCAGTGTCCGTACGCCGCCGTCGGTGAGCAGCTCCACTATCCGCTCCCCCGCGATCCTGCGGACCGCGCTGTCGCACTCGGGGCAGGTGAAGGAGTAGAACGTCGTCCGGCTGGTGGCACCGATCGCGAGCCGGATGGCGCCCGCCGCGAGCTCGAACCGTGCGCGGCAGTCCGGGCAGGCGGCCCTGAACCGTACGGAATCGGGAACGACGACGGTCGGAACGGACGAAACATCCGACACCACGGACAGGTTGCTCATGTCTCCTCCGCCGGCCCCTCAGGCCGGGCCGTCGTAGGCGGTGAGTGCCGCGCGGGCCGCCCGCCGCGCGCTCTGCGCCAGCTCCGGTGGTGAGACGATGCGCCCCTCCCGGCCGAGCCGGAGCGCCAGGCGGCGCAGCGAGGCCGGATCGGGCGTCCGCAGGGTGATCTGCATGCCGCCGTCGGGCAGCTCGTGGGCGCTGTCGTGCGGGTAGTACTCCGCGACCCAGCGCCCGCCGGGACCCACCTCCACCACGACCTCCGGATCCTCCGCGGCGGGCTGGACCAGCCCCTCCGACAGGTCCCGCAGCTCCAGTTCCGGCGGTGCGGCGGGCTCGTCGAGCAGCCGGATCTCGGCGACCCGGTCGAGACGGAAGGTGCGCCGGTCCTCCGAGGACCGGCACCAGGCCTCCATATAGGTGTGCCCGACGGCGAACAGCCGGATCGGGTCCACCTCGCGCTCGGTGAGCTCGTCTCGGGCGGGCGAGTAGTAGCGCAGCCAGAGCCGGCGCCGCTCGGAGATCGCCCGGTCCACATCCGCGAAGACGCCGCCCTCGGACTCGAAGGTGACCGAGAGCCGGGAGCTGGCCGCCCCCACCTCACCGGCCGCGGCCTCCAGCTTGGCGGTGGCGCGCAGCAGCGCCTGCCGGTCGCTCTCCCGCAGTCCGGGCAGCGTCGCGACGGCACGGGCGGCGACCAGCAAGGCCGTCGCCTCGTCGGCGGCGAGCCGGAGCGGCTCCGCGACATCGTCCGGGTTGTGCCACCAGATCCGGTCGCCGTCGGTGTCGATGTCCAGCAGATCGCCGCCGCGGAAACTCGTCCCGCACATGGGCAGGACGTCGAGGTCCGAGATGAGCTCGTCCTCCGTGATCCCGAAGGCACGTGCGACGTCCTGGACGTGGGCGCCGGGGCGCTCACGCAGATACGTCACCAGCGAGAGCATCCGGCGGGTCTGGTCGATGGCGTTCGTGGCCATGAGTACGGGTCCCCCTCAGTCCTTGGCCACGGCGCGCAGCCGGTCCACCACATCGGCCCGCAGATCCGCGGGTTCCCGCACGACCACGTCCGGACCGAACTCGACGAGCCAGGCGTCCAGACCGTGTCCGTACGGGATCTCCAACTCCTCCCACCCGTCACCGAGTTCCCGGACCGATATCGCCCGGGCCCGCAGCGGGTAGCCGGAACCGGTGCGGAGCCTGATCAGCGCGGTACGGGTGGCCGTCTCCCCCGCCCAGCTCTCGACGGTCTCGCGGACGGTGACGACGTCGGGCACCTCCGCGGTGAAGGCGCCGGCCCTGGAGCGCACCTTGCCGGCGATCCGGGAGAGCCGGAACACCCGCTCCGCGCCCCTGCCCCGGTCCCAGCCGGCCAGATACCAGTGGCCGCGCCAGCACTCCAGCGTCCAGGGCTCGACCTGGCGCTGCTCGGGGCGGGCGGAGTTGGCCTTGCGGTAGTCGAAGGTCACGGCGCGGCGGTCCCGGCAGGCCAGCATCAGCGGTTCGAACGCGGCCTCGTGGACCGGGATGCGGGGTTCGAGGGCGCTGTGCACCTCGTACGCGTCCTCGGCCTCCGGCATGCCGGCGGCCCGCAGCTTCTGCAGGGCGCCGCTGGCCGCACCGGCCAGCCGGGCCTGCTGCCAGACCTTGGCGGCCAGCCCGAGCGCGGCGGCCTCCTCGGCGTCCAGCGTGATCGGGGGCAGCCGGTTGCTGTCGCGGCGGGCGAGATAGCCGGTGTCGCCGTCCAGGTTCTCCACGGTCTCGATGACCAGACCGAGCTCGCGCAGATCGTCCTTGTCGCGCTCGAACATCCGGTTGAAGGCGTCGTCGGAGCCCGCTTCCAGGTAGGCCTCGATGGAACCGCGCAGCTCGCGCTTGCTGAGCGGGCGCCGGGTCCCCAGCAGACACAGTGCCAGGTTCATCAGCCGCTCGGCCTTGGCAATCGCCATCGACGCCCTCTCTGTTTTGCGCTACGACCCTCGACCGTACCGCTCCGGGGGCTCCGGAAGAAAGCGAGGGCCCGTGCCTCGCGGCACGGGCCCTCGCATCACACACAGGTGCGGATCAGACAGCGACCAGGTCGCAGACGAAGATCAGCGTCTCGCCCGGGGCGATCTTGCCGCCGGCGCCGCGGTCACCGTACGCGAGGTGCGCGGGGATGGTCAGCTGGCGACGGCCGCCGACCTTCATGCCCTGCACGCCCTTGTCCCAGCCCGCGATGACCTGACCCTGACCGAGCTGGAACTGAAGCGGAGTGCCACGGTTCCAGGAGGCGTCGAACTCCTCGCCGGTGGAGAAGGACACGCCCACGTAGTGGACGGAGACGGTCTGGCCGGCCTGGGCCACCGGGCCGTCGCCTTCCCAGATGTCCTTGATCTCCAGGTCGGCCGGCGGCTCGCCACCCGGGAAGTCGACCTCGGGCTTCTCGATGCTCACTGACTTGCTCCTCTAAATGATGAACTGGACAACCGGGACAGTCTTACATCTTCGCCAGGATGTCCACGGCGAAGACCAGCGTCGAGTTCGCCGGGATGGACTGCTGGGCCTTGCTGCCGAAGGCCTGGTCCGGCGGGACGACGAGCAGCACACGGCTGCCGATCTTCTTCCCGATCAGACCGTTCTTGAGCCCCTTGAGGGTCACCTGGGCCAGCGGGAAGGTCTGCGTCTTGCCCGTCGCGTAGGTGCTGTCGAAGGTCTTTCCGTCCTTCCACAGCAGCCCCACGTAGTTCACGACGACGCTGTCGGTCCCCTTGACGACCTCGCCCTTGGACTCCAGCACGTAGTTGGAGACCAGCTTCTTCGGCGGGGTGGACTTGCTGGGGATCTTGACGCTCGGCGCCTTGCCGTCCGTGTTGGTGCCCACCTTCGGCAGGTCGACGTTGTCCTGGGCGACCTCGCTGCCCTTCGGGGACTTCGGTACCGGCTTTCCACTCACCACGTCGACGACGAAGACGAGTGTGGCGTTGGGCTTGATGTCCTGGCCCTGGCCGTTCGCGCCGTAACCGAGATCCGGCGGGATGACCAACTCGACCCTGCTGCCGACCTTCTGGCCGACGAGGCCCTTGTCCCAGCCCTGGATGACCATGCCGGCGCCGAGCGTCAGGTCGAACGGCTGCTTGCGGTCGTAACTGTTGTCGAACGGCTTGGTGGAGTCCCAGGCCTGCCCGAGGTAGTTGACCTGGATCGCGTCACCGTTCTTGAGCTTCGCGCCGTCGCCCTCACTGACAACGTTGGTCTTGAGCTCCTTGGGCGGTGTTCCCGAGCCCTTGGCCAGGGTGGGCTTCTCGCCGAACTTCGCGCCCGCAGTGATGGCGGGGAATCCGCTCTTGGAGGGGGCGGACGCGGAGGCGGAAGCGGAGTCGGAGCCCTTGTCGTCGCTACCGCAGGCCGCTGACAGCAGCAGCAGGGGGACAACTAGAAGGCCGGCAAGTCGGCGCACTGGTTCCTCAGATCTCAGACGACACATTTGTTGGGGCAGACCCCATGGGGCCCCCGACACTCTAGGGCGTGGAAAGGGC
The DNA here is from genome assembly GCF_042887885.1 of Streptomyces sp. NPDC057900. Taxonomy (NCBI): domain Bacteria; kingdom Bacillati; phylum Actinomycetota; class Actinomycetes; order Kitasatosporales; family Streptomycetaceae; genus Streptomyces; species Streptomyces sp. NPDC057900. The sequence goes on from NZ_JBHVOI010000007.1 coordinate 327,289, forward strand.
CCCGTACGAGGAACGTACGGGGCCCGAGTCGTACGAGGGCCGAGGCGCGTCCTGCGTCGGCTCACATACCCGCGGTCAGCTTCTCCTCTCGGTCGTCCACAGAATGGAACGGGTCCTTGCACAGGACCGTGCGCTGCGCCTAGTCGCTGAGCTTGAGCCGGACCCAGTCGACAGTGAAGTCCCATCGCTGCCCTTGGGCGCGGTGGATGAGATGGCCACGCAGCCGTGCCCTGGTCGTCCTCGGACGCACCGACTTGCCCTCGAAGATCTTCAGGTCGTGGCAGATGCGGGCGATCTGTCCCTTACGCTCCAGGAGGTAGTGGAGCCCGCGCCGCCGGTGGATGTCGCGGTGGGGGAGGTCTCTCTGAGCGCCCCTCGGATTCGACATGGTCATGTTTCGCTTCGCCCGGTACTGCTCGATGAGCTGGTACTTCATGCCCCAGTCGATCTCGATGGAGACCGGCCCGTCGAGCGCCCGCGAACCCGCATCGCCAGCGCGCAGAGCCCCTAACCAGCATCTTCGCACCCTGCGGCTGACCCTACCGCTCGTGAAATCGTTAGCCTCGCGCTTTCACGAGGGCTGTCCAAGAGTTCATCAGGAACTCGAAAAGTTCCCTTGACCTGCAACGATAGGACTTTCTGAGGGTTCTGGTGAAAAAAGAGCACTTTCCAGGTGAGAGAGCCTCTCTCGTCGTACCCGCGTGTCCGTGTCCAGGGAGACGGTCGGCAGGTGGTCTCGCAGGCCGGTGCGGTCCTGCTAATACAGACAGTCCGCAAGACGGGCTTTGACCAGGCGGTATCCGCAGCCCTGGGGCCCTGGCGGAAGCCGCAGGCTGTCTCCGACCCCGGGAAGATCCTGCTGGACGTGGCGCTGGCGGTCGCGGTGGCTGCCTGGCCGATGTCGGGACGCTGCGGGCCCCGTCGGCCATCGTCACTTCGGCATCACACCGTCTGGCTCGCAGCCTCACGACGATCGACCTGCTGGCCTGGGCCCGCGTCCTGCTGCTGGACGGCGAACTGGCCGCCGCCTGGGCTTACGAATATCGGCGACCTGGCCCTGGAGACCTGAACTGACCAGCACCTTCCTTCGCCTCGCCGCGTTACCCCGTCCCGCCAGCTGACCGGCGAACCCCGGCCCACCACGATCCGAAGGACCTTGGAGAACCCGACCCCTGCGCCGGGACTCCGCCATGACCGAGCACCGAGATCCCGTCGACCACCCGCAATGACCCCTCAGCGACGCCTCATCACCTCAACCGAAACGGCGAGGTAGGGCCCCGAATTAGATCGGGTGCCAGTCATCCATGCAGATAAACCAACCCAGACACCCCTGAACCTCCCATTCCAAACAGTTCCGCTGTCGAGGGATCCAGATGGGCGGAGACACACCGGTCACTCACCAGACAACGCCAGACTGCGGAACCCAACCGGATTAAACGAACCTGCCTCATGAGATAGTTGCGTATCATCCTTATACTCTGATTGGATAACTGTCGCGAGCCACGATCCCCGAGACCACAAACACTCCTAGGAGGAGTAGATATGTCCAGATCTACAATCGCACGAAACCTTGCCAGAGCAGCCGTGACGACGACTGCCGCCATCGGCGTCACCCTCGCGACTGTCAGCATCGCATCGGCGGCGGACAAGGACGGCACCCTCAACGACGGAGAGTTCGGCCTCTATTACAACTCCAACCAAAAGGGGTGCGTATTTGACCACAACCAGCCCGGCGTCGCGATCGCAGATGGAGACTTGAGCCAGGACTATTATAAATCGTCCAGCATCTACGTCAGCTGCGCAGGCCAGGGGCAGACCGTCAACAATAACGCCGCCGCGTACTGGAATCGCACTCACGGGACTATTTGGGTCTATACCGGAGTGAGGGGTGGCGGCCTCGAAGGATCACTTCCCGCAGGATACGCAGGAAACGCCTCTCTAAATTACAAGAATGCCATTACTTCGTTCGCAGATGCCACATACCGGGCCATCTGGAAGGGTTAATCTCCCCCGTGCACTCAGGGCCGCCATTCTGTCCGAGTTTTCGGATCAGAATGGCGGTTCCGCTTTCTGCTCTATTACAGGAATCCGCATGCGCTCTTATTGGTATTATCTTACGCGGTCAACTTCTGTCGCGTGTATGTCTGCCCTCCTCATGAGTTGTTCGACCCACGACCCGGTGAATGACGAAACGGCCCATCACCCAGTGACGGCCCCTAAGATTACAACAACAGAGGGTTTGGAGTTCCCCCTTGACGAATACCAAGCGTCAGAACAGGAGCAAGAGAAATTTGACAGGGCCCAGGCGATTCTGACGAATCAATGCATGGAGCGATTTGGATTCGAGTATGCTCCCCCCGAAAAAATTTCCACCTCCACGGATCACAGGCATGCGGGGGTTTTTGGAATTCTCGACATGGAGATCGCCGCTCGACACGGATATGGACGCAAGGTCGAGACGGACCCTCAATCCGAGGGCGCGTCACCGCGTAGTGAAGCTGAGCGTGTCGCCCTGACCGGAGCGAACGATTTGACTCTCGAAGATCTGCCGATGAGCCAAGAGGAAGCCGAAAAACAAGGTGGCAGCGAGCAAAAAATCAACGGTCGGCGGGTACCTGTCGGGGGCTGCACCAGAGAATCGTTTCTAAAGCTCTACGCTCGCACACCAGACAGTGTTGATCTCCTGTACGTCTTCAGCCTCCAGAGAGATGCCGAGTCTGCAGCTCTGAATGACTCACGGATCAAGAATGTCAACAAGCTTTGGTCTGCATGCATGAAGAAGCAAGGATTCACCGCAAGTGATCCGATGAAGGCGGCCACGCAACTGGGATTCGATAAGGATCCATCCTCCCCTCGCGCCATAAACGCCGCAAAGAAGGACGTCAAGTGTAAGCAAAAGGTAAATTTGGCGGGTGTCTATTTTGATGTTCAATCCATCTATCAGAATAGAACAATTCACACCAATATCAAGACACTCGATCTCGCTAAACGTCAGCTTAAAGAGAGGACCAAGCTCGCCGAATCGCTCACCCGTTAACAGATCACGGAAGCTCGACCACGTCGAGAATTTCGCCACAGAAATTCTCAAGCGGATCGAATCTTGAATCAATTTCTGTCAAACCTGCCGTGAAGCCGCCCCCACACTTCCGCCTCCTCTTACCGGAGCACTTGATCGCACCCTATCCCTCTACACAGCTTGACCACCCGCGAGAAGGAGGCCTTTTCACTCCTATCCAATGCACCCGTCTTTGATGATCTCGCCGAATCCCTCAACGTCACCAAACGGACAGTAAAATTCCATGTCTAGAGCATGCGTGAACGACTCGGAGGGATCGCTTATACGCAACTCTGCATTGTTTCGTACTTGCACGCCACTAACAACGGCTAACACAATGAGTTGATCTGTCGGCGGGTGATCAGGCAGCAGGCGAGCTTGAGGAAGGCTTCGTGGATGTCGGCTCGGCGTTCCCAGCGGATGCGGAGGCGTTTGAAGCCGTGGAGCCAGGCGAAGGTGCGTTCCACGACCCAGCGGTAGGTGCCAGTCCAGTGTCGTGGCGGGTGCCGCGGCGGGCTATGGCCGGCACGATCCGGTGTTGGCGGACCTCGTCGCGGTAGGTCGTGGTCGTATCCGCGGCCGGCGAAGAGGGAGTCGGGCTTGTGTCGTGGGTGACCGACCCCGCCTCTGACCGGCGGGATGGCGTCGATTAGAGGCAGTAACTGGGTGACGTCGTTGCGGTTGCCGCCGGTGAGGATCACGGCGAGCGGAGTGCCGTGGCCGTCCGTGATCAGGTGGTGTTTCGATCCGGATCGGGCACAATCGACCGGACTCGGTCCCGTGTGGCCCCCCTTTTACGGCCCGCACGTGGCTGGAATCGACGACGGCCCGCGACCAGTCGAGGCGGGCAGCCGCGTTCAGCTCGGCCAGAGCACTTCGTGCAAGCGCTGCCAGACGCCGGCCTCGTTCCAGTCCCGCAGCCGTCGCCAGCACGTCATGCCCTACCCGAATCCCAACTCCTTCGGCGGGAACTCCCATTGAATGCCCATGTGGAGCACGAAGAGAATGCCGCACAGCACCTCCCGGTCGGGCAGCAGCTTCCGGCCCGGGTGCCGGAACCGACGCTCCTTGCGCGGCAGGAGCGGCTCGATCCGCTCCTACAAGTCATCCGACACGATGCACGGCGAAGTCCCCATGCACCGCCAACGCCCAAATCAAGACGCGGACACGGCCACCATGGCCCAGCCACCTCATTGTGTTAGCCGCTGTAACAACGAATAACACAATGACGCGCAGAGGTCCGTCCCTAGAGGTATCCCGGCCCACCGCTATTGACGAACCGGTCAGGCCTGCTCTAGCAACTCCGGAAACTGCTGCAGGTCATCGGCCACGCGGTCGAGCTCAGGCTCGTCCAGCGATGCTGTTCGCGTCCGGTAGATCGCCCCGCCAGGGGCAGCGATGTGGGACTGGCCTCCTACGTTCGACCCAATGGCCAGACCGCAGGACTTCTGGGCCACGCCCATATCGACAGCTCAATACTCCTTGAGCTGCAGAAAAACATCCCCTGCAGGGGCGACGAAGTAGCCGTTGCCGACGTCCGCCCAAGTGACGTCACCAATGCTGTCGTAGAAGGTCACCAGGCCAGCAGGGGCGAGACTCACTTGGACGAGCATGCGAGCAGTGGCCTGATCGTCGTGGCCGGCCGGACCACATTGGTCCCTGGTGGGAATCCGTGCTCGTGCTCGAACTCGTTGGTCATTGCCTTCAGGTCCTCAGATACCGTGCTCATCTACAAAGCCAACCAGGCGTACGAAAGCGAACGGTCACTCATGAGCGTGGATCATGAAATGCGCCGCGGCCATCTACGGGATGACCGACAATCTTGCTGGTCAAGGTTAGAGCACTGCCCTGAACAGTCGGTGGGTGATGAGGCAGCAGGCAAGTTTGAGATTGGCTTCGTGGATGTCTGCTCGTCGTTCCCAGCGGATGCGGAGGCGTTTGAAGCCGTGGAGCCAGGCGGTTGGGTCGGCCGCGCAGTGAGGCGCTTGCCGTGGCAGGTCCTGTTCCGCGCGGCCTCCCGCCGAACCGAACATGAAGGATTCCTGTCATCCGGCTCTCCGGTGACTACTGCGTGAGTGGTCTGGTCGGCCCTTCCGAATGGATACGGTCGTGGCAGGTATCGCAGGCCACAACCGCTTTGCGGCGCCGGTGGAGCGTGGCGCGCGCCCAGTCGGAAGACTGCAATCCGGCATGTGCGAGAGCGCGGATGTGGTGCACTTGCACGTTGCCCTCGCTTCCCCAGATCTCGCACGTATCCGCCAGGAGTCTCGCGATGAGTTCATTCTGCGGATAGTCCACCCGGATCGGTTGACGATCAGCGAGTTCCGCCGCTCACTGCCGTCGGTCCGCCGCACCGTGCCACCAGTGGCTTCCTGTCCTTCCGTTCGATTCGGGCCTCGAACGGACGCGGGGTCCATTGGGAGTATCGATTCCGACCTTGTGCTTGGCGGCCATCTTCGGACTGCCGAACGGTGCCTTGCGGCAAGAGCCTTGATCATGGATGTCTCCATGGGCAATGCCCCGGCAAACGGTCCCGAAACGTCGCCACGATCGCATGATCGCCGCTGTTGATCAAGGCCATGAGAGGTGCCCCCAGGACCGGCAAGTCCTGGGGGCCGTGGTGCGTGCCACCGGCTCACATACCCGCGATCAGTTTCTCCACTCGGTCGTCCACGGAACGGAACGGGTCCTTGCACAACACCGTGCGCTGCGCCTGGTCGTTGAGCTTGAGGTGGACCCAGTCGACGGTGAAGTCCCGGCGCTGCTCCTGGGCCCGCCGGATGAAGTCGCCGCGCAGCCGGGCCCTGGTGGTCTGCGGGGGCACCGACTTGCCCTCGAAGATCTTCAGGTCGTTGCAGATGCGGGCGGCCTGCCCCTTGCGCTCCAGCAGGTAGTACAGGCCTCGGCGGCGGTGGATGTCGTGGTAGGCGAGGTCTATCTGGGCGACCCGCGGATTCGACATGGTCATGTTGTGCTTGCCCCGGTACCGCTCGATGAGCTTGTACTTCATGACCCAGTCGATCTCGGTGTCGATCCGGTCGAGGTCCTCGGCCTCGACCGCGTCGAGCGTGCGGCCCCACAGTTCGAGGACCTTCTCGACGTTGCCCGTACGGATGCCGCGGCGGTCGACGAAGTCCACGGCCTTCTCGTAGTACTCGCGCTGCACCTCGATGGCGGATGCCTCACGGCCGCTGGCCAGGCGCACCTTGCGCTGTCCCGTGATGTCGTGGCTGACCTCCCGGATCGCCCGGATGGGGTTCTCCAGCGTCAGATCCCGCATCACCGTGCCCGCCTCGATCATGCGGAGCACCAGGTCGGTGGCGCCGACCTTGAGCAGCATGGTCGTCTCGGACATGTTGGAGTCACCGACGATGACGTGGAGGCGGCGGTACCGCTCCGCGTCCGCGTGCGGTTCGTCCCTGGTGTTGATGATCGGACGGGAGCGTGTCGTCGCGGAACTGACGCCCTCCCAGATGTGCTCGGCACGCTGGCTGACGCAGTAGACGGCGCCCCGCGGGGTCTGCAGTACCTTGCCGGCGCCGCAGATCAGCTGCCTCGTGACGAGGAAGGGAATGAGGATGTCCGCGAGCCGGGAGAATTCCCCGTGCCGGGCCACGAGGTAGTTCTCATGGCATCCGTAGGAGTTTCCGGCCGAATCGGTGTTGTTCTTGAAGAGATAGACGTCGCCCGCGATTCCCTCCTCGTGCAGACGGCGTTCGGCGTCGACAAGCAGGCCTTCGAGAATGCGCTCGCCGGCCTTGTCGTGAGTGACCAGCTCGGTCAGGTTGTCGCATTCGGGGGTTGCATATTCCGGATGCGATCCCACGTCGAGGTAGAGGCGGGCGCCGTTCCGCAGAAAGACATTGCTGCTGCGGCCCCATGACACAACACGGCGGAAGAGGTAGCGCGCCACTTCATCAGGAGACAGTCGGCGCTGTCCCCTGAACGTGCACGTGACGCCGTACTCGTTCTCCAGCCCGAAAATGCGGCGGTCCATGACTGAACATTACGCCTGATGGCCCGAGCTGAAACCGGGTTCGACGGCACCGTTTCGATCATTTTCCGATCCTCGCACCGCGACAGCACTACGCCCGGGAGCTGCGAGGACCCTTCCGGTGGCCAGCAGAACCAGCAGCGCCGCCACTCCACCGGCCCCCGCCACCGCGAAGCTCCACGCCGTCCCGCCCAGCTCCACGGCCGGTCCCGCCACGGCCGTCCCGGCCGCCGCGCCCACCCCGAACGTCGTCACCAGCCACGAAAAGGCCTCCGTCACCGTGCCCCTCGGAGCGTGCCGGTCGACGACGATGAACGAGCAGGCGATCGCGGGCGCCAGGAACACTCCCGCGACCCCGGCCAGCACGGTCATCGCCACCACGCCAGGCGTCAGCGTCAGCGGCAGGTAGCCCAGCGCGAGGAGCGCCACGATCACCCGCAGCCGGCGCTCGGGCGGCCCCGACCACTGCCGGGCCCCGTACAGCGCGCCGCCGATCAGGGCGCCGAGCCCCAGGGCGGCCATCAGCCAGCCGTAGACGGACTCCTGGCCCTGGTCGTCGGCGTAGGCCACGCCCGCCACCGTGATGGAGCCCAACGCCAGCCCGACGAAGAAGAACGAGCCGAGCAGGGCCAGCAGCCCCGGCGAACGGAGCGCCCCCAGCCAGTGCGCCTCGCGCGGCGCGGAGCGCCAGGTCCTGGACGGCTCGGAGAGGACGACGGACAGCGCCCCCAGGACCCCTATCGCGTTGATCACGAGGAGTGCGGCGGCGGGCGACCAGAGGGAGACCAGCAGGGTCACCAGCAGCGGCCCCACCGTGAACATGACCTCCTGCGCGACCGCGTCCATGGCGTACGCCCGGTGCACCCGGTCCTCACTGCCGAGGACGCTCGGCCACAGGGCGCGCAGGCCGCCCTCCAGCGGAGGTGTGGCCACGCCCGCGAGGGCCACGGCCCCGTAGGCGAGCGGCAGCGGGCCGAGGCCCACCACGGCGAGCAGGGTCATTCCGATCGCGGACAGGACAGCGGCGGGCAGTTGGACGCGCGGCTGGCCGTACAGGTCCACGGCGCGGCCCAGCAGCGGCTGCCCGACGGCGGTGCCCAGCCCGTACACGGCGGCGAGCGCGCCCGCGAGGCCGTAGCCGCCGCCCTCCGCACGGGTGAACAGGACGATGGCGATGGGGGCGGTGCCGTTCGGCAGCCGCCCCACGAGGGTGCCGGTCAGCAGCCGGGCGGCATGCCGCGCCCGGAGGATGTCCAGATATCCCGCGGCCATGTCCCGCCCCTCTCCCCGGGACGCCTTACGGCCACCCTAGGTTTTACGTATAACTTCCGGGTTCATACGTACCATGTGACCAGTGCGCGGGTCCACCTCACGGCGCCTGCACCGACCGGCCCGGAGGCCCGAGTGACCAGCCCAGCACAGCCCGCCCCCTCCCGGCCCACCAGCCGTGACGTGGCACGGGCCGTCGGCGTCTCGCAGGCCACCGTCTCCCTGGTCCTCGGCGGCAAATGGCGCGGCCGGGTCTCCTCCGCCACCGCAGAGCGGGTGCGGGAGGCCGCCCACGAGCTCGGGTACCGGCCGAATCTCGCCGCCCGGAGTCTGCGCCTGGGCAGCACCAGGACCGCCCTGCTCGTCGTGCCGGCCCTCACCAACGAGTTCTTCGCCCGGGTGTACACCGGGGCAGCCGCCGTCGCCGCGGAACACGGCTTCGGCGTCGTCCTGTACCCCTCGCCCGACGGCACCGGTCCGGCCCGGGACCCCTTCGCCTCGGCCCGCGCCGCGCTCGACGGGGTGATCGCCTCCTCGATGGCCGCCGACGCGCTGGGCGCCCTGCACGGGGCCGACCTGCCGCTGGTCATGCTCGACAGCGACCCCTCTGCCCCGGGTCCGGCGGCCCGGGTCAACCTCGATGTCGCCGACGGGATGCGCCAGGTGACGGAGCATCTGCTCGGCCTCGGCCACCGCCGCTTCGTCCACCTCGCCTCGGCCGTCGACACCTGGACGTTCGCGGTCCGCGCCGAAGCCGTCCGGGACGCCCTGCGCGGCGTGCCCGGCACCGACGTACGCACCGTGCCGGCGGCGCTGGACGTACGGGCCGGCCACGCGGCCGCGGAACGCGCGCTGGCCCTCCCCGGCCCCCGGCCCACCGCCATGGTCTGCGACGACGACATCCTGGCCGCGGGCGCGTGCAAGGCGGCACGCCGGCTCGGACTGCGCGTACCCGACGACATCTCCGTGACCGGCTTCGACGATCTGGCCCTGGCCACGGCCGTGGAGCCCGAACTCACCACCGTGCGGCTGCCCGCGGAACAGGTCGGTGAGCGCGGCATGAGCGCCCTGCTGGCCGTTCTGGACGGCCGCACGGCCGAGACCGGCAGCCTGCCGGTCCATCTGGTCGTCCGCGGCTCGTCCGCTCCCCCACCCGCCGGCCGGCCGGCATGACAGAGCCCCGGCCCGCCGGGGAGGCGGACCGGGGCAGAGCCTTATGGCGGAACGGACTACTCGACGTCCCCACCGGAGTCGGTGGAGTCACCGGAGTCGGTCACGGCCTTCTTGCCGGTCGACTTGCCGCCCGGCTTACCGGTGGCCGTCGCCGTGGTGGCGTCGTCGCCGTCCTCCGTGTCCGAGGGGGCGTCCGTCGGCGTCGAGCCGGCGCCGTCGGCCTCCAGCAGCCGCGCCAGCTGCCGGCCGACGATCCGCTTGAACTTGCGCTGCTGCGGCCTCGTGCGGTCCAGGACCGCGACCTCCAGCCGGTCGGCGGGGATCTCCCGCTCACTGCCGTTGGGATCACGGGAGAGCGCCTGCACCGCCAGCTTCAGCGCCTCGGCCAGTGACATCCCGTCACGGTGCCGCTGGTCCAGGAAGGTACTGATCTGCTCCGCGTTGCCACCGACGGCGACCGAGCCGTGCTCGTCCACGATCGAGCCGTCGTGCGGCAGCCGGTAGATCTGGTCACCGTCCGCCGCCGCGCCCACCTCGGCGACGACCAGCTCCACCTCGTACGGCTTCTCGGCCGCACTGGAGAAGATGGTGCCGAGCGTCTGCGCGTAGACATTCGCCAGTCCACGGGCCGTCACATCGTCACGGTCATAGGTGTATCCGCGCAGATCCGCGTAGCGCACTCCGCCGATGCGGAGATTCTCGTACTCGTTGTACTTACCGGCGGCGGCGAAACCGATCCGGTCATAGATCTCGCTGAACTTGTGCAGCGCACGGGACGGGTTCTCGCCGACGAACACAATGCCGTCGGTGTACTGCAGCACAACCAGGCTGCGACCACGGGCGATGCCCTTCCGGGCGTATTCCGCCCGGTCGGCCATGGCCTGCTGAGGTGAGACATAGAACGGCGTCGACACCGGCTATCCGTCCCTTTCTGTCAGTGACAAGAGCATCGAAGAAGCCTGGGAACGGGGGTCAGAGCAGCTCGGCGCGCGGGCCGTCGGGCTGTTCCAGCCTTCGTTCCAGAACCGAGCGGGCGATGTCGGCGGATTCCGTCTCGGTCAGCTTCCGGAAACCCTCGTCGGTGATGACGGTGATGATCGGATAGATACGCCGGGCGACATCGGGCCCACCGGTCGCCGAGTCGTCGTCCGCCGCGTCGTACAGCGCCTGAACGACCAGAGTGAGCGTCTGCTCCTGCGTCAGGTCCTCGCGGTAGAGCTTCTTCATGGAGGTACGGGCGAAGATCGACCCGGATCCCGTGGAGGCGTAACCCTGCTCCTCGGAGCGGCCTCCGGTGACGTCGTACGAGAAGATCCGGCCCCGCTCGCGGTCGACGTCGTAGCCGGCGAAGAGCGGCACCACGGCGAGCCCCTGCATGGCCATCGCCAGATTGCTCCGGATCATCGTGGAGAGCCGGTTCGCCTTGCCCTCCAGGGAGAGCTGGGCACCCTCGACCTTCTCGAAGTGCTCCAGCTCCAGCTGGAAGAGCTTGACCATCTCCACGGCCAGCCCGGCCGTACCGGCGATACCCACCGCCGAGTACTCGTCGGCCGGGAACACCTTCTGGATGTCGCGCTGCGCGATCATGCTGCCCATGGTCGCCCGCCGGTCACCGGCCAGCACCACGCCGCCGGGGAACGAGGCCGCCACGATCGTCGTCCCGTGCGGGGCCTCGATGGCCCCCTTCATGGGCGGCAGCTGCCGGTTGCCCGGCAGCATCGCGGGCGACTGGTCGGTCAGGAAGTCCATGAAGGAGGACGATCCCGGCGTCAGGAAGGCAGCTGGTAGACGCCCGGTGCTACGAGTGTTGGCTTCCACGCGTTTCCCTCCAGGTAAGCGATGGCCCTGCGCAAGGTGTCAGGATCATCCCCCAACTTGCCGATGGCCGAATTGCGGTTGAAGCACAGTACGCCTCGGACCCTACCCGTCTGGTGGCAGTGATCCACATGTACGGCGGGAACAGCTGGGGAGATCGCGCGGACATCTGTCGCCCGGTGATGCCCAGCCCCGCGGTACGCCCGCGGCCCACCACGGGATGCCCTGCTGTGGGCAGAGGCACCCCGTGACGGGAACGCCGTCAGCGTGAGCGGCCCTTCGGGCGGCTCACACCGGACATCGCGTCCTACTCGCCGCCCTTTTGCACGAACGACCGCACGAAATCCTCGGCATTGGCTTCGAGGACGTCGTCGATCTCGTCCAGAACGTCGTCGACGTCGTCGCTCAGCTTGTCCTGTCGCTCCTGAAGGTCCTCGGAGGCCTGCGCGTCCTGCGCCTGCTCCTCTGTCCCCTCGGTGGAGCGCGTCGCCTTCTGCTGTCCGCCGCCGGTGTCCTTGGTCGCCATATAGCTCACCCCGCTCGGTTCGAAGCACTTGATCAGACCCTACCTACGGGGTCCGACATTGGCCCGGTACTTGTCTCAACGTCCGGAGGTCATCGGAATGATTCCCAGCCGACGGCCCTTTCAGCCGCCCGCGAGCACCCGGACCAGCTCTTCCGCGGTACGACAGCGGTCCAGGAGGTCCTTCACGTGCTCACGGGTGCCCCGGAGCGGTTCCATGGTGGGCACCCGCTGCAGGGAGTCGTGGCCCGGAAGATCGAAGATGACCGAATCCCAGGAGGCCGCCGCGACGTCGTCCGCGTACTGCTCCAGGCAGCGGCCGCGGAAATACGCCCTGGTGTCCTCCGGAGGTGCTGTACGGGCCTGCTCGACCTCGTTCTCGTCCAGCAGGCGGTTCATCCTGCCCCGGGCCGCCAGACGGTTGTACAGACCCTTGTCGGGCCGTACGTCGGCGTACTGGAGGTCCACCAGGTGCAGGCGGGGCGCGTCCCAGTCGAGGCTGTCGCGGCGGCGGTAGCCCTCCATGAGCTCCCGCTTGGCGATCCAGTCCAGATCGCGCGACAGGCTCATCGGATCGTTCTCCAGCCGGTTGAGCGTGTCCTCCCAGCGGACCAGGATGTCCCTGGTCTGCTCGTCGGCGTCCGCCCCGTACCGCTCCTCGACGTATTTGCGGCCGAGCTCGAAGTACTCCATCTGGAGCTGTACAGCGGTGAGTGTCCGGCCGCTGCGCAGAGTGACCAGCTGCTGGAGATCCGGGTCGTGGGACACCTGGTGCAGCGTCCGCACCGGCTGGTCGACGGCCAGGTCGACGTTGATGAAACCGTCCTCGATCATGGAGAGGACCAGCGAGGTGGTGCCCAGCTTGAGGTAGGTGGAGATCTCCGAGAGGTTCGCGTCGCCGATGATCACATGCAGCCGGCGGTACTTCTCGGCGTCCGAGTGGGGTTCGTCGCGGGTGTTGATGATCGGCCGCTTGAGCGTGGTCTCCAGGCCGACCTCGACCTCGAAGTAGTCGGCGCGCTGGCTGATCTGGAAGCCGTGCTCGTGGCCGTCCTGGCCGATTCCGACCCGTCCCGCTCCGGTGACGACCTGGCGCGAGACGAAGAACGGGGTCAGGTGGCGCACGATGTCCGAGAACGGGGTCTCCCGCTTCATCAGGTAGTTCTCGTGCGTGCCGTACGAGGCGCCCTTGTTGTCGGTGTTGTTCTTGTACAGGTGGATCGGCAGGGCGCCGGGCAGCTGGGCCGCGCGTTCGGCGGCCTCGGCCATGATGCGCTCGCCGGCCTTGTCCCAGAGGACGGCGTCCCTGGGGTTGGTGATCTCCGGGGAGCTGTACTCGGGGTGTGCGTGGTCGACGTAGAGCCGTGCCCCGTTGGTGAGGATGACATTGGCCAGGCCGATGTCCTCGTCCGTGAGCTGACTGGAGTCGGCGGTCTCGCGGGCGAGGTCGAAGCCTCGCGCGTCTCGCAGCGGGTTCTCCTCCTCGAAGTCCCAGCGGGCGCGGCGCGCCCGGTGCATCGCCGCCGCGTAGGCGTTGACGATCTGGGACGAGGTGAGCATGGCATTGGCGTTGGGATGGCCGGGCACGGAGATCCCGTACTCGGTCTCGATGCCCATTACTCGCCGTACGGTCATGCGGCCCTCCTTGCCCGGCGGCGCTCCCTTCCGGGAACGGCGCTCAAGTACCGCTGCTTGTCCGGTGCGTGCGCGGTTTTGCCCGTACCCGCACTGCGCGACCGGGCGGTATCCATGAGCCTAGAGCGCCTCTGTGCTGGTGGGGAGATCAATTACGTCATTGCTGCGGTGTCGGCGCAGCTGTCCGGAAAGCAACCGGCTGCGGATGCCCGGCCGGGCATCCGCAGCCGGTCTGCGTTCTACAGGTACTGCCCGGTGTTTGCCACCGTGTCGATGGACCGCCCGGTGTCCGCGCCCTGCTTTCCGGTGACGAGTGTGCGGATGAAGACGATCCGCTCACCCTTCTTGCCGGAGATCCTGGCCCAGTCGTCCGGGTTGGTGGTGTTCGGAAGGTCCTCGTTCTCCTTGAACTCGTCCACACACGCCTGGAGGAGATGGGAGACGCGAAGGCCCTTCTGGCCCTGGTCGAGGAAGGCCTTGATAGCCATCTTCTTGGCCCGGTCGACGATGTTCTGGATCATCGCGCCGGAGTTGAAGTCCTTGAAGTACAGGACCTCCTTGTCGCCGTTGGCGTATGTCACCTCAAGGAAGCGGTTCTCCTCGGACTCGGTGTACATCCGTTCGACGACCGACTGGATCATGGCGTGCGCGGCGGCTTCCTTGGAGCCGGTGTGCTCCGCGAGGTCGTCGGCGTGCAGGGGCAGCGAAGGCGTGAGGTACTTCGCGAAGATGTCCTTCGCGGCCTCCGCGTCCGGACGCTCGATCTTGATCTTCACATCGAGGCGGCCGGGGCGCAGGATCGCGGGGTCGATCATGTCCTCGCGGTTGGAGGCGCCGATCACGATGACGTTCTCCAGGCCCTCGACGCCGTCGATCTCGGCGAGCAGCTGGGGGACGATGGTGTTCTCCACGTCCGAGCTGACGCCGGATCCCCGGGTGCGGAAGAGCGACTCCATCTCGTCGAAGAAGACGATGACGGGGGTACCCTCACTCGCCTTCTCGCGGGCACGCTGGAAGACCAGGCGGATGTGGCGCTCGGTCTCACCGACGTACTTGTTGAGGAGTTCGGGACCCTTGATGTTGAGGAAGTAGCTCTTGCCGGCGGGCTGGCCGGTGACTTCGGCGACCTTCTTCGCCAGGGAGTTGGCGACGGCCTTGGCGATGAGCGTCTTGCCGCAGCCGGGCGGGCCGTAGAGCAGGATGCCCTTCGGCGGCCGCAGTTCGTGCTCCTTGAAGAGGTCCGGGTGCAGATAGGGGAGCTCCACCGCGTCGCGGATCAGCTCGATCTGGTCACCCAGGCCGCCGATCTTGTCGTAGTCGATGTCCGGGACTTCTTCGAGGACGAGTTCTTCGACCTCGCTCTTGGGAACGACTTCATAGACGTAGCCGGACCTGGGTTCGAGCAGCAGGGCGTCGCCGGGGCGGATGGTGATGTCCAGCAACGGCTCGGCGAGCCGCACCACCCGTTCCTCGTCGGTGTGCCCGACCACCAGGGCTCGTTCGCCGTCCTCAAGGATCTCCTTGAGGGTGACGATGTCCCCGGCCCGCTCGAATTCCATGGCGTCGACCACGTTGAGCGCTTCGTTGAGCATGACTTCCTGGCCGCGCCGGAGGTCTTCGAGCTCAACGCTGGGACTGACGTTCACCCGGAGCTTGCGGCCCCCGGTGAAGATGTCGCAGGTGCCGTCCTCGTTGGCCTGCAGGAACACACCGAAGCCGGCCGGTGGCTGTGCCAGCCGGTCGACCTCTTCCTTGAGGGCCACGATCTGGTCGCGGGCCTCGCGGAGTGTGCTGGCGAGCCGCTCGTTCTGGGCGGACACGCCTGCGAGGTTGGTCTGGAACTCGACGATCCGCTCTTCGAGAATCCTCGTATGCCGCGGAGAGTCGGCGAGCTTACGTCGCAGGACGGCGATTTCCTGCTCAAGATAGGCGACCTGGCCGGCTGGGTCATCGGACCCCCGTCCGGGCCGGATGCCGCGGTTGGTGTCGTCGTCGTGGGCTGCCACGGTCCTCACCTCCTCCAAGGGGAGCTGGACGCTTCCTGACCCTACCTGGGTGGGTGATGATTGAAACCCCTAGATCACAAAGACTGTGAGGCGTGTCCGATCTTCACCCTTGCGCTCTCCCTCGTGTCAGGGGAATACCCACCCTTCAACATCGGAAAGCGGCCGGTTGTATCGTCGAAGTGTTCAACACCCGTCAGGGCTGGCTTTTTTTGGTTCGGATACGCAGGAAACGGCAGGCGAAATGACCGCGCAGCAGGACGCTCCCACCGGTGGCGACACGCAGGACCTGGAGGTCTGGATCGATCAGGACCTCTGCACGGGGGACGGCATCTGTGTGCAGTACGCGCCCGAGGTCTTCGAGCTGGACATCGACGGACTCGCCTATGTGAAGAGCGACGGGGACGAGCTGCTGCAGGACAAGGGCGCCACCACCCCGGTGCCGTTGCCGCTTCTCCAGGACGTGGTCGATTCGGCCAAGGAGTGTCCGGGCGACTGTATTCATGTACGACGTGTTTCGGACAGGGTCGAGGTCTTCGGTCCCGAGGCTGCCTGAGCCGTCGGCCGGGGCGGCCGGTGGCTGCCCGGGGTGGGCGTCAGGCGTTGCCGCCGACCGAGCCGTCGGAGTCGTCGGACAGGCTGTTGCGTACGAAGGCGCCGTTCTGCCACTGCCAGGTGACCTTCTCCTGCTCGTCGGGGCAGCAGGACGGGACAGCGGCCGAGGAGTAGCCGAGGAGCGTCGCAGAGACGACGCCCTCACGCACGGTGAAGTCACCGACGCTCATCTTCTGGGCGGGGTCGACCAGGGTCGCGACGATCCTGGGTGCGGCCCCGCTTTCCTGTGTGAGGACGTAGACGCCGCTGGGCGGCGTGCCCAGTCCGGCCGTGCAGTGGACCACCGCGACGGTCTCCGGGCGGCCGTCGCCGTCGAGGTCTCCGGGGGCCTCCTTGGCGACCGTGTTGCCGCCGTCGCCGCACTTCAGGGGAAACGCCGCGCGGGCGGGGTCGGGCGGGGCCACGGGGGCCGTGCCGTGCTGCACCGCGGTGCGGTGGGGCGTGGTGGAGGCCGAGGCGGTCGTGTCGGGCTGGAGCAGGCCGGCTGCCGCGACGACGGCCGCCATGGCAGCCGCGGTGGCGAGCCAGTGCAGCGTCGTGGAGTCGGTGTGCGCGAGGTCCGGGAGCGCGGAGGTCTGCACGCGGGATGTCTCCTGTGGTTCCTGTGGTGCGGAATGCCTGAGCGGCGGTGCCGTCGGCGGCCGGGTGGCGAGTGGCCAGCATCGTGCCACACCTCACACATCAGCGGAACGGTGGGGTCCCTGGGGATTGCCCGCCTCCGGTGCGCCGGTACCGGGCACAACGAAAAGGCGCCGCCGCCGAGTTCCCCGGTCTGTGCGGGAACTCGGCGGCGGCGCGAACGCGTTGCCGGGTCAGTCGGCGGCGGTGCCGCTCTGGCTGCCGGGTCCGCTGTAGTCGTCGCCGTAGGCGCCCTTGGAGGGGCGGCGGCGGCGCGGCGGGGCCTGGACCCCGTCGGCCAGCCGGCGGGCGGTGACGAGGAAGCCGGTGTGGCCGATCATCCGGTGGTCCGGGCGGACGGCGAGGCCCTCGACGTGCCAGTTGCGGATCATCGATTCCCAGGGCTGCGGTTCCGCGAAGCAGCCGATCTCACGGATGGACTCGACCGTGCGGGAGAGCTGTGTGGTGGTCGCCACGTACGCGCAGAGGATGCCGCCCGGGACGAGCGCCTTGGAGACGGCGTCCAGGCACTCCCAGGGCGCGAGCATGTCCAGGACGACGCGGTCGACGTCGGTCTCCGTGAGGTTGTCCTGGAGGTCTCCGACGGTGAGCTGCCAGGCGGGGTGCGGGCTGCCGAAGTAGCGCTCGACGTTCTGCTGGGCGATCTCGGCGAAGTCCTCGCGGCGCTCGTAGGAGTGCAGCATGCCCTGCTCGCCGATGGCGCGGAGCAGGAAGGTGGAGAGGGCGCCGGATCCGACCCCGGCCTCCACGACGCGGGCGCCGGGGAAGATGTCGCCGAAGGCCAGGATCTGCCCCGCGTCCTTGGGGTAGACCACGGCGGCGCCGCGGGGCATGGACAGGACGTAGTCGGGGAGCAGGGGGCGCAGCGCGAGGTAGACGACGTTCCCCGTGGTGCGGACAACACTGCCTTCGGGAGCACCGATCAGCTCGTCGTGCGAGAAAGAACCCTTGTGGGTGTGGAAGTTCTTTCCGGCTTCGAGCGTGAAGGTGTAGTGGCGTCCCTTGGGATCGGTGAGCTGGACCTGGTCCCCGACCTTGAAGGGCCCACGTCGGCGGGCGGCACCGGTCGGTTCAGACATGTGACCAGCGTACCGGTGTTTCCGTGGGCTCCGACCGCGTGTCCGGGTACCGGCGCCGGGTCAGGCGGCGGGGCGGGCCATGGCGGCGACGAACGCCCGTTCCACGTCGGCCGTGGAGAGTACGCCGTAGATCTCGCCGGTGTCCTCGACGACGAGGTATTCGGTGGCGGGGCTGGCCTTGAGCCGGTCCAGGAGGGCTTCGCCGGCGAGTTCGGCGGAGACCTTCATGCCGTCGGTGAGGTCCTGGGCGAGGCCGCTGACGGCGACCCAGGGGCGGCGGTGCTCGGGGACGGCGACGATGGCGGCCTCCCGGACGACGGCCTTGGGTTCGCCGCTTCCGTCGACGACGACGAGGGCGCGGGCGCCCGCCTCGTTGGCGCGGCGCAGTGCCTCGGAGAGCGGGGTGGCGGCCTCGACCGGTACCGCGCGCCTGGTGAGGGCGCGGGCCCGCAGTTCGGGCAGGTGCTCGCGGAGCCGGGCCATGCGCAGGCTGTTGCCCGCTCCGGTCCAGATGATGGCGGCGAGGACCGCGGCGAGCAGGGCGTCGATGACGGTGTCCATGCCGCTGAGGCTGTCGGTGTCGTTCCCGAAGGACCCGGTGCGGGTGAGGAGGGGGATGCCGACGAGGGTGACGACGGCGAGGGCGCGGCCGACCCAGGCGGCGGCGACGGTGCCGCTCATCGGGCGGCCGGTGATCTTCCAGACGACGGCGCGGAGCATCCGGCCGCCGTCGAGCGGGAGGCCGGGCAGCAGGTTGAAGGCGGCGACGATGAGGTTGGAGATCATCAGTCCGCCCAGGAGCACTCCGGGGACGGTGCCGCGCTCGACGTAGTTCAGCGGGATGTAGAAGAGGCCGCCCAGGACGAGGGAGAGCAGCGGGCCGACGAAGGCGAGGACGAACTCGCGCCCCGGGGTCTCGGACTCCTTCTCGATCTCGGAGACGCCGCCGAAGAACTGGAGCTGGATGCGGCGCACCGGCAGTTTGTAACGCAGCGCGACCACGGTGTGCGCGAGTTCGTGGACGAGTACGGAGGCGTAGAAGGCGATGGCGAAGAAGAGTGCGACGAGGTAGCGCGCCGCGCCCAGGCCGGGCAGGACCCGGTCGAGCTGGCCGCCGAAGACCCAGGTGATCAGGGCCGCGACGAGGAACCAGCTCGGTGCGACGTAGACGGGTACTCCGAAGGGGCGGCCCATCAGGATGCCGCCTCCGGGCTCTTCGCGGCGCGGTGGTTTGCCCTTGCCGGGGCCGGCGGCGGGGTCCGGTCCCCCTGCGCCGGGCTGCGGCCGCCCGCTGTTGCCGCTCTCGTCCACGGGGTCCCTTCGGTCGGTGCCGTCCGGCACGATCATGCAGTGTTCGGGGGTCTGTGGTCGATGGTATGCCGGTTGTTGTCAGTGGCGGGTCGTAGGGTCTTCGTCATGACCTCAGTGCCGCGGCCGCCGCAGCCGCCCTCGTCCCTTTCGCCGTCGCGGGCGAGCGACTTCATGCAGTGTCCCCTGCTGTACCGCTTCCGGGTCATCGACAAGCTGCCGCAGAAGCCCAGTGAGGCGGCTACCCGGGGGACGCTGGTCCATGCGGTGCTGGAGCGGCTGTTCGACAATCCGGCGACGGAGCGGACGGCCGGCCGGGCCACGGCGCTGATCCCGGGGCAGTGGGACCGGCTGCTGGAGTCGAAGCCGGAGCTGTCGGAGCTGTTCGCGGAGGATCCGCGGGGTGAGCGGCTGTCGCGGTGGCTGTCGGAGGCGGAGCGGCTCGTGGAGCGCTGGTTCTCGCTGGAGGATCCGACGCGGCTGGAGCCGGCCGAGCGGGAGCTGTTCGTCGAGACGGAGCTGGAGTCGGGGCTGCGGCTGCGCGGGGTGATCGACCGGATCGACGTGACACCGGCCGGCGATGTCCGGATCGTCGACTACAAGACGGGGAAGGCGCCGCGTCCGGAGTACGCGGAGGGCGCGCTCTTCCAGATGAAGTTCTACGCGCTGGTCATCTGGCGGCTGAAGGGTGTGGTGCCGCGCCGCCTGCAGCTGGTGTACCTCGGCAGTGGGGACGTGCTGACGTACGACCCGGTGGTGGCGGATCTGGAGCGGGTGGAGCGCAAGCTGCTGGCCCTCTGGGAGGCGATCTCGCTGGCCACGGAGACCGGTGAGTGGCGGCCGAGGCCGACGAAGCTGTGCGGCTGGTGCGACCATCAGGCGCTCTGTCCCGAATTCGGTGGTACTCCCCCGGTCTATCCGCTGTCGGTACGCCCGGCGGATCCGGAGCAGGATGTCCAGGGCAGAATGGACCCGGTCCATGCTGAGGCCGGCCGGCCTGTGGCCCTCGAAGGACCTTAAGGAGACTCCGTGGCGATCCGCGTCCTACTGGTCGATGACCAGCCTCTGCTGCGCACCGGCTTCCGGATGATTCTGGAGGCGGAGGGTGATCTCGCGGTGGTGGGTGAGGCCGGTGACGGTCTCCAGGCTCTCGACCAGGTGCGGGCGCTGCAGCCCGATGTGGTGCTGATGGACATCCGGATGCCGAGGATGGACGGCGTGGAGGCGACGCGCCAGATCAGCGGTCCCGGCAAGGACGGTCCGGCGAAGGTGCTGGTGCTCACCACGTTCGACCTCGACGAGTACGTGGTGGAGGCGCTGCGCGCGGGTGCCAGTGGGTTCCTGCTGAAGGACGCCCCGGCCAATGAGCTGGTGCAGGCGATCCGGGTGGTCGCGGGCGGCGAGGCGATGCTCGCCCCGAGTATCACGCGCCGGCTGCTGGACAAGTACGCGGACCATCTGCCGTCCGGCGAGGAGCCGGTTCCGGACACGCTCAACACGTTGACGGACCGCGAGGTGGAGGTCCTGAAGCTGGTGGCGCGCGGCCTGTCGAACGCCGAGATCGCCGCCGACCTCTTCGTCAGTGAGACGACGGTCAAGACGCATGTGGGCCATGTGCTGACGAAGCTCGGACTGCGTGACCGGGTGCAGGCGGCGGTGTACGCCTACGAGAGCGGGCTGGTGCGCCCCGGCGCCCAGTGACCCCGCCGGGCGGCCACCGGGGGTGAGGGCCGGGACACGGTCCGGGGCTCAGTCGGTGCCGCGGCTCAGTTCCCAGAGCTGGAGGTCGGCGGAGGAGTTGACCGCCCACTCCACGCCGCTGAGGCCGTCGAGGGAGGCGACGTACTGCTTGCCCTGCCAGACGGGAAGGACCGGGACGTCCTCCGCGACGATGTCCTGGAGCTGCTTGAAGGTCTTGGCGGCGACGCTGCGGTCGGCCTCGCGGCGGGACTGCGGGATGAGCGTCTTCTGGGCGAGGGCCGACTTGTAGGGCGAGTTGAGGAAGTTGTTCCTGTCGAGGAACGGCGCCGTGTAGTTGTCCGGGTCCGGGAAGTCGGGGAACCAGCCCATGCCGTAGGCGGCGTACTCGCCGCGCAGTTCGGCCGGGCGGTACTTCTCCCAGGGGGTGCCCGCGACGGTCACGTCGAACAGGCCGGTGTCGTTCAGCTGCTTGCGCAGGGTCCTGAACTCGGCCGCGGTGGCGTCGCCGTAGTGGTCGGTCGTGTAGTGCAGGGTGAACTTCACCGGAGTGTGGATCCCGGCATCACGCAGGATCGCGGCGGCCTTGGCCTTGCTGGGCTCGCCGTACTTGTTGAAGAACGAGTTGGTGTGTCCGGCGATGCTGGACGGGATCAGCGAGTACAGCGGTTCGGCCGTGGTGCCGTACACCTCGCTCGCGATCTGGCCCCGGTCGATGACCTGGGCCATGGCCTGGCGGACCGCCTTGTTCTTCACGGCGGGGTCGTCGGTGTCGAATCCGAGATAGCTGATGGCGAGGCCGGGCATCTCGGTGAGCTTGATGCCGTCCTGGGGGTGCTCCAGCATCTTCTGCGACTGCTCGGGCGACATGGTGCGGGTCATCATGTCGATCTTCTTGTCGTCGAGCGCCTTGCCCATGGCGGTGGCGTCGGGGAAGAGATCGAGTTCCACCTTGTCGTTCAGCACCTTGAGATCCCCCTTGTAATGGGGATTCTTCGTGAAGACGACTTTCACGACCTGATCGTTCTTCACTTCCGGCTTCATCGTGTACGGTCCGGAGCCGTCCACCTGGAATCCGTCGCGCGGGGAGCCCGCCGGGTATTTGGCGGGCTGGACTATTCCGGCGGGCGGGGTGGCGAGCTTGTAGGGGAAGGTCGCGTCCGAGGTCCGGAGGTGGAATATGACCTCGCGCTCGCCCTTGGTCTCGACGGTGTCGATGTTGTCGAGGAGCGCGACGGGTCCGTTGGTGGACTTGATGCGGATGACGCGGTCGATGGAGTACTTGACGTCCTCCGCGGTGACCGGGCTGCCGTCGGCGAATTCGAGGCCGCTGCGCAGCTTGCAGCGGTAGCTCTCGTTCCCCGTGTCGGTGAAGGTGCAGCTCTCGGCGGCCTCCGGCACCGGCTCGCCGCCGCCGCGCGGGATGTGCATCAGCGTCTGCACGGTCTGCCGCAGGACGTTCCAGACGCCCGCCTCGTAGCCGATGGCGGGGTCGAGCGGGGCGGGGGCGTCCTTCGAGCCGACGAACCGGTCCGTGGTGCCGACGACGATGGCGCCGCCGCCGTCGCTCCCACCGTCCGACGCGCCGCAGGCGGCGAGTACGGGCGCGAGCAGGCCGACGACGGCCGGCAGCACCAGCGTCTTGCGGTTCATCTTGGACGTTCTCCCTCATGCGGTCATGGAGAAAACGACATTAGTAGGCGCCATCGGCAATGCCGGACCGGGGCCGCCCGGTGCGTAATCGGGTGGTGACGGGAATGCGAGGAGCACGGTTTCCGGGATGCCGGAATGATTCGTACAGGGATTCATGAACCAGGACACTTGGGTACGCCAAAACGGACAGCCCAGCGAATCCCCCGAACACGCTGTCGGCCATTCGGGTGAGGAAGGTCACTTCAATTCAATCAATAGGAGCAGAGCGAGCGGTTCCAGCTATTGACATGCACCCGACTTACTTGCACGTGAGCGCGACAGGAACTGCACTTCCGATGCCGAGAGATTTTCCATTCATTCACAGAAATACTCTCGGTGTACGAATCAGCGCGCTCCCGTGACCAGGCCCCTGAGGAATGCCAGATCGACTTCTTCGAGAGAACTCACGACGACCCGGCCGGGGGCGGGGGCGATCGGTGACACCGACGGCACGGCGACCACCCGGCACCCGGCGGCCTCGGCGGCGGCCACTCCGGTCGCGGTGTCCTCGATGACCGCGCAGAGCCGGGGGTCGGCCCCGAAGCCGCTCGCGGCGGCGAGATACGGCTCCGGGTGCGGCTTCGTCCGGGTGACTTCGTCGCCCGCGACGGTCAGCGCGAAGTGATGGTGGCCCACGGAGTCCAGCACCCGGTCGATGATCCGCCGGTGCGAGGCCGAGACCAGGGCGGTGGGGATACGGTTCCTGCCCAGCTCTGCCAGCAGCCGGGCCGCTCCGGGCATCAGGGGCACCCCGAGGCCGATGCGCTTCTCGAAGCGGTCGTTGAGCAGCACGGTCAGCTCGGGGAGCGTGATGTCGGCGCCGGTGGACTCGATCAGGTATCCGGCGCTGCGGGTCATCGGGCCGCCGACGACCACCTCACGCCATGCCTCGTCCAGCGTGTGCCCGAGGTCGGCGAAGACCTCCTTCTCGACGTCCCACCAGAAGCCCTCGGTGTCGACCAGGGTGCCGTCCATGTCGAGAAGCACGGCCTGCAGGGCAGCACCCTCGGCCGTACGGCTCAAGGACGCGGGAATCGTACTGGTCATATTCCGGCACACCTTTCATGGGGCGAGAAGGCCGGCCACCGTTCCCCCGAGGGACGGTGACCGGCCTGCACTGGACCGACCAGTGTACGACTCGTCCGGCTACCACGCGTTGAACGGAGCCCTACCGCGCGTTGAAGTACTTCGCCTCCGGGTGGTGGATGACGATCGCGTCGGTGGACTGCTCCGGGTGGAGCTGGAACTCCTCGGAGAGGTGCACACCGATCCGCTCGGGCTGGAGCAGGTCGGCGATCTTCGCCCGGTCCTCCAGGTCGGGGCAGGCGCCGTAGCCGAGGGAGAAGCGCGCGCCCCGGTACTTCAGCGCGAACATGTCCTCGACATCGGCCGGGTCCTCCCCGGCGAAGCCCAGCTCCGAGCGGACCCGGGCGTGCCAGTACTCCGCGAGTGCCTCGGCCAGCTGGACGGAGAGCCCGTGCAGCTCCAGGTAGTCGCGGTAGGCGTTGGCCTCGAAGAGCTTGGCGGTCTCGCCGCCGATCCGCGATCCGACGGTGACGACCTGGAGGCCGATCACGTCCGTCTCGCCGGACTCCTCCGGGCGGAAGAAGTCCGCCAGACAGAGGCGACGGCCGCGGCGCTGGCGCGGGAAGGTGAAGCGGGTGCGCTCCGAGCCGTCCTCGTGCAGCAGGATCAGGTCGTCGCCCTTGGACACGCACGGGAAGTAGCCGTAGACGACGGCCGCTTCCAGCAGGTTCTCGGTGTGCAGCTTGTCGAGCCAGCCGCGCAGATGCGGGCGGCCCTCGGTCTCGACCAGCTCCTCGTACGTGGGTCCGTCACCGGCGCGGGCCTGCTTGAGGCCCCACTGACCCTTGAAGAGGGCGCCTTCGTCGAGCCAGGACGCGTACTCCTTGAGCTGGATGCCCTTGATGACCCGGGTGCCCCAGAACGGCGGAGTCGGAACCGGGTTGTCGACGGACACGTCGGAGCGGACACCCTCCTCCGGCTCCTCGACCTCCAGCACGGCGGT